>NZ_JBFAHK010000003.1:17828-18015 GCF_040802095.1 Nonomuraea sp. NPDC050783
AGCGTCGCGACGCTCCACCCGTTGATCGGCACGGGATTCCCACAACCGACATTGCAATCGGACAGATGAATCGGCGCACCGCCCACGAACTTGAAAATATTCCCCGACTCGTCCTTGGCGGTCGAACCATCAGAAGGCTGCGGATTCATGTGCTCCAGCGT
Organism: Nonomuraea sp. NPDC050783; assembly: GCF_040802095.1. NCBI lineage: Bacteria > Bacillati > Actinomycetota > Actinomycetes > Streptosporangiales > Streptosporangiaceae > Nonomuraea > Nonomuraea sp. NPDC050783. Next base: position 17,990 of record NZ_JBFAHK010000003.1, read on the forward strand.
CGCGACGCTCCACCCGTTGATCGGCA
>NZ_JBFAHK010000003.1:18112-699064 GCF_040802095.1 Nonomuraea sp. NPDC050783
GCACGGGATTCCCACAACCGACATTGCAATCGGACAGATGAATCGGCGCACCGCCCACGAACTTGAAGATATTCCCCGACTCGTCCTTGGCGGTCGAACCATCAGAAGGCTGCGGATTCATGTGCTCCAGCGTCGCGACGCTCCACCCGTTGATCAGCACGGGATTCCCACAACCGACATTGCAATCGGACAGATGAATCGGCGCACCGCCCACGAACTTGAAGATATTCCCCGACTCGTCCTTGGCGGTCGAGCCGTCGGAAGGGCGGGGATTCATGTGTTCGTAGTAGACGACGCTCCACGCCGTGATCGGCACGGGGCTGCCGCAGCCGACGCTGCAACTGGACAGATGAACCGGCGCGCCGCCCACGAACTTGAAGACGTTGCCCGCCTCGTCCTTGGCGGTCGAACCGTCGGAAGGCTGCGGATTCATGTGGTCGAGGTTGGCCACGCTCCACCCGTTGACCGGCACGGGATTCCCGCAGCCCACGCTGCAACTGGACAGATGAACCGGCGCGCCACCCACGAACTTGAAGACGTGCCCGGCCTCGTCCCGCGCGGTCGCCGCGTCGATCGGCCGCTGCCGCAGGTGGTTGGCCGGATGGACCAGCTGCAAGGTGCCCGCCGGCACCGAGAGGGGGTTGCCGCAGCCGACGGTGCAACTTGACAGGTGGACAGGTGCGCCGCCCACGAACTTGAAGATGTTGCCGCCCTCGTCGCGCGCGGTCGCGGCGTCCCGCGGATACGGGCGACCCGCGTCGACGATGGCCTGAGTGACCTTCAGCGGTGTCCCCGGGCACATGCCCGACGCGCAACTGGTCATCCACAAGGGCGCTCCGCCCACCACCTTGTACACCCGGCCGGTGTCACAGGTCTGCAGCACGGTGCCGTCCGGCACCGCGCTGATCGAGGAGATCTGCGGACAAGGGATCGGCTCCGGCGGTTGCGTCACCGGCGGCGGATCAACCGGGGGCGCGGGCGGCGGCGGGATCTGATCGGAGGGGAAGACCGGCGGCTGCCCCGAGACGTAGCGGCACGGCTGAAGGTTCGGGTCACGCAGGTTCCGGATCAGGTAGCCGGTGTCCCCGTACGTCACCATGCCGCAGTACGTACCGGGACCAGCGAACGGTACGTCCGCGACATTGGCGCATGTATCAGGGCACCAGCCGGTTCCGACGCTCCCGCCGACGGCCTTGTTGTACGGGCGCGCGTTCGGACCCTCGGTCGGCCCCCACCCGATGACAGTGAGATCGCCGTCACCCACGCCGTATTCCGTGCCGCCGTCACAGCCGTAGAAGCGGCCGTTGACGCGGACGCGGCCGTTGCTCACCTGCGAGGCGACACTCGCCGAGATCATGCAGTTCGGACCGTCGTCGTACCCGCCGAACTTCCAGGTGAGCGTCAACGACCCCGGGTCCGCGTGAGCCGGTGACGGCGGCGCGGCGACAAGGATCGACAGGATCAGCGATAACAGGGCGACAGCGCTGACGGAACAGCGCCTTCTTACGTTCATCGAGCTCCTAATGGCACAGCTCGGCGAAAGCCGTGCGGATGGGAACGACCACGCGCGAGCACGAAAGAAGCAGCGGCCACGAGTGACCGTATGCCGGCACGGCATGCCCGATGACAACTGCACCGGGATATCCGCACGCGATAGCATGAATACCGACCGGCAATCAGCGTGACAGCAGAAACCCTGACGTCCCAGAGATACCGAGGTTTTGGCGGGGATCACGCACTGTTTGGCCGTTTCAAGACGCTTGGTTAATGGAACGCTTTTAATCCTCGGACGGCCCCGCGGAGGAGCTTCGCGGAGACGGTCACGACGATCTCGCCGGCCACCATGCGGTGCAGGGATCTCGGCGGTGGTCAGTGTGTCGCCCACCGCACGGTCGTCCTGCGCCGTCACGCGGGCCCGGCAGGTGGAGCACCGAGCCGGAGCACTGGATCGTGAATGCGCTTCCGGCCCGTGCGCATGAGGAGTCCGTGGCGGCACGGCCCGTACGACCAGCTGACGCGCGGCCGTGCGGTTGAGCGCGTTGAGCGGGGCGAAAAAGATCGCGAGGCTGCGAACCTTCCTCCCCCGGGCGCTGTCCAACCTCCATGTACGGCGAGCCGGAACAGACAGGAAAGACATTCCTTATATGCAATCGAAGCTGGTCACCCTGCTCTTCGCTGCTCTCACCGCCGACAGCCGCGTCCTCGCCGGCGCCGCGCCCGCCTCGGCCACGACGCACCACGGCAAAGCGAATGGATCAGCCCCGAGAGCGGCCGGCAGAACGCGGGCGTTCACGTCGAGCCGGGTGCCATGACCGCGAGGATCGACCACGACGGCGCCGTCCGCGTGAAGGTCTCGGTCACCGACCACTGAGCCGTGTTCCCAGCAGATCATACGGATGACCCCATATGCGCAAGAGAGATGTCCGTTCCACCACAGCCGGCGCCGGCCCGGGTTCCCGGGCAGGGGCCACGCCGCCGCCGGCGGCCTCCGGGCGCCTGAGCCCTTGGCCCCATGCGCGCGTCCCGGCGGCAACGAGAGCGTTGCTGGCGGAGGACCCGCACACGGTCGGCGGCTACTGGCTGGCCGGCCGCCTGGGGCAGGGAGGCCAGGGTGTCGTCTACGAGGCGTACGACGGTGAGGGCACTCGGGTGGCGCTCAAGCTCCTGCACGCCGACGGCGGTCGCACGCAACTGGACCGATTCGCCCGGGAGGTCGAGGCGGCGCGAAGGGTGGCCTCCTTCTGCACGGCTCGGGTGCTGGACGCCGATCTGGCGGGCCCGCGGCCGTACATCGTCAGTGAGTACGTCAGCGGGCCCAGCCTGCGCACAGCCGTACGGGACGGGCGGTCGTTCGCGGGGGACGACCTGCACCGGCTGGCCACGGCGATCGCCACCGCGCTGGCCGCGGTACACGAGGCGGGGGTGATCCACCGTGATCTGAAGCCCGACAACGTCCTGCTCGGTCCGGACGGCCCGCGGGTGATCGACTTCGGTATCGCGCGTACCGAGGAGATGTCAGTGACGTCCACCGGACTGATCGCCGGCACGCCCGCCTACATGCCACCCGAGTCGTTCAGCGGGCGGCGGGCGGGCGCGCCGGGCGACGTGTTCGCGTGGGGCGCCGTGATGCTCTTCGCCGCACGGGGAACGGACGCCTTCTCCGGGGACAACGCCGCCGCGGTGATCCACCAGGTCCTGTCGGCCATGCCCGACGTGGACGGGTTGCCGCCGGCGCTGCGCCCGCTGGTGGCGGCGGCGCTGGCCAAGGAGCCGCAGGCGCGGCCGACGGCCCGGGAGTTGCTCCTCGCCCTGGTCAGCGGGAACGGCGAGACGGCCGGGCTGTTACGTGCGGGCAGCGAGCGGGCGCGGCAGATCGCCTCGGACGACGGCCTGGATCCGGGGCTGGGGACGATCGCCGAGGACGCCTACACCGCGCTCCCGGAGGAGCAGCGGCGGCTGGTGCCTGGAGTGTTCCTGCGGCTGCTCGCCCTGGACGAGTACGACATGGAGACGACCCGCCCGGTGCCCATGGCCGAGCTGGAGTACGGCGGGCAGGACCTGCGGGCCATCCTCCGGGCGTTCTCCTACGTGCTCTCCGAGCGTGAGGGCCAGATGGTCCTGACCCGTCCCGCCGTCCTGCGCGCGTGGCCTCGCCTGCGCGGCTGGGTGAGCGCGGAGAGACCGGGCCTGGCGGTCGTCGGGCAGCTCGGCCAGGCCGCCCGCCACTGGGACGACAACGGTCGCGGCGACGGCGACCTGCTGCGCGGCAGCCGGCTGCAGGCGGTCGAGAACTGGGCCGTCTCCGAGCGCCGCCACATGACGCTCACCAGGCTGGAGCGGGACTTCCTCGACTCCAGCCGCCGAGCGCTGGCCCGATCCAGGAAGATGCGGCGCGGCGCGCTGGTCACGCTCGTCACGTTGCTCGTCGTCGCTCTCGCCGCCGCGGTCTCGGCCGTGTCCGCCGCGGGCGAGGCCAACAGGGAACGGGAGCGGGCGGAGGCGCAGAAGCGGCAGGCGTTGTCCCGGCAACTGGCGACGCAGAGCGTCCGGCTCGTCGGCACCGAGCCGACGGTCGCACACCTGCTCGCTGTCGCCGCCTGGCGGCTCGCGCCGACCAAGGAGGCCCGCCACAGCCTCCGTAACGCGCTCGCCGGACCCGCCGTCTTCACCAGCCCAGGCCCCGCGCTCGCGCTGGCCTTCAGCCCTGACGGCAAGGTCCTGGCGACCAACGGGGACCACGAGGGCGTCGTGACGCTCCGCGACCCTGTCACGCACCGTCCGACCGGCTCCCTGACCGGCCAGAAGCAGATGGCCACCGAGGTGGCGTTCAGCAGCGACGGCCGGCTCGTCGCGGCGGCGGCGGAGGAGGACGTGCGGATCTGGGACGCCACCACGCACGAGCAGCTCGGGAAACCGCTCCGGGGCGGCGGCACCGTGGCGTTCAGCCCGGACGGCAAGCTGCTGGCCACCGGCGGCGACAGGGTGCGGCTGTGGGACGTGGCCACGCGCGCACAGGTCGGTGACGCGCTTCCCGGGGCCAACGCCGTCGCCTTCAGCCCGGACGGGAAGCTGCTGGCGGTCCACTCCGCCCGCGAGACCAGGGCCCAGGTCTGGGACGTGACCTCGCGCAGGCAGGTCGCCTCGCTCGAAGCGCACCTCTCCCCCGCCGGCATCAGCCACCTCGCCTTCAGCCCCGACGGGAAGCGGCTGGTCACCAGCACCCACGCGTTGCGCCTGTGGGACGTCGCCACGTGGCGGCCCATCGGCAAGCCGCTCATGAACCGGCAGATCGGCGGCATCCGCGTGGCGTTCAGCCCGGACGGCTCGGTCCTGGCGACCACGAGCGACGGCGGCCGAGTCCGGCTGTGGGACCTGGCCACGCGCCAGGAGCTCGCTCCCGGTCTCGCCGGTCACACGACCGCCCTGTACAGCGTGGCCTTCAGCCCCGACGGGAAACTGCTGGCCGCCGGCGGCTTCGACGGGCTGCGGCTGTGGAACCCGTTCACACACCGGCAGCTGGGAGCTCCCTTGCCCACGGCGGGCACCACCGCGCGCGCCGCGACGTTCAGCGGCGATCGGCGCAGCATCCTGACCTCCGACGCGCGGCAGGTCAGGCTCTGGGACCTCGGCTCGCGAACGCCGATCTTCACCATCAGGCCGGGGCAGCCCATCAACACCGCGGTGCGCAGCCCGGACGGCGGCACGCTGGCGATCGGCCTGGAGTCCGAGCTGACCTGGTGGGACGTCGCCGGCCGACGCCAGGTGAGCTCGGTGCGAACCCCTCGCCACGTCATCGGGCCGGCGGCCTACAGCCCGGACGGGCGGATCCTGGCCATCGCGCTCACGCCGGACCCGCAGACCGATGCGAAGCCCGAGGTGTGGCTCTTCGACACGCGCACCCATCGCCGGATCGGCCGGATCGTCCGCCCCGAGAACATCACGCAGCTGGTCATCAGCCCCGACGGCAGATACCTGACCGCGGTGGACATCGGGGAGAACGCCCAGCTGTGGGAGCTGGCCACCCAGGTCAAGGCCGGCCCGCCCATCAGCAGGGCGAAGAGCGTCGCCTTCTCCCCCGACGTCAGGACCCTGGCCGTGGCCGGCAACGCGGGAACGCGGCTGATCGACCTGGCGTCCCGCAAGCAGCTCGGCCGGGACCTGGGCGGGCACTCCGGCGTGATCACCGCCGTGGCCTTCAGCGCCGACGGCGGCACTCTCGCCACCGCGAGCGACGACAAGAGCGTCCGGCTGTGGGACGTGGCCACGCACGAGCAGGTCGGCGCCGCTCTTCCTGGCCGTAGCAGGGTCTCGCAGGTGGAGTTCGGCGATGGTGTGCTGGCCACGGTGAACGATGACGACACCTTCCGGGTGTGGGGCGTGGCCGAACCCGCGGACCTGGTGGCCGCCGCCTGTGCTCGCGCCGGCCGTACGCTCAGCGCCGAGGAGTGGGAGCAGTACCTGCCCGGCGAGCCCTTCCAGACGGTGTGCGCACCGTCCTGAGCCACCGGGCCTCGCCGGACCGGCCGGGAGGGGCCTGGCGAGCCGGCGTCAGCGCGGGCCGGCGGCGAAGGCGAAGGCCGCGGCTCGGTCCCGCAGCAGGGCGGCGAGTTCGGGGGAGTCGATCACCTCGAAGGGCCATCGCACCCAGAGCAGGCCGCCGGCCAGGACCTCCAGACGTACGTCGGCGATGCGCCAGTGGGTCGCCGCCTGACCGGTGGCGGTTGTCGTCGGAGCGAAGTCCGCGGCGAAGCCGCCCATGTACGCCTGTACCTGTTCAATCGGGGCGTGGATCAGGATCGTCGCCGTATGTTCGCGAGGCGGGGCGCCGAGCCGGCTGGTGACGAACGCGACCGGGTCGCCTCCGGGGACCTCGCGCGGCTCGAAACGCACGCCCGTCGCCGATGCCCGCGTGATCCGGTCGACGCGCAGCACCCGCCAGCCGCGGTCGAGGTCGCGGCACACGAGGAACCATCGAGTCTGCCGGGGCACCAGGGCGGCGGGTTCGACGTGGCGGGAGTACTCCTGTCCGGGTTCTGCGCCCTCGGTGCTCATCACGCGCAGGTGGACCCGCTCCGCGTCCCGGCACGCCAGCGCCAGGACCGCCAGCACCTCGGCGTTCAGCGGAGCCGGATACGCGCCGGCCGCTGCGTTCGGTGTGTCGCCGAGGGCGATCGAGGAGCGCAGCGCCCGGACCCGCCGGCGCACCGCCTGGGGCATCACCTGCTCCATCTTGGCCAGAGCGGTGAGCGCGACCTCGCCCCCGCCGGCGGCGCCGTTCGCGGCCGACGAAGCGAGGGCCGCGGCCACGGCGAGCGCCTCGTCCGGGGTGAACACCAGCGGCGGCAGGTCGCTGCCCGTGGTCAGCCGGTAGCTGCCGTCGGGGCCGCGGCGTGCCTCGATGTGATAGCCCAGGCCGCGCAGCCGCTCCACGTCCCGCCGTAGGGTGCGGCCGCCGACGCCGAGGCGTTCGGCGAGCTCGCCGCCGCTCCAGGACCGGCGGGCCTGCAGCAGCTCCAGCAGGCGCAGGGCCCGTTCGGTGGTGGTCTGTCCCGGCATGATCCGTGAGTCTAGGCGAAATAGGGACAGAAAATGACCTAAACCCGCTCTAGATTGCCGTTGAAGCCGGACGGACCGGCTGCTTCCCTGAGGAGAACAATCGTGACCATCCTTGTTACCGGAGCGACCGGTGCCGTCGGCCGTCATCTCGTCACGACCCTGCTCGCCCGCGGCGCCGCCGTACGCGCGCTGAGCCGCAAGCCCGACGACGCGAACCTGCCCGCTGGGGTCGAGGTCGTCGCCGGTGACCTGGCCGATGGCGGCACGCTCGGGCCGCAGGTGTTCGACGGTGTCGATCGCGCCTTCGTCTTCCCCGCCGAGGGCGTCGAGGCGTTCGTCACCGCGGCCGTCGCGCATGGCGTCCACCGCTTCACCGTGTTGTCCTCCTTGGCTGCCGCGAAGGAGTTCCCGCGTGACCACGGGTCGGCGAGCCAGCTTCACCACAGCGCGGTCGAGGCCGTCGTGACCGGCCGCACCGATGCCTGGACGATCGTGCGGCCCGGCACCTTCGCCAACAACCTGCTCTCCTGGGCCTGGCAGATCCGGTCCGGCGCGCCGATCCGGGCGCCGTACCTGGCATCGGCGCAGGCCCCGATCCACGAGTACGACGTCGCCGAGGCCGCCGCCGAGACCCTGCTGTCCGACGATCATCTGGGTGAGGTGATCCCGCTCACCGGTCCGCAGGCTCTGACCCGCTCCGAGCAGGTGGCCATCCTCAGCGAGGCCCTGGGACGGGAGATCCCGCTGGTGGAGATCACACCCGAGGAGTTCCGCGCCGAGACCGCGCGGTTCATCCCCGAGCCGGTGACGAAGATGCTGCTCGACTACTGGCACGACACCCTCACCGTCCCCGACGTCCCGCGTCCGGTCACCGTGGTGACCGGGCGGCCGGGCCGTACTCTGGCGGAGTGGGCCGCCGATCACCGAGCCGACTTCGAGGCCGCCTGACGACACCGGGCAGACGTGATGGTGCGGCGGGCTCTCGCGCGGGCCGGCAGAAGGACTGAGTGGGGTTTCCAGCCTGAACCCGCCGATCGCGGGCACGCCGCGCGGGAGGGCTTGATCGACAGGTGGAAGAGCCCTGATGGACCTGATGGAAGGGTCGTCGACAACGCAGGCGGCCGGCCGGGCGAGCGTCCTCTCTACCCTTCACCTGCGGGAGCCGGCGTCGAACCGCGCCGGTGGGCGAACACGTGCAGGATCGCGTTCACGATCTCCCGGCGCGGATGCGAGTCGGTCAGGTCCGGAGATAGGGAGCCGGGGCATCCGGCCGCCCTGGGGTGTCAGGACTTCGGCGGCCTTGGCGTTGGCCTCAGGGCTGGGTGTGACGGAGCGCATGGCGGTGCGGAGTTCTTGTGCCCGGTCCTGCCCATGATGAGTTGCAGCGGCACCTCGGCCTCACCGGGGCGAACGCGACCGATAACGCGCCGGCACCGGCTTACTCACCATCCGGGAGCGTCTGCCGGCACGCGGTCACGAGAAGCGTCCCGGGGCACGTACCGCGACCGGCGGGCACGGAAAGAGGGTGGGAATCGACCACGTGGAGCCCTGCGGCGGCGATGGACGGCGAGAGTGAGTGCTGGGTCCACAGGCGTTCCCGCACGGCGGCGACATGACCGACGAGCGAGCCGTCCGAGGCGTTGTCGTCAAGGGTGAACAGGGTGCGCCAGGTGTGGGGTCCGGCGGACTCGTGGTCCAGGACGAACCAGAGCAGCCGCTGTCGGCCGTGGTCGTCCACGAACGGTACTGCGGACATGCCCCGCATGCCCGCGAACTGCTCCAGCGCGTCGGCGTGCAGGACCGGGAAGCACACCAGCCCGTCGGGACGCACCGCGCGGCGCATCGCCGCAAGCACGGCGGTCGCCTCGGCGGGTGTGGCGAACATGTTCACGCTGAGGTTCCCCAGCACGGCCAGAGCGTGGGAGCCGGGAGGGACCACGCCCGGTGTGGTGATGTCGCCGTGGACGACGTCGATCATGTCCGTGAGGGCGGGGTCCTCAGCGACGGTGTTCCGCAGGTGGGCGATGGCGGGCGCGGACGTGTCGATGGCGGTGACCGGGTGTCCGGCGCGGGCGAGCGCCAGGGCGATCCTGCCGTGGCCGCATCCGACGTCGAGCACGGGCCCGCCGCACCGGCCGGCGGCCGCCAGCAGCGCGTCGACGTCCCAGGTCTGGCCCGCGGCGACCATGCGGTGATACGCCGCGAACGGACCGGTGTAGGGGTCCCGGTGCACCGTGACACCCGGCAGGTGGCGGACCAGGCCACGGACGGGCTGCAGGACGATCGCAAGCTCCGGCCGCTCCTCGGCCTGGCTGCGCTGCCCATCCACGTACATGGGGGACAAGCTAGCCGAAAGGGTTGGCCGGTGCGATCTTTGCGCTCAGAGGATCAGCGCTCTACGATCATGAACGACACCTCAGGCAAGGAGGCCGGCATGGCAGAGGTCATCTCGGAACCAGCGCTCGACCAGATCGACACGATGGTGGCCGCGTTGAGCGGTAGTGACCTCGCGCAGGTCTTCGGCACTGACGGGCAGGAGCCGCACCGCGATCTCCTCGTGGCCGAGCACATCATTTTCGTGCCGGCAGGCGACGCGCCGCGTTGAGCCCGGCCGTGGCGTCCGCGGAACGCGGGCCGGCCGACAAGCAACAGCTGGACGGCACCCATCGGGCCCGGACGCCGGAGCGGACGTGGGAATGGATCGCACCGCACCTCCGGGAGTACGGCATCACGCGGGTCGCGGACATCACGGGTCTCGACGTGATCGGCATTCCTGTGTACCAAGCGATCCGGCCTGCGGCGACGACATTGTCGGTGTCGCAGGGCAAGGGGGCCGACCACACTCTCGCCAAGGTGTCCGCCGTGATGGAGGCGATCGAGCTCTGGCACGCCGAGCACCTGACCGCGGTCGATGACGTCCGTACGGCACGATCACTGGGCGGCCTGTCCTACCGGTGGGACGACATCGGTTGTGGCGCCGCGTCGTTCGTCCATGACGATCTGCCGATGTATTGGCTGCAAGGGCGCGGCCTGCTCACGGGGGACATCGCACCGGTGCCCCTGGACATTGTGCGGCTGGATGCCACCTATGCCCCGCGATGGGTACCCCACCTGTTCGAACCGAGCAGCAACGGACTCGCCAGCGGCAACACCGTGACCGAGGCGACCGTCCACGCCCTGTGCGAGGTGATCGAGCGTGACACCATGGCCCGGCTCGGCGATGTCCCCGGCCGTGACCTGGTCCGTCTCGACCTCGCCACGGTCGATGACCAGGGCTGCGGCGAGCTGCTGGAGCGTCTGCGCGAGGCCGGCGTCGGGCTCGACGTGGTGGCCGGCACCGGCCGCACCGGCATCCCGTATTTCGAGGTTCGCGGTACGGCGGACACGCCACCGCACGCGTTCGCCGGATACGGATGCCATCCCGATCACCGGGTGGCGCTGAGCCGGGCGCTCACGGAGGCCGCGCAGAGCAGGCTCACCGGCATCGCCGGCAGCCGTGATGATGACGAGCGGCCGTACCCGGCAGCACCGCGAGGAAACCGGCCCGCGCCGATGTCGTGCGCGCGCACGATGCCCTGGCAGGCCCTGGAGGACCACTCGGCGGCGACGCTGGACGCCGACCTGGACTTCCTCGCCGATCGTGTGCGACGCGCCACGGGGCACGAACCTATTCGAGTGCTCCTGCCGAGCCCGACCGACATCCCGGTGGTGAAGGTCGTCGCGCCGGGCCTTCGGGTGCCCCTCGGCACGTCCCGACGATGACGGGCCGTACCCACGTCTTTCTCGGGCCCTCGCTGGCCCGGGACATCGCGAGCAAGCTGCTGCCGGAAGCGCACCTGCATCCGCCGGTGGCGCATGGCGACCTGCTACGGCTGCGACCGCGACCGGGCGATCACGTCGTCCTCATCGACGGCGTGTTCCAGCAGACCGCCGCGGTGCGGCACAAGGAGATCCTCGATCTGCTGGACCGGGGTGTGAGGGTGACCGGGGCTGCCAGCATGGGCGCGCTGCGCGCGGCGGAGCTCGCGCCGTTCGGGATGCGCGGGGCCGGCATCGTCTACCGGCTCTACGCCCTCGGCATGCTGAACGCCGATGACGAGGTCGCCCTCGTCCACGATGGCGAACACAACGACCCCCGGCCGAGGACCGTAGCGCTGGTGTCGGTGCGCATCCTCGCGCACCGTCTGCGCGTACGCGGCCGATTGACCCACGACCAGCGGAAAAGCCTGGTGGAAGCGGCCCGGCGGCTGCACTTCACCACCCGCACCTGGACGGCCCTGCTGGCACACGCGCGACAGGACGGGCTGCCCGAACCGGTGATCGACCGGCTCCGCGCCATCGTCCGGCGACCGGCCACCACCTGGGATGTGAAGAGCCAGGACGCCGTCCGCGCGCTGACCGCAGACCCTCCCGTTCAGCCGACGGAACCCGCCAGGTGGCCGGTCACCGGCTATCTGGCCCGATGGCGGACGCATCCCCAGAGCGATACGTCGATGCTGCTGACCGCCGCGCAACTGTGGGCCGCCGACTATCCGTCGCTGCACTACCGCGTGGTGCTGCGTGCCATCGCGAGCGAGCACGCCCCGGTGCCGCCGGACGCCGACGTGGAAGCGCTGCAGGAGGCGGCCGTGCGCGCCGCGTACGAGCGTGCCCTGCTGATCCCCGAGGACCTCATCGCGCCGCGCCGCCGCTTCGCCTATTGGCTCGGTCCCGACGAGCATCCCGCCACCGCGAGCGAGCTGCTGGCCCGGGTGCTGGTGCGCAGTTACCGGTGGGGGCCGCATCAGCCACCCCTGACGCTGCTGCACGACGCCGTCATGCGAACCCCGGCCGCGGACCTGCTGCGCGACCTCCTCCGCAGGGTGCGGCGGCTCAACGAGAGCCTCGCCCGGCGCGGCCACCCCGTCGAACGGGTCACCGACACCACGGTCCTGGACCACTGCCGGCGGCGATGGGCGGTGCCGGTGATCGCTCCCGCCCTCCATGACCGCGGCTTCATCAGCCCCGGGGACCTGTTGCACCGGGCGCGTCCGCTCATTCCCGCGGCAGCGCTGCTGTCACCCCCGGCTTTCACCCTCCAGCCATGACCGCCCGCGCGGGACGAGCTCAAGGATGCCGGGGCGAGCGTGGGCTGGTTGGCCTTGACCTGCCGCTGGGCGAGCACGGTCTGGGTGTCATGATCGTCGATGGTGACGTGCTCCGAGTGGCGGGAGAGCACGTCGATCGTGGATGGTGACACGCGAACGCGGCCCCTGTTCTTGATCGACTGGTTAGACACCGATGATCATGGGGGTCGCATTCGTCATCTCCGTGCCGGGGTGCCCTACCCGCCCACCCGGCTCAGGGGTAGAGCAGTCTCACCAGTCGAGAACGCCACGGCCTGTCGGACCGACCGCCAGAAAAGATCACGGGGCAGGACGAGGACGGCCTCCGTGATCGCCTGTGTCACTGACGACCAGATCACAGGTCCTGCGGTCGCCGGAAGCGAGCATGGTCCCGAGGCTCCGCTTCTTGCGGCTTCATCGCGCCGCATCACCCCGCTGCAGGCCGGACATGGTGACCGTGTGGCCGCCGTGTATCGACAGCGCGGTTGCAGAACGCCCGTACGTCCGATCGGTCAGGTTTCGTTCACCTTGGGGAACGCGCCGTCCGGGCACGCCGTGCCGAGACCATCAGGACCAGCCCGATGCCCGTCGCCACCAGGGCGGCCAGTCCGGCGGCGGCGAGCAGGGTGGTGCCGTCGGGGTGGACGAGCGCCTGACCCCGCTGGGCCTGCCACACCAGCAGCCCGGTGAGCCCCGCGTACCCGGACGCGACGACGATCACCAGAGCGCTGCGCGTGGCGGCGCCCACCAGGACGGGCCACCGCCGAGCCAGCAGGCGCAGCCCGATCGCCACCAGAGGCAACACCTGCAGGGCATGCAGGCCGACGAAGTGCGCCACCCGCAGGTCGCCCGCGCCGGTCGCCCATCCGGTGATCGGCATGCCGGCGCCGCCGTCGGGCGCGCCGACACTGTGCGCGCCGATGGTGGCCAGGTCGAGCCCATCCGCGAGCGCCTGCGCCTGGCCGGCGGTGGGGGCCGTCATCAGGTACCCGACGGACATTCCCGCCAGCGAGACGATCAGCCCCAGCGGCACGGCCCATGCCATGGCCCGGTCCACCCGCCGCTGCAGCACCAGGAACACCCCTAGCGCGAACGTCATCAGCCAGCCCAGGTAGGCGGCGCCGCCCATGACCATGAACACCGTCTCGTCCAACGGCGTGGAGAAGTTGAAGTGGCTCCGCACCCCCCGCACCGCCTGGAACACGATCGCGCCGATCTCCGGCGTCATGAACCCGGCCACCGTGACCGTGCCCAGCCACCACAACGTCCGCCGCCACCGCCCCACCTGGGCGATCATCCAGGCCAGCGTCACGGCGTACAGGCCGAACGAGGCCGCGAACTTCAACGGCTTGAGCCACACCCCCTCCCCCATCACCGTTCGCCCGTCGGCCAGGAGCCCGATCCCGCTGACGACGGCGAGCACCGCCATGGCGGCGGCGCCGTAGGTGAGCGGGCCGTGCCAGCCTGTGGTGGTTGTCTTCTGCTGTTCCCGGCGCTCGAGCAGGGCGACCATGATGGCTCCTCCGAAACTTCGACTGAGCACAACTCTGCTGTTCAGGAGTCGTCCGTCCCAGAGATGTGATCACCGGCGGAGCATGATGTCGTCACGAACCAGACGCCGGCCACCGGGCCGGACGTCATGATGGCCGAACAGGAGGGCCGGCCCGAGGGCCTGGTCGCTCCGCAGCGCGCTCAAGAACGAATGGCTGCACCGCTTCGCCGTCACCACGCGAGTCACGGCGAGATCGCCACCCGCTGCCGCGTTCGGCGTGATCGCCGGCCTGGATGTGAGGACGGGTGCGCGGACGACCGTGTCGATCCCGACATAATGGCCGGGTGATTCGCATGCTCCTGGCCGAGGACCAGCACGTCATCAGAGAAGCGCTCGCGACCCTGCTCGGCCTCGAACCCGACATCGAGGTCGTGCAGACGGTAGCCTCCGGCGACGCCGCCGTGGCCGCGGCGCTGGTGCACCGGCCCGACGTGGCCGTCCTGGACATCGACATGCCCGGCGGGATCGACGGTCTCGAAGCGGCGGCCCGGCTGCGTGCCAGGCTGCCCGGGTGCCGCACGCTCATGCTCACCAGCCACGGCAAGCCGGCGCACCTGCGCCGGGCGCTGTCGTCGCAGGTGGACGGCTTCCTGCTGAAGACCGCCTCGCCGCAGGAGCTGGCCTGCGCCATCAGGAAGGTGGCGCGGGGCGAGCGGGTCCTGGACGCCGCCCTGGCCGCCACCGCGTGGAACCTGGCCGACAACCCGCTCACTCCGCGTGAGGCCGACGTCCTGCGGCTGGTCGCGGCGGGCGAGGAGCCGCCCGAGATCGCCGGCCGGCTCTTCCTGACCGCCGGGACCGTCCGCAACTACATCACCGCGATCCTGGCCAAGCTCAACGCCCGTAACCGCACCGACGCCGTCCGCATCGCCACCGAAGCGGGCTGGATCTAGACGGGCGAACGGGGTGCGGGCGCCCAGGTGAGCGTCGGGACGGTGGCCGTCAGCTCGAACCAGCCGTCCTCGGCGCCTGTCGTCAGCCGCCCGTCGAGCGCCGCCAGGCGGGTGGTGAGGTTGCCGATCCCGGACGAGCCGCGGCGGGCCGCCGAGGCGCGCACGCCGTCGTTACGCACGCGCAATCGCACGATTCCGTCCCGCGCCGCCGTCGTGATCAGGCAGCGGCGGGCCGAGCTGTGGCGCAGGACGTTGGTGACCGCCTCGCGCAGCACGATGGCGAGCGTGGTGTCGGCCTGCCGGCCCAGGGTGCCGTGCTCCAGGACCACTTCGGCGTCGATGCCCGCCGCCGACAGCAGCGAGCGGGCCGAGCGCGCCTCCGCCGTCAGCGACAGCTCGCCCGGCTCGCCGGAGACCATCCGCAGGTCCCGCATGGCCCTGCCGGTCATCTCCAGCACCTCCTCGAGCTCCTTGCGCGCCCGCCCGGCATCGAGCCTGCGGGCCAGCTCACACTTGAGCAGGATCGCCGCCAGGCTGTGCCCGAGCAGGTCGTGCAGGTCGCGGGCGGCCCGCAGCCGCTCCTCCACGACGGCCGCGCGCACCAGGCCGTCGCGGGACTCGGCCAGCTGCCTGCTCAGCTGGGCCAGCGTGAACAGCCCGTACACGAGCAGGCCGGTCACCACCGTGCTGATGGCGTAGTTCACGGTCAGCGCGACGGGCAGGCCGAGCAGCACGGCCGAGATCGTCACCACCGCCACGATGGCCGCCGCCAGCGGCAGCGCCAGCGCCCACGGAAAGGCCAGCAGGACCGGCCCGGCCAGGAAGCCCGCCACTCCCAGCCAGGACTGCCCGAGCAGCGGGATCGGCGCGAACGTGAGCACCGCCATGATCGACAGCGCCACGAAGTGCCGCCCCTCGACCGAGCGCAGCTGCATGAAGACGATGACGGCCAGCAGCGCCGCCGGCCACAGGGAGCCGGCCATCAGCAGCGTCTTGGCCGACGACCCGACCAACACGGCCGCCAGCAACGCCATGGACAACGTGCTGTCGGCCGAAGACCGGACGGGCGGCCGGAGGGCGGGCAACCGCACCTCCACCACCGCCAGGGCGTCCTGGGTGAGGCCGGCGGTGAGCGCGCCACCGGCCGCCTCGACCTGGCTCGGCAGCTCGCCCAGGCCCTCGTCGCCGGCCGTCGGCACGCCGTCGTGCAGGACGCGTAGCCGTACCTCCGCGCCGTCCGAGGAGGTCTCGATGCGGCAGGTGGTGGCGTCGCGGCGCCGGACGATCTCCGTCACGATCTGTCTGAGCACCGTGGCCAGCAGTGCCCCGGCCGGGCCGAGCGGTTCGGCGTGCCCCATGCGCACCTCCACGGTGAGGCCCGCAGCGGTCAGCATCGCCTTGGCGGTGGTGACCTCGGGAGCCAGGGACATCGCCCGGTAGCTCGCCGCCGCCGCCCGGGCCTCGGCCAGCGAGGTGCGCGCGGTCTCCACATCAGGACTCCCGGCGCGGGCGCTGTCGGCGATCACCGACAGCGCCCGGCCCAGGCCCGCGCTCAGCTCGGCGGCGATGCGCAGCCGCTCCTCGGCCGCCGCCGTCATCGCCAGCGACAACCGGGCGGCGTTCACCTCCTCGATGCGGTCGAGCATCCGGGTCAGGCCGTACACGACCAGGCTGATCAGCACCATGCTGATCGCCGGGTCGGCGGGGCCCAGCAGGGCCGCGCTGACGGCCACCGCCGGGGCCAGCGGCCAGAACCGGGTCAGCAGCAACGACCCGCCGACGAAGCCCAGGATGCCCACCGAGGTGCCGGACAACCACACCGACCCGTACGCCAGCGCTGCCTGCAACGGGATCAGCCACGGCGAACGCCGCCTGGAGAACAGGATCTGCACCCCGAACACGCCCAGCGCCAGGGGTGACCCACCGATCACGTAGACGCCGGCGAAGCCCGCGAACACCACGGCCACGATCAGTCTCGCCCTTTTACGCACCCGTGCAGCTTAGGAGACATCTCTGCACGGCCGGCCGTGTGGGTGGGGTGGCCACGGAGCGCGAGGCTGGTCAGCCCGTTGGTCAAGGCGCCCTCGGCGAGACCTGCTGCCAGCGCTCCATCCCGTGGGAGCCGGTCAGCAAGTCTTGTCGTGCCGGGGCAACTGTCCGGTGGTCAGGAAGGCGGTGACGGTCCGGTCGCCGCAGGCGTTGCCGTTGGCGAGGTAGACGCCGTGGCCGCCGGAGTCGACGGCCACCATGCGGGCCCGCTGCCCGAACGCCTGACGCATCTTCAGGGCGCCGCTGTAGGGCGTGGACGGGTCGCGCAGGTTCTGGATGAGCAGCACGTTGGCGGGCCCGCGCGAGGTGACGCGCACCGGGGGCTCGGCCGGCTGGAACGGCCAGAACTGGCACGGCCCCACGTTGACGGGCATGCCGCCGGTCAGCGGGAAGGCGGCCCGGTCGGCGGTCACCTGCCGCTGGTAGCCGTTGACGGAGTCGCGCCAGGTGACGTCGTTGCACATGGTGGCGCCGGCGGCGGCCGCGGTGTTCTGCAGCGCGGCGGGCGGGGGCGTGTTGGAGGGGGGCAGCTCGCCGGTGGTACGGGCGGCGCGCATGAGGGCGGCCAGCGCCGGGAAGCCCGCGTCGGAGTAGAGGGCGTTGAGCATGGTCTCGCGCAGCAGGTTGCCGTCCAGCTCCGCCGGGTTGGCGCCCGGCCAGGGCAGGGGCTCGCGGTCCAGCTCTGCGGCCAGGTCGAGGAAGGTGCGGCGGACGGCCGCCGCGTCGGTGCCGAGACCGTACTCGTCGTGGCGGGCGGCGGCCCAGGCGGCGAAGTCGGGGAAGCGGTCTTCTACGCCGCGACTGTAGTTGGCCAGCCACTGGCGCGCCACGCGGCGCGGGTCGGGGTCGTCGTTGCTGTCCAGCACGACCCGGTCGGTGCGCTGCGGGAACATGGTGGCGTAGACGGCGCCGGCGTAGGTGCCGTAGGAGACGCCCCAGGAGGAGAGCTTCCTCTCACCCAGCGCCTCGCGGATGGCGTCGAGGTCGCGGGCCTCGTTGCGGGTGCTGATGTGCCGGATGAGCGGGCCGCCGTTGCGGGCGCAGGCCTCGGCGATCCGGCGGGACCAGGCGAGGTTCCCGGCGATGTCACCGTCGGCGCCAGGATAGGGCTTGAGCCGGATGAGCGACACGTCGCGGTCCTCCAGGCCGCAGGAGACGGGCGAGCTGCGGCCCACGCCGCGCGGGTCGAACCCGATGAGGTCGTAACGGTCGAGCACGTCCTGCGGCAGCTTGCCGACCAGCGTGCTGGGGCGGTTCAGGCCGGGGCTGCCCGGCCCGCCGGGGATGAGCAGCAGCACGCCGCGGCGCGACGCGGGCTTGGAGGTCCTGATCCGCGACACCGCCAGCGTGATCTCCGGCCCGTCCGGCTTCCGATAGTCCATGGGCACTTGGAGGGTGGCACACTCCTGGCGGGCGTCCACCCCCGGACCCGCGGGGCAGGTCGTCCACGACAACGCCGCCGCTTGGGCAGGGCTCACCAGGGCTGCGGCCAGGATCGCGGTGGTCGCTCCGGCTGCGGAAAGTCGTACGAGGTCGCGCATCAAAGTGTCCTTCTCAGTGATCGTCTGCTGACGTCACCGACTCTGCCGGACCGCCCGGCCCCGCCCCAGAGACCGCGTCACCGAGGACCCATGACCTCATCACGAACCGGACAGGACACCTCAGCAAGGCTCCCCTTGACCTGACAAGCCGTTCAGGCCGTGCACGCGGCGCTTGCCGGAGAAGTACGACAGGCCGAGCAACCGTCAGATGAGAGAGCAGCCGAGGGCTCTGGCGATGCCGGACATGATTGTGGTGATCAACCGCCTGCCGGGGACCGCCCACGCCACCGGCGCTGACGCCGATCGGTGAGGACATCCGCAAGCTTCTGCCCCTGGGATCGCCTGTGCGGCACCGCCGATCTGATCCGGCTGTCCGGCGACGAGCGCGTGATGCGCCACATCGGCAGCGGGTCGTGATCCCGCCGGAGAATCATGATCAAGCTGGAGTTCGTCCTGTACGGGGACGGCGTGGACCACTACGGCCACCCTGGCGGGTCCACAATCTGTGCCGAACCGGGTGACGATCCGCTGAAGTCCCTCGATCCGGGACCAGTAGCGCGGCTTCGGTGAGCATGTGCCGCCGCAGGAGTTCCTACGTCCACGGAGAGCCGTCACTGGCAGCCGCTCGTCACCAGTGCCCCGCGAAGGAACAGGCCGGGTCGCGGTCGAACCCGCGATCGTCCACGCGCGTGACGCTGAGGCGCATCAGCCCGGAGGAGGACGAGAACACGACGTGCGTCTCATCCTGGATGCCACCACCGGCCGTCACCAGCACCGCCTCCTCGGCCCAGTCCTCGATCGGCTCGCGCACCGGCCCGTACGGGGACAGGGCGGAAACACTCCGGCGTCCACGAGGGAGGCGGTCCGCGGCCAGGCGGGAGCCCGCGTCACCGTCTTCTCAGGACGAATCCGGCCGGGATGGCTGTGGCCGCCAGTGCCAGGGCGGCGACGGCGGCGATGACCGCGCCGTAGGCGAGCGGCGGCACGTGCGGAAGCGCCGAGCCGGTCATCCCCGCGCTGAAGGCCGCCAGCGTGACGAGCGAGATGACCGTTCCGAGGGTCACGGCGACGAGCAGCGCCGTCAGCGTCTCGGTGCGCAGCATGCGGGCGGCCTGCCGCCGCGTCGTGCCGACGACCCGCAGCAGAGCGAGCTCGCGCGAGCGGGCCAGGGTGGCCATCGCCAGGGTGTTGACCAGGGCTATGGCGCAGAAGGCGACGATCAGGCCCAGGGCGACCCAGGCCACCGCCGCATTCGCCGAGCCTGCCGGAGCCGTGGTCGCCTGATCGAGCACGCTTCCGGCGGGAAGCGCTTCCCGCGCCCCGCCGGCCACCAGGACGGTGCCGCGCGGATCGTCCACGTGATCGGCGACGAGCCCGCGTGCCAGGGTCAGATCACCGAAGCCCAGGCCGCGTGAGTAGATGGCGGCCACCCGCACCACGGCGGGCGTGCCGTCCCCGAGCACCAGCGCGATCCGGTCGCCCAGGCCGGCCTCCAGCCGGGCGGCGGCAGTGCGGCTGATCGCCGCCGACGTCGTGCCGAAGCCGTCCAGCGAGCCCGCCACCAGCCCCAGGTCCATCGTCTGTGCCAGGCCGTCGAGGGTGACGGCCTGGGCGTCGTACTTGTCCAGGTCGATCCTGACCGAGGTATGCAGCACCTCGGTCACGGCCTGAACGCCGGGCACCCGGCGCACGGCGGCCGCCGAGGTGCCCGGGGCCAGCACGTGATCGGCCGTGATGCCCGCGTTCAGCTCGCTCTGGGCGGCATGGCCCATGGTGGTCTGCACGAACAGGATCGTGCACGTCATCGCCGTCATCAGGGTCACCGGTGTGATCAGCGAGGCCAGGCGTCCGGGTTCGGCCCGCAGGTTCGCCCGCGCCAGGTGGCCGCTCACGCCGGGCGCTCGCAGCGGCAGTGCCGTCACCGCGCGCGCGGCCGAGGGGCCGAGCAGTGCGACCGCGATCGTCCACACCAGCGCGGTGAGCATGGTGACCGGGCTGGAGGCCGCCTCGGTGGACAGGCCGGACAGCACGACCGTCAGCACCACCCCGCCGGCCAGCGCGAGCAGGCCTGCGATCAGCCGCACCGGCCCCAGTCCGGCGGCGGGCATCGCGCTTTCTCCCAGCGCCTCCACCGGTCTGATCCGCGCGGTGCGGCGGGCCGAGACCCGGGCCGCCACCCACGCGGCCGCCAGCGTGGTCAGCACCGCCAGGGCCGCGGGGAACGGGCTGAGAACCAGTCGCAGGTTCGCGGGCATCGCGCCCAGATCGACGAACCTGTCCCGCAACCAGAATCCCAGCACGATCCCGGCTCCGGCTCCCGGCAGCCCGGCGGCCACGCCGATCAGCAGTGCCTCGCCGCCGATGAGCCCGCGAACCTGCCGCGGCAGGGCGCCCACGGCCCGCAGCAGGGCGATCTCACGCCGGCGCTGCTGCATGAACAGCGCGAACGTGCCCACCACGACGAGGATCGTCACCAGCAGCGAGGTGCCGCCGAGCGCGCCGCCCAGGCTGATGAGCCCGACCCGGGCTCCTTCTCCTTCGGGGAACTCCACGGCGCCGCGCGCGTCACCGGTGTAGGTCATCGCGCCCTTGACGCCGACTCGCACCGCAGGCCAGACGCCGATCGCCGTCACCAGGCCATCGCGCCCGGCCAGGCGGCGGGCCTGAGCGGTGGCGAAGAAGAGGGTGTCCTGGCCGGGCAGCGCCTGAGCGGTCACTCCCACCACCCGATAGCCCGCGATCGTCCGGCCGGCGTGGCGGGCGTCCACGACCACCTCGTCCGCGGCCGCGGGAGCGCGGCCCTGGGCGAGGGTGAACGGGGTGAGCGCGGCCGACTCCCATCCGTGGGCGGTGAACCCGGCATGGGGGAAGGTCACCTCGCTCACCACCTTCTTCACGCCCGGCACCCGCCGGATCTGCTCGGCCAGCGCGGCGGGGATCCACCTGCGCTCGGACAGCAGCTTTGCCTTCTCCTTGCCGCTGTCCTTGGTCTGCCTGACGTACTGGTCGCCCGCCACGATGACGGGGGCGCCGGCGTACCGCTCGGGCGCCAGGCTGCCGCGAAGGCCCGTCTCCAGCACCATCCCGCACGCCGTCACCAGCGCGGCCGCGCACAGCAGGGCCACGAAGGCGCCGGCGAAGCCGGCCTTGCGGTGCGCGAGCGTCTTCAACGCAAGAGAGATCATCACTTCCATGCCCCCAGCCGGGTCATCCGCTCGGCCACCTTCTGGGCGTCCGGGGCCGTCATCGCGTCCACGATCCGACCGTCGGCCAGGAAGAGCACGGTGTCGGCGTACGAGGCCGCGACCGGGTCGTGCGTGACCATCACCACGCTCTGACCGAGCGTGGAGACCACCTCGCGCAGCAGCATCAGCACGTCGCGGGCGGTCATGGTGTCCAACGCGCCGGTCGGCTCGTCACCGAACACCACCTCCGGCCTGGTCACCAGCGCCCTGGCGAGCGCCACGCGCTGCTGCTGGCCCCCGGACAGCTCGGCCGGGCGGTGGGAAGCGCGCCCGTCGAGGCCCACCCGCCGCACGACCTCCTCCAGCCAGGCCCGGTCGACCCGGGCGCCGGCCAGTCTGAGCGGCAGCGTGATGTTCTCGATCACGCTCAGCGCCGAAACCAGGTTGTAGGCCTGGAAGACGAAGCCGACCCGGCGCCGCCGCAGCTCGGTCAGCGCGTTCTCGTCCATGCCGGTCAGCTCGGTGCCGCCCAGCCGCACCGCTCCCGAGCTGGGCACGTCCAGCCCGGCCGCGCACTGCAGGAACGTGCTCTTGCCCGAACCGGACGGGCCCATCACGGCGGTGAAGGTGCCCCGGGGGATACCCACCGACACCTCGCGCAGGGCCGCCACCGCGCTCCGGCCCCTGCCGTACACCTTGCTCACCGCGTCCAAACGCACCGCATCTGTCATGGGACCAAGCCTGTCGATCGGCGCCTCCTCCCGGCAGAGAGGCGATCACCACCGCGCCATGACCTCATCATGAACCGGACATAATGGACAAAATTTCGCGATGTCCGGCGTTCACCTGGTCAACGTCCGCTGCTGACCGTTCACGGTGGCGGACTTGGTCGGGAGCGACAGGATCTCGACACCGTCACGCGGCGCGCCGCGCCGGCTGGACGATCCGGCACGGTGACGCGCCACTGCCCCGGCAGGTCCTCGCCGGCCTGCCGGGGCCTGGATCTCAAGGACCTGCGTTACGCGGCAGGTGCGTCGAAGGTCCACACCGCACGCGCGCCGGGCCCGACCGCCAGGGTGGAGCGGCCGATCCGCTCCTCGGTCATGACCGGCAGCGACTTGTTGAGCGACATCTGGACCTGCTTCAGGCCGGCTTTCGCGCGGTCGACGGAGTCCAGCTGGATGCGGGTGCCGCCGCCTTCGGCCACCACCGTGCCGTCGGTGCGCGTCTCGACGGAGAAGCCGCCGGCGCGCAGCAGCGGCAGCGTGTTGGCCAGGTCGCGGGCGGGAACGCCGATGCGGATGTAGGTCACGTCACGCATCAGGTGGGCGGCGTAGTCGTCGGGCAGGTAACGCTCCCGGCCGACGTCACCGGGGAAGCTCGCCGGCTCGGTCCGGCTGCGTGGGTCGGCGAAGTATTCGGGCAGGTACTCCAGCCCCCACGGGTCGAAGGCGTCGTACTGCTCGGCGGTGGTGCGGATGGTGTCGAACCACGGCACCTTGACGCCGTCACCGAAGTCGCGGGTCTGGCGGTAGGGAACCGGCTCGGCGACCCCCTCGGCCTTGAGCCGCTCGGTCACGGTGGCGAGGTCTCCGGCGACCTCGACCGACGTGGCCAGCCCTGCGGATCCGTACTCGGCGTCCTGGCCCGGCAGGTCGCCTTCCGAGAACAGCTCCAGGTAGGTCTCGCGGCCCTTGAGGTAGCGGCCCTTCCAGCTGAACCCGCCGCCGGTCGTGGTGCGGACCTCGAAATTGGCGAATTCCCGCAGGTAGGCGGAGTTCTCGATCGCGTCGGCGGTCTCCTTGTCGACGACGCTGTAGGCGTGGTTGAAGAAGAGCAACTGGCGGTCGGCCTGCGCGGCGCTCGCCTGCGCGGCGACCGTCCCGGACAGCGCGACGGTGAAGGCCGCGGCCAGGACGGAGACCGTCCGTAAAGTTCGGTGAAGCGACATGGCGGTGATCTTAGGGGGAGGTGGATGGATTCGACAGTGGGTCTGACGGCCTCTGACACCTCAGGACAAGCTCGCCGCGAAGCGGCACAATCAGTGGCCGGCAGCGGCGCGAAGCCGTTCCGCGATGGAGACGGTGCAGGTCACAGCGCCGGGATGGCGTTCACCGAGCCAGGATGCGACGCGCCTGACGAGCGATCGGGAATCCGGCGCGCGGCGCGCCCTATGTCAGGTTTGTGGCGGCCCTGTGGTGAGCCGATGCCGACGGAAGGACGGCTCCTGTACGCGACGCCGCTTCGGAGGCACCCGTCCGGCGACGAGGACGGCCGTCCCCGGCCATCGCGACGTGGCCGGACGGCACGTGTGACACCTCCGGCAGTGCCGGGACGAGCCAGTCCGGCAGCGGGTCTCCGGCCACGGCGGCGACCCGTGTGATCCGGTACGGCAGGTGCTCGTCCGCCACCCGGAACACGACCACCTCGCCGCGCCGGATCACTCGGGAGCCGGCGTCCTGATTTCTGCGGCCGCGGCAAGCGACCGGACCCTCGAACGCTCGCGCGCCCCCGCTGTTTCCGAGGGCGTGCTCACTGCTGCCGGCTCCACACGCAGGTGAGGCGAACGATGCGGTCCTTCCAGCGCTTGCCCTTGACCTTGGCCACGTGGGCGGGCGGTTTCTTGCCGGGGACGCCGATCGACAGCCGTTCTCCGGCACGACCACGACGTCGTCCTCGACGACGGTCTCGGCCTGCTCAGGGTCGATGACTCTCTCTTCGATCAGCTCGGCTTTCGATCAGCTCAGCCTTCGATCAGCTCAGCCTTCGATCGGCTCGGCCACCTTGGCCTTGGACAGCTTCACGAGCCTGCCGTCGCTCGTCCGGCACGTCAGTCCGCCCT
The DNA here is from genome assembly GCF_040802095.1 of Nonomuraea sp. NPDC050783. Classification (NCBI taxonomy): domain Bacteria; kingdom Bacillati; phylum Actinomycetota; class Actinomycetes; order Streptosporangiales; family Streptosporangiaceae; genus Nonomuraea; species Nonomuraea sp. NPDC050783. Next base: position 42,336 of record NZ_JBFAHK010000003.1, read on the forward strand.
GGAACCGGACCGTCGGCGGCCGGCGCGGAGCCGGCCGGCCGGCCGGACCGGCGATGGCGAACACGGCGGCCGCACCTGAGCACCGCGAGTCGCCGCTTGTGGCGTCGGAACGATCTTGGCTGAGCGGCGGCCGCGCATGACACATCGTGATCAGCCTTGCGGCCCCTGCCGGCCGACACCCCGTCGGGCAGCGGCTTCGCTCCCCTTCGGCTGACGTTTCATACAACAGATATGCAAAGGTGCCGGTTTTGCGAACGTTTCACACGGGCCGGCTTCCTGCGCTCGCGAGCCGACGACCCTACCGGCCCGCGACCTCAGCCGCCGGTGAGGGCTGCCGCAGGTGGGCGGGTTCGCTGATGAAGCGGGTGCCGGCCGCCGAGAGCAGGCACAGCAGGGCGGATATCGCGACGATGGGCCAGACGCGACCACCGGACCAGCCGTCGAGCCAGGCGGCCACGAAGGGGATGCAGCCGCCGACGACGGCTCCGGTGATCTCCCGGGTGAAGGTGACGCCGGTGTAGCGGTACCGAACGTCGAACAGCTCCGACATCATCGTGGCCTGCGAGGCGAGCGTCAGGTCGTTGCAGAGCGTGAAGATCATCACGAAGGCGGCCCAGATCACGACAGGGGTGCCGGTGTCGAGCATGAAGAAGAAGGGGTAGAACAGCACCGCCGCCGCGACCGACCCGGCGACCATCACCGGGCGCCGCCCGTACCGGTCGCACAGCCAGCCGGCGGTCGGCACGGTGACCAGCTTGACCAGGTTGGCGATCACCACGCCGATCAGACCGACCCACGGCTCGGCGCGCACGTGCGTGGTCAGGTAGGTCAGGGCGTAGACGGACGGCAGATAGCTGATCACGTTCGGCGCCACGCTGATGAGCATGCCCGGCACGATCTTGTGGCGGGAGGAGGCGAACAGCGCCCGCAGCGGTGCCTGCTCCTGCTCGCCGCGGTCCTTGGCCGCGCGGAACTCCGGGCTGTCGGAGACCTTCAGCCGCACGATCACGCCGGCCACGCCGACGAAGACGCTGAGCAGGAACGGGATGCGCCAGCCGTACTCGACGAAGGCCTCGTGCGACATGACGGCGGAGACGAGGAAGAAGACCCCCGTGGCGACCAGCGAGCCGACGGCGTTACCGAGGGTCGGCGCGCTGGCGTTCAGCCCTCGGGCCCGGGTTTCGGCGTGTTCGGCGGACATCAGCATGGCGCCCGCGTACTCACCGCCCGCGCCGAGCCCCTGCACCACGCGCAGCGCCACGAGCATGACCGGCGCGGCCGGTCCGATGGCGGCGTAGGAGGGCAGCAGGCCGATCAGCGTGGAGGCCGCCGCCATCAGCAGCAGGGTGACGAACAACATCGTACGGCGCCCGATGCGGTCGCCGAGGACGCCGATGACGATGCCGCCGACGGGCCGGGCGAAGAACCCGACGGCGAAGGTCGCCAGCGACGACAGCGTCGCCGCCACCGGGTCGCCGGAAGGGAAGAACACCGCGGGCAGCACCAGTGCGGCGGCTGTGCCGTACAGCGAGAAGTCGTACCACTCCAGTGCGGTGCCGACGGTGGAAGCGATCGTGGCCCGGCTCAGCCGCAGCGTCATCGGTGACTCCTCATCCCCTCTTGGCGTTTGCGCCCCGATAGTCGGACCATTAACGTTAATGTGGCGGACACACTACGAGTGGCCTGCTCAGCGGGTCAAGGGTTTCGGCAATCAGGTGCTTACGTGAGCGCTAACGAATGAGGAACAGGTATGGGACAGCAGCGCCGACAGCGGATGCCGACCCGCGGCGACCGGCGCCCGCGGCTTCCTCTTCGTGGACTCCGTACTGATCTCGGTGGATCGGTGACGACGATACGATCGACCGTGGCCGCGGCACTGGAACGCGTCGCGCTGGTGCGCGACGCGCTCGACGGGCTCACCGCCGAGCCGGCTGGTCACCGGTTCCGGCCAATGGTCGCGGGTACGCCGCGCGTTTCCGGCGAGGCCGGATCGGCTGCCAGACTGCGGATCCACGTGGCGGGCAAGAGCTGAGCCGGAGGGCTGACGGGATGACACGTTCGCAACGGGTGACGCTACGGGACGTCGCCGACCAGCTGGGCCTGTCGGCGAACACCGTCTCCCGGGCACTGGCCGGGAAGGACCAGGTCAGCGAGAGCACCAGGGCGCGGGTGGCAGCCGAGGCCAAGCGGCTCGGGTACGTCCCGAACAGCCACGCCCGCTCGCTCGTGTCCGGCCGGACCATGGTCGTCGGCCTGGTCATCACCAACCCGTCCAACCCGTTCTACGCCGCGCTCATCTCCGCCGTCGAGCGGCAGTGCCGCGCGGGCGGCTACTCCGTGCTGCTCCTGGTGACCGAGGACTCCGCGGAGAACGAGCAACGCGCGGTGCAGGAGCTCCTCCGGTTCGGCGTGGACGGCGTGCTGGGCGTCGCCACCGAGTCCAGGAGCGACGTGTGGGACGGGCTCAAGGAGGCCAACATCCCAGTGGTGCAGCTCAGCCGTGACATCCCCGGCCGCGGGCTGGACTTCGTCGGCATCGACGTGGAGTCCGCCATCCGCGACGCGGTGGTCCGGGTCGCCTCGTCCGGCACTCGCCGGATCTGGCTGCTGGAGGAGGATCTGCGCGTCAGTACGGTCTCCGCCAGGATCGCCGGTTTCCGGCGCGCGCTCGACGACCTCGGGATCGCCCACGACCGCTCTCCCGTGCTGAAGGTGCCCACTCGCCGGACGAACGGCGCCAGCCTGCCCTGGCGGCCCGACGACGCCTACGCCCTGGCCGCCGGCCTGATCACCCCCGGCAACCACCCGGACCTGGTGATCACCGCCAACGACTACTTCGCCCTGGGCGTCTACCGTGCCCTCCGTGAGTGCGGCCTGGCCGTACCCGGCGACGTGCGCGTCCTCGGGTACGGCGACCATCCGTTCGCCGCCTACCTCGAGCCGGCCCTGACCACGATCCGGTTGCCGGCCGACGAGGTGGGCACCGCCGCGGTCGACCTCCTGCTGCGCCGGATCGTCGACCCGGACGGTCCCCGGGCCTGCATCCGGCTCCCCGCTGAACTGATCGAGCGCAGCTCAGCGCAGGGAGATCTCTGAGGTCTGATGCCGGTCGTCATACAACGTGCGCGTCTCGAAGAGGTGCATGGCGGTGGCTGCCAGCTCCCAGCTCAGCCAGTCGGCCCCCAGTGCGGCGCTCTGACGCACGGCGGCGAGGATCGCCGCGTGTTCGGCATCCACCCAGGCCAGCGGATCGTGACGAACGTCGCCATCGACACCCTGAGCCTTGGGCCACCCGCATGGGCTGTGGCCGTCCTGCGGACGGCGTTCATCCCGGCACAACTGGATGTGCGCCTGACGGGCCAGGGCCAGCCAGCCTCTCAAGGCGCGGAGCAGGGCGGCACGGCGATCGTCCTCGGCCTCGTCACGCTCGGCGCACTCCCGGGCGTAGACACGGGTCAGGTCATGGAAGCGGAACCGTGCCCGCCCGTGCGGGGAGCGCCGGGCGACGTCGAGCAGCCGGACGTCCACCAGCTCGGCCATGAGATCCTCGGCCTCGGTGCAGGACACGTCGAGCAGGGCGGCAGCCGCCCAGGTGGCGAAGTCCGGCGCGTCCAGCATCCCGAGCAGCCGGAACAGCCGCCGGGCTGGAGCCCGGAGGCGGCGGTAGCTCACCGCGAGACTGGCCCGCACCGCCTGGGAGCCGTGGCGGAGCTGGTCCAGGCGGGCCCGGGGGTCGCTCAGCCGGGTGACGAGCCGCGCCAGGTCCCAGTGCGGCCGCGCGGCGAGCCGGGCACCGGCGATGCGCATCGCCAAGGGCAGGCCACCGCACAGCCGCACCAGCACGTCGGCGTCCCGGGGCGCCCTGTCCGCGCGGTCGGCCCCGATCAGGCGCCGTAGGAGTTCCAGTGACTCGCCGGGGGACATCACGGGCAGCTCGATCAGCCGCGCCCCGGGCGGGAAGGTCAGCCGGTACCGGGATGTGACCAGCACCGCGCACTCCGGCGTGCCCGGCAGCAGTGGCTGTATCTGCCCCTCGTCGGCGGCGTCATCGAGCACGACCAGGTAGCGGCCGTTCGCCAGCATGCCCCGATACAACTCCGCACGCTCGTCGAGACCTGCGGGAACGGCCGCGCCGTCCATGCCGAGGGCACGCAGGAACCGCCCCAGTACCTCCCGCGGGTCCGTGGGGCGATCACCCGCGCCGTGCAAGTCGACGTAGAGCTGCCCATCGGAGAACACCTGCCGGACCTGATGGGCGACATGCACGGCGAGAGCCGTCTTTCCGACACCGCCCTGGCCGGAGACAACGCACGCGGGAACAGCCTTCTGCCCCGAAGCCGGGCGGAGCGCCTCGACCATCGCCGCCACCTCTGCCCGCCGGCCGACCAGCTCAGCGATGTCCGGCGGCAACTGGCACACGCCGCCACCCCCGCCGGCAGGGGACGACCCCTGCCCCGGGCAATCGCCGGCCGCCTCTCGCCCACGGCCAGGGCCCGGCTCGGCCGCCACGGGCTCCGGCATCGGCACGACTTCACCCTCCCGCCGCGGGTGGCCCAGGTCTTCCACGCGTCTCAGGCCGTTCGCCGGCGCCGGCTCATCCGCCGGCATGGCGCCGGACAGGAGGGCGGCATGGAGCCGTTGCAACTCCTCACCGGGCTCCACCCCCAGCTCCGCGACGAGCACCGAGCGAGCGCGCCGGAAGGACTCCAAGGCTCTGTCGCGTTGGCCGGCTCGTGCGTACGCGAGCATGAGAAGTCGCCAGGCGTGTTCGTTCAGCGGGTGCTCGGCGACGAACGGGCGGAGCTCTTCGATCACTTCTGCGGACTGGCCGAGAGCGAGCTCCACCTTGGCCCAGTCGAGTTTCACCGCGGCGAACCGCTCTTCGAGCTCGGCGACCTGGACGAGCATCGGGCCGGCGAGCCTGGTGCCTTCCGCGGGCGTGCCACGCCACATGTCAAGAGCTCGCCGGAACTGCCCGTTCGCAGCATGGAGCCGGCCTTGGACGACGTGGTCACGGGCATCCCGTGTCGCGGCCTGGAACTGGAGCAGATCCACCCGCTCGGCGTCGCACTCGAGGACGTATCCCGTCTCGTGGGTGAGCAGCCGGGGACCGGAGGGCAGTGCCCTGCGTACCTGGGCGACATACGTGTGCAGGTTCTTGACGGCCGAGGCGGGCGGGATCTCCCACAGCGCCGCTACCAGGCGCTCCTTCGACACCGGCGTGTTGACGTTGAGAAGCAGACTGGCGAGCACCGCGCGTGGCTTGCCGCTGAGATGAACCTGCCGCCCATCGGTCCCGCACACCTGCACCGGTCCCAGGACTTTGAGGATCACATCAGCCACATACGGTTCCTCTCAGTACATCGGTTCTCGGCGTCCGCATGGTGATCACAGTGCCTATCGCCGGCCGACACCGCGGAGACCTGCTTCGCGCCACGACGGTCATGCGGTGGAACGGGACTCGGGTCGGCCGGATGCCCTCCGATGGCGATGGCGTCCTTCCGTCACGCCCGGCCTGGCGCGGGCGGTCTTCGTCCCCTACTGGAGTCCCGCGTCCGAGCTGGTGAGGGCCACCTCTGGTGGGGCGGCCCTCACCAGGTCTTACCAGGCGAAGGGCACGCCGTACTCGGCGTAGACCTTCTGCTTGAGCTTCCACGCCGCAGGCTCGTAGGCGGCGTAGAAGTCCTTGCCGCACTCGAGGTCATCGAGCGCGGCCTTGATCTCCTTCTTCAGCAGCGGCTTGACCTGCGCCTCGGACACCTTCGGGAGCGGGAGCTCCTCCTCGCCCGCAGCGGTCACGCGCTGCTGGTCCGAAGTGGTCACCCCCTGCTTCTCGGCCATGTCCGTACGCGCCTCGATGATCTCCTTCCGCTTGGCCTCGGCCACGTCCGTCGGCTTGGCGGCCTTCTTGATCTTGAGGCAGGAGGCGAAGGACTTGCTCAGCTTCGCGAGCTTGACGTCCTTGTTCAGCTCCTCCTCCGCCTCGGCGATGGCGAGGTCGACCTGCTGCTCATAGTCCTCCTTGGAGGACACGTCCTTGTTGAGGACGGTCTTGACCGCCTTGACGAAGCACTGCTCCTGAGCGGCCTTGTACGCCTTCAGCTTCGCCGCGGGCAGGCTGTCGACGATCTTGTCGTTCGGGTGCTCCTTCGTCTCGGCCTCCTTCACCTCCGACCAGATGCCGAAGCCCTCCTCGGCCCGCAACTGCCGCATGGCCTTGACATCGCCGTTGAGCGCCTTGCGCTCCGTCTCCGTCCGCACCGACTTGACGATGTTGTCCGGCAGGTACTGAAGACCGGCCGCCTTCATGCACGACGCCTGTGCCTGCTCCAGCTTCACCGCGTTGCTGTAGGCCAGCTCGTACTCGGCCGACGGGGCAGTGGGGGCGACGGTCACAGCGACCGCCAGCAGGGCATTGACCAACATGGGTGGGTTTTCCTTCTTTTCTCGGGAACAACAGGAGACGGTCGGCAAACGCCTCGGCGACTCCGCTTCCCGGCAGAGTCATATTGCCCGACGGCGCCCGCATCCTGTGCGCACGCGACCGTCCAGAGGCCGTCCCTTACCTCGGCCATGCCGAGAGGGCAGATCTCTTGATCGCAGAGCTTCGTGGGCCGAACCTGAAAGCAGCCTGAAGGCACCTGAAGCGAGCTTCTGACAACGAGCCCATCGGGCGTCGGACCGAGTGCGCCCACAGGAGGCCGTCACCGGCCGTGGGGAGCGTCGGCCTCCTGTGGGGTCCGCGGGAAACAAGCAGGAAGACATGCGCCGGCCCCGGCGCCGTCATCATGCAGCCCGTGCAGGAGGGCGAGCTCTCCCTGGACGACCCAGCGGAGTGGCCTGCTGCCGACCGTCGGCGGGACAGAAGAGCCGGGGAACGGCTGGAACGGCTGGAACGGCTGGAACGGCTGGAACGGCGCCTGTTCATGCCCTTGAAGATGACGGCACCTACCTGCCCGCCAAGCCCACCCCGACCATCAAGGGACCGCACGGGCACGGCTACCACCCCGATGAGCAGGGCGAGCTGCGCGACACCGAGACTCCCCAGGCAGTGCTCTGCTCCACGCGTTGACACGCGATGACGCCCGGCCGAGGAGCGCCGGGCGGGGCCGGAACGGCATCATGCCCTGCACCGGAGTGGAGGATCTCCGGTGCAGGGCATGGCATGTCGGCTGCCTGACCGCGCCGCTGCGGTGTGGGTGTGGGTTCTGGTGGGCCTATTCGGTGACCATCATGCAGATGTGGGCGTCCTTGGAGGGGTTCGTCAGCGTGGGCGCGTCAACTTCGGACGGGACCGTCAGGTCGGACGCTCCCGACGAAGGCGTCAGCGTGGGCGCATCGGACGGCTCCCCATCCTGAGACGTCAGCGTGGGCGCGTCCGACGGCTCCCCATCCTGAGACGTCAGCGTGGGCGCGTCGGACGGCTCCCCATCCTGAGACGTCAGCGTGGGCGCGTCGGACGGGGCCGTGCCCTGAGGCGTGGCGGGCGTGAGCGACTCGGTCGTGAGCACGCCGTCCTCGCTCTGGATCACGTCGGTCCCCTCGTCGGGGCTGATGCGCGTCACCTTGCCGTCGGGCGAGATGAAGACTCCCTGCTTGGCGCCCTTCTTGAAGCCCTCTGGGATCGCGGAGGGCGTGGCGCCGGGCGTGACATAGGACGTGGCACTGGGCGTGGCACTGGGCGTGGCATAGGACGTGACATCGGGCGTGGCACCGGACGTGGCACCGGGCGTCGGGCAGGTGACCTGCGTGCCGACGGCCGGTGTGTGGTCGTCGGCCATCGCGGTGCCGGCCAGGCCGGCGATGGTGAGGACGGCGACCGTGCCGAGCACCGCGAGACGTCGTTGGGACATGCGATCTCCCTACCGAGAACAAGACCGTGATCAGCCAGATGCCGCCAAGAGTGCCCCGCCGTACCTGAAGCGACGCTGAAGAGAGCTCAACGCGTCTTCAGGATCGCTTCAGGTGCACCAGGGCAGGCTGGACGGTGTGCGAGTACTCCTGACAGAGAACGAGGAACGGCTGGACGGTCTGGTCAAGGGCGGGCCGGCGGACGAGGGTTTCGCGGTGGACGTGTTGCTCACCACCGAAGGGGGCCTCCGCGCCGGGGCCGAGGGCTCCCCGGCCAAGCCGTTCCCGTGCGTGGTGCTGGACGTGCCGTTCGGCAGGGCGACGCTGATCACGGTGCGGGGCGCCGGGTACCGGCTGGAGGCCGTGTGAGCCGGTGGAATCGGGTGGTGACCGGGCTGTCCTCCGTACGGGTGCGGGCCACCGCCGCCGCCACGCTCGTGGTGGCGCTGGCCCTCGGGCTGGCGACGCTGATCCTGGTACTGGCACTGCGCAGCACGCTGGAGGACAACGCGACCGCCGAGGCGGCCAGGAAGGCCGCGGCCGCGATACCGTACGCCAAGTCGATGGGGAGCTCCCCTAAGAGATCCGCACCGGCGGTGGCCGCCTACAAGGAGAGCTCGGTGCTCCTGCGCAACGGAGCGGTCGCCCAGGTCATCGATCCCGACGTCGCCCTGATCCAGGGCAAGGGCAAGGGCGAGGTCTCGGCATGGGCCGAACCCAGCCAGTACGCGGTCCTCCAGCTCACGGTGGAGACCGCGAACGGCCCCACCACCCTGGTGTCGCGCGTGTCGCTCGACGGCGTGCAGCGGGCGTTGCGGACGCTGTATCAGACCCTGCTGCCCGGGGTGCCGGCGCTGCTCGCCGTGGTCGCCGGGATGACGTGGCTGTCCGTGGGGCGGGCGCTCGGGCCGGTGGCGGCGATCAGGGCCAAGGTGGCCGACATCACGGCCCGCGACCTGCACCAGCGGGTGCCCGTACCGCGCTCCAAGGATGAGATCGCCGCGCTCGCGACCACCGTGAACGCCACGCTCGACCGGCTGGAGACGGCCGTGGAGCGGCACAAGCGGTTCGTCGCCGACGCCGCGCACGAGCTGCGCAGCCCCATCGCGACCCTGCGGGCCCGGCTGGAGCTGGCCGAATCGAGCAAGCTGACCAAGGAGGCGCTGGCCGACGTCGGGCGGCTGCAGTCACTGGCCGCCGATCTGCTCATGCTGGCCAAGCTGGACGCCGGCGAGCCGCTGCGCACGGCCGAGCTGGACCTGGGCCAGGTGGCCGCCGAAGCGGCGCTGCGCGCCAGGCGCCGGCCCGAGGTGCGGGTGGAGCTGGACGTCGAGCCCGACGTCGTGATGCAGGGGTCGAGCGCCCACCTCTACCGCCTGGTGACGAACCTGGCCGACAACGCCGTCCGGCACGCCGCCTCCACCGTACGCGTGCGCGTGGCCGCCGAGGACGGGCACGCCGTGCTGGAGGTGTCGGACGACGGGCCCGGCATCCCGCCCGATCAGCGCGAGGCGGTCTTCGGCCGGTTCACCCGGCTCGACGAGGCCCGCGCCAGGGACGCGGGCGGCGCCGGGCTCGGCCTGCCCATCGCACGCGACATCGCGCACCTGCACGACGGGTCACTCGTCTACGACGACCGCGGGTTCGTCGCCCGGTTCCCCCTGCACGAGGCGTAAGGCGCAAGGCACGAGGCGTAAGGCGCAAGTTCGCGTTGCGCCGGGTGATCGCCCGCGGATCGCCGGAGCCCGCACTGTGCGTGGCGGGAGGCCGGGCTGAGGCCGGCCTCCCGCATCCTTCGCCCGCACGGCGAGGAATCGCAGCGCGGGCCGCGCCCCCGCAGGCCGGGGACGCGCGATCTCTCCTACCGGCTCCACACGCAGGTGAGGTGGACGGCGCGGTTCTTCGCGTGCTTGCCCTTGGCCTTCAGCACCTGGGCGGGCAGCCTCCTGGGCGGGACGTTGATCGACAACTGGTTCTCCGGCACGACGACGACGCCGTCCTCGACGACGGTCTCCGCCTGCTCGCGCGCGATGACTCCCTCCTCGATCAGCTCGGCCACCTTGGCCTTGGACAGCTTCACGAGCCTGCCGTCGCTCGTCCGGCACGTCAGCCTGCCCTGGAACACGACATGCTTCTCGTGCGGCTTGACGTGCACGTCGCCGGGCCGGCCGGGCCCCGGAACCGGACCGCCGGCGGCCTGCGCGGCGCCGGCCGTGCCGGCGAGCACGCCGCCGAGCCCGAGCGTAACGGTGGTGACGACTATCGCGAGACGTCGCTTCAACATGGGTTTCCTCCCGAGACGATTGAACAGTCTCGAGAATGACCCGCCGCACCTGAAGCGAGCCTTAAGACAACCGAAGAGATCTTCAGGCGCGGGACCTCAGCCGGCGAGCGGCAAGCCCGGCCTCGGCCGGGTTTCAGCTCTTGACGGTGAGATAGATGCGCAGTTTCGCCGACGGATTCACGCCCGTCACCGTGCCACGCAACCGCAGCCATTGACCGAACTGGCCGACCGGCCAGGTCACCAGGCCGGGGCCGGTGACGACCTGCTCGTCGCCGTCGAGGTCGCACCAGGTCAGGCCGTCGGGTGAGATCTGGGTGACCAGCCGCACCGAGACGCCGTCGCCGGACGCCGCAAGGATGTGCACGAACCACCGCGCCTCACCGGCCCACGCCACCTCGTACGGCTCTGTCGCGAAGTCGGAGACGAACGTCGTGTCCCGTTCGAGAACCGCCGTCTGCACCTGCCGCATAAACGTCACCACTCCGTGGAAATGAGTACCGAATCGAGGAACAGGAAATTGCGGACCGTCGAATGGGTCCGTACCGAGAAGTAAAAGTTCAGCAGGTTCTCCAGGGAGTCGTAGCGCTCCTTGTACGGCGGGACCGGCACTTCGGACATGTCCATGATCCGGTCGTTGACCTGCAGCTCGACGTTACGTCTGGCGGCGGTGTCGATGACCCAGCGCAGGTAGTGCCAGTTGACCTTGGTGGGCACCTCGTTGTAGCAGAGTTCCTGGGGCTCGCCGAACGGGCGCCAGTCCTTGGGGTCGGGTGCGGTGAAGTCGGCCCCGTAGGCCAGTTCGACCTTGCCTTCGAGGTGCTCACGCGGCGTCGGTTCTGGCACGATCGGGTACACCCACTGCCGGGACAACGTGTTGTCCAGCGTGGTGTTCAGGTAGCGGGCCACCGTGTGGTAGCGCAGGCCGCCGTCGCCGCACAGGTCGGTCGCCACGGTGAAGCAGCCGAACTGCGCTTCCGACGGGTGCAGGTTGCCGTCCCAGGTGATGTCCCCGAACCGGTCGCCGGCGCTGCCGTCGATGGTCGCCTCGGCCTTGTAGGTGAAGTACGCCTCGATCTGCAGCAGGCCGCGCCCGCTCATGGTGAGCCGCCGGATGGCGGTGGCGGTGTGTCCCCGGTAGGCGCGGGTGGCCAGTTTGAGCGCGTACGACCCCGTCATCGCGCCGTGGGTGCCGACATCGAAGAACGTGCAGTTCGAGAGCTGGGGCGGGCGGAAGTCCCGCATGTGGTCATCGACCGTGGACAGATCGCCATTGCCGTTGTAGTTGCCGAGCAGCTCGGTCCAGCCGTGGCTTCCGGAGTTGAAGTCGTCGTAGGCCAGAATACGCCGAAGCGGTGCGAACTTCGACAATCTCGGATCCGCCGCCAGAATTGCGGCGCGAAGTTCCGCGGCCAGATCGGGCCGCTCCATCATGGTCATACCGAAAGGCTCCCGAGAAAGGTGGAGGCAATACAGAACGGCGAATGTCCACGCCTGACCCATCCGCTGGAGTGAGTCGCGCGTCAAATTCGGACATTAACGTTAATGCAAGGCCACCGTCAACCGTCCGGCAGCCGGTGCGGGCGGACCCCGCCTCGGGCCGAGCCGCTTCGACACGTAGTTTTCCCAGTTCAAGCCCAGTGTGTACGAGCCACCGAGCGAGCCTTCCGGCAAAATTCGCCGGCCGGAGCTTGACGGCCAGGACCCCCGCCCCTAGCATCAGCGAACAGTCACATTAACGTTAATGTCGCAGGCCGCCGGCACACCGCTCGCCAGCGGCTGACGCGGCCCGCCTCCTCCGGAAATCGCCTCTCCAGGGCCGGCCCGGATGTCGGCCCTTCTCCACCCTCAAGCCGTCACCGCCAGACGTTCACGGCGTCATGGCTCATCCAGGAGTTGCCTGGCGATGCTGAAACGGGACGCCGACCGACCACGATCGGATCGGCCATGACCGCGTACTTCATTCGACGCGCACTGTTCGCCGTCTTCGTGCTGTGGGGCGCCGTGACCCTGGTGTTCCTGGTGCTCCGGCTGGTCCCCGGCGATCCGGCCCAGCTCATTCTCGGCTCCGACGCCACCCAGGAGGAGATCGCCCGGCTACGCGACCAGATGGGCCTGAACCGCCCCGTCATGGTGCAGTACGGGATCTATCTCAGCGATGTGGTCCGGTTTGATTTCGGCGCTTCCTACCGCTATCACGGTGACGCCCTGGGGCTGGTGGTGGACAGGTTTCCGCTCACCCTCCAGCTCGCCGTCGTGGCGATGGTGATCGGGCTGGTGCTCGGGATCTCGCTCGGCGTGGTCGGCGCGCTGCGGGTGAACCGCCTGGCCGACCGTGTGGTGTCGGTGTTCGCGCTGCTCTCGCAGTCCATGCCGTCGTTCTGGATCGGGATCATGTTCATCCTGGTGTTCGCCAGGCAGCTGCACTGGCTGGCCAGCGGGGGGCACGGCAGCCTGGACCGGCTGATCCTGCCCGGGGTCACCCTCGCCCTGCCGCTGATCGCCGTCCTGATCCGGCTGACCCGCAGCGGCCTGCTCGACGTCGTGCACGAGAACTACGTGCAGACCGCGCGGGCCAAGGGCCTGCCCGAGCGGCTGGTCATCTTCGTGCACGCCATCCGCAACGCGCTCATCCCGATCGTGACGGTGGCCGGTCTGGAGTTCGGCAAGCTGCTCGGCGGCGCGGTGATCGTCGAGACGGTCTTCTCCTGGCCCGGCGTCGGGCGGCTGCTCATCGACTCCATCTCGGCCCGTGACTACAACGTGGTCCAGGCCGCGATCCTGCTGATCGCCGGCGGTTTCGTGCTGATCAACCTGGTCGTGGACGTCCTGTACGGCTACCTCGACCCGCGCATCCGGCTGGGACGGTGACGATGGACACGCCGACGGAGAACGTCCTGACAAAGACCGCCGCACCCCCGGCCGGCGACGCCGTCCGCCCGGCGGCGGGCAGGACCAGGATCAGGATCGGGCGGGTGCGCATCATCGCCTCGTTGTCGGTGATCGCCCTCTACGTGGCCGCCGCGATCATCGGGCCGATCCTGCTGACGTACGACCCGGTCGCCACCGACCTCGGCTCCCGGCTGAAACCGCCCGGCACCCTGTTGCCGAACGGGCACACCGCGATCTTCGGCACGGACCAGGTCGGTCAGGACGTGCTCGCCCAGATGACGCAGGGCGCGCGGGTGTCGATCACCGTCGGCGTGGCGACCCTGGTGCTGGCGGGTGTCATCGGCGTCGCCGCCGGTGTCGCGGCGGGGTACTTCGGCGGATGGCCGGACATGGTCCTCATGCGGCTGGCGGACATCCAGCTCACCTTCCCGTCGATCCTGCTGGCCGTCTTCATCGCCTCGATCCTCGGGCCCAGCGTGGTGAACGTCGTCATCGTCCTTTCCATCTCCAACTGGGTGACGTTCGCCCGGGTCACCCGCAGCCAGGTGCTCGGGCTCAAGAGCCGGGACTTCGTCGACGCCACCCGCACGCTCGGCGCACGGACCTGGCACCTGCTGATCCGCGGCATCCTGCCTTCCATGGCGGCTCCGATCCTGGTGGTCGCGACCGTGGAGCTGGGGCACGTGATCCTGGCCGAGGCGTCCTTGAGCTTCCTCGGTCTCGGCACCCCGTCCAGCACGCCGAGCTGGGGCCTGACCATCGCCAACGGACGGGACTACCTGTCCAACGCGTGGTGGATCTCGACGATCCCCGGCATCGGCCTGGCCGCCCTGGTGATCGGTTTCGGCGTGCTGGGCGACGCGCTGCGCGACCGGTTCGACCCGCGGCTGAGGAGCATGTGATGGGCGGCCCGCTGTTGTCAGTACAGGACCTCACGGTACGGTTCCGGACCCGGGCGGGGACCGTGACCGCCGTCGATCGGGTGAGCTTCGATCTGGCCGAAGGGGAGACCCTGGCCATCCTGGGCGAGACCGGCAGCGGCAAGAGCGTCACCGCCCAGGCCCTGATGGGGCTGGTCCCGCGACCGGCGGGACAGGTGAGCGGCGGCCGGATCGTCTATGACGGCACGGATCTGCTGTCCCGGCCGCGATCCGAGACCCGCCGGCTCAACGGGACCGACCTGGCCATGGTCTTCCAGGACCCGCTCAGCTCCCTCAACCCGGTCTTCCGGGTCGGCGCGCAGATCGGCGAGCTGTTCCGGCGCCGCCGTGGCGTCTCCCGTCCCGAGGCGCGGCGCAGGACGATCGAGCTGATGGACCGGGTGGGCATCCCCGCGGCCGCCCGCAGGGTCGACGACTATCCGCACCAGTTCTCCGGCGGCATGCGGCAGCGGGTGATGATCGCGATGGCGATCGCCCTCCAGCCCCGCGTGCTCATCGCCGACGAACCCACCACCGCTCTGGACGTCACGGTCCAGGCGCAGGTCCTGGCGTTGCTCGCCGAGCTCAAGGCGGAGCACCGCATGGCGATGATCCTCATCAGCCACGACCTCGGCGTGGTGGCGGGCGTCGCCGACCGGGTCATGCTCATGTACGCCGGCCGGGTGGTGGAGACCGGCGGGCTGCGCGAGGTCTACGAGAGGACCGGGCATCCGTACACGCGCGGCCTGATGGCCTCGATCCCGGCGCTGGACGGCCCGCGGGAACGGCTGACGCCCATCAAGGGCTCGCCGCCGGACCTGACGCGGCAGCCCGCGAGCTGCCCGTTCCAGCCCCGGTGTGACTTCGCCACCGACATCTGCGGCGCCGAGCGGCCCGAACTGCTGCCGGTGCCCGCCCGGCCCGGGTCGCATCGGGCCGCCTGCCACCACGCGAAGGAGGTCGCCGCCGATGTCGTCCCCGGCTGAGCCGCTGCTGTCGGTCAGAGACCTGCACACCAGCTTCCCGGTCCGCTCCACCCTGCTGCGGCGCAGGGTGGGCGCCGTCCAGGCCGTCTCGGGCGTCTCGTTCGACCTGCCCGCGGGCCGGACGCTGGGCCTGGTCGGCGAGTCGGGATCGGGGAAGACGACGCTGGCGCGGACCGTCATCGGGCTGGCGCCGCCGGAGTCCGGCCAGGTGCTTCTCGACGGCCAGGACCTGCTGACCCTGCCCGGGGCCGACCTGCGGCAGGCGCGCCGGCAGATCCAGATGGTCTTCCAGGATCCGTACGCCTCGCTCAATCCCCGGCTCACCGTCGAGCAGATCATCAGCGAGGCCTGGCTCGTCAACCCCGGCGTGGTCCCCCGCGACCGGTGGGCCGCCGAGGTCAGGGACCTGCTGGCCAGGGTCGGGCTGAACCCCGACCACGCCGGCCGGTACCCGCACCAGTTCTCCGGCGGGCAGCGCCAGAGGGTCGGCATCGCGCGAGCCCTGGCGCTGCGGCCGCGGCTGGTGATCTGCGACGAGGCGGTGTCGGCGCTGGACGTCTCGGTGCAGGCGCAGGTGCTGAACCTGCTCGTGGACCTGCAGGAGGAGCTGGGGCTCAGCTTCCTGTTCATCGCCCACGACCTGTCCGTGGTGCGGCACATCAGCGACGAGGTGGCGGTGATGTACCTCGGAAAGGTCGTGGAGACGGGAACGACGGCGCAGATCTTCGCCGCTCCCGTGCACCCGTACACCCAGGCGTTGTTGTCCGCGGTGCCGGTGCCGCGCCCCTGGGCGGCGCCGCGGCGGCGGCAGATCATCCTCACCGGCGACATCCCGTCGCCCGTGTCGCCGCCGTCGGGCTGCCGGTTCAGGACCCGGTGCTGGAAGGCGCAGGATCGGTGCGCCACGGAGGAGCCCGCTCTGGCCGACCGGCTGGG
Source organism: Nonomuraea sp. NPDC050783 (assembly GCF_040802095.1). NCBI lineage: Bacteria > Bacillati > Actinomycetota > Actinomycetes > Streptosporangiales > Streptosporangiaceae > Nonomuraea > Nonomuraea sp. NPDC050783. The sequence goes on from NZ_JBFAHK010000003.1 coordinate 58,202, forward strand.
CGGGCACGCTTCCGCGTGCCACTTTCCCGAGCTGCCCGCCTCGTCGGCGGTGCCGCGGTGAGCGGCCGGGTCCGGCTCGTCCTCGTCCGGCACGGCGAGTCGGTGTGGAACGTCGAGGAGCGCTATCAGGGGCAGGCCGACTCGGGGCTGACCGCCGCCGGTCGCGAGCAGGCCGAGGCGGCCGCGGCCGCACTCCTGGCCCGTTTCGGGACGCCCGATCTGGTCGTCGCGAGCGACCTGCCGCGGGCCGGGGACACGGCGCAGGCGTACCTGCGCCACCTCGGCATCGAGGCCCGGCAGGATGCCCGGTTGCGCGAGGCCGACGTCGGCACCTGGGCCGGCCGGCCCTTCACCGAGATCGCCGGGGAGCACCCGGACGTGCTCGCGTCGGCCGCCCGCGGGGAGGACGTGCGGCGCGGCGGTGGCGAGACGTTCGCCGAGCTGCGCCGCCGGGTGTGGCAGGCACTCGTCGACGCCGCGGGCACGGTGGCCGGCGGCGCGACCGTCGTCGTGTTCACCCACGGCGGCCCCATCCGGGTGGCCGCCGCCGCGGCACTGCGCCTGCCGGTGCCCGGCCACCTCGGCTTCGCCCCACCGGTGAACGCCTCGCTGACGGTCATCGGCTACGCGGGCGAGCGGTGCGCCAACTCGGTGGTCGAGTACAACGCGCCGACCGCATGGGCCGCGCGGGCCGCGCGCGCCGACTGAATCGGAAGGACCAGCATGCTGACCGGATCGTTCACCTTCGTGGCGATGACCTACAACCTGTGGGGCGACTGGCATCTGGAGCAGCGGGAGCCGGCGATCCGCGACCTGTTCCAGACCCGGCCGCCCGATCTCCTGGCGACCCAGGAGCTTCGCCCCCGCTCGCGCGCCGTGGTGGACGAGACGCTGTCCGGACACGCGCGGGTGCACGACGACTTCCCCGGGTGGGCGGCGCAGAGCAACCTGTGGTGGCGGCGGGAGCTGTTCGACCTCGTGGAGTACGGAGCGCACGACGTCGGCATCCTCGACGCGGGCGCCCGGTTGTTCTGGGTGCGGCTGCGGCCGCGCGCCGGTGGCGTGGCGCCCCTGGTGTTCTCCACCGCGCACCTGACGTGGCCGGGCCACGCGCGGGAGCAGGCCGATGGCCGCAACCTGCGCACCGGGCAGGCGGAGCGGGTGGCCGCGGCGCTGGACGAGATCGCCGGCGACCAGGCGTGCCTGTTCACGGTGGACATCAACGACATCGGGCAGCCGTTGTGGGTGCTCGGCAACAGCGGCTTCCTCGACTCGTTCACCGCGTTGGGGCGCACGTCGCCGGTCACGCACCCGGTGTCGCCGCTGCCGTTCGTCACCGGACGCGGGACGCGCCTGTCGCCGCTGGGATCCCCGTCCAAGGCCATCGACTGGATCTTCTCCCGTGGCCCCGTCACGACCCGGGCCAGCGAGGTCGTCGACTTCTTCTCGGCAGGCAACGCCCCGTCGGACCATAAGCCCGTCGCGGCGACCTTCACCCTTCCGGCCGAGACGGCCTGAGATCAGAAGGAGATTGGCAATGTTCGCACGATCCCGGGCCAGGGGCTGCCTCGTCGCGGTCGCCCTGGTGATCGGCCTCACGGCCTGCGGCGGCCCCGGCGGCTCCGGCGGCTCCGCGGGCGAGGAGCGGGTGCTGCGTTACGCGCCGCAGTTGTTCCCCGTGTCGCTCGACGTCCAGCAGTACCCGGCGGAGGAGGCCGTCCAGACCGCCGTCCAGCAGGGGCTGGAGACGCTCACGGCCATGAAGGACGGGCAGCCGGCCCCGAAGCTGGCCACGTCGTGGGAAAGCCCCGACCCGAAGACGTGGGTGTTCCACCTTCGCGACGGGGTGACCTTCAGCGACGGCAGGCCCTTCACCGCCAGGGACGTCAAGGGGTCCGTGGAACGGCTGGTCAGCCTCAAGGGGCCGCTGGCCCCGTTGCTGGCCTCCATCACCGGCATCGACGCCACCGACGACCACACGGTGACGTTCCACACCTCGGCGCCGCTGGGCACCCTGCCCAGCACCCTGTCCCTGGTGTTCATCGGCCAGGGCGACAAGGTCACCAGCGACGCGTACTGGCGGAAACCGATCGGCACCGGGCCGTTCACGTTCGACTCGTTCAGCCCCGACGACAAGGTGGAGTTCAGCCGCAACGACACGTACTGGGGCGCCAAGGCCAAGGTGGCGAAGCTGGAGATCCTCAACATGCCGGAGATCTCGGCCCGGATCACCGCGCTGAACAACGACGAGGTGGACGTGCTCGCCTCGATCCCGCCGGACCAGGTGGCCGAGGTGTCGGGCGTGGACGGGATCAGGTACGGGACCGGCCCGAGCTTCAACTACTACTTCATCTGGTTCAACCAGAACAACAAGCCGTTCGACGACGTCAGAGTCCGCCAGGCCATGGTGCACGCGATCGACGTCAGGAGCATCGTCGGCGACCTGTTCGGGGACCTCGGCACGGTGGCCCGGTCGCCGGTCACCCAGGCGGTCTTCGGATCGGCCGAGCTCGAACCGTACTCCTACGATCCCGCCCTGGCCAGGAAGCTGCTCGCCGAGGCCGGGTACCCCGACGGCATCACCACCACGATCCAGTGGCCGCTGGCGGGCGGGCCGAACATCAGGGCCCTGGCGCAGGCGTTCATCTCGGCCTGGGAAAAGGCCGGCATCAAGGTGCGGCCACAGGAGAAGGAGCGGGCGACCTGGCTCAAGGACTTCGGCGCGCTCAAGTGGGACATGAACCTGCAGACCAACACCACGGGCACCGGTGACGCCGACTTCACCCTGAACCGGCTGTACACCTGTGAGGCCAAGCGGATGGGCTACTGCAACAAGGAGCTGGACTCGATCCTGGCGAAGGCGCGCGGATCGCTGGACCAGGACGAGCGCAAGGCGCTGTACGCCCAGGCCGACAAGATCATCTGGGAGGACGCGGTCGGCATCTTCCCGGTGGATCTGAAGAACAACTACGCCGTCCGCGACAACGTCAAGGGACTGGAGATGCCGGTCAGCGGACGGCCGGACTTCTCGCAGGTGTCCGTCGGATAGCGCCCTCCACCCACCCTCGGCACAAGGAACCACCCCATGCCTCGAATCCGTCCCCTCCGCCCTGCCGTACTGGCCGGCCTTGCCGCCTTGACCCCCTTGTCCGCGCAGACGATCAACGTTTCCGCCGCGCAGGCCACCGCCCTGCCGGAGCCCGCCCGCAGCGCCTGCCGCAACGCCGCCGACGTACCGGTCGAGACCGGCGCCGACGAGTCGGCCACGTCGTGGGTGCACGTCTGCGGCCACATGAGCCCGGAAGGCAGCACCACCTCCTGCCAGGGCACCAAGGGCATGCACAACAAGTTCTCGCTCTTCTCGCAGACCGGCGGCCGGCGCGACGTCGTCGTCCAGGCCTCGGACAACCTCACCGACGTCAACTCCACCAGCTACTGGAACAATCGCGATCGTGGACCGGCTCGCGGCGCCGGCGTCGGCGGGATGCCAGGTACGCGTCGTGCACGGCCCGGCCGACGACGCGGTGGCCGCCGCGCTGGACGCCGCCGGTGTGCAACGGCGGGTGCTCGACGGCTCGACCCCCGCCGGCAGCACCGCGCTCAGCCCGGGGTACCCGCCCACCGTGACGCGCTCGCCGACCGCCAGGCCGACACCATGCCGGGCGTGGTCGCGTGCTCATCCCGGCGGTCCGGGCGACCCGAGCAGGGCGGCCGGCGCCTCCCGCATGATCAGGTCGACGACGTCGCGTCCCAGCCGACGTTCGAGACGCGGCAGGAAGGACCGGCCGAGCACGTCCATCCCAGGCGCTCCCCCATAGGCGCGGAGCATGGAGCGGCGGCCGACGTCCGTGCCCAGGCAGAGGTGATCGGCCAGCCCAGCGCCCGCCATGCCTTCGACGAGGTCGAGGATGCGCGTGTCCGGCCCGTACTTGATCCGGCCCACGGTGTCGTAGACGAGGTAGGCGCCGCGCGAGACCAGCTCGCGGTGCAGCTCCAGGTCCGGGTTGCGGTCGAGATGGCACAGCAGGACTCGTGGGGCGGCGACGCCCAGTTCGGCCAGCCTGTCGAGGATCTCGTGGCCCGCCGTGCCCGTCTCGCAGTGCACGGCCACCGGCACCCCGGTTCGCACGGCGGCCTGCGCGCCCGCCCGGAACCAGCGGTCCTCGTCGGCCGTGATGCGCTGATAGGAGGCGCCGAGCTTCACGATCCCGGCACGGACGGTCGTCGGCACGGGGCGCGGGCCCGCCCAGTCACGCCCGTCGATGCCGCTGGTGAGGTCGGTGAGCACGATGTCGAGGAGCAGGTCGTCGGGGACCTCGCGGGCCCAGTGGGAGGCGGGGTAGTGGGCCGAGCGGTGGTAGCCCGTGGCCGCCACGACGTGCAGCCCCGACGCGACGGACAGCTCGGCCAGCTCGGCCGGGCGGCGGCCCAGGCCGATGGGCGTCAGGTCCACGACGGTGCCGATGCCGCTGGCCCGGACCCGCGTCGCCTCGGCCGTGGACCTCGCCGCGTCCATGAACTCGTCGCCGGGCAGCGCCGGGGTGCGCAGGAACAGGTGCTCGTGCGCGTCGACGTAGCCGAGTTCCGCGGCGGCCACCGGTCCGAGGACCGTCATGACCTCGCTCACGTCAGATCCTCCGCTCGCTAGCGCGCCAGCGTGACGTGGAAGACGAACTCGTCTCCCAGGTAACGCGTCTGGGTCTTCTCCAGGGGCTGGCCGTTCTGGTTGACGATCAGCCGTTCCTCGACGAGCAGCGCCGCGCCCGGCTCGACCTGGAGCAGCTCGGCGTCCTCCGCGCCGGCGTTGACGGCGACGAGGGTGCCGGTGGCGCTGGTGGGGATCTCGCCGAGGGTGCGCAGCGCCTCGTGCAGCGAGCTGTGCTCGAGGTCCTCGTTCAGCACGGCGCTGCAGGACATGGGCAGGACGACGTTCTCGATGGCCACGGGTCTGCCGTCGGCCAGCCGCAGCCGGCGGACGTGCGTCACCGTCGAACGCGGGGCCAGATGAAGCGCGGCCAGCTCGTCGGCCGTGCCGGCGCGCAGCTCGGCCGACAGCACGCGGGAGCCCGCGACCGCGCCGCGCCGCGCCATCTCCTCGGTGAACGAGCGCAGCCGCGCCATGTCGCGGTGCACCTTCGGCTCGGCGACGAAGGTGCCGACGCCGGGCACCCGGTAGATGAGCCCCTCGTCGACCAGGCGCTGCGCGGCCTGCCGCACGGTCATCCTGCTGACGTTGAACAGGGCGGACAGCTCGGAGTCGGACTCGACGGCGTCGCCGGGGCGGAGGTTGGCGATGCGACTACGCAGGTGTCGCTCGACGGCCTGATGCCGAGGAATCGATTTGCGCGTCATGGCCGCCCCATAGCTGCTCGTCCACGAATCATGCGGGCCAGTCTAGACGGGTTGCCGTGGCCACAAGACCCCTTGACGAAGCCCGGATCCGAAAGCTACCTTCAGGCACCAGTCTAGACAGGTTATACCGGTCGATACGGGAGCTTGAGCGTGGACGAAGAAAGCGCTGTTCTCGGCGTGGACGTCGGCGGCACTCAGATCAAGTGGGTGCTCTGGTCCCCCGGCGCGGGAGTGCTCGACCACGGCGAGCTGCCGACGCCGCGCTCGGGCCCGCCCGCCGTGCTGTCCGCGGTCGCCGAGCTGGTCGGCGGCGGCAAGGCCGGGACCGCCGGAGTGGCGGTGCCCGGGCACCTGACCGACGATCTGCGTGCCGTCCGCCTCCTGCCGAACCTGCCCGGCCCGTGGGAAGGGCTGCCCTTCGCAGCGGAGCTGGAGTCCAGGACCGGTGTGCGCGTGCGGCTCGTCAACGACGCGCGGGCCTTCGCGCTGGCCGAGCTCAAGCTCGGGGCGGCGAGGGGGTGGCAGGACGTCCTGTTCGTGACGATGGGCACGGGCATCGGCGGCGCGCTCGCGCTCGGCGGGCGCGTCCTGCGGGCCGGCGGCGACCGTGTGGGCGAGCTGGGGCACATGATCTGCCGCCCTGGCGGGCCCGCGTGCGGCTGCGGCTCCCAGGGCTGCCTGGAGGCCGTCGCGGGCGGCTCCGCGCTGGTCACCGCGGTACGCGCCGGCGGCGGCCGGGCCGGGACCCCGGAGGAGGTGGTCCGCGAAGCCGAGCGATCCGACGGTCTGGAGCGGTCGGTCCTGGAGACCGCCGGCAGCGCGCTCGCGCTGGTCCTGGGCAACGTCGTCGCCTACTCGGGCGTCTCGGCCGTCGTCATCGGCGGTGGAGTGGCGCCTGCCTTCACGTTCATGAGGCCGGCCGTCGAGGCGGAGCTGGCCACCCGCGTGCGGCTGGTGGGACGGGTGGATCTTCGCCTGGCCGAGCTGGGCTCCGGAGCCGGCGCACTCGGAGCCGCCCTTGCCGCGGCGCCCCGTGCGCCTCACTCGACCAACGGAGACATCTGATGACTTTGAGCTGGATTTCCGCGGCCATGAAGGTGCTGGAGGAGGTCCAACGCACGCAGGAGGACGCCCTCGCGCGGGCGGCGGAGTTGGCGGCGCGCTCGATCGCCCGTGACGGGGTCGTGTACGCCTTCGGCACCGGCCACTCCCGGATGCCCGTGGAGGAGATCTTCCCTCGCTACGGATCGTTCCCGGGATTCCATCCCATCGTCGAGCTGTCGATGACCTTCCACAACCAGGTCGTCGGCGCCAACGGGCAGCGCCAGGCCATGTTCATCGAGCGCGTCGAGGGGCTCGCCGGCCAGATCCTGGCCAACTTCCGGCTCCGGCCGCAGGACAGCCTGATGGTCTTCAGCGTCAGCGGCCTGAACGCCGTCCCGATCGAGATGGCGATGGGCGCCAGGCAGGCCGGCCTTCCCGTGATCGCCGTGACCTCCCTCGCCGAGACGCACGCGAGCCCGGCCCGCCACCCGAGCGGGACCCGTCTGGCCGACCACGCGGACGTCGTGATCGACCTGTGCTCGCCGGTCGGCGACGCGCTGTGCCCCGTGGACGGGGTGGCCGAGCCGATCGGCCCGGTCAGCACGCTCACCGCCGTGGCGGTCGTCAACGAGATCAAGGTGCGCTCGGCCCGCCTGCTGGCCGCCGACGGCGGCGTCCCGCCGGTCATCACCAGTTCCCGGCTGGTGGGTGACGCGCGCAGCTCCGAGCTGTTCGAGGCGGCCTATCACGACTTCGCCCGGCGCGCGGCCGCGGCGCTGCGCGGAGCCGGTGAGGAGGTGGGCGATGCGGGTTCTCGTGGCCGGTGACCAGGGGGGCATCGGCAGGGCGTGCGCCGAGTCCGTCCGGGAGTCGGGCGGCCGGGTGTACGGCGTGGACGCCGGCACGACGGACGTCACCCTTCCCGGCGGTGCGGAGGCGGCCGTCGAGCAGGCGCGCGAAGCGCTCGGCGGGCTCGACGGCGTCGTCCACGCGATCGGCATGTCGGGCCGCCGGCTCGGTGACGGCCGCGTCGCCGAGTGCACCGACGAGGCGTGGGCGGAGACTCACCGGGTCAACCACGAATCCGTCTTCCGCCTGCTGCGGGCCTCGATCCCGAGGCTGGGGCGCGGCGGCTCCGTCGTGATCGTGGGCTCGGCGCTGGCCACGTCCCTGGACCGGGATTTCCGCACCGTGGCGTACGCCAGCGCGAAGGGCGCGCTGATCCCTCTGGTGCGCTCGGCGGCCTATGACGCCGCGCCGGCGGGGGTCCGGGTGAACCTGGTGGCCGCCGGGCTGGTGGACACCCCCATGGCCAGGCGCGCGCTGGAGTCCGAGCGGATCGTGGCGCGGATGGCCGAGCTGATGCCGCTCGGCGGCACGCCGTGCACGCCGCAGGAGGTCGCGGACGCCGTGACCTGGCTGCTGTCGCCCGCGGCCGGCCGGACGACCGGCGCGGTCGTCCCCGTGGACGGGGGGTGGCATCTGCGATGAGGGAGCTCTGGGAGGGCGACGTCGTGGTCGTCGGCGGCGGGTCGGCCGGGTGCGCCGCCGCGGTCGCCGCGGCGCGTTCCGGCGCGCGTACCCTGCTCGTGGAGGCCGCCGGGTTCCTCGGCGGCACCGGCGCGGCCGTGCTCGACACGTTCTACGGCTTCTATGCCCCCGGTCGCGCCGACCGGGTGGTCGGCGGGATCGGCTGGGAGCTGTGCGAGCGGCTGCTGGGCTGGGAGCAGGCGTTCGAGCGGCCCAACACCTACGGCGCGGGCACCGGCGTGACGTACGAGCCGGAGGCGCTCAAGCTGGCCTGGGACGAGCTGACCGGCGAGGCGGGCGTCGAGACGCTCCTGCACGCCACGGCCTGCCGGGTCGTCATGGACGGCGACCGGATCGCCGGGCTCGTCGCCGAGACCAAGGCGGGCAGCGGGCGGATCACCGCCACCGTGTTCGTGGACGCCAGCGGCGACGCCGAGATCGCCTGGCGGGCCGGCGCCGCGGTGGAGCGGCCCGACGGCGAGCAGCGGGTGCAGCCGCTGACCGCCACCTTCCGGCTGGGCGGCGTGGACCTGACGGCGACGCCCACGGCGGAGTTGCACCGGCTGATGCGCGAGGCCGCGGAGTCCGGCGCGTACGCGTTGCCGCGGACCGAGGGCTCGGCCCACCGCACGGTGTCGCCGGGCGTGGTGCACACGAACATGACCCGCGTCAGCGACGTCAACCCGCTGGACCCCTGGGAGTTGTCCGAGGCCGAGCGGGAGGGCCGTCGCCAGGTCCGCGAATACGTGCGCTTCCTGCGCGAACGCGTCCCCGGCTACGAGCGGGCGTACCTGATGGGCGTCTCCACCCGCATCGGCGTGCGCGAGAGCCGCCGGCTGATCGGCCGCCACGTGCTGACCCGCGACGACGTGCTGTCCGGCCGCCGCTTCCCGGACGAGATCGCCCAGTGCGGCGCGCCCATCGAGGACCACGCCGCCGGCTCCTCGACGATCTGGCGCTACGTCGGCGGCGAGCCGGCCGGGCTGACCTACGGCGTGCCGTACCGGTCCCTGCTGCCCCAGGACGTCGTGGGGCTGCTCGTCGCGGGGCGGTGCCTGTCGGCCACCCACGACGCGCACGCCTCGGTCCGGTCGATGGCGCAGTGCATGGCCATGGGACAGGCGGCGGGGACGGCCGCGGCCATCGCGGCCGGGTCCGGCCGGCCGCCCGCCGACATCGACGTGGCCGAGCTCCGCACCGCGCTGGAAACCGGCGGCGCGCTGCTCGACCGGCCCTATTCCGCTCACGTGGACGGGAGATTTCCGACGTGATCATCCATTGTCCCGCACGGGTCACGCGATGCTGACCCTCGTCATCCGCCGCCTGCTGGCCGGGGTGGTCGTGTTGTGGGGCGCCGCCACGCTGATCTTCCTGATCGTACGCGTGGCCCCCGGCGACCCGGCCACGGTGCTGCTGGGCCCGGACGCCGAGCCGGCCCAGATGGCGGCCCTGCGTACCAGGCTCGGGCTGGACCGGCCGATCCTGCTGCAGTACGGGGACTACCTCGGCAGGACCCTGCACCTCGACTTCGGCGATTCCTACCGCCTGGCGACCTCGGCGATGGACGCGGTGGTGTCCCGGCTGCCCGCCACGGTCGACCTGACCCTCACCTCGGCGGTGATCTCCGTCCTCGCCGGGCTGCTGCTGGGCTCGGCCGCGGGCATCCGGGCCGGCTCCGGCCAGGACCGGATCGTCACGACGCTGACCATCGTGCTGCAATCGTTCCCGACGTTCTGGATCGGCATCATGCTGATCCTCGTCTTCGCCCTGGGGCTGCGGCTGCTGCCGACGTCGGGGGCGCAGAGCCTCAGCAGCCTCGTGCTGCCCGCGGTGACGTTGTCGTTCCCCTTCACGGCGATCGTGGCCAGGGTGGCGCGCAGCGGCATCGCGGAGGCGATGGCGGAGCCGTACGTGCAGACGGCCCTGTCGAAGGGGCTCACGCCGCGCGAGGTCCTGACCGGGCACGTGCTGCGCAACGCGCTCATCCCGGTGACCACGGTGGTCGGGCTGCAGATCGGCGCGCTGCTCGGCGGCGCGGTCGTGGTGGAGAACGTCTTCGCCTGGCCGGGCCTGGGCACGCTCGTCGTCGAGTCGGTGGGCAACCGCGACTACGCGGTCGTGCAGGCGGCGACGCTCACCATCGCCGCGATCATCGTGCTGCTCAACCTCCTCGCGGACCTGCTGTACGCGCAGCTGGACCCGCGGATCAGGGCGGCGTCATGACGGTCGTGCCCGCCTTCCTCTCCGGTCTCGTCGCGGCCCGGCGCGCGCGGCGGCGAAGCGGGCTCGTCCCGGCGGTCGTCATCGGCCTGTACCTGCTCGTGGCCGTGGCCGGTCCGTTGCTCATCTCCTACGACCCCGTGCGGACGCCGCTGGAGGACCGGCTGCTGTCCCCCGGGGCGGTCACCTCCTCCGGCGGCACGGCCCCGCTCGGCACGGACGCGCTCGGCCGCGACGTGTTCGCCCAGGTCGTCTACGGCGCCCGCACCTCGGTCCTGATCGGCCTGACCACGGTCACGGTGTGCCTGCTGGTCGGCGTGGCGATCGGCTGCGTCGCGGGCTACTACCGGGGCTGGGTGGACTCGGTGCTGACCCGGCTGGTCGACATCCTGCAGGCCTTTCCCGGGATCCTGCTGGCCATCGTCATCGCGGGGGTGTTCACGCCGAGCCTGTGGGTGATCATCCTGGCGTTGTCGGTCACCGGCTGGATCTCCTTCGCGCGGGTGGCCAGGAGCGTCGTGCTGAGCGTGCGCGAGCGGTACTGGGTCGACGCGGCCAGGCTCCTCGGCGTGCGTCCCCGGCGCCTGCTCGGGCGGCACATCATGCCCTTCACGGTGGGCCCGCTGGTGGCGATGGCCACCCTCGAGTTCGCCCTCGTCGTCCTGGCCGAGGCCGGCCTGAGCTTCCTGGGGATCGGGCTGCCCGCGTCCTCGGTGTCGTGGGGCCAGACCGTCGCGAACGGCAAGGAGTATCTCAACTCGGCGTGGTGGATCTCCGCGGCGCCTGGCCTGGCCCTGTCCGTGCTGGTCATCAGCGTGGGCCTGCTCGGCGACACCCTGACCGCCCGGTACGGCCGCGCCCGATCCCGGTAGTGCACGAAACCCCCGGATTCCTGGAGCAAGCTCATGTCCATCACCCCATGCCTGCGAGCCGCCGGGCTCCTCACGATCGCTCTGGCCCTGTCCGCCTGCTCGATCGGCAGCGGCGGCGGAGCCGGGCGGAACGCCGCCGGTCAGGCGATCGTCGCCAGCGGCACGTTCGTCATCGACAACATCGACCCCGGCTCGGCGCAGGGCGGCTCGGCCGGCAAGGAGCTGGCCGGCCAGCAGATCTACGGCCGGCTGGCCAAGCCGGACGCCTCCGGCAAGCTCGTGCCCGACCTCGCCGAGGCGTGGAAGCCGAGCGCCGACGCCAGGAGCTGGGACTTCACCCTGCGCGGCGGGCTGAAGTTCTCCGACGGCAGTCCACTGACCGCCGAGGACGTCGTCGCCTCGTTCGACCGGCTGATCCAGATCAACGGCCCGTACGCCGCCAACTACAAGGGCGTCACCGCCAAGGCGGGCTCGGACACCACGGTCACCTTCACCTCGCCGGCCCCGGATCCCGCCCTGCCGGGCAAGCTGACGACGCTGTTCGTGCTGCCGTCGGGGGTTCCGGCGGACGCCGCGTCGTACTTCGCCAAGCCGGTCGCCTCGGGGCCGTTCATGGTGGAGTCGTTCAAGCCGAGCGCCGAGCTCAAGATGGTGCCCAACCCCAACTACTGGGGCGGCGCGCCCACGGTGAAGTCCCTGACGATCCGCAGCATCCCCGACGTGGCCGCCAAGCTCGCCGCGCTGCGGACCGGCGAGGTGGACGTGGTCTGGGGCGTGCCCGACGACCAGATCCCGGCACTGCGCTCCGACGCCTCGCTCAAGGTGGAGGCGGTGCCCAGCAACGGCAACTTCACCATGTGGTTCAACTCCGGCACCCCGGCGCTGAAGGAGGCGAAGGTCCGCAGGGCTCTGTGGCAGGCGGTCGACTTCGGCACGATCATCAAGCAGCTCTACCCGGTGACCGGCCAGCCGGCCGACTCGCCGCTGGCGCCGACGGTCTTCGGGTACGCGCCGCAGACGCCCATCGCCTACGACCCCGGCGCCGCCAAGAAGGCGCTCGAAGAGGCGGGCTACCCCTTCGACAAGCCCCTGCGCCTGCAGTTCGGGCAGGCCCAGTTCAAGCCGTTCCTGCAGGCGGTGGTCTCCTCCTGGGCGAAGATCGGGGTCAGGGCCGACCTGCTGCAGAAGGAGCAGGCGGTCTTCATCGAGGACCTGCTGGCGATGAAGTGGGACGTCAACTTCCAGCTCCTCGGCACCGCCGGCTACGACGCCGCCACCAACCTCGGCCGCCTGTACCCGTGCGCCGCCAAGCGCACCGGTTACTGCAACCCCGACCTGGACGAGCTGCTGGCCAAGGCGGGCTCCGCGACCGACCAGGACGAGCGGAAGGGGCTGTACGCCCAGGCATCCAGGATCATCTGGGATGACGCGGTCGGCATGTTCCCGATGACGTCGAAGGTCTCCTACGTGTGGAACGAGAACGTGTCCGGCTTCACCCTCGACGCCCTGGGCTACCCGGACTTCTCCAAGGCCACCGGGTCGGGAAACTGATGAACGACCTGCTCAGGATCACCGGCCTGTCGGTGGACCTTCCGGGCCAGGGCGGCCCGGTGCGGGTCATCGACGAGGTGTCGTTCGACGTCCCGGCGGGCGTCACCGTCGGCCTGATCGGCGAGACCGGCAGCGGCAAGACGATGATCGCGATGTCCGTCATCGGCCTCCTGCCCGAGGGGGCGGCTGTCGGCGGGTCGATCTCGTTCGCCGGCACGGACCTGGTCACCTGCGGTCCGGAACGGCTGCGTGCCCTGCGCGGCCACGAGATCTCCATGATCTTCCAGGACCCGATGGCGTCGCTGAACCCCACCCAGCGCATCGGCCGCCAGGTCGGCGAGGTGCTGCGGCGCTCCGGGGTACCGCGGGCCGAGGTGCGTGACAGGGTCGTCGAGATGCTCGACCGGGTCGGCGTCCCCGATCCGGCTCGCCGCGCCCGCGACTACCCGCACGAGTTCTCCGGCGGGCTGCGGCAGCGCGCCATGATCGCCATGGCGATGATCGCGCACCCGTCCCTCGTCCTCGCCGACGAGCCGACGACCGCGCTCGACGTGACCGTGCAGGCCCGCGTCCTCGGGCTGCTGCGCAAGCTGCAGGTCGAGGAGGGCGCGGCGATGCTGCTGGTCAGCCACGACCTGCGGGTGATGTCGCACGTCGCGCAGGACCTCGTCGTCCTGTACGCCGGCCGCGTCGCCGAGCGCGGCAGCGCCGCCTCCGTGCTCGGCCGCCCCGCGCACCCCTACACCAGGGCGCTGGTCCGCAGCGTGCCCGCGGTCCGCACCAGGACCGCGATCGCCGACCCGCTGCCCGGCACGGCCGCCGTGCCCGCCCGGCGGCCGTCCGGCTGCGCCTTCCATCCGCGCTGCCCCCTCGCGACCGGCCGCTGCCGCTCCGAGATCCCCCGGCCGCGCGAGGTCGCCCCCGGGCGGTGGAGCGCCTGCCACGAGGCCGAGAAGGTGCTGTCATGACGGTATTGGCCGTGGAGGGCCTGCGCGTCACGTTTCCCGTACGGGGCTCCCTGCTGCGCAGGGCCCGGTTCACCGCCGTGGATGACGCGGCCTTCACCGTCGGCGAGAACGAGATCGTCGCCGTGGTCGGCGAGTCGGGGTCGGGCAAGACCACGCTCGCCCGGTGCGTGGTCGGCCTGCGGCGTCCCGACGCGGGGGCGATGACGTTCGAGGGCGCCCCGCTGCCCGCCCGCCGCCCGCCCGAGCTGAAGCGGGCGATCCAGATGGTGTTCCAGGACCCGCGGTCGTCGCTCAACCCCCGCATGAAGGTCGGCGCGATCATCGAGGAGGCCTGGCTCACGCACCCGTCGGTCGCGCCGCCGGGGCCGCGCGCGGACACCGTCGAGGCCGCGCTCGCGGGCGTCGGCCTGGACGGCGAGGCCGCCGACCGCTACCCGGCCCAGCTGTCGGGCGGCCAGTGCCAGCGGGTCAGCCTGGCCCGCGCGCTGGCGCTGTCACCGCGGCTGCTCGTCTGCGACGAGGCCGTGTCCGCGCTGGACGTGTCGGTGCAGTCGCAGGTGCTGCGGCTGCTGGTCGAGCTGCGCGAGACGCGGCGGTTGTCGATGCTGTTCATCAGCCATGACCTCGGCGTCGTCCACCAGATCGCCGACCGCGTGGTGGTCATGCGGGCCGGCCGGATCGTCGAGCAGGGCCCCGCCGGCACGGTGTTCGCGGACCCACGGCACGAGTACACCCGGGCGCTGCTCGACGCGGCCCTGGAACTGAACGACATAGGGATGACATGACGCACTACGCCACCGTCCAGTCCTCGCTCGCCCGGGGCTGGAACACCTGGGACACGCGCAGCGTGCTCACGCAGGTCCGCCTCCCCGACGCGCTGAGTCTGTCGCTCGGACTGAAGGAGTACTACCGGGGCACGTCCCTGCGCACCGCGCAGATCGGCCGCCGCGCCGACGGCGCCGAGACCGTCACCCTGGGCCGCCACGCCTACGACGGCAGCTACACCGAGACGACCGTGAGCTGGGCGGGCATCACGATCCGCGTCCAGACCGCGCACGCGGGCGACGACCTGGTCGTGCTGGTGACCCCCACCGCCAATCAGCCCAAGAGCGCGCTGCTGACCGTGGCCGCCGGCTACCTGTGGAACCGGCCGGGCACCGTCAGCCGCGAGGGCGGGCGGCTGACCGCCGAGGGTCCCGGCGGGATCGTCACCGTCCACGGCACGGCCACGCACGTGGACGACCCCTACGCCGACATCGACGGCCCGTACCTGGCGATGGAGCTGACCGGCGCGCTCGGGATCAGCACCGGCCGCGCCCGCGACCTGCCGGAGATCGCGCGGATCGTCGCGCGGGCCTCCGCCGCTCTCGGCGAGGCCGGCGCGGACCCGCTGGCCCAGCACCGCGAGATCGTCAGGGACGCCATCTCCTGGAACACCATCTTCGAGCCGGCCAGATCCAGGGTGATCACCACCGTCAGCCGGCTCTGGAACGTCGGCAAGCGCGGCGGCTACGCGCTGTTCTGCTGGGACGCGTTCTTCAACGCGCTGCTGGCGGCCGTGTCGAGCAGGGAGCTGGCCTACGTCAACACGATCGAGATGCTCAGGGCGCTCACGCCCGAGGGTTTCGTCCCGAACGTCGAGCAGGGCACGGGCCGCAAGACCTACGACGGGTCGCAGCCGCCGGTGGGCTCGCTGGTGGTCCTGGAGCTCTACCGCCGCTTCGGCGACAGGTGGTTCCTGGAGGAGACCTTCGCTCCGCTGCTGGCCTGGAACCGCTGGTGGTGGCGAGTACGCCGGGACGGCGACCTGCTGTGCGCGGGCTCCACGTACTTCGACCCCGAGTTCCCCTCGCCGCAGGACATCCCCCGCATTCACCAGCACTTCGGCGCGACGTGCGAGACGGGCTGGGACGGGCACCCGGTCTTCGACGACGTGCCCTTCGACACCTCCAAGAGCCTGCTCGCCGCCCACGACGTGGGCCTGAACAGCCTCTACGCGGCCGACTGCGAGGCGCTGGCGGCCATCGCCGACGTCCTCGGCGAGCGGGAGGCCGCATCGGAGCTGCGCGAGCGGCACGCGACCGTGACCGCGGCCATGGAGTCGCTGTGGGACGAGCCGAGCGGCATCTACCGCAGCAGGCGCACCGACACCGGCCTGCACACCGAGCGGCTGTCCACGATGAGCTTCTACCCGCTCCTGGCCGGTGTCGGCCTGGGCGAGCGGGCCGCCCGGATGGTGTCCGAGCATCTGCTGACCGAGGACGGGTTCGGCGGCGAGTGGATCCTGCCGTCCTCCCCGCGCCATGAGCCGGTCGACCTCAGCGACGGCAGCTACTGGTCGGGCCGGGCCTGGCCGCCGGTGAACTTCCTGGTCTACCTGGGACTGCTGCGGGCCGGGGAGCGCGGCGCGGCCGGATGGCTGGCCGAAGGCAGCTCGCGGCTGGTGCTGAAGGAGTGGAACCAGCACCGCCACGTGCACGAGAACTACTCCAGCATCCACGGCGGCGCGTGCGACAAGCCGAACAGCGAGCCGTTCCAGACCTGGGGGGCCCTGCTCAGCCTCATCGTCCTCATGGAACGCGGCGAGATCGGCTTCTTCTCGAAGGGCGGCGCGGCATGAGGGAGGCTCGGGCCGACGTCCTGGTGGCCGGGGGCGGCATGGGCGGGGTCGCCGCGGCGCTGGCCGCGCTGCGGCGCGGCCGGACCGTGCTGCTCACCGAGGAGAGCGACTGGCTGGGCGGGCAGCTCACCAGCCAGGGCGTACCGCCGGACGAGCATCCGTGGATCGAGCAGTTCGGCGCGACCCGCTCCTACCGCCGGCTGCGCGACTCCATCCGCGAGCACTACCGCACCTGGTATCCCCTGACCAGGGAGTCCCTGGCCGCGCCCGACCTGAACCCCGGCCGCGGCACGGTCAGCAGGCTCTGCTGCGAGCCCCGGGTGGCGGCCTCGGTGCTGGCCGCCATGGTCGGCCCCTACCTCGCGGCGGGCCGGCTGACGATCCGCTACCGGCACCGGCCGGTGGCGGCGGACGTGGACGGCGACCGGGTCACCGGCGTGACCTTCGCGGGCCCGGACGGGGAGCGGTTCCACGTGCGGGCGCCGTACGTGCTGGACGCCACCGAGCTGGGCGACCTGCTGCCGCTGGCCGCGATCGAGCACGTCACCGGCTTCGAGTCCGGCAAGGAGACGGGCGAGCCCAGCGCCCCCGGCGAGGCGCAGCCGGCCAACATGCAGGCATTCTCCTGGGTGTTCGCCGTGGAGCACCGCGACGGGGAGGACCACACCGTCGACCGGCCGCACGACTACGCCTTCTGGCGCGACTACCGGCCGCCGTTCTGGCCCGACCGGCTGCTCAGCCTGGTCGCGCCCGACCCGCGCACGCTGGAGCCGAAACCGCGCAGGTTCGTGCCGAACGCCCCCGCGGGTCCGGTCGTCGCCGACCAGAGCCGCGACCCCGGCGACACGGACCTGTGGGTGTTCCGGCGGATCGTGTGCCGCGAGGTGTTCGAGCCCGGCTTCGCCGCCAGCGATGTCGTCATCGTCAACTGGCCGCAGATCGACTACCTGCCCGGCCCGCTGATCGGGGTGACCGACGAGGAGCGGGACGCGCACCTGGCGGGGGCGAGAGACCAGTCCCTCAGCATGCTGTACTGGCTGCAGACGGAGGCGCCCCGGCCCGACGGCGGCACCGGCTGGCCGGGACTGCGGCTGCGGCCCGACGTCATGGGCACCCCCGACGGCCTGGCCAAGGCCCCCTACATCCGCGAGTCGCGGCGCATCCGGGCCCGCCGCACGATCGTGGAGCACGACCTGTCGCTCGCGGTGCGCGGCGAGCACGGCGCGGTCGCCTGTCCCGACAGCGTGGGGATCGGCATGTACCGCATCGACCTGCACCCCTCGACCGGCGGCGACAACTACATCGACGTGGCCAGCTGTCCCTTCCAGATCCCCCTGGGAGCGTTGTTGCCCCAGCGGGTGCGCAACGTGCTGGCCGCCGGCAAGAACCTCGGCACCACGCACATCACCAACGGCTGCTACCGCCTGCACCCGGTCGAGTGGAACGTCGGCGAGGCGGCCGGCGCGCTGGCGGCGCACTGCCTTGAGCACGGGCTGGAGCCCGAGCAGGTGCACGAGGACCCCGTGGCACTCGAACGTTTCCAGAGCGAGCTGATCGCCGACGGCTTCGAGCTGGCCTGGCCCCGGGTGCGGGGGTACTGACCGTGGCAGGACTGCTCGACGGGCTCGTCGTCCCGCTGGTCACCCCCATGAGCGAGCCCGGCCTGCCGTCGGCGGACGCCGGGGAGCCGCTGCTCCGGGCCATGGCACGCGCCGGGGTGCGGCGGCTGATGCTGCTCGGCAGCAACGGCGAGGGCCCGCTGATCCCGGCGGAGCGGGCGGGCGCGTTCGTCGCCGGAGTGACCGGCCGCTGGCGTGATCTCGTGCCCGGCGGGTCGATCCTGGTGAACGTCACCGCCGCGGGCACCGACGAGGCCCGGCGGCGGGCCGAGGACGCCGCCGCGGCCGGGGCCGACGCGCTCGTGCTCAGCCCGCCGACGTACTTCCGGCACCGTGACGACGAGGTCGTCGCCCACTACGCGGCCATGGCCGGGCAGGGACTGCCCGTCGTGGCGTACAACGCGCCGCGCTACGCCACGCCGCTCACCCCGGCGGTCGTGGCGGCCCTGACCGGCCTGCCGCACGTGGTCGGCATCAAGGACTCGTCCGGCGATCCGGGCCTGCTGGCCCAGCTGATCGCGGCGGCCCGCCGCCGGCCCGGCTTCCAGGTGAGCCAGGGCGACGAGCGGCGCCTGGCCGACGCGCTGCGGGCCGGCGCCCACGGCATCACGCCCGGCACCGCCAACCTCGCGCCGCGCCTGGCCCTGGACCTGCTCGCCGCTCGCGACGACGGTGCCGAGCTCGACCGGCTGCAGGACCTCACCACCCGCCTCACCCGCATCCACGCGGTACGCCCCGGCGTGCCGTCCGTCAAAGCACTCCTGGCGACACGCGGGCTGTGCCCGCCGCACTCCGCCCCGCCCCTGGCTGCCTGCACGCCGGACGAGATCGAGGAGCTCGCCCGCGTCGTGGAACCGCTGGCCCCCCACCTCCTCACCGACCCCGGGAGCACCACATGATCGACCCCGTCATCGGCCGCAGGGCCTTCACGCTGGGAATCGTCGCCGGCGCCACCCTGGCCGGCACCGCCGCGCCGGCCGCCGCGACCGGACGCGCCGAGCCGTTCTTCGAGGAGACCACCCTGTGGGACTCCTCGACGGGAACGCTGGCCAACTACCACGTGCACGGGTTCACCGTGCTGCGGGACGACACGGTCCTCGCCTTCTGCGAAGGCCGCCACGAGGTCTGCGACGCGGGCCCGCGTGACCTGCTGCTGCGCCGCAGCACCGACCAGGGCAGGACGTGGAGCCCGACGCAGGTCGTGGTGCCGTCGGTCGACGGGCAGTCGTGGGGCAACCCCGCGCTCGTCCACGACCGCACCACGGGCGAGGTGTTCCTGTTCTACAACCTGTCGGCGCGCCTGCCGGAGAACACCTCCTGCTCCGGCGACACCGGCAGCCTGCACGTGATCTCCAGCACCGACGGCGGCCTCACCTGGGGCCGGCCGCGCGTGCTCGACGACCTGTTCGCCCGCTTCGGCTACGAGTGGGCGCTGCACTCCCCCGGCCCCGGCCACGGCATCCAGCTCGACAACGGGCGGCTGCTGATGAACGTCGCCCACCGGCGCGTCATCGTCGGCAACAGCGTGGCCGAGCGGATGTACGGGATCGCGTCCGTCTACAGCGACGACCACGGACGCACCTGGCAGGCCACCGGCGCGGTGCCGGTCTCCGCCGACTACCCCGTCAACGAGGCCCGGCTCGTGCAGCGCGCCGACGGGTCCGTGCTCGTCAACGGCCGGGCGGCCGCAGGCGGCAACCGGCAGCGGATCATCTCGGTCAGCCACGACCGCGGCCTCACCTGGTCGCCGCCGAAGCTGGACGGCTCGACCGGGCAGTTCAACGCGGTGGACGCGGGCCTGCTCGGCTACTCCAGGGACCGCGTCCTGTTCAGCCGCCCGGACGCGCCGGTGCGCGCCAACATGACCGTCTCGGTCAGCTACGACGACGGCCACTCCTTCCGCTACAACCGGGTCGTCAACCCCGGTCGCTCCTACTACTCCGACCTCGCCCGGCTGTCCGACGGCACCATCCTCCTCATCTACGGCTGCGACGGCGACATCGCCAGCTTCCCGCTCAAGGTGAACGTCTGCCGCTTCAACCTGGAATGGCTCACCCAGGGACGCGACAGCACGGCGAGCGGCCCGCGCATCAGCGAGCAGGCCGTCGACCTCGCCCGCCTGGCCGGCGTGCGGCCCTCGAACGGCTCTGTCGCGGTCGTCAAGGAAGCGACGGCCCGCGGCGGCGCCCGCGTGGTCTTCACCCCGGCCGCCGTGGGCGACCACCTGGAGTACCGGGTCGCCGTCCCCCGGCGCGCGGAGTACGACCTCCTCCTGCGCTACTACCGCTCCCCCGACGGCGGCCTGGTCGACGTGACCGTGGACGGCACGAACCCCCGCAACCACGTCATCGACACGACCTCGGAGCACGCGGAAGGCTACGACGTCCTGCTTCTCGGCACGATGCGGCTGGCCCCCGGCCGGCACACCGTGCGGTTCACCTTGGCCGGCGCGGGCCGCGGCGGCGGGCAGGCCGTCTCCCTGGACGAGCTGAGCCTCATCCAGGCCCCGGCCCGGGCCGACGTCAACGACGACATCACCGTCGACAACGGGGCGCTCGGCTACACGGTGGTCTCCGGCACCTGGGCCTTGGGCACCGGCGTGGCCGGTTTCTACGGCGGCAACTACGCCTCCCACGCGCCCGGCGACGGCACCGCCACGGTCCGCTGGCGCCCGGCCCTTCCGGCCGCCGCCCGCTACGAGGTGAAGGTCTCCTACACCGCCGCCTCGAACCGCTCCCGCACCGCCACGTACGTCGTCCACCACGCCGGAGGCAGCACCCCCGTCGCGGTGGACCAGACCGTCCGCGGCACGCCCGACGCCCGCGGCGGCGAGTGGGTGTCGCTGGGCACGTTCGACTTCGCGGCGGGCATCGGCGGCGCGGTCGAGCTCAGCGACACCGCGAGCGGCTACGTCGTCGCGGACGCCGTCCGCTTCTCGCGCCGGAGCTGACGCGATCCGCTTCCCCGCCCGGGCCGGGCGCAGGCCAGGTGATCAGGGATGGCATGACGTCACCGCAACAGCTCGACCGTGGCGGCATGGATCGTGTCCGCGGCCTCGGCGGCCCTGTCATCAGCCGACGGGTGCAGCCGCCCAACGATCAAGAACAGCCTCGCCATCCTGGCCCGGGTCATCGAGCAGGCGCTCCGGGACGGCCTCATCGTTCGCCGCCTGCACCGCTGCCCGTATCGGGGAGGTCTCCGGCGTACGGGCCGGCGACCTCGACCTCGGCACCTGGACCTGGACGGTGCGCCGGCAGACGACGCCCGGGCCGGGCGGCCTGATGGACCAGGGGACGAAGGGCAAACGCGCCCGGCAGGTGCCCCTGACAGTGATCGCCTGAACGAGCAACCCAACGAATACCGATCACTCGATCAACGACTCCTGCCGGTCTCAACTCCGGAGCACACCGGCGCGCGGCTGGACCCGCCCGAGATCGAGGTGCTGCCCGACCGCCAGCCGCAGCCAGGCGTGCCGGACCCGGGTGGCGCCCGGTGGATGTCGATGCCCGAGCTCCTCGGGCGACCAGATTTCATGCCAGACAGCGGGCACCAAAAGTAGCGGGACAAGTACGCTTTGAAGTTACCGTGGATATGGGCGCCCCTGCCACGTGCCGGGCGGACGGCGGAAGGGGCGTTCGGGTGGCCGATCTGAGAGATGTCATCGAAAGGTTGGTCCGTCGGCCCGCGTTCTGGCGCGCCGATCCGCCGCTCCCCATGGTGCTGGTGACCGGCGAGCATGCGCTCGCCGCGGTCAAGGCGCTTGCCGAACCGTTCGCGGACAGTCTTCCCTACGCCTTCGTCCAGGACGGCGAACACGAGTCCATCCAGGACCTGGTCGAGTCGCTGGCCGGTGAGCACGGCCAACTCGGCAAGCCGGTCGGCGGGTCGCTCCTGCCGCCGCCACGTTTTCCGGTCGCCCAGTTCGTGCTGTGGGCCAGAGAGCAGCGCAACCTGCCGCCGGAGAGCGGTGGTGTGTGGCCGCCCGAGCCGCGGTCGCACACCGGATACCGGGAGTTCAAGATCCGGCTGAGAAGCTGGCACAGGCGCACCAGCGGCAGCGGGCGCGGTGTGTGGACCACGGCCGATTTTCTCACGCGCGCGGCCACCACCTGGGTTCCAGTGGGCACCTTGGCGGTCTGGTGGGTGGGCGGTGCCTCTGATCTGGTGGGCGTGCTGCCCTGGCTGCTGGGCGCCCTAGTGGCGCTGGCCGGCACCGGGGCCCAAGGCGTGTTGTCGATCCGGGGTTCGCTGTTCATGCGCTGGCTGCGTACGACGTCCGCGTTGCGCCGGAAGCGGTTCGAGAGGCTCGCGCAGTATGCACTGCGCCTGGCGGATGCACCGGTAGCCGTGTTCGAGCGTGTGCTGGTGCAGGCGTTGATGCAGGACCTGCGGGACGCGTACAAGAAGTGGCTCATCCCGTGGCCGAGCTGGGGACGGGGGCGCTACGCGCTCCTGGCCCTCGAAGTGAACAACCCCTCCGGGACCAACGCGCGATTCCTGCAGCTGGTCGAGGAAGTTACCCAGCAGGCTCACCTGCTCGCCCCGGTCGTGGTGCTGGCGTCCGTGCTGGAGATTCCTCCTCGGCCGCAGGCGGTGCCGGAGCGGCTTGGCCGGCTGGACGAAGCGGTCGACGGCTGGCGGAGCACGGTCAGGAGGGCGGTTCCTGACCTGCGCCTGGTCGTCGAGGCGTCTGATCCTCCGTCGTACGGCCCGCAGTACCGCCCGCCTCCACCGCGCGGTATGCGGGCCTGGGCGTACTGGGCAGTGATCATGCTGCTGGTGGCCGCCCCGATCGCGGCGGTCTTCGGTGTCCAATGGGACATGGAGCTGCACTGCGGCGGCCTGCCGTGGGTCGAGCGGGTGGAAGGCGAGTGCGTCGGCATCGTGAACGCGACCGACGCCGAGCTCGACCCCTCGTTCACCGGTGGGGTGAGGACGCTGATGGAGGACATCGGCAGGAACAATGATTCCGCGACCAGTTTCGGACGGTACGTCAGCGTGGTCCTGATCGGCGAGTTCTCGTTCAAGGATCGGGGCGCCGACGATCCCCATGTCTCCATTGCACTGGCCGAGCTCATGGCGATCAAGGAAGTGCAGGCGGGGGTCGCCGCCACCCCCCGGTTGCGCGTGCTGTTGGCGAACGCCGGCGACAATTTCGAGCATGCGCAGAAGGCGGCCCGGCTCGTCACCGAATTGGCCGAACAGGACCCGCACGTGCTGGCCGTCGTGGGCATGCATGCCAGCGTGGTCGGTGTCAGCCAAGCCATCGACGTGCTGCACCGGGCGAAGATCCCGATGGTGACCAGTACCGCGACCGCCGACACGCTGGGCCACATCAACAACCCCGGCAAGCCCGGCGAGAGTGTCAGCCCGTCGCCCTACTACTTCACCGTGGCCCCGAAGAACCGCCGCGAGGCGGCGCTGGGCGCCCGTTACGCCCGCCTCAAGCTCCTGCACGACGCCGCCCACCCATCCTCGGTCATCATCGAGGACGGGTCGGCCTCCGACAATTACACCCGCAACCTCGCCAACGACTTCGATCGCGCGCTCCAGCAGCAGAACATCGAGGTCAAGGCGCGAATCCGCTACTCCAATCAGGCGGGCGGCCTGTCCACCGCCGCGCGGCAGGCATGCGACTTACACCCGGGCGTGATCATCTACGCGGGCCGGGCACTGGAGTTCCGCCCCTTCCTGCTCGCGCTCGAGAGCCATGCCTGCGGCAAGGTGAAAGTCATCGCCTCCGACGACGTCGTCAACATGGTCAGCGGTCACCACAACGACATCAACGACCTGCGACAGGTCGAGGTCTACTACGTGTCGCTGGCGAGCCGGCATTGGTGGTCGCCCGCCTCGGCCACCGGCTTCATCAGCAAGCTGCAGCGCAGCGCCGCCTACGACGGCCTCCCCGATGACAAGCTCATCCTCACCTACGACGCCGCCAACGTCGTCTACCAGGCAGCCAGCGCCGCCTACTGGATCGATGGCGTTGACGGAGAGCAAGAAGTGCTGCCCAACCGCGGTGACGTCCTGTACCAGCTTGCCCGCCCCTCGCGAGCACCCAAGCTGACCGGATCCGGTGGCGTGCTCAGGTTCTCGGCCGCGGAGCCTCATATCCCTCTGGACAAGGCGATCGCCATGATGAGGGTGCGGGATCGCGCGGCGCCCGAGGTGCTGTGCGGACGCCTCGACCAGGACCGGGCCGCGGATGAGCCGCTGTGCTCTTCCCTGCCTGACGCCGATGAACCCGACGGTGCGGCGCGTCAGAACGCCCACGTGCGACATCCGTCCAGCGGGACCGGGTCGCCGTGATCATGGGGTTCCGGTCTGCCTTCAGGGCGGTCTCGGGTTGCGTGCTGCGGGGTGAGGCTCAAGGATGATGATCCATGAGTGACGATGACGGCGGAGCTGCCGAGCGGTTCACCGTTTCGATCGGTCTGCATGAGGACTTCGTCGTCGCGCGCGCGGCCGGCGAGCTCGATCACGCCTCCACCGGGCTGTTGCACCAGCAGATCAAGGACACCTGAGCCAGGACGCAGGCGGCCGGGCTGGTGGTGGGCCTGAGCGGGCAGACGTTCGTCCATGGCCTTTGGAGCCAGTATGTCGTGGCCGCTGTCATCCGGAAAGGTCCGCCACCTGTACCGAAGCGACCGGCAGTCAGCAGCTCGAAACGGAACTCGAGCAGGCCGGGAATGGCCTCTGTGCCGATACGGGCTTGATCGATAAGGTGATCGGCCATGGGTGTCTTGGTCGATTACTTCACCGCGGAATCCGAGCAGCTGGCCCGGCAGGCTCTGCTCGGCGGGCCAGAAGCCATCAACTTGCCCTATGTCGACTGCAAGGGCTGGATCGACGAGCTCGACACGCTGGTCGCTGAGATCAGCGGGCGTGACCTCAGCGAGTTCGGCGACAGCGAGGACGTCGTGGACGACGGCGAGACGGCGGGCGTGGAGCGGATGGCGCCGGAGACCGTCGCCGCGCTCGCCGATGTGGACGATGCGCGGCTGCGCGAATACGCCGATGACGAACTGCTCGAGGAGTACGAGGTCCAACGGATCACCGCCCTGCGGGACCTGGCCCGCGAGGCGAGGCGGCTCGATCAGGGGATGTATCGCTGGTCGTGCGTCTGAACGCGGCGAACAGCTCTTCCCGCAGCGCGGGCGGCAGCTTGCGGCCCAACCGCGCCGGGCTCACCAGGGCCTGATCGTCGTTCCATTCGCGGGCCGTGCCGGCGAGGAACTCCAGCGCGGAGCGGGCCTCCTCGCGGTGCCGTGCCTCCGGCCAGCTGTCGACCAGCGGCAGCACCGCCCTTACCCGTTCGATGATCCGGTCGAGAAGCGCACAGCCGGGCAGGCCGGGAAAGCGCTGGGCCCGCAGGTCGATGTGGCGGAAGGAGACGTCATCGAGCTCGGCATCGGTGAAGTCGTTGCCGGTGAAGTCGTTGTGATCCCTGCCGAGCACGGCCTGGTCGCGGCCCGCCGGGCGGCCCCAGAAGTTCATGCTCCGCACGCGACCGAGAAAGACGCACTCGACGAACTCGGCCTCGAAGGTGGACGTCTGGTTCCGCAGCCGGGATCGATCGAACACACACCGCTCGAACCGCACGTTGCCGAAGAAGGTCTGCTGCGCAAAACGGGTACGGCGGAAGGTGCAGTCGCGAAAGACGGTCTGCGGCCACGTGGCGCCGTCCCACTCCTGTCCGCCGATGCCCGTGCCGGTGCTGCCCATCAACGGCTGCTCGAAGGCGGTGCCGGAGAAGTCGCATCCGTCGAAATCGCTGCCGTAGGCGTTGAAGCCGACGAACCGCGTCTCGGTGAAGTCGACGTTCACCAGCCGCGCGCGGTCGAAGATCACATCGGTCACACCGGTGGGCAACTGGAAGCGCTGGTCACGGAGCTGCCCGCGAGCGACCCTCGCGCTTCGCCACTCCTCGTGCGTCGGCTCGAGGGTGAACCGCTCAAAGGTGTTCACGCCGGCCGCCTGAAAGAAGGACATTCATGTGCGGAGTCTCGCATCCGACACCGACAAACCAGGGCCTCCAAGAAACCCGGACTGCCATCCTGGCAATGATTCAGCGCCGGGGCCGGGAGGCGAGGTAGCGGGGGAGGTGATCGTCACAGCACGCCCAGCAGAGCGAGCCGACTGGGGTTTCCTGTTCCTCGAGTTGCAGGAAGTACGGAACCCCAGCCGAAGCCAGAGGATCGGCCCACGTGGGCGGACATGAAGCCGACCGGGGTGGTTTCAAGGCGACAACTGTGCCCGCGCAGACCGCCGACAGCGCATAGGCCCCAGACCAGAGGCGGTCGACGTCCCGCCCGCTCCGAGCCGCAGGTGCCTGCGCCACCCGGCGAAGAGGACAAGGTCCACCGGATCAGCGTTCCTGTTCCTCATGAGAGTCTTCCTCGGCGGACACGGTTCCCGGCGGGGTGCGTAGGACGCCGCCCGGGAGGATGAGACCGTGGTCGAGACGGGTTCAGCGGCCAGGCGCGCGACGTCGTCGATCTGGCACGCGAGCATGCCCGATCCCACGGGCGCAGCGCGCTCGGCACCGAACACCTGCTGCTCGGGCTCCCCGACGTGGGGATCTCTTACAACCCCACCAGAACCGAGATCGTCGATCGGCTGAATGCCGTGGGGGTGCTCAGCCGCTACCACAACCCTCGCTGACGTGCCCTTCGGGACGTCAGCGATCTCCAGGCAGGCCGCCCTGCCTGGAGAAACGAGCAAATTGTGATCATCTGTCCGGCAGAGCCATGCCGATCACGAAAGGTGGGCCAGAACCCAGTTCTCGCCCTTGAAAGCGGGTTTTAGTTACTGGTTGCGAGAAGCATGGCGAGACGCTCGGCTGGGGTATCCCAGTCGAGCGTTTTCTTGGTCTGGCGTTCAATTCGGCGGCGACGTCGACGTCGATTCGTCCACCACATCCGTGGATGTGACCCTGATCAGGAGGAGGAGTTGTTGAGCAGAACGGCTTGAAGCACCGCCAGGCTGACTGCGGTCGTCAGGGCGATGAACAGCTTACGTACCTTGGGCATCGTGCCTCCTCGGCAAGGGTGGATGAGTCACTTGCATAGGAGTGGTGGCGAAATTCGGTGGCGTCAGCCCGTTATGAGGGTTCTGGCCTTCCTGAGTGGCTCGAAGAGGGCGAGGTCCTGGTTGGTGAGGATGACGATGGTGTAACCCTTGGTGGGAAACATGTCCAGCTCGCTCCAGTAGCCGGGGATGCCGCCGTTGTGGCCGACCACGCGCACGCCGTCCCGCAGTTCGTCGCTGAAGCCGTAGGCGTACTTGCTGTCCTTGTTCAGGCCTTGCACCTTGCCTTCCATGACGGTCCGGGTGAGCTTGGCGTTGAGCAGCCGGTGTCCTTGCAGGGCCTGGGCGAAGTTGAGCATGTCGCCCACGGTGGAGATGGCGCCGCCGGCGGGCGACGCCCCGTCGGGCTGGTCGCCGAGGTCGCGTAGCTCGCCCTTCGGTGTGGTGCCGTCCATCGTCGGCATGCCGACCCACCGGCCGCTCGCGTCGAACAGCGCGTAGGGATGAGCCATGTGCCTGACCTTGGCGGGCGTCCAGGGGCCGAGGGAGGTCTCGTGCATCCGCGCGGGCGTCAGGATGTGCTTGCGGACGTAGCCGGCGTAGTCCTGCTTGCTCACCTGCTCGATGATCGCGCCCAGGACGATGTAGCCGGCGTTGCTGTACTGCATCTTCGTGCCGGGCTTCGACGTCAGCGGCTGCTTGACGATCTCCTTCATCAGGACGTCCACGTCGGTCTGCGCATGGTCGTTTCCCGGAATCTCACCCAGACCCGAGGTGTGGGTGAGGAGGTGGTGGACGGTCACCGTGTCGGCGATCTCGTCCGGGAACCCCTTGACGTGTGTGCCGATCGTGTCCTGGAAGGCGACCTTGCCTTGCTGGACGAGCTGGGCGACGGCGACGCCGGTGATCATCTTGCCCATGGAGCCGATGCAGAACCGCGTCCGCGTGGTGTTGATCTCCTTCCTGGCCTTGTCGGCCATGCCGTAGGCGTTGTACATGATCGTCCGGCCGTTCTTGGCCACCAGGACGGCTCCCGAGAACTTCCCGGCTGCGGTCAGGTCCTTCAGGTAGGCATGAAAGGCACGCCAGTCTTCTCGTGAGGGAGCAGCGGCCGCCTGCGCGACCGGCCGTCCCGTGGCGGCGAGCGCCGCCAGCAACGCTCCGCCGGCAAAAGTCCTGCGGCTGACATCCACGGGGATGTTCCTTTCGATAGTGCCTGGACAGGGGGCTGCATCGCGCTGTCGCCACCGCGGCCCTGCTAGGGACAGAGCACGCTCGCGGCGGCCTTGTTCATGGCGTCGTTGACGGGCATGGCCTGCCGGTTGTCGATCTTCAAGGTGGTGGATACCGCGAGCTGGGTCCGGCCGTCGGCGGAGGTGTAGGTCACGGCCAGGAAGCCGGGGCCGCTGCCCGCGGCCGCCGCGACCGTCCCGCCGCACAGATCGGGCCGCAGCTGTCCGACCGCCTTCTGCAGGTCTGCCGGCAGCAGTCGGCCCTGGTTGAGCGCGCGATAGAAGGAGCTGAGGTCGCCGGAGGTGGAGACCACTCCTCCGGCCGCGCCGCCGAAGCTCGCGTTCTGCCGGTCGACGTCGCGCGGCCTGCCCTTGGCGTCGGGGTGGTAGCCGTGCCCGTGCGGGCCCTTGATTCCCTGAGGAGGTTTGGTGGTCAGATAGGTGTGTTTCATCCCCAGCGGTACGAAAAGACGCCGTTCCAGCTCGGCGGACAGGCTGCGGCCGGTCACCTTCTCGACGATCAGGCCGAGGAGCACGTAGTTGGTGTTGGAGTAGGCGAACCCCGCGCCCGGCTCGCCGGTGCGGGGGACCTCGCGGGATGCCTTCACCAGGTCGATCGGGGCGTAGTAGGTCGTGAAGTCGAAGGCGTCGTCGAACTTCCCGGAGGTGAAGAAGTCGGGGACGCCGGAGCTGTGGCGAAGCAGCTGCTGGACGGTGATCTCGCCGGCCCGCTCGACCAGATCCTGCCGCGCCACCTGGGGCAGAACGGCGGCCAGCGTGTCCTCCAGGCGGAGTTTGCCCTCCTTGACCAGTTGCAGGACCACGGTGGCCGTCATGAGCTTGGTCTGGGACCCGGCCCGGTAACGGGAAGCCGCGGGAATGTGTCCGCCCTTGCCGTCGAGCAGGCGGGTCCCCGCGCTGCCCTGGCCCTTGCGCCGGCCGTCGGCGTACAACTCGCCGATGGCCCCCACCACGCCGTCGATCTTCGCGAGGCGCTGCATCGCCTGCTGGACGTCTGCCGGCCTGGTCTCGACAGCGGCGGTGGCGGAGGTGGGGAGACCCAGCGCCAGCATGGCCGAGGCCAGGCCGGTCATGCCGGCCGCTCGTGCACGGCTCATTTCCTGTGATCCTCTCTAGGGGAATGGCGAGGCTGATCACATCTACCGGTCGGCGCGTATCGGCGGGCGATCGGTGGACCATACGTGGTCCATATGTGGACGTTGCGATACTGCGCGGATGCGTGTGCTCCTGGTCGAAGACGAGCAGCCCCTCGCCCGTTACGTCGAGGCCGGGCTGCGCAAGCACGGTTTCACCGTGGACGTCGCCCTCGACGGCCGCAGCGCGCTGGACAAGTGCGAGCTGACCCCGTACGAGGTGGTCGTGCTGGACCGGGATCTGCCGGAGGTGCACGGTGACCAGGTCTGTCGCCGCCTCGTCCAGCGGGGCGAGTCGCGGGTGCTGATGCTGACCGCGTCCGACGCCGTGGAGGACCGGGTCGGCGGGCTGATGCTGGGCGCCGACGACTACCTGGGCAAGCCGTTCGCCTTCTCCGAGCTGGTCGCCCGCGTGCACGCGCTCATCAGGCGCAGCGCGCCGGCCCGCCCGCCGGTGCTGCGCGCGGGCGGCGTGATGCTGGACCCGGCCCGTCGCAGCGCCGAGCGGGACGGCCGGCTGCTGCGGCTGACGCCCAAGGAGTTCGGCGTGCTGCGGCAGTTGCTGGCCGCCGGCGGCGACGTGGTCAGTGCGGAGACGTTGCTGGAGAAGGTGTGGGACGAGTACGCCGACCCGTTCACCAACGCGGTCCGGATCACCGTCGGCACGCTGCGCCGCAAGCTCGGCGACCCGCCGCTGATCGAGACCGTCACCGGCGCCGGCTACCGGATCGGCCCGTGCGGCTGACCGCCCGCGCCCGGCTCGCCGTCCTGCAGACCGCCCTCGTCCTGGCCGCCGGCGCCGCGCTGACCGGGCTGACCTACCTGCTGATGAAGCGGCGTCCCGCGCTGGTCACCCACCTGGACCCGGACGGCCCCGACGCGCAGGGCACCCTGCGGCTGGTGCCGCAGCCGCAGGACCTGCGCGAGCTGGCCGACCGGGTGCAGGCCGACACCCTATCCGCGCTGCTCCCCCAGGCTGGGCTGGCGCTCGCCGTGGTGACCGCCCTGGCCGCCGTGCTGGCCTGGCTGGTGGCCGGCCGGGTGCTGCGGCCGATCCGGGTGATCTCCTCGGCCGCCCGGCGGCTGTCGGCCGAGAACCTCACCGAACGAGTGCCGGTCACCGCCCCGGCCGACGAGCTGTCGGCGCTGGCCGGCACGGTCAACGACATGCTGGACCGCATCCAGCGCGGCGTCGCCGAGCGCGACCGCGCCCTGGACGGCCAGCGGCTGTTCACCGCCAACGCCGCCCACGAGCTGCGCACGCCGCTGACCACCGCGCGTACCGCGATCGACGTCACCCTGGACGGCCGGCCCAGCCGGGAGGAGTTGCTGGCGATGGCCGGCGACGTGCGCGACGCCGTCGAGCACATGCAGCGCGTCCTGGACGGGCTGCTGCTGCTGGCCCGCAGCCAGGCCGGAGCCGGCCCGCGAGAGGCGGCCGACCTGGCCGCCATCACGGCCGAAGCCCTCGACGCCGCCCAGGAGCGAGCGGCGGCCGCCGGCATCGCCGTACGCGCGAGGCTGCGGCCGGCACCGGTGACCGGCGAGCCCGTCCTGCTGGAACGCCTGGTCGGCAACCTGGTCGACAACGCGCTGCGCCACAACCACACCGGCGGGCACATCGTCGTCGAGACGTGCACAGCGGGCGCGCGCGCCGTGCTGCGGATCGGCAACACCGGCCGGGAGATCGTGCCCGAGGCGGTGCGGACGCTGCTGGAACCGTTCGTGCGCGGGCACCTGACCCGTGTCCGCGCCGACAGCCCCGGCCTGGGCCTGGGGCTGTCCATCGTGCGCGCGATCACCCAAGCCCATCAGGGGAACCTCGCGATCACCGCCCGCCCGGGCGGCGGCCTCGACATCACCATCGACCTGGCCGCACGTGAACGCACGCACGACTCGACACCCCTCACGCGGACGGCCCGCTAAGAGCCGACACAGGTCTTCCCGGCCTGCTGGACGCATCCTTCGGGCAGCCGGGGCCCGTCGCCGGTCCAGCCGAGTGCCCTGACCACCTGCGCGGCCGCCATGTCCCCGACCTCCAGGCCGGCGCTCTCGGGCAGTGGCCCGGCCACCAGGGTCGTCGTGCCGAGCACGTCGCCGCTGGAGCGATCGATCACCAGCCGCCGTTCCAGCGGGTCCCGATCGACCTTACGGACGATGGCCATGCCGGTTCGCCCGTCGGCGTCCCTGGCCTGGTCCACGGTCCGCGCGCCCGGCAACGCGGCCATCATGCGCAAGGCGGCGGCCCGCACGGCGGGCGGTGCAGGCGTGTTCATGAGTATTCCCTCGCCCATCAGCCACAGCGTGTCCTGCTCCGAGTACTGCTTGACGAAGGAACCGCTGGGACCGGTGGATTCCTGGTGCGTGGGGGCCTGCAGCCGCAGCAGCTCCGCTTCCAGCCGCCGCGGGTCCTGCGGCAGCGCGAGGAACTGGGCACGGGTCAGGGACACACCGCCGATCTCGAAGCCCTTCGGGAAGTGGTAGTCCGCCCGGCCGCGCCGGTCCCGTACGCCTTCGCAGCCCACCTGGAAGCCGCACAGGTCGGGCGCGCCCGCGGCACGCCATTTCCGCTCGTCGGCGGCCGTGTCGGGCCGGGTGTAGAGCGGCGTGGTCTCCACGGCGGGGCCGCGGGGAGTCGACCAGAAGACCCGGCGGACGCTGTCCTCGATGTTGTACGCCTGCTTGGCCGGCCGCCCCCACGTCAGCGTCTCCGACTCGCTGCGCCAGTACGCACGCGGCTGCTCGGCCCGCCGCGCCAGCGCGTCCACGACCGCGGTGAACCTCGTCGGAGCCTCGGCGGAGCCCCCAGGCGGGGCTGCGGAGGAACCCAGCAGTGAGGGGACGATCGCGACCGCCCCGAGTACCACCGCGACGGAGGCGGCCGCCAGCACCGGCAGCCCTCGCACGCCTCTGCGCGGTCGGACGGCGGCAGGAGTTCCGGTGGCTTTCAGGCTCTGTGGGGACACCAGTTCCGCTCCTGCGGCAAAGGCGTCACGGAGCCGGTCTTCAACGTCGCGGGTCATCGCTCCTCCTGCAGTGTCGCGGCGAGCGCCTTCAGCGCCCGCGATGCCGTCGATTTGACCGTTCCGCGGCTGACCCCCATCACCTGGGCGATCTCCGCCTCCGGCAGGTCGAGGTAGAACCGCAGCACCAGCACCTCGCGCTGGCGTCGCGGCAGAGCCCGCACGGCCAGGAACACCTGCCGGCGGGTCTCCCCCAGCAGCGCCGCCGCCTCCGCCGACCAGAAGGGCACCTCGCGATGGCCGCGGAACCGCCCGATGATCGTCCTGCGGCGCAGCACCATCCGGCATCCGTTGACCACGGCCGCCCGCAGGTACGGCAACACCTGCCCGCGGTCGGACAACCGGCTCCACCTGCGATACACCGCGGCGAACGCGTCCTGCACCACGTCCTCGGCGCTCTCCTGGTCACCCACCAGCAGGAACGCCAGGCGCACGAGCGCGAGGCGGTGGGCGAGGAACAACTCGGTGACGACCGCGTCGGCCGAGGCCTCGCCGCCCGGAACACCGGGTGGGGGATGGATGATCTCGGATTTCATATCACCTACATGCACAAGCTCCCCAGGAGGTTGCGTCACTTCGTTGATGAAGTGGGCGTGCGCTCGGCGGCACCGCTTGGTCGTCGCGCCCGTGCGGCGGGTCCCGGCCCGGGACGACCTGCCCGCGGGGAGTGTCGCAGGCACCCGCATATGGACCACATATGGCGCGCCGATCGCCCGCCGATACGTGCCGGTCGATAGATGTGATCACCTCGTCGTTCCCGTAGAGAGGATCGCAGGAAATGAGCCTTGCACGAGCGGCCGGCATGACCGGGCTGGCCTTCGCCTTGCTGGCGTCGAGCCTCCAGACGCCGGCCAACGCCGCCGGCCAGGTGAAGCCCGCAGACATCCAGCAGGCGATCGACAACGTGGCCAGGACCGACGGCGTGGTGGGCGTCGTCGGCGAGCTGTACGTCGACGGCAGGCGGAAGGGCCAGGCGAGCGCGGGGACACGCCTGATCGGCGGCAGGGGCGGGCGCATCCCCCCGGGTTCGCGTTACCGGATCGCGTCACAGACCAAGCTCATGGAGGCCGCAGTCGTCCTGCAACTGGCCGGGGAGGGCAGGCTCGGCCTGGACGACAAGCTCGGCGACGTCCTGCCCGGGGTGTACGGGGAGGGGGATGACAAGATCACCGTGCGGGACCTGATCCGGCACACCTCCGGCATCCCCGACTCCGGCGAAGCCGGGAAGTTCGACGTCTTCGACTTCACCACCCCCTACAAGCCCATCGACCTGGTCAAGGCCGCGCGCGCCCTTCCTCAGGGCGAACTCGGGCAATACCGCTACGCCACCACCAACTACGTGCTCCTCGGCATGATCATCGAGAAGGTGACCGGCCACGACCGGGCCGCCGAGTTCGAGCGGCGGTTGTTCGCCCCGCTCGGCATGAAGCACACCTATCTGGCCACCAAGGTGTCCGACCAGATCAAGGGCCCGCACGGGCACGGCTACTACCCCGACGCCAACGGCAGGCCGCGCGACGTCGACCGGCTCAACGCCACCAGCTACGGCGTCGAAGGAGCGATCTCCACCGCGCACGACGTCAGCGCCTTCTTCCGCGCGCTCAACCAGGGCAAGCTGGTGCCGTCGGAGCTGTCGAAGCAGCTGCCGCGGCCCTTCCCCGAGCTGTGCGGCGGAACGGTCTCCTCGGCCTCGGGCGGCCTGCCCGGGATCAGCTCCGTCACCTTCTCCTCGGCCGACGGCCGGACCCAGCTCGCGATGGCCGCCACGCTGAAGATCGACAACGAGCAGGCCATGGCCGTCGGCGACGCCATGAAGCAGGCCGCCGGAGCCGTCCTCTGCCCCGGCCGATGACCGCAGGTCATCCGCCCTTTCATCCGGCAAGGAGAGCGTCCATGAGACGACGGATCCTCGGCGTGCTGCTCACGGCGCCGATCACGTTCCCCCTGATGTTGACCGGCTGCGGCTCCGGCCCCGGCAAGCAGACCGCGGCAGGCGCGCCGCCGAGCGCGGATGCGCAGGACAAGGCGCTGAAGTTCGCCCCGTGCATGCGCGACAACGGCGTGGAGTCCTACTCCGACCCCGAGGGCAGCATGATGCGCATCACCCAGGAGGCCGCCGAGGACCCGGACCTCAAGTCCGGCGAGGAGAAGTGCCAGAAGGAGTCGGCCGCCGCCAGCCCGGGAGGCTCATGATGGCGCCAGTGGTGGACAGGGTCACCATCGACGGCACGACAGAGCCGGTGGCGCCACCCGATCGGCCGCGGTCATGCCCCCGGCCACCACGACGGTGACCGGGCAGACCCTGAACGGCACCAGGGACGCCGACGGCGAGCTCGGCTACGGCCCGGTGACCTCGGGGCCGTGGCCCGTCAGCCCGGCACGATCACGTGGCTGCCCGGCAGCGGCGCAACGGTCACCCGCGGCAGATCGCTGTACCGGCTCGACAACAGCCCCATCACGCTCCTGTACGGCGACACGCCCGCCTACCGCGACCTGAAGATC
Source organism: Nonomuraea sp. NPDC050783 (assembly GCF_040802095.1). Classification (NCBI taxonomy): domain Bacteria; kingdom Bacillati; phylum Actinomycetota; class Actinomycetes; order Streptosporangiales; family Streptosporangiaceae; genus Nonomuraea; species Nonomuraea sp. NPDC050783. Next base: position 92,919 of record NZ_JBFAHK010000003.1, read on the forward strand.
GGTGTGGAGGGCAAGGACGTCGAGAACCTGGAGCACAACCTGCGCAAGCTCGGCTACGACGGCTTCACGGTGGACGTCGAGGCCGAGGACCAGCGGATGGCCAGGAAGGGCGCCGAGGTCCAGGTCATCCTGCCGGACGGCAGGCGCGTGACCGGCAAGGTCACCGAGATGGCCACGGTCATCGTGCCCGGCGAGGGCCAGGACGAGCCGGACACGCGGGTGGAGGCACTGGTCTCCATCGGGAACGCCAGGCCGGCCAAGGGCCTGGACAAGGCTTCGGTGGACGTGACGTTCACGGCGTCGCCGCGCAAGAACGTGCTGACGGTGCCGGTGCCGATGCCGGTGGCGGCGCTGGTGGCGCTGCGGGAGGGCGGGTTCGGCCTGCAGGTCGTCGAGGGCGGCACGTCCCGCCACATCGCCGTCAAGACGGGGCTGTTCGCCGGGGGCAAGGTCGAGGTCTCCGTCGCTGCGGATCGACCACGGCGAGCTGATCGCGATCGTCGGCCCGTCCGGGTCCGGCAAGTCCACCATGCTCGACGTGGTCGGCACGCTCGACCGGCCGTCGTCGGGGACCGTCCAGATCGATGGGTACGACGTGTCGAAGCTGTCGGACAACCAGCTCTCGGCGCTGCGCGCGACCACGATCGGGTTCGTGTTCCAGTCCTTCCACCTGGCGGCCAAGGGTCTCGGCGCTGGACAACGTGGCCGGCGGCCTCGTCTACACCGGCATCAGCAGGCCCGAGCGCCGCCGCCACGCCGCCGCCGCGCTCAAACGGGTGGGGCTGGAGCACCGCATGGACCACGAGCCGCACGAGCTGTCGGGCGGGGAACGCCAGCGCGCCGCCATCGCCAGAGCCGTGGCGGGCGACCCACCGCTGCCGCTGGCCGACGAGCCCGCCGGCGCCCTCGACTCCGTCTCCGGCGCCGGCGTGATGGAGCTGCTGCACGAGCTGAGCGCGGCCGGCACCACCATCCTGTGTCTGGGCCGATGAACTCAGGGGTGACGGGATGACGACAGTCCAGCGGCCTCGGCCGGCCCCGGCCAGAATGCGGCCACGCGACGTCATACGCGTCGGCGCGGTCGGCCTGCGGACGCGTCCGCTGCGGGCGCTTCTGTCCGCGCTGGGCTCGCCATCGGCATCGCGGCCATGGTCGGCGTGGTCGGCCTCTCCTCGTCGTCGGGCGCCGGGCTCGACCGCCAGTCGTCGGCGCTGGGCACGAACCTGCTCACCCTTTCGGCCGGTTCCACGAGCTCGGGCGAGGCGGCCCAGCTGTCCGTGGACGCCGAAGGCCGTGGTCGAGCGGATCGGGCCGGTGGAGGCGGTCTCGTCCATCGGCAAGGTCGGCGAGGCCAGGGTCTACCGCTCCGAGCAGATCCCGAAGGCCGCGACGAACGGGCTCAACGCCTACGCCGCCCGCCTCGACCTGCCCGCCACCGTCGGCGCGATCCTGAGCAGCGGCACCTGGCTGAACGCGGCCACCAAGCGTTACCCGGCCGCCGTGATCGGGGCCTCCACCGCGCGGCGGCTCGGCATCGGCACGGCGGACCCGGACACCCAGATCGTCGTCGGCGGCATCCGCTTCACGGTCATCGGCATCCTGGAGCCCGTGGCGCCGGCCACCGAGCTGGACAGCGGTGTCCTGGTCGGCTGGCCGGTGGCGGAGTCACGGCTCGGTTTCGACGGCCACCCCACCACCCTCTACACCCGCTCGGAGGAGGCCAAGCTGGAGGACGTTCGCCAAGTGCTGGCGGGCACGGCCAACCCGGAGGCGCCGAATGAGGTGGACGTCTCCCGCCCGTCCGATGCGCTGGCCGCCGATCGTCCCGGCCTGGGCCACAATCGGCGGGCTCACGGCGACCCTGCTCATCGGCGCCATCGCCGGCCTCCACCCGGCCATCCGCGCCTCCCGGCTGTCCCCGGCAGAAGCCCTGGCCACACCATAGAGCGCTGGTCCAGCCCGTTTCAGGCGCCCAAGCCTGATCATTCATGAACGTCCCCTTGGCGAGCCCCTTTGTCCTCTCGACCGCGATCGCGACGTTCGCGCCAGAACGGTGCCGGTCCGTCGCGCCATGAGGGTCAGGACCTCGTCCTCGGGGGCTGTGCTCGACGCGCCCCGCCGATTGCCTGACGAGGGAGCGGTGGATCCCGGCGAGGGCGCGTTGAAGATCGGCTCGAAGTCGTGGATCGGACGGGTCGGCGAGATCGGGTGGAACGACCCTGCAAGCGCCTCCGCCGCCGACCGGCATTAGATCATAAAAAGATTATCTACAACGGTATCATCTGCTATCATCCATTCTATTGATCACAGAGAGGGCTTGATCGAACATGACCGACAACACCGCCGGATTCCGTCCCGGCCAGGGACCCAGCCCCCGCGCGCTCACCGAGGAGGAGGCGACTCGGCTGCTCGGCGGGCAGCGATTCGGCGTGCTGGCCACTCTGAAGCGCAACGGTCAGCCGCACCTGGCCTCGATGGTCTACGCGTGGGACCCGCAGGAGCGGATCATCCGGATCCCGTCGGTCGCCGGCCGGATCAAGGCGCGCCACCTCCTCAAGGACCCGCGCGCGACGTTCCAGGTGCAGGGCGAGACCGTTCTCTCCTATGCCGTAGCCGAGGGCGAGGCCGAGGTCTCCGAAGTCACCACGCGGCCAGGCGACGCCATCGGCCAGGAGCTGCTGTCACTGTTCGGGACCATCAGCTCGACGGACGAAACGGAGTTCTTCGAGCAGATGGTGCGAGACCGGCGCCTGATCATCAGGCTCCGAGTGGCACACCTCTACGGAACGGCCTTGGACGGCCCCCTGATCAGTTGACGCTTCTGCCCACCCAGCCGCCGTCCGCTGAGCCGGATCCGGCGACGACCGATGGCTTCCGGCGGCCGAGGCCGAGGCCGAATCTGGTGAGGCCCCAGCGCCTCGCGGGCTCGTAGGTGATCAGGCTCAGCGCGAACGACCCGCCTTTGAGGCACCGCCTGCCGTAGCCGAGCAGAAGAACCTCGCGGCCCCGCATACCGCCGGCGCCAGGAACAGTCCCCGCCACCGCTCGACCATCTCCATGATCGAATCGTCGGTGGCGACGAGGAAACCCAGCATGAAGTAGGCCGCGAAGACGAGGATGTTCTTGCCGCCCACCTCCGGCAGGTACGACAAGGCGGTCAGCAACGCGACGGGCAGCAGAGCCGGCAGGGGCTGCCGCAGCCATCTTGGCGCGTATCCCCGCCTGACCAGGGCCAGGGCCAGCATCGGCCGGGCGAGCGCGGCCGAGATGAGGAAGAGGAACAGGATGAACCGCAGATGCGCCGGCGAGATCCCGCCCGCGTACTCCGACCAGTCGGAGAAGTCAGTGAAGTACCTCCACAGGAAACCGGCGTAGGACCCCTCGTAGCCACGGTGGAACCGCAGGACGTAGTACGCCTGCGGCGGCACGATTACCAGCACGGTGGAAGAGGTGTTCACCCCCGCCCTTGACGTAGAACGAGGCACCGTCGTTGAACACCCGCGCGGTGTGGTACGGGAACAGGAACAGGATGCCCAGGTCGCGCAACCAGTCGATGTAGTTCTGGCGCCCGCCGCGCGAGGAGGTACGCCGCCGGCTGCCGGCCGAGGCGGCACGGGTGTTCGCCGAACGCGGCTACGCCGACGCCCGCATCGAGGACGACGCCCGCATCGAGGACATCGCGGCCAGCGCCGGTTTCACCAAGGGGGCCGTCTGCTCCAACTTCGGCGGCAAGCAGGAACTGTTCGGCGCCATCCTCGGCGGCGGCGCCGAAACCGAGCTGGCCGCCGTACGGGAGGAGATCCACGACCTCGACGACCTTCCCGCGGTGATCGGCCGGGTGGCGTCGCTGGTCACCCGGCGAATCGTGGCGGACAGTGGCCGCGGGCACCTCGGCCTGGAGTTCGCGGCCCGCGCGGCCCGCGACGAGCAGACCAGACAGGTTCTCACCCCGACGCGCCGGGCCCAGCGCGAAGGGGCCGCCCGCTCGATCGCCGAGATCGCCGAGATCGCCGAGATCGCCGAGATCGCCGAGCGTACCGGCGTCCACCCCGCCGTCGATCTCGACCAAGCCGCGCTCATCATGCACTGCCTGACCAACGGCCTGGTCAACGAGCACATCGCCGATCCCGACGCGGTCGACGCCGAGACCGTCGAACGAGCGTTGACCACCGTACTGACCTGCCTGCTGCCACTTCCGCCGAGCGACGACCAGCCATGCTCCTGAACGCGAACGTGACCATCTCGACACGAGACCCCATCGGGAGAGCAGCGGTCGCCTCATCTCATCGGTGAAGACGAATCCGCTGTCCACCCAGTCCCGTCCTCGACCGCGTGCCGGGCTCCGCCTGCCGGAAGGCGGGTTGAGCACACCGATGGCCGGGGCGGCGAGCAGGGTGATGAGGCACCCTTTGACGTGGCCCTGCCCTTCGTGCCGTAGCAGCCGACGACTCCGCCGCTGTTCTCACGCCGTCCCCATCAGGAGGGAGGAACGGTGATCGACATGGCTGGATCCAACGGCGCTGACGTCCTGGCCGCGTGGCCTCCTCCTCGTACCCGGCGAACGTGACGACCAGCCGATCATCGGCCATGACAGCACCGTGGACCAGCCCGCCTCATGCGAACAGCGCGCCTTCCAGCATCGCAATGAGCGTTTCCGCCGCGTCCCGGGCGTCGAAGTCGCCATCCTGCATGTGCGCTCCGATGATGCCGTCGATCGCCCCGCCTGTGAGGACGGCGAGCGTGCGCAGGTCGGGGCCCGGGGGCAGGCCGCGGGCCTGGCGGGCGTCATGGAGGAGGGACGCGAGGGGTTTCCAGCGGGCCGACGCGTCGGAGACGTCGCCGATGATCACCGAACCCATGATCATGCGGATGTGGTCGGGGCGTTCGGTGAGGTGCCCGACCATCCGTCGTACGTACGCGGCCGGGGCCTGTTCGGCCGGAACCGTGTCGACCGCCGCGCCGACGGCGGCCACGAGTTCGCCGAGGACGCGTTCGTGGGCCGCCGCCACGACCGCGTCCTTGGAGGCGAAGTGGTACAGCACGGCACCCTTGGTGATCCCGGCGGTCTGCGCGATGCGCGTCAGCGAGGCGGCGGCGTATCCGTGCTCGGCGACGAGGTCGATCGTGATCTGGATGATCTGATCGCGACGCGCCCGTTCGATGAGGCTGAGCTGCCTGTCGCTGCTGTCCGATGCGGTACGCCGTGCTGCCATGGTCCCGACCGTACCGCATCGCCGCGTATGCTTCTGAACATCGGTCAAAAAATTGACCTGTGTTCAGTGCGGAGGTTCCGATGAGTGATGACATCGAGCAGGCAGAGGTCAGGCACCGGCGCAAGGCACGTCGCCGCCGGGTGCTGAAGATCGCGGGCGGTGCCGTCGCCGTCGCCGCCGTGGCCCTCACCTTCGCCCTGCGCGCGCCGTCGCCCGTCGGGCATTGGAACAGCACCCAGGGCCAGGCGGACTACCTGGCCGCGTACGACAAGGCGATGGCGGCCATGCCCCGGGCGGCGAGCACGATCGACGTACGCACCGGCTTCGGCATCGTGCGCGTCTACCGGTACGAGGGCCAACCGGAGCGCGCCGAGCCGCTGGTACTCCTGCCCGGCAGGGCATCGGCGTCACCGGTCTGGGCCGGCAACCTTCCCTCCCTGCTCAAGGTCGGCGACGTCTACACGATCGACCTGCTGGGCGAGCCGGGCAGGAGCGTGCAGGAGGTGCCGATCACCTCCGACGCGGACCAGGCGGCATGGCTGGACGAGGTGCTCGCACAGCTGCCCGAGAAGTCCTTCCACGTGGTCGGCCTGTCGATCGGCGGATGGACGGCGGCCAACCTGGCCGTCCGCCGACCGGCGCACGTCGCCACCCTGACGCTGATCGACCCGGTGTACACCTTCTCCGACATCCCCGCCGGCACGGCGATCCGCGCGATCCCCGCCTCCGTGCCGTGGCTGCCGAAGTCCTGGCGCGACTCGTTCAACTCCTACACGGCGGGCGGCGCGCCGGTGGCGGACGTGCCGGTGGCGGACATGATCGAGTCCGGGATGAGGAACTACACCCTGCGTCTGCCGCAACCCGCGCGCATCGGCGAGGACGCGCTGGGCGAGCTGAAGATCCCGGTGCTGGCGATCCTGGCGGGCGACTCGGTGATGCACGATGCCGGGTCCTCCCGAGGGGTCGCCGAGCGCGTGCTGCGATCGGGGACGGTGAAGGTCTACCCCGGCGCCTCGCACGCGATCAACGGCGAACACCCGGACGAGATCGCCGCCGACCTCGCCGCGTTCCTGGCCGCGAGCTGACACGATCACGCCGGTCCAGACACATAGGGGTGCCGTCAACGAACGTGGCACCAGTTGCCCCCGTCCTGCGCGGGTGCGCAGACCCCCGAACTGCCAGGTGCAGGGCGGAGGGCAGGCTACGACTACGGCCGGCCTGCCACCACGCAGGCTCTCGCTTCCCCTCGGCCGGATCGCTCATGCCGGCCGCCGCTGCCGTCCTGTGCTCCCGCGCACGCGGGGATGGCCCCGCCCCTGGTCGAGGCCCGGTTACCAGCCCCGGCTGCCCGCCCCGGCCGGCGGGTGACCACCACCGCCGACGTGGCTCAGGCCCTGGCGCTGATCCGCCACCAGCAGCCCGACCTGCTGCTCTCCGATGTGAGGATGCCCGGCCTGGATGGTTTCGCGCTGCTGCGCACCGTCCGCGCCGACCCGAACCTCGCCGCACTGCCGGTCATCCTCCTCACCGCCCACGCCGGCGAGGAGACCTGTACTGGTTCATAACTCATCGCGTGGTGCTTGATCTGCGGCTTTGACCTCCGTAGGCCCCAAGGGCAAGATCGCGGGTCCGTGCCGGTTCGTCTGCTGTATCTGACCTTGATTCGGGTGTTCGGCTGGTTGGTGTTGCTGGGGCGTGGTCAGGCGTCCAAGGATGTCGAGATCATGGTCCTCCGACATGAGGTTGCCGTGTTAGAGCGTCAGGTCGTTCGGCCAAGGCCGGACCGGACCGACCGGGCGCTCTTGGCGGCGTTGGCCCGCTTCCTGCCGTCGGTGCTGCGAACACATCGGCTCGTAACCCCCGCACCCTCCTGGCCTGGCATCGTCGTTTGATCAAACGCTCGTGGGCCTACCCACACCGCGCCGGCCGTCCCGGAACAAGCAAAGAGGTTCGGGATCTGGTTCTCCGCCTGGCGCGCGAGAACCCGAGGTGGGGTACCGGCGAGTACATGGTGAGCTGGTTCGACTCGGCGTGCATGTGGGTGAAGCGACCGTGTATCGGATCCTACGTTCACGCAGGCACCGGTCGGCGCCACGAAGCTTCGACACCTCTTGGCGGACGTTTCTGCGACTGCAGGCGAAAGGATCGCTCGCCTGCGACTTCTTCCACGTCGACACGGTCTTCTTGAAGCGCCTGTGCGTGTTGTTCGTGATGGAGATGGAAACGCGACGCGTGCACATCCTGGGCGTTACCGCTCACCCAACAGGCGGTGGCACGGCCGATCCCGCCGCCCGTGACAGCCAGGCGCGTCAGCCCGGCGGGCGGTCCGGGGTGACGAATCCGCTCTCGTAGGCGTAGACGACGGCCTGGGCGCGCCCGCGCAGCTCTAGCTTGGCCAGGATCCGGTTGACGTGCGTCTTCACCGTCGCCTCGGCCAAGCCGAGCTCCGCGGCGATCTCCGGGTTGGACAGGCCGCGCGCCACGTGGAGGAGCACCTCGCGTTCGCGCGCGGTGAGCCCGTCCGCGTCCGGCCGCGGTGTGCCGTCCGGCAGATGCACGGCGAACCGCTCCAGCATGCGGCGCGTCGTGCTGGGCGCCACCACGGCATCGCCCGCGTGCACCGACCGGACGGCGCTGAACAGGTCCGCCGCCGGAGCATCCTTGAGCAGGAAGCCCGAGGCGCCCGCCCTGATCGCGGCGAAGGCGTACTCGTCCAGGTCGAACGTCGTCAGGATGAGCACCTTCGGCGTCGCCGCCGTGGCGCCGGAGCGGATGCGGCGAGTCGCCTCGACGCCGTCCATCCCCGGCATGCGCACGTCCATGAGCACCACGTCGGCCTCGACCGCGCGCACCTTCTCGACCGCCGCCGCGCCGTCCGCGGCCTCACCGACCAGCTCGACCTCCGGCTGGGAGCGCAGGATGAGCCGCAACCCGGCCCGGACGAGCTCCTGGTCGTCCACCAGCACGATCCGAATCACGACGCCGCCTCGCACACGCCGCTCAGAGGCCCCGCGCCCTCCCGGACACCTCCGAAGTCGCGAGCCCGCGCGCCCTCCCCGCCCCTCTCCGAGACATCGTCCCGCGCGGCAGGGAGGCGGGCCGACACGCGGAAGCCGCCGCCGGGCAGGGGCGCCGCCTCGACCGTCCCGCCATACATCGCCGCCCTCTCGCGCATGCCGGTCAGCCCGTGGCCGCTCCCGGTCGTCAGCGTGGCCGCGCCCCGGCCGTCGTCGGTGACGTCGAGCGCGACCTCGCCGGGGCCGAAGCGGAGCTCGACCTGGGCGCGCGTGCCGGGCCCGCCGTGCTTGAGCGCGTTGGTCAACGCCTCCTGGACGATCCGATAGACCGCCAGCTCCTGCCCCTGGGACAGATCCTGGGGCGTCCCGTGAACGGTGAGGACGGCCGGCAGCCCGGACGCGCGGGAGCGTTCGACGAGCTCGCCGAGCCGCGACAGGCCGGGCTGGGGAGTACGCGGCTCACCCGCGCCGGACTCGTCGCGCAGCACGCTCACCAGCCGCCGCATCTCGGCCAGCGCCTGTCGGCCGGTCGTGGCGATGGTCGCCAGCGCGTCCTGGGCCAGCGCGGGCTCGCTCGCAACCGCGTACCCGGCGCCCTCGGCGTGCAGCACGATGACGCTCACGTGGTGGGCGACCACGTCGTGCAGCTCGCGCGCGATGCGCGTCCGCTCGGCGGCGGCCGTGATGACGGCCTGCTGGCCCCGTTCCCGCTCGGCCTGCTCGGCCCGCTCCACCAGGCTCGCCACGTACTGGCGGCGCGTGGCGGCGTGGATCCCGGCGATCCAGATCGCGACCACGAACACGGAGAACGCCGCGTACTCCTTGACCAGCACCCCCAGCGGCGCGCCCGGCCGCGCCACCAGGAGCAGGACGCCCAGCTCGGCGACCGCGCCCGCGGCGACGGCCCAGGGCAGCCGACGCCACGCGGCGACCCGGTACATCGCGATGAGCACGCTCAGGTTGGCGGCCAGCAGGTCGATGCCCGCGGCCCACTGCGCGAAGCTCACCGCCGCCGTGACCGCGAAGACGGCGAGCGGGTCGCGCCGCAGTCGCAGCAGCGGCGCGAGCAGGGCAGCGTGCAGAGCAAGCACCGCCCACAGCGGCGCCGACGAGCCGGCGTACGCCACCTGGATCACGCACAGCGGCAGCAGCGGCGCGAGCAGGATGACGTCTTTCGACACGCTGGGGCGCGCCGTGGAGGCGTGGACGCGAGCGCGGATTCGGGCGAGCACCCGACCAACGATAGGGATCGGCCGCCCGGCCCGGTTCCGCCCCCGGTCGGAGATCTGCGTACAACCCAGGGTGGAGAGGTCAGGGGATAAGTGTGACCTCCGGGTACACCCGGCTCGGCCCGTCGAAGAGCGGGGTGCGCCGCCCCTTCAGGTGTAGGTCGAAGAACGCGGTGAGGTAGGCGCGCTGGGCGGCGATGGAGCGTTCCGGGTCGATGGTGCCGATGGTCTCGGCGATCGGGAGGCCCTTCAGCCGGCCGGCGAGCTGCGGGTAGATCGCCTGCAAGTCGAAGAAGGAGAAGTGCTGGGCACCGGTGAAACGCGCCTCGCGCTTCCAGCCGGTGGAGGCGTTCCAGAACGACTTCCAGGTGGGCTCGCTGTCGCGGGTGGTCGTCCCTCCCGCCACCTGGAGGAACGGCCGGGTGACGCCAAGCGTCGCGGCCGGCCCGAGGAGGATGCCGTCGAGGTTGGCGCCCGCGTCGACGCGCGGGTCGTCGCGCAGGAGCTGGGCGGCCGTGGCGCCGCCCATGGAGTGGCCGAACGCGCCGACATGCGACAGGTCCAGCGCGCCGGGCAACCCGGCCGGCAGCGGCCCGCGTCCGGCGCCTGGCCCGCTCCCGCGGTTCAGGCGGGCCAGCTCGTCGAGGACGAACCTCAGGTCCGCCACCCTGGCCTCCAGGAGGACTTTGAAGAGCTTCGCCTGGTCCTCCTCCGTCTTCACGGGCGGCAGCTTGGAGTGCTCGACCCGGCCGCCGGGGAACTCGACCTGGTCCGGCTCGTGGGTGTGGTCCACGGTGACGACGGCATAGCCGCGGGCGGCCAGCTCCTCGGCCAGGACGGTGCTGAGCGCGCGCGGCGCCTGGTAACCGGGCGAGAACAGCACCACCGGCAGCTTGCCCGCGCTCCGGTCAGCGGCGGCTCCGGCGCGGGCGTGGGTCCTGGTCGCGGCCCAGTCCGCCTGTCCCGGCTTGACGCCGAGGTCGGCGGCGGTGTCCCGGTCGAAGTCGGCCGCGGCGAGCGGCGGCATCTGCGGCGCCAGGGGGAGGCCGTCCGAGCGGCGGGCGGGGTACCAGACGCTCACCATGAGCTCCCGGTACGACTGCGAGGTGACGAGCGGGTCGGGCCGGGAACGGTCCACGAGGCGCAGGGCGACGGTGCCGATCGGGCGCCGCAGGGTGGGGGCGGGCAGCCTGAACCTGATGGCGGAGGCCGCCGTCGCGGCTGTCGCCGTCGCCGTCGCCGGGCCCGTGGTACGGGCTGCCGACGCCGGGGTCGCAGGCGCGGCCAGCAGGGCGGCGGCGAGCCCCAGCCCGGCGGCTCGGTATCTGTGCACGCGCGTGAACGCTGACATGAAGGGTCTCCTCGTCAGGGGTCGAAGTCCTACGAGGAGCCTTCCAGCGATCTTCGCCGGACGGCTCGTGCGCCGGAACGAACTGCGGATGCTCCCGCGGGTTGACCGCGGACGATCATCAACCTCAGGGTTGACCCGTCGCAGTGTCCGTCACAGGCCACCGCTCTGAGACGCCTCCGGGAGAACGCCGCGCAGTGACGCGTATCGCGGGAGGACGCCGCGCACGGAAGCCGCCGCCTCCTCCGCCGCAATGGTTGCCCCGGCGGGCGCCTCGTTCAGGCCCGGCCGGCGCGGTAGGCCGCGTCGTGCGAGATGTCGATCTTCGACCGGTCGGGCAGCGCCGGCGTGGCCGCCAGCCCGATCACCGCACCGACGATCCCGAAAATGGACCTCCAGGACCAGCCGTCCGCCGGCACTCTGAGGTAGGAGCGCGCCGTTCAGCCGGGAACACCGGCCCGCTCGTGCGGCCGGCCAGCAGCCGGGCCACGGCGTGTTCCAGTGCACATACTCGATCGCGCCACCTTTGGAGGTGACGCGGGCACGTCATTGGTATCCAACCACCTGGCTACGGCCACCTCGCGCACCGCTGCAGCCGTCTGGCCGGGGGCGGATGATGCGAGCATGCCTCCGCCGGGGAGCCGGAACAGCCTGTTCCCGCCGGGCCTGACTAGCACAGCTCCTGGGACATCAGCTCGCAGAAAGGAAGATCTAAGCTTGACTCTGTGGGGAATCTTGAGAAGCCGATCGTTTGACGGTAGGTATCCGACAAACTCCGGAGAGTCGGTGAAGTCGGCCTTCTCCCCGAGGTGTCACATGTCCGTCCGTCCTCGTACTGAGGCCCAGATCCCGCTGTTGACTGCGCAGGTAGCCCGCGCGAGCAACCCTGCCGGCACGCCGGCGATGTGGATCCGCGACCGGCTGGACGGGCTGTGGAAAGACGAGGACTTCACGCAGTGGTATCCACGGGACGGGCGGCCCAGGCTGTCACCGGCTCAGCCGGCCACCGTCTGCGTGCTGCAGTTCCTGCTCGACCTGTCCGATCGTCAGGCCGCCGAGGCCGTCGCGAGATATCGCCCGGCTCGTCGGCCACAGCGGGACGGCGGTCACCGAGGCCGTCTACCGCAAGCAGATCCGCCCCGTACTGCTGCAAGGAACGTGGTCAGGATGAGCACCTTGGGCGGCGCGCCCTGGGCCGTGGCGAGGATGCGTTCCATGGCGGTGATGCCGTCCATGCGGGGCATGCTGATGTCCATGAGGACGACCTCGGGTTCGAGGTCCGCCGCCATCCGCACGGCCTGCTCACCGTCGGCGGCCTCGCCCACCACCTGAAGCCCCGCGCTGCGCAGCAGCGCGGCCAGGCCGGCGCGGACCAGCACCTGATCGTCCACCACCAGGACCTTGATCATGCCCTGTCCTCTGTCGGCTCGTCCAAGGATGCTCGCGCTGATCGTTCCTCGGAAGAGGAAGACACGTCCGGTCATGTCGATCAACCACGCCCTCCATGAAGGTGGGGCGGGCAGGAGACGAGAGGCTGTCATCGGGGGTCAGGGCACCCACGGGAACACGCTCTGTCCCTTGGTGCCCCCGCTGCCCCTGCTGTTCTGGATGGTCACCTGGAAGTGCAGCCCCCGAGTCGGTGCCAGCCAGAAATTTGACTCCTCTGCGTACAGAGACATCCGGTACGCCAGAGCGACACTCAGCCATGTCTGTGGGAGGTGTCACGGCGCGCCCAGGGTTGCGCCTGCCGAAAATTCCATCCATGCAGGTCAAGCCGCTTGCGAGTACTCGTGGAGGACGCCGCCGAGCCGGTCTCGTCGGCATATGTTCAGGTCGGTGAATTGCTCGGGATCCGTGATTGGATCGGGGGCGGTGCGCAGCGGGGCTGCTTGGTGCAGGGCTTGATGGGCTCGGTGCTGGTCGTAGAAGTGTTCGTACTCGCGCGGGGCGTGCCGCAGGTGGTATTCGTTGGTCACCATGCTCACCGGGGTGCTCGCCAAGAGGCCCGCGCCGGCGCGGCGGGGCACCGCCGCCCGGGCGTGGTCGCTCCTGCGCCGGGGCATGCACGGTTGACCATTCCGGGTGGCGGAACGCAGGCGAATGGCAGCCTCCCGGTCGGGACGGCCACTGCACACGAAGGGTGCCGAGGTCGCGTTGCCGTACGGGCGGGCCGGTCACCCCAGCCGCCCTCTGATGGGAAGGCGGAGGACCGCGCCGTGCGATCCGCCGAGACGCAAGGTCTGCCGCGCCGGTCGGAAGCGCGACACGTGCCACGGGTCCTCGTCGTTGCCTGGATGCACAAGATAGAGCGGGAAGCAGGAGCTGCTGATCGCCAGGCGCAGTCGGTGCCCAGGGCGTACCCGGTAGGCGGTGTCGCCGAGCCGCACGCGTACCTGCGCCGAGCCGGATACCAGCTCAGCCCCCTCCAACACCACGCGCGCCCGGCCGGAGGGGTAGACGTCGAGCAGCCTGACGATCACATGGGTGGACGGCGCGTCGGTGTCCACGCGCAACACGACCTCGGCCGGCCCCACGATGTCGAACGGCGTGTCCTGCGCTTCGCCCGTGAAGGTCGCCACGTCGTCGCGGGCGTGGACGAGCTGCTCGTCCGGAAGGCCTGAGAGCTGGCTCCACTCGTCCTCGACCAGGTAGGGGACCGGGTTGAGCGGGTCGTGCGTCCAGGAGACGCACGAGGCCGGGCCGTCCGCCGCCCGGCGCAGCGCGCCGCCGTCGGCGCTGGAGAGCGCGCGGTCTCCCCGTGTCAGGTGCAGTTCCACCAGGCCGGTGTCCCCGGTGGGCCAGCGGTCGGCGACGTGCCAGCCGGAGTTCGCGACCCGATAGCGCACCCGGGGAGCCCGCCACCGGCCCGGGCGGCCCGACAGGTAGTGGTCCAGGAACTGGATGGGCTCATCCAGCATCCTGGGCAGGTAGCGGGCCAGCGCGTCGTCGTCGGCCTCGTGGTCCTCGTGCGGGAGGCCGTCCTCGCGCAGCTCGAAGTCTTCGTGATCGGTCGCGTTCATGCGGAGGAACTGGTGCGCGGCGGCCGGTGACGCGCCGGTCCAGTGCCAGTCGTCGAGCTGGCTGCGCTGGAGGTTGTCCCACCAGCCGCCCATGTGCAGGGCGGGGAGCCGCATGGCCGGGGCGGGCGGGCCGGTGGGGAACGAGCGCCGCAGCAGCGTGCCGTCGCCGCAGCCGCGGACGAGGCCGGTGAGCAGCGGAGCCATGTGCGCCGCGTAGCCGGGCAACGCGTCGAACCCGGCCAGCGGTTCGCGCGGCAGGACGGCTCCGTCGAGCATGCCGGGCGTGGTGAACGTGTGCAGGACCCACTCGTACAGCGGGAGCTTGGGCACGACGGCAGGCGAGAACATGTCCATGAACCGCGAGCCGGTGACGCGCGGCACGATGGCGCGCAATGCGGGGTGGCCGCTCGCCGCCGCGGCCCACTGGGTGAAGCCGTAGTAGGAGTCGCCCAGCATGCCGACCGTGCCGTCGCTCCACGGCTGCGCGACGATCCAGTCGATCGTCCGGTGACCGTCGGCGGCCTCGTTGACGAAGGGGAAGCGCTCGCCCTCGGAGCGGAACTTGCCGCGGATATCCTGGGCGACGACCGCGAAGCCGTGGGCGTTGAGGTAGGCGGCGATCGCCGGGATGAAGGTGTAGCGGCCGCACTTGTCGTAGGGCAGGCGTATCAGGACGGTCTGCAGGTCGCTGCGCTGGGAGTCGGGCAGGTAGACGTCCGTGGCCAGCCGTGTCCCGTCGTGCGAGGGCAGCGTGGTGGCGTCGGCGCGGGCGTCGATCGGTGCGGGGGTGTCGTTCCAGAGCGAGCCGGCGGGAGTGATGCTCACGAAGTGGTCCTGTCGTTGACGATGAAGAACTCGTCCGGGGTCGAGTGGAGGAATTCGGCGCCGCCGGGGGTCACGATGAGGGTGTTGACGCCCATCGTCAGGCCCGCGTGCTGGGGCAGGTAGAAGTTCGCCTCGAAGTTGAGCACCTCGTTCTCGACGAACGTCTGATCGGGCGGGGAGTCCTCGTCGTAGACGAACTCGCCGACCCAGTCCGGCGGGAACGCGATGCCGAGTTCGTAGCCACCGACCCACCAGCGGTTCTCCCAGGCGCCGATCTCGCGGTAGAACTCCTCGAGAGGCCGGAGAACGTCCCGGATCGTGGCGCCCGGCTTCAGGTGTTCCCGGACCACGTCGAGGGCGCCGAACGTGCGGTCGATGTAGTCGGCGACGCGCGGATCCGGCTCGCCGACGGAGAAGGTGCGGGCCAGGTTGGCGTGGTAGCGGAAGTACACGCCGCTGACGTCGACGTTCACGATGTCGCCCGGCATGATCTTGCGGCGGGAGGCCAGGGCGTGCACGCAGGCGTTCTTGGTGCCGGAGGCGACGGGCATGGTGATGCCAGGGTTCTCTCCTCCGGCCTTCGCCATGGCGTAGACGATCTCGGCGTACACGTCGAGCTCGGTCACCCCGGGCGCGAGCGCCGCCCGGGCGGCGGCCATGCCGAGGTCGGCAATGCGCTGGGCGGTGCGTACGTGGGCGAGCTCTTGGTGGCTCTTCACCCGGCGCGCGGCGCGCACCGGTTTCGTCGCGTCCGCGACGACGCCGCCGGCGGACTCGATCGCGGCCTGGAACTCCTGGCTCTGGTTGCGGTTGGGCCGGTAGCTGCCCATTTCGAGGCCGACCCGGGTTCCTGGGCGCAGCCAGCTCTCGCCGGTGAGCCCGCCGATGACGGATTCGAGCAGGTCGGTGTCGCCCCCGAGGTGAACGTGCTCGGACACGGACGTGATGCGGGTCAGGAGCAGTTCGTCCCGTGTCTCGAAGTGCAGCCAGTGATCGTGATCGACGTGTACCGCGACGCCCGAGAACGCCGGCCACTGGGTGGAGGACTGGCCGTGGTACCACTCCGCCTGGTAGCCCGTCAGCCAGCAGATCGCCTCGGGTGAGGAGAGGTACAGCAGGTCCAGGCCGGCCTCGGACATGGCCTGGCGCAGGCGGGCGTGCCGTGCCCGGTACTCGCCGATGGAGAAGCCGAGCTCCTGCTCCGGGTAGGCGGCGGCGAGGAACTGGTCGGCGTGAGAGGTCATCGGGGGAACTCCCAGAAGCGTGAGAGGTAGGTCTGGACGAGGGCGATCCCGGCGTCGCCGTGCCTGGGGTCGTCCGGGAGGTAGCCGATCGGATCGTCCAGCTCGGGTTGCCGGGCGAGGAAGCCCTCGCAGGTGGCGTGCAGGCAGTAGGCGGCGTAGGACAGGTGGTAGCCGCCCTCCTGCACGGCGGCGAACCGCCCGCCGGTGAGCCGGTCGGCCAGGTCACGGGTGAGCCTGCCGAGCCGGTGGAAGCCCTTCATGGTGAGGCACTGGCGGCCGTTCGGATCGTAGGCGGAGGCGTCCTGCCCGGAGGAGACGATGATGAGCTCGGGCCCGTACTGCTCCATGATCGGCTCGACGATCGCGCGCCAGGCCGCTGCGTAAGCGGCGTCTCCGCAACCGAGGGGCAGTTCGATGTTGACGTTGTAACCCATGCCGGGGCCGACGCCGATCTCGGCCGGCGAGCCGGTCTGCGGGTGGGTCGGGCTCCAGGTGCCGTGGCGCATGTGGAGAGAGAGGTAGAGGACGTCGTCGCGTTCGTAGAAGAACTGCTGGGTGCCGTTGCCGTGGTGGACGTCCCAGTCGACGATCGCGACCCGGCGCATGCCCGAGGCGAGGGCCCGCTCGGCCATGAGGGCCGCGTGGTTGAAGACGCCGTACCCCTCGGCCTGCTCGGGCTGGGCGTGGTGCCCCGGCGGGCGCACCAGCGCGTACGCCCGGAGAGTATCGCTACGGAGGACGGCGTCGGCCGCCTCGATCGAGGTGCCCGCGGCGGCCAGCAGCGCCTCCCAGGCGCCGGCCGACAGGACGGTGTTCTCCTCGATGTATCCGCCTCCGGCGTCGACGAAGGCGCGGACCGCGTCGATGTAGCCCCGCGGGTGTGAGGCCGCGATCTCGTCGATGGTGGCGAGGCGGCCGTCGCGCCAGACGAGGTGGTCCCGGATCTGGCCCCGCTGGAGCACCGATCGCATGTTGACGACCCGGTCGGCGTTCTCGACGTGTTTCGCCTGGACGTCGATCAGGGGTGAGACCGGCACCTCTCCGAAGGCCAGGCCGGTGTCGTTCAGCAGCACCCGGTCGTCCCAGAACACCTGGAGTCCGTCCGTCATGCGATCATCCGATCCAATATGTTCTGGGTGATCCGCTGCACCCGGTCGTCGGGCAGGCCGCACGGCATGCCGTGCCAGGTGGGGCGCTGGAAGCCGGGCGGGTGCGACAAGCCGCTCCCCCACCAGCAGGTGGCCGCGTTGAACACGACGTTGCCGGCGGGCCCCGGGTACACGGTGGCGGTGTACTCCCCGTCGCCGAGGCCCGGTTCCCAGGTACGGCCCCGCGACACGGCCTCCAGGCCCGGGATGGCGGCGGGGTTGCCGTGCCATTCGTGACCGACGAGGTTCGGGATCGACTCTCCCTCGCGCATGCCCGTGCCCTCGAAGATCCAGTGGTCGGGCAGGCTGCACACCCAGTCGCCCACCCCTTCCATGGGCCAGTGGTTGCGGGCGCCCATCAGCAGGCCCTCGTCGGGAGCGGTGAGCGGGAACGGGTAGAAGTCGCCGTAGGCCGCCTCGTCGGGGTGGGGGACATATCCGGACTCGGGGGAACGGTCGGGGCCGAAGGCGTCCAACCGTGAGAAGACGCGGTCGGGCCTTCCGCCGGTTCCGGCGCGCAGGTCTATCTGGAAGCAGTAGCTGTTGCCGGTGAAGAACCCGAGGCTCACTCCGGCGTCCCGGGCCGTCATCAGGTTGTCGTACATGGGGAGGGTCACGTACTCGTCGTGACCGATCGACAGGAACGCCCTGGCCCGCGAGAAGGCGGCCGTGCCCCGGTGGGTGTCGAGGTTGGAGCAGTACGTGACGTCGTAGCCCAGGCGTTCCAGCCAGAACACGAAGGGGTACTCGAAGACGAAGAACTCCCCCGTGCCCGGCAGCGGCGAGGTGAAGTACGTGGTGGACAGGTAAGGCCGATCGAAGCTGACCGCGACGTCGGTGCCGTAATAGGCGGTGAGGTCGTCGGCTCCGTTGGAGTAGAGGGAGTGGGCGTGCGGCCAGCGGTTGTAGGCCTGCCAGGTGAAGTCGGAGGTCTGCGCGACGAGGTCGGCCACGCGCTCGTCGCGTACGACGAAGATGACGTACGACTCGATCCCGCTGTCGAGCCGGGTGAGCTTGCCCAGGTAGACGCCGCTCGGCCAGTCGTCCGGCACGGTGAACGCGTGCGACGGCTCCCACGCGCACTCGATCAGGCGGCCTTCCCCAGGTAGGGGGCCGGGCTGCTCGAAGCCGCGCAGCGGGCCGAAGGTCGCCAGGTGGCGCGCGCCGAGCCCGCCGTAGTACCCCATGCGGAAGACGTCGAGCGTGAACTCGGCGGCGGGAGCGGTGCTGACGTGGACGGCCAGCCGCTCGCCGGCGCGCACGCTGGGCTCGGAGCACCAGCCCTCGATGGCGGAGCTGCGGCCGGAGTCGAGCCACGTCACCCTGTCGGAGGCGCCGACGTACTCGCCCCGCGCGCTTCCCGGGGTGAAGCGCAGCCGCTGCGGGAGCCAGGCGGTGCTGCCCGCCTTCGCGTTCTCGGATGTCGTAGTCATGTCGTGGACAGGTTCTCTGGGATGCGCGGCAGCACGAGTGCCCACAGGTCTGCGGTGAAGCCCGGCCGTTCGCGTCCTTCGACCTCCACGGTGATCCGGTTGAGGACCAGGTAGCCATCGCGCTTCGATCGGACCTCCGCGACGACTCCGTGGGCGCGCAGCCGCTCGCCGGCGAAGACGGGCGTCACGAACCGTACCCGGTCCAGCCCGTAGTTCAGCGTGAACGCGCTCGGGTCGTCGAGCCTGGCCGCGAGGTTGACGAGGTAGGGCACCAGGGAGAGGAGGTGGAAACCCTCCAGCATGTCGTCGGGGAAGCTGTCGACGTCCCAGCCGTACTCCGCCGGATCGTAGAACGTCGACTCGTCGAACAGTGCCATCCGGCGTTGATCGACAGTGATCCAGGGGCTGGTGAACGTGCTGCCGGTTCGCTGCGGGATGTCGGCGAAGCTGAACCGTTCGGTCATCGCCGCTCACCTCCAGATAGATACAGCTTGCGCATACGGTCGGTGATCTCCCAGGTGGTGCGGTCCCCGGAGCGAAGCTGGACCAGGACGCCCGGCCGCAGGTCGATCCGGCTGCCGTCGGCGAACGTGACGGTGCCCGCCCCGCTCAGGACAAGGAACAGCTCGTCGCTCTCGACGTCGACGTCGGTCCCGGGGCCCGCCTCCCAGAGGCCGACGTCAGAGGTCCAGCTCTGCCGGAGCACCACGTGGGCAGTCGCGAGCGGCTCCGAGGCGCCGTCCGGCGTCGTCACCTCCGCCAGCACGTTCGCGCTGATCAGCCGCGCCGAGGCGATCGAAGGTGCGTTCACGAGTCGAAGCCCAGGCCGAAGCGGTCGAGCACGCGCAGCCACAGGTTGCGTTTGCCGGTGCGGTCCTGCCGGCGCATGGCCCACTGGGTGATCTGGATGGCGATCCAGGCCAGCGGTTCGGGCGGGAACGGCATCGGTTTCCTGCGTACCATCTTCAGCCGGGTCCGCTCGGTCGGCCGGCCATCGAGCAGGTCGAGCATGACGTCGGCGGCGAAGCGTGAGGCGCCGACGCCGAGTCCGGTGAAGCCCGTCGCGTACGCCGTCCGCCCGTGGTGGGCGGTGCCGAAGAACGCGCAGAAGCGTGAGGAGGTGTCGATGACGCCGGACCAGCGGTGGGTGAAGCGGATGCCGGCCAGTTGCGGAAAGGTCCGCGCGAAGTGCCGGGCCAGCTTGGCGAAGGTCTCCCGGCGGTCGTAGTGCCGGGCCCTGATGGAGCGGCCGAAGTGGTAGACGGCGTCGTAGCCGCCCCACAGGATCCGCCGATCGGGGGTGATGCGGTAGTAGTGGAAGCGGGTGCCGGAGTCGGTCACGCCCATGGCGGGGTTCCACCGGATCGCTTCCAGTTGCTCGTCGGTCAGCGGCTCGGTGGCCAGGACGTAGTCGTATACCGGCACGACGGGCAGGCGCAGGCGGCGCAGCGGGTTACGGAACGCGTTGGTGGCGATGATCACCTTCTTGGCTCGGATGACCACCCGGTCCGTGGCGGCTTCGACGTGGCTGCCCCGGTCGTCGAGTGAGACGAGCCGCGTGTGTTCGGCCAGCCGTACCCCCAGCCGCTCGGCGGCGCCGGCCAGCCCCCAGGCGAGCCTGGCGGGGTCGACCAGCACGCCGGTGTCCGGGGTGTAACGGCCGGCGAGGTAGGTCGGCGAGTCGACCAGTTGCCGGACCGCCGCCGCGTCGAGGAACCCCGCCGTCCCCGGATGCAGGTCGGCGATCTCGTGCTCGCGGGTGGCGACCGTGAGGACGCCGCCGCGGGCCAGGCCGCAGTCGATGCCGTAACGCTCGACGGTGGTCACGATCTCGCTGAGGTTGCGCACTCCCAGCTCGTGCAGGGTGGCGTATTCGTCGGGCCAGCGCGCCCGGCCGTTGGCGGCGCCGTGCGTGATGCTGGCCTCGCAGAAGCCGCCGTTGCGCCCCGAGGCGTGGTCCGCGATGCGGTCCGCCTCGATGAGCAGCACCTGGGCGGCGGGGTCGCGTTCGACCGCGCGCAGGGCGCTCCACAGCCCGGTGAAGCCGCCGCCGACGATCAGCAGATCCACCTCGGCCGGCTGGTCGAGCGATTCCCTGGCCGGCGGCCTGTCCGGGTTGTCGAGCCATAGGGGTTTCAGTACGGAGTCATCGAATGACCCTTCGGGCCACGTCACCGTTGTCACGTCCTTGGTGCGAAGTGCTGATGTCGAGCGCGCCAAGTCCGGAATGCGAGTTCAGGCCGTGCGCTGGCGCTCCGGCAGTTCGAGCACGCGCACGAAGTGCCGCAACGCCTGACGCTGGCGTTCGGGCGTCCACATCTCGGGGTGTTCGATCACGGACAGGACCATGCCGCTGGCCCAGACCCGCACCAGGTCCACCATGGCGTCGAGCTCGTCCGGATCGACGAAGCCCTCGATGCCGCTCCTGATGACGTCCCGCATGCTGGGCTCGATCCGCGCGAAGAACTCGTCCACGTCGGGATCCACATTCCGGTGGCTGACCAGGGCGACTCGCGCACGTTCCTGCGCGAGCGCCTCTTCGTTGTCGGGGAGGAAGCCTCGCAGCACCGCTTCGAGGCGGTCGTGCTGGTCCTCGATCGCGGTCAGCTCGTCGCGCATGGCGTGCGCGTCCTCCAGTGTCCGCTCCAGCATGGCCTTCATCAGGGCGCCCCGGCTGGGAAAGTAGTGGGTCACCAGGGTGACCGACCCGCCGAGCCGCCGGCCCACTTTGCGCAGCGTGAACTGGTCGAGTCCCTCGTCGCCGAGGACCCGTACCGCGGCGTCCATGATCTGCTTACGCCGCGCGTCGTGGTCGACGTAGATCGGCACAGTCCCTCCTCCACCTTGGTTATATAACGTCGATCACATCATAGGGGTGCACCCTTCCGGTCATTGATCTTTCTCACGCCTTGGTGTCGATGACCCCGTCGTGCAGCGGTTCCTCGGCGCGCAGCGCCGCTTTGTGGATCTTCCCGCTGGGCGTGTACGGCAGTTCGCCCCGGAACTCCACGTACCGCGGCACCTTGAACGGGGCCAGCCCGGTCGCGGCCCACTCGACGACCTGCGAGGCCGTCAGCGTCACGCCTTCGGCGGGCACCACGATGGCCTTGACCTCCTCCTCCCGATCGGGGTCCGGCACGGGCACGGCGGCCGCGACGGCGATCTCCGGCATCGCGCTCAAGTAGTACTCGACCTCGGCGGCGGAGATGTTCTCCCCGCTGCGGCGGATCATGTCCCGGAGCCGGCCGAGAAAGAAGTGCTGGCCGTCCTCAGTCTTGATCGCCAGGTCGCCCGTACGGAACCAGCCGCCCGGCAGGAAGAGCTCCGCGTTGGCCTCGGGGCGGTTGTGATAGCCGAGCATCATGCCGCGGCCCCGGAAGCACAGCTCGCCGGGCGTGCCGGGCGGCACTTCGTTGAGGTGCTCGTCGATGATCTTCGATTCCCGGTTGGGCGCGCACAGGCCCATCGAACCGTTGCCGGCGAGGTCGTCGCGGTCACGGGGCACCGTCGTCCCGGTCCCGATCTCGGTGCTGGCGTAGCACTCGCGGGCCTTGATGCCGAAGCGCTCCTCGAGCAGCGGGTACGCCTGGCTCGGCAGCCCGGCGACCGGCGCCCCGGTGAGGGCCAGCTTCCGGTCGAGGTCGCTCGGCGGGTACTCCAGCATGTCCTCGTCGATCCAGGCGAAGTCGATCTGGTAGTCGTGCAGCCAGTTCATGAACTTGCGCCGGCTCAGCCCGGGCGTGATGTACAGGGCCGCGCCGCACGTGATGGCCGCCATCAGGTACGCCTGGTTCTGCATGTAGTAGAACGGGTGGTCGGCCAGCATGCGCTGCGGCTCCGCGGAGGCGGCCGCCCCGTAGACGCCCAGCTCCAGCCAGTATTCGTGGGTGAGCAGGCAGCCCTTGGGCAGGCCGGTGGTGCCGGAGGTGAACTGGATGTTCACCACGTCCAGGGGGTCGGCCAGGTGGCGCCGTTCGGTGACCGGCGTGGCGAGCAGCCCCGTGTAGTCCAGGCCCGCGCCCGAACCGATGGCGACGACGCGCTCCGCCGCGACCGGCCCGATCTTCCCGTCGGCCAGGTGTTCGTCGACGAGGTCACCCTCGCCGATCAGCCAGGTCGCCCCGGCGTCGGACAGCACGAAGTCGATCTCACGGGCGGTGTACTTGGGGTTCAGCGGCACGATGGCGGCGCCCGCTTCAACGACGGCGAACCAGGTGACGGGGAACTCGATCCGGTTGCGGATCAGCACGCCGACCTTGGCGCCGGGCTCCAGGCCGGCGGCCTCCAGCCCCGAGCGCAGCGCGCTCACCTCAGCCCGGAAGTCCCCCCAGGTGCGTGAGCGCCGCAGCCCCTCGATCTCGTGCAGGGCGAGCCGATCGCCCCAGCGGTCGGCGGCGGCGTCCAAGGCGTCGGGCATGGTCTTGCCGAGCAGCGCACGCTGGTGCTCGGTGAGGCCTGCGAGGGCAGCGTCAGACATGGGGCTTCTCCTCAGGGGCGGCCGGGGTCCACAGGACTCGCTGGGTGGCCACGAAGCCGGGCTTGTCGCGACCTTCGACCTCGCCGACGAGGTCCAGAACGACGAGGTAGCCCTGCTCTCCGCGGTCGACGACCTCGCGCAGGGTCCCGGTGATCCGGAACCGGTCGGTCAGCCGGACCACGGACACGAAGCGCACCCGGTCGAGACCGTAGTTCCACGGCGTGCACGGGACCTGCGAGACCAGTACGTGGTTGAGCAGGTAGTCCAGCATGCCGAGCAGGTGGTAGCCCTCGACGAGGCCCTCGCCGTACCCGTCGTCGCCCGCCACGCCGTAGGGGTGGGGGTAGCTGTCCAGGTACGTGGCGAACTCGAACTGCTCCGAGCGGTCGGCGTCCATGGTGAACCACGGCGTGGTGAAGGTCCTGCCGACCGCTTTGGGCAGGTCGCTCGGTCGCGGGACCGTCAGGATGACGACCTCGGACGTGTCGGTCATGTCGACGCCCATCACACCTCCTTTATGTTGTCTATGTTACATAACAAGCGTTGTATTATCTATCCGTCCGGCGGCCAGGGCGCCAGCCCGGTCGTGGGATCGCGTCGATGAGCGCCCGGGTGTAGGGCTGTTCCGGGCGGTCCAGGACGTCGGCCGTCGGTCCTTGCTCCACCACGCGACCGTGCTGGAGCACCACGCAGGTGTCGCTCACCTGCCGGACGACCGCCAGGTCGTGGGAGACGAACAGGTAGCTGATGTCGCTGCGTTCGCGGATGTCGGCCAGCAGGTTGAGCACCTGGGCCTGCACGCTGACGTCCAGAGCCGAGACGGCTTCGTCGAGGATGAGTAGCGCCGGCTCCAGGGCGAGGGCGCGCGCGATGGCCGCACGCTGGCGCTGGCCGCCCGACAACGACTTCGGCCGCTGCCCGGCGTGCCGTTCGTCCAGCCCCACGTCGTGCAGCAGCTTGGTCACTCGCTCGGCGCGTTCGCGGCGGCGCACGCCGTGCAGCGACAGCAGCTCGTGCAGGCCGGCGCCGATCGTCTGGCGAGGGTCGAGCGAGCCGTACGGGTCCTGGAAGACCATCTGGACCCGTCGTGCCGCGTTGAGCACCACCGTTCCCGAGGTCGCCCGCTCCAGGCCCGCGATGATCCGGGCGGCGGTCGTCTTGCCCGAGCCCGACTCTCCGACCAGTGCCAGGCAGGTGCCGCGGGCGATCGAGAAGCTCACGTCCCGCAGGGCGACGTGCGAGGGTGCCCGGCGCACAGGAAAGGTCTTCGACAGGCCGCGCACCTCCAGCACCGGCGCGCCGTCGATCCCTGCCGGGCTGACCGTGCAGTCCTCGTCACGTGGCAGCGCGCTCATGAGACACACTCCCGCAGCTCTTCGGCCCGATGGCAGGCCACTTCCCGCCCTTCCAGCTCCCGCCGCGCCGGACGTTCGATCCGGCAGCGGTCCTCGGTGAAGGCACACCTGCCGGAGAAGGGGCAACCGGTGCCTACTTCGTAGGCGGCGATCGGCCGTCCGGGAATCGCCTCAAGGCGGCGGACCTGCGTGGTCGACGGGCGAGAGCGCAGCAGGCCGGCCGTGTAGGGATGCAGCGGCCGGGCGCAGAGCTCTTCGGAGCGGCCGGTCTCGACGATCGTCCCGGCGTACATCACGGCGAGCCGATCGGTGACGGCGGCGGCGAGGTCGAGGTCGTGGGTGACGAACAGCAGGCTGCGGCCCTGGTCCTGGATCTGCTCCAGCAGGATGGCCATGACCTCCGACTGCACCGTGACGTCCAGAGCGGTGGTCGGCTCGTCGGCGAAGATGAGCCGTGGGCCCGGCAGCAGCGCCGCGACGATCATGACCCGTTGCAGCAGTCCGCCGGAGAGCTGGTGCGGGTACTGGTGCATGCGCCGTTCCGCGTCGCCGATGCCGACGTCCCGCATGAGGGCGCAGGCCGCCTCCCGTGCCTGCGCCGCCGTCATCTGCCCGGTGTCGACCACGCCTTCGGTGACGAACTGGCCGATGGTCCGGCTCGGGTTGATGTGCGCGCGGGGGTCCTGGTGGATCAGGCCCACGTCACCGGCACGGTAGCGGGCCAGCTCCTTGCGGGAGGAGGTGAGGACATCCTGGCCGTCGAAGACGATCTCGCCGGACGCCTTCAGCCCGCGGGGCAGCAGACGCATGGCCGCCTTGATCGTCAACGACTTGCCCGACCCGGACTCCCCCACGAGCCCGACCGACTCGGCGGCGCCGACCGTGACGCTCACCCCGTCGACCAGAACGCGATCCGCCACCTTGACATACAGCTCGCGCACGGCCAGCAGACTGCTCATCGACGGCCTCCTGCCAGTTGCGCGCCGAGGACGTTGAACGCCACCACGGTCACGACGATCAACGTCCCGGCGACCAGGCTCTGCTGCACGGCTCCGTCCAGCAGTTCCGACCGACCCTCGGCGACCATGACTCCCCATTCGGCCTCGGGCGGCTGGATGCCCAGCCCGAGGAAGGAGACGGCGGCGAAGTCGGCCAGCGCGGTGCCGAACCCGTAGGTGGCCTGGGCCAGCAGGATGGGGAACACGTTGGGCAGCAGGTGCCGCAGCCCGATCCGCAGCGGCGACATGCCGGCGAGCTGGAGGCTCTCCACGTAGCCGCGGTGCCGCTCCCGCACGGCCACGCTGCGTACCACCCGGGCCATGTACGGCGCGTACACGAGGCCGAGTGCGAGCACCGGCGCCCAGAACCCGGCGCCGAACACCGCCGAGGACAGCACGGCCACCAGGATGCCGGGCACGGCGAACATGACGTTCAGCAGCCGGTTGCAGGCCCGGTCCACCCAGCCGCCGTGCCAGGCGCTGAACAGGGCCAGCGCGGTGCCGAGCACCGCGCTGATCAGCACGACCAGGGCCGGCCCCGCGAAGCTGAGCCGGGCGCCGGCCAGCGCGCGGGACAAGATGTCCCGGCCCAGGGAGTCGGTGCCGAGCCAGTGCTGCGCGCCCGGTCCCTGGCTCGCGGCCAGCACGTCGGTGGCGTCGGCCTCGTACGGCGTGAGCCAGGGACCCACGACGGCCAGCAGGGTGAGCAGGCCCGCCGCGGCGCCGGAGACCAGCAGCAGCGGGCTGCCCGCACCGGCCGCGCGCGGCACCACTCTGCTCCAGGCGAGCGCCATCACGTACCCGCTCTCTCGCGCGGGTCGAGCGCCACCTGCACCACGTCGATCATCGTGGTCATGACGACGAAGACGATGACGATGAGGAGGCTGACCGCGGTGACCACGTCGTAGTCCTTGCTGGAGACGCTCTGCACCAGCAGCGCCCCGATGCCGTCCACGCCGAACGCCTGCTCCACGATCAGCGTCCCGGAGACCAGGCCCGCGACGGCCAGGCCGGAGGCCGTCAGCACGGGCAGCGCGGCGTTGCGCAGCACGTGCCGGCGCACGATGATCCCGGCGGGGATGCCGCGGCCCCGGCTCGTCTCCACGTACTCCTTGCCCGACTCCTCCTCGACCGCGGCGGAGGTGAGCTGGGCGACGTAGGCGCCGTACCCGATCGACAGGGCGACGGCCGGCAGCGTCAGATGCCACATCTTGTCCCAGAAACCGTCACCGGCCCCGTACGTCGGGAACCAGCCGAGCTGGACGGCGAACACCCCGATGAGGAGGTTGGCCGCGACGAAGCTCGGCACAGCGACGCCCAGGGCGACGAGCCCCGCCACGACCGGCCGCCCCCGGCGGGCGACACCACCCGCCACCCCGACGGCGACCCCGACGACCAGCACCAGCGACGCCGCCATGGCGACGAGCATCAGCGTGGTCTCAAGGCGCGGCCCCAGCAGCCCGGCCACCTCCTGCCGGTAGGTCAACGACCTGCCCAGGTCACCCTGCAGGGCGGCGGTCAGCCAGTGCCAGTAGCGCTCCAGCAGCGGGTCGTCCAGCCCCAGCTGTGCTCGCACGGCCGCCCGCGCCTCGTCGGTCGCCCGCGGGCCGAGGATCCTGGCGACAGGGTCGCCCGGTGCCACGGACAGCCCGGCGTAGATCACGAAGGAAGCGGCCACGATCGTGGCCAGAGCGCCGGACACCGCGCCGATGGTCCGCCTCATCCTGCGGCTCCGACGTAGGCCATCTGCGGCATCGACCAGTAGGCGAAGGACGTCACCGCGCCCGTCAGTCGGTGGTTCAGGAAGGTGATGGTGTTGGTCGACAACAACGGGACGGTGCTCGCGTTCGGTTCGTAGATCTCCTGCGCCTTGATGATCTTCTGGGCGCTCTCCACCGGGTCGAGCGTCTGCCTGGCTTCCGTCAGCAGCTTGGTGACCTCGGCATTGTCGTATTCGGTGTAGTTGTACGGCTGGCCCGGCAGCAGGTCGAAGCCCAGCGGTTCGAGGGGATTCTGACCGGCGTTGAAGTTGCTGCTCAGCATCAGGTCCACGCCTTGGCGCTTGGACGCGTCGTAGCCGGCCTCGGCCCAGACCAGGGGCTGCATGGTCTGGATCTTGATGGTCACTCCGATGGCCTTGGCCTGCTGCTGCACGAGCTGGGCCGTTCTGGACATCGTCTCGTCACCGGCCATCGTGGCGAGGACGACCGGCTCGCCCTTGTACGACGACCCCTGAACCAGGGTCTTGGCCGCGTTGATGTCGTAGGCGCGTTCCTTGACGTACTTGTCGTAGGCCGCACGGTAGAGATCACGCTGGGCGTTCGGCCACGTGGCCGGGGGAAGCAGGGTGTAGTTCGCCTCGGCGGCGCCCTGGAAGACCACCTTGGCCAGGCCCTCGCGATCGACGGCCCGCTGCAGCGCCTGGCGGAGCTTGTTGTCGGCCAGCGGACCGTCGGGGCGGGCGACGCCGAGCGAGACGCTCTGCGTGGACGGCCCGAAGACCAGCCGGCCCTTCTGCGACTTGCGCAGGCTCGGCACGGCGGTGACGGGCAGTTCGTAGGCGCCGTCGATCTCTCCCGCGTCCAGTGCCCGGGCCACGGCGGTCGCGTCGGTGACGAACGTGAAGGCGACCTGTTTGGCGAACGGCCGCAGCTCCTTGTTCCAGTAGGAGTCGTTGCGCTTGAGGGTGAGGCCGCTGCCGCTTCGCCACTCCCCCAGGGTGAACGGGCCGCTGCACACCAGCCCGCCCGATGGCGTGCCCACGTTCTCCCTGGCCCGTTCTGCCCACTCCTTCTTGACGACGGCCCCCGAGATCGTCGCCATGCCGCCGGCGAACAGCGCGTCGGGCTGCTTGAAGGTGACCGTGACCTCCTTGTCACCGGTCTTCTTGATCGCCTCGACATAGAGGAAGACGAAGCTCACGACGGAGGCGGGGTCGGCCGAGCGTTTCAGGCTGTAGACGACGTCGTCGGCCGTCACCGGGGTTCCGTCGGAGAAGGTGATGCCGTCGCGGAGGGTGAAGACCAGCTCCGTGGGCGAGCGCTGATCCAGGGTGGCCAGGCCGGGGCCGGTGCTGAAGTCGGGTTTCACGGCGAGCAGCGAGTCGCACACGTTCTTGACGATCTGCCCGGAGCTGTAGTTCGCGGCGTTGCGCGGGTCCAGGGTGTCGGGTTCGCCTGCCGTGAGATTCCAGACGACATTGTCGACGTCCCCCTTGGCGGCCGGGAGGGAGGAGATGAGCTTCGCGGGATCGATCGTGGGGGCGGCGGGGACCTCGGTAGGGCTTCCGCCGCAAGCGGCCACCGTGGTGCTCACGATCAGGGCCATGGCCGCGAACATGAGACGGCTCCCGGCGCTCTGGGCAAGGTCCATGGCATCTCCTGACTTCCTGCATGTGACCTAGGTCATGCCGGTGACATGACCGTGAACATATAACGGTTGTCGTATAACCCACAAGACATCTCTTGCTAAACCACAGCGATGTGTTGTTCGCTACGTCACACAAGCCCGTCTGAAGGAGATGCACCCCATGTCGGAGGAGTTGTTCTGGAAGAGCGCCCGGGAGCTCGGCGAGCTCTACCGGGCCCGCCAGGTGTCACCGGTGGAGGTCGTCGAGGCCGTGCTGGAGCGGCTGGAGAGCGTCAACCCGAAGATCAACGCGATGGTGACCGTGACCGCCGACCAGGCCCGCGAGCAGGCCAAGGCGGCCGAGGAAAGGCTGCGGTCAGGCGAGGACCTGCCGCCGCTGTTCGGGGTGCCGATGACGGTCAAGGACCTCGCCGAGACGGCCGGAGTGCGCACCACCTACGGCTGCGCGGCCTTCGCCGATTACGTGCCGGAGGAGGACGCGATCGGCTGGGCGCGACTGAAGGAACAGGGCGTGATCCTGCTGGGCAAGACCACGACCCCGGAGTTCGGGCTGCTCGGGGTGACCGAGAGCAAGCTGACGGGCTCGACCAGCACTCCCTGGCGGCCGGGCTACAACGCGGGCGGCTCCAGCGGCGGTGCGGCCGCTGCCGTCGTCGCGGGCGTCGGCCCGGTCGCCTGGGGTTCGGACGGCGGCGGGTCCATCCGCGTGCCGTCGTCGCTGTGCGGCGCCGTGGGCATCAAGCCGTCCATCGGCCGCATCCCCACCGCCGACAACACCGACGGCGACAGCACCGACGGCCCCATCGCCCGGACCGTGCTGGACGCGGCGATGGTGTTCGAGGCGACCGCGGGCCACCACCCCTCCGACCGGTTCTCCGTGCCCCGCGACACCCGCAGTTACGTCGAGGCCGCCCTGACCCCCGGCGACCTGACCGGGGTGCGCGTCGCCGCCTGCTACGACCTCGGACAAAAGGTCCTCGACCCCGATGTGCGCAGGCTCTTCACCCAGGCACTGGACGACATGCGCGCCGCTGGCGCCACCGTCGAGGAAGTCGGCATCGAACTGCCCGACACGATGCTGTTCTTCGACCACCTCAACGGATACGAGTACCTGGAGTTCGCCGAGGAGATGCGGGCCGGCGGCGTCGAGCTGTGGCCGATGATCGCGGAAGTGGCCGAGCGAGCCAAGAGTGTCACGGGGCGGCAGGTCAGCGCCGCCTTCCGGCGCGGCAAGACCGAGATCTACAACGCCTTCGCCGCCGCGATGACCGGCGCCGACGTCCTGGTGACCCCCACGACCCCCGTCCCGGCCTTCCCACACGACGGAGCCGCCGGCCCGACCCGCCTGGTCGACGGGCAGGAGGTTCCGCCGCTCGGCCTGCTGATCCACTCGATGACCGAGCCGCCCAGCCACGCCGGGCTTCCCGCGATCTCCGTGCCCGGCGGCTTCGACGCCGACGGCCTGCCGATCGGCCTGCAGTTCATCGGCCGCCTGTGGGCCGACGCCGACGTGATCTCGGTGGCCGCCCGCTACCAGCGCGCGACCGGCTGGCACACTCGCCACCCCGCCCTCTGAGAGGCGGACAACGGCCGGGATCCCACCTCAGATCCCGGCCTTTCGTCGTTCTCCGCTCATCGGCGCGGGCGAGTGAGGGTCGCGAGGAGGGCGGCGAAGGTGTCGAGGGTCTCCAAGGCGAGGGCGTTGTCACGGTGGGAGGCCCAGGAGGAGATCACGCCGCTCACCATCGAGTTGATCATCTCGGCGAGGAGCCGCGTGTCGACGGTCGGCTCCAGGCGCGCCTCGTCCGCGAAGCGCTCCAGGTAGGACACGGTCTTGTCGAGGTACGCCCGGTGCTCCCAAGCCGGCAGTTCGCTCAGTTCCGGATCCCGCAAAGCCAAATTGACCAGTTCGCTCAGAACGAGCTGCGCCTCAGGATCGGTCTCCACGACTGCCCAGTAGGCGCGTAGCAGAGTCCGGATGTTCTCGACGGGCTCGGCTTCGGGCGTGATGGCCGGCCAGGCGGCGTCCAGGCCGATGTTGATGTCGGTGGACAGCAGGGCGGCGTAGAGCTCGTGCTTGCCGCGGAAGCAGTAGTGAAAGGCGCCGTGCGGCATGCCCGCCTCCGCGCAGATCGCCCGCGTCGTGGCGGCGGCGATGCCGTCGCGTTTCATCACCCGTAGCGCCGCGGCCACCAGCAACTCGCGCCGGACGTCCGCGCTGACGTGCTTCTTCGTCGCCTTGTCCACCGGTGCCGTAGCCATGCCTTCAGGATAGCCAGGAACTTGGCCACACGACTCGGCCGTTTGACTTGGCCATCTGGCCAACTTATGGTCAGGGTCATCGCGAAGGAGCGCATTCACATGACCGTGACCAAGAATTCGAGACCGGTCAGGGCTCGCCAGTGTTGGGCCCTGGCCGCGCTGACCGTGCCGGTGCTGCTGATGAGCATCGACCTGACCGTGCTGTCGATGGCGGTGCCCGTGCTCAGCGAGGAGCTGGCCCCGACGGCGACGCAGCTGCTGTGGATCATCGATGTGTACGGCGTGTTCCTGGCCGGGCTGCTGATCCTCATGGGGTCGCTCGGCGACCGGATCGGGCGCCGCCGCCTGCTGCTGACCGGTGCGCTGGCGTTCGGCGCCGCCTCGGCGCTGGCGGCCTTCGCCTGGAGCGCGGAGGTGCTCATCCTGGCCCGCGCGCTGCTGGGGCTCGGCGGCGCCACCCTGATGCCGTCCACGCTGTCGCTGATCCGCAACATCTTCCCCGACCCCGCTCAACGCCGCCGTGCCATCTCGGTCTGGGCCGCCGCCTTCGCCGGCGGCGCCGGGCTCGGGCCGATCGTGGGTGGCCTGCTCCTGGAGCACTTCTGGTGGGGATCGGTGTTCCTGATCAACCTGCCGGTCATGGCGTTGCTGCTCCTCGCGGGGCCGTTCCTGCTGCCCGAGTCCAAGGACCCGAACCCGGGCCCGTTCGACGTCGTCTCGGCGTTCATGCTGATCGCCGCCGTCCTCGCGCTGATCTTCGGCTTCAAACGGGCGGGCGAGCACGGCTGGGGCCTCGCTCCGATCGCCGCGCTGCTTGGCGGGGTGCTGCTCGCGGCGCTTTTCGTCGTCCGGCAGCGGCGCCTGACTCATCCCCTGATCGACGTGGGGCTTTTCCGGTCGCTGCCGTTCACCGTCGCGGTGTTCGCCAACATCGCCGGAGTGTTCGCCATGACGGGCGTCATGTACTTCTTCCCGCAGTACGTCCAGCTCGTTCTGGGGCACTCGCCGCTGGAGGCCGGGCTGTGGTCACTGCCACTGGCCGCAGGGGCCATCCTCGGCGCGCTCACCGTCCCGGCCGTCGCCCGCCGCGTTCCCGCGGGCTGGGTGATCGGCCTGGGGCTGGCCGCCGCGGCCGGCGGATACCTGCTGCTGAGCCTGCTGGGCGCCGACGAGGTCATGGCTCTCGCCTTCGCCGGCGGGGCGCTGCTCGGCGTCGGGGTCGGACTGGCCGACACGCTCACCAACGACGTCATCATCGGCACCGCGCCCGAGGCGAAAGCCGGGGCCGCGGCGGGCATCAGCGAGACGGCGTACGAGATCGGCGGCGCCCTGGGCACCGCCGTCCTGGGCAGCATCGGCGCCGGCCTCTACCGCGACCAGGCCCTCCAGAGCCTGCCCGCCGGGACGCCGCGCGCGATCACCGACGCCGCCACGCAGACCCTCGGCGCCGCGAACCAGGCCGCCGCCCAGCTACCACCCGAGCAGGCCGGCCCTTTCCTCTCCGTCGTCAACGGCGCCTTCGTCGACGCCATGGCTCAGACCTTCACGACCGCCGCGCTCATCGTGGGCGCCACCGCCGTCGCCGCGATCGTCACCCTCCGGCGCCACCGCCACTGAAAGGAGCTCCCCATGTCCGCGGTCGAGATCCCCGGGCCGAAGGCCCTGCCGCTGCTGGGCAACCTGGCCGACGTGCTGACCACGTCCGCCGAGACGAGCGTCGACTTCGCCGAGGAGTACCACAGCAGGTACGGCGCGATCTTCGCGCTGACCGTCGCCGGTGAACGCATGATCTTCGCATCGAGCTACGAGCTGGTCGCGGAGATGTGCTCCAGCCCGCTGTGGGCCAAGTCGGTCCACGCGGCGCTGGAGGAGGTGCGCGCCTTCGGTGGCGACGGCCTGTTCACGGCCTACAACCATGAGCCGAACTGGGCGATCGCCCACCGCCTCCTCATGCCCGCCTTCGGGCCGGTCGCGATGAAGGACTACTTCCCCGCCATGCTCGACATCGCCGAGCAGCTGTTCACCCGCTGGGAGCGCTTCGGGCCGGACACCCGCATCGACGTCCCCGACGACATGACCCGCCTGACCCTGGACACGATCGCGCTGTGCGCCTTCGACCTCCGGCTCAACTCCTTCTACTCCGAGAAGCTGCACCCGTTCGTCGGGGCCATGGTGCGCAGCCTCGTCGAAGCCGGCGCCCGCAGCGAACGGCCGGCCGCCCTGCAGCCGCTGCTGTTCAGGAC
This sequence comes from Nonomuraea sp. NPDC050783, assembly GCF_040802095.1. Taxonomy (NCBI): domain Bacteria; kingdom Bacillati; phylum Actinomycetota; class Actinomycetes; order Streptosporangiales; family Streptosporangiaceae; genus Nonomuraea; species Nonomuraea sp. NPDC050783. The sequence continues at coordinate 126,100 of NZ_JBFAHK010000003.1, forward strand.
CAACCGCCGCTACCGGGACGACATCGCGACCATGCGCCGCATCACCGAGGAGATCGTCGCGGCACGCACCGCGCAACCCTCCCACGCCCGCCCCGACGACCTGCTCGAACGCATGCTCACCGCGGTAGATCCCGTCACCGGTGCGAAGCTGCCGGCGGACAACATCCAGTACCAGCTGGCGACCTTCCTGATCGCGGGTCACGAGACGACCTCCGGCCTGCTCTCCTTCGTCACATACGAGCTGCTCACCCACCCCCACGTGCTGCGCAGGGCCCAGCAGACCGTGGACGAGGTCCTGGGCGAGCGCACCCCCCGCTTCGACGACCTCGCGAACCTCGGATACCTCGGCCAGATCCTCCGCGAGACGCTGCGCCTGCACCCCACCGCGCCCGCCTTCGCGCTCACCCCCGGCCAGGACACCACCCTGGGCGGGTACACCGTGCGCAAGGGCGAGGACGTGCTCATCATGCTCCCCACGCTCCACCGCGACCCCGCCGTCTGGCACTCCCCCGACCGCTTCGACCCCGATCGCTTCGCCCCCGAGCGGATGACCGAGATCCCCGAGTACGCGTGGATGCCGTTCGGCCACGGCGCCCGCGCCTGCATCGGCCGCCCCTTCGCGCTCCAGGAGGCCACGCTGGTTCTGGCCATGATGCTGCAGCGCTTCGACCTCGAACTCGCCGACCCCGATTACGACCTGGTCATCCAAGAGTCCTTGACGATCAAACCCAAGAACTTCGCCATCCGTGCCACCCCCCGTCGCGCCCGCCCGCGCAGGCCGGCACCACCCTCCCCGGCGAACACGGACATCCCCGGCCACGGCACCCCGCTGCTGGTGTTGTACGGCTCGAACGGCGGAAGCGGCGAGAGCCTGGCCCGCACGATCGCCGCCGACGGGACCCTGCGCGGCTGGAGCACGACCGTGGCGCCGCTGGACGAATACGCCGGACGCCTGCCCACGACCGGGCCGGTGGCCATCGTCACCTCCTCCTACAACGGCACCCCGCCCGACAACGCACGCCGCTTCCTCACCTGGCTCACCACGGAAGAACCTGACCTGAGCGGCGTTCACTACCTCGTCCTCGGCTGCGGCAGCCTGGACTGGGCGGCCACCTACCAGCGCGTTCCCACCCTCGTCGACGACGCGATGGCCGCCGCGGGGGCGCGCCGGATCCGGGACCGCGGCGCGATCGACGCCCGTACCGACTTCTTCGGCGACTGGGAACGCTGGTACGAACCGCTGTGGCCCCTCCTGTCCGCCGAGTACCGCGTCGAAGCGATCGCGCAGAGCGGTCCCCGCTTCCGCGTCATCGAGGCGGAAGGCGAGCAGGAGGCGAGCCACCCGACCGCGGTCGTGCTGGAGAACCGCGAGCTCGTCCGCCCTCCCGGCCGCGGGTCCAAGCGGCATCTGGAGCTCCGCCTGCCCGACGGCATGCGCTACCGCACTGGCGACTACCTCTCGATCCTGCCCTGCAACGACCCCGGCCTGGTCACCAGGATGATCGAACGCCTCGGCACGCGCGCGGACCGGCTCATCACCATCGAGTCGGACGTACCACAAGGATCGATCCCGATCGGACGGGCACTGCGCGTGGACGACCTGCTGACCCGGCACACCGACCTGGCTGCCCCGGCCTCTCCAGGCGTCGTGGCCCGGCTGGCCCGGACGACCGGCTGCCCGCCGGAACGGCTGGAGCTCGAACGCCTCGCCGGCGACGACCATACCGAGCACGTCCTCCGCCCCCGAGTGACGCTGCTCGACCTACTTGAGCGGTTCGCCTCGTGCCAGGTGGACCTCGCCCTCGCCCTCGAACTGCTGCCGGCGCCCCGGCCGCGCCAGTACTCCATCAGCTCCGCCGCCGAAGAGCAGCGCGAGGCGGCGCTGACCGTGTCGGTGCTGGAAGGCCCGGCCCGGTCGGGAGCAGGCACGTTCCGCGGCACGGCATCGAGCTACCTGCAGCGCGTTCGCCCCGGTGATCGCATCGTCGCCACCGTCGCCTCCCCTCCGGACACCTTCCGGCCCCCGGCTGACGCCGGCACCCCGATCGTCATGATCGCCGCCGGTACGGGCATCGCGCCGTTCCGCGGCTTCATCCGGGCGCGCATGACCGCCGCCGCAGCCGGGCAGACCGTGCTCTTCTTCGGCTGCCGGCACCCCGAAGAGGACGACCTGTATGCCGCCGAGTTCGCCCCGTACGAGGAAGCCGGTCGTCTTGAGGTCCACCGGGCTTACTCCCAACCAGGTGACGGCGACCGCCGCTACGTTCAGGACCGGCTTTGGGAACAGCGCGAGCACGTGCGCGCGCTGATCAGCGAGAGGGCGCACATCTACGTCTGCGGCGATGCGGCGGGCATGGGACACGCCGTCGAAGAGACGCTCCGGCGCATCGGCGCGACCATCGCGGATGGCCAGGACGGCACTGCGTGGCTGGAGGAGCTCCGCAAGGCCGGACGCTACGCGACGGACGTGTACTGAGGTCGTCCGCCACGGGACCGGCATCCTCTGATCGCCCGAGGATGTAATCTTCGTTGTATAACAGAATCCGTCAGGAGGTGCCGGTGCCGATCCAGGTCGATCACGACGAGCGGCGCGGGAAGATCGTCAACGCGGCCATGCGCGTTCTCGGGGAGCGCGGTTTCGCCAACTTCTCCCTGCGCGCGGTCAGCGACCGGCTCGGAGGCTCGGTCACGCTGGTCACCCACTACTTCCCCAGCCGCGAAGCGCTACTGACCAAGATGCTCGAGCAGACGCTGGACGACGCCCGCTCAACCCAGGAGGAACTGGCGGCGATCGAGGATCCGCATGATCGGCTGGAGGCCGCCGTGCGGTACTTCCTGCCCATCGACGAAGAAGCGCTGGCCATCGAACGCGCCCGCGTCGCCCTGGCCAGCCACCGCGACGTCGAGCCCTTCATCCAGCACTACCTGGATCTCGTCGAGCCGGTGATGCGAGAGCTGATCCGGACCGCCATCCAGGACTTCATCGGCCGGCACCGGCTCGATGCCACCGTCGACCTGATCCGCCTGTGGACCAGCGGGGTCGTGCTCTCCACCGTCGAACACCCCGAACTGTGGACCCCCGAACGCCAGATCGAGGCCCTGCGTCACTTCATGAACTTGATCGATCTGCCGGTCGCCGCCCTCTGAAGATCACTCCCCCGCCTCCGCGAGCTTGAGCGGCTCGGCGAGACCGGTGCTCACGGCCCTGATCGTGCGCACGATGGGGATCGCGGCCAGCAGGGTGGCCGCAGCGAGGACCACGCCGAGCCCGAGGGCTCCCCAGGTGTCCAGGATCCAGCCCACGGGAGCCGGTCCGAGACCGGCGCCGAGCGCCGACGCCCCGCTCGCGGCGGCGATCCACCGTCCGCTGGGATCGGCGGAAGCCGCGACCGTGAGCACCAGGACCAGTAGCGCCATATAACTGACCTGCCAGATGATCGCCGCAACGGTGTAGGAGACGGCCCAGGGCACGACGGCGATCACCAGTTTGGCCGCGATCTCGACCGCGACGAACGCCACCATGACCGTAGGCCGCCCGAATCGGCGGCACGCGACCGGGCAGAGGACGGCACCCGCCAGCGACACCACGGCGACGACCGACAGCACGATCGAGACGGCGTCAGCCGACATGCCCGCGTGGTGTTCGCCCAGGACCTCACCGTAGGACCAGGCGCCCTGTTCGGTCGCCCCTAGCAGCACCAGCGCCAGCAGGAACACCAGCGGCACCGGCCTGCCGGAAGAAGCACCGCGACCGGGTTCGGCCGCCTCAGGCAACGCACGGACCAGCCAGTACGCCGGGAGACACAAAGCCGCCAGGCACGCGAAGGCGGCGGCACCGCCCCAGGCGTCGTTGGCCATGGGGATGACGATGATGAGGATCGCGATGACGACGGTCCCGCCCAGCACCGTGACGGTCGAGGCCGCATCGGTGTCGCCGGTCGCGGCGATCGCCGCCATGGCGGCGGCACAGACCGCGCCGAGTCCGGCGCCGGCGATCGCGTTGCCCGCGATGAGCAGGCCGAGGCCCGGCGCGGTGGATGCCAGGACGAAGCCCGCCACGGTGGCGACGAGCCCGGCCCTGGCCAGGCGGGTACGGCCGGGACGGGCCGCCCTGGGCGCCAGCACGAGCGCCGCCACTGCCGTGGCGAGCAACTGCACCGTCGCGACCACCCCCGAGGCGGTGTGGGACAGGTCGAACCGCTCGGCCATCCCCGGCAGCAGGACGGGCATCACATTGGCGCCGACATTGCCCAGCGTGGCCCCCGCCACCAGGGCCGCGCACACCCCGACGCCGATCACCCGGACCGGCGACGTGCGGCTCATCGGCCTCTCTCACGTCCGGCGGCCGGGGCGAGGAGAACGCCGGACCCCGGCTGGGGCCACTGCTCGGACATCTGGCACCTTCTCTCGCAAGCGGCCGGGCCCCCGGCCCGGACGCGGCCCACCAACCGGCCACCGGGCACAGACAAGTTACTCATCCCACCCGCCTACATGTAACGAACGTTATATATAATGAGCGTGTCGCAACCTTACGGCGAACGGCTGAGCGCTCGCAATACGGATCCCCGCACAGGGCTACATCGCCAGTTCTCAACAGGGACGGCGTGGAGAGAGACGAGGAACTGACCTTGGAGAAGCAGGGCCTTCAGCCCGGCGGCACGGCGCAGGAAGCGATCATGCCGAACAACGAGACGATCTTCGCGTGGGTCAGTGACCTGGCGGCTTTCGGCAGGCGCGGCACCAACGCCCTGGACGACCGCCGGTCCGTCGACTACCTCCTCGGCGCCTTCAAGGACTTCGGACTCACCGGCATCCAGGTGCAGGAGAGCGAGTCCTTCCACTGGCGGGCCTCCCGGTCGAAGCTGATCGTCGGTGCCACGCCGATCCCGCACTCTCCCGCCGTGTTCTCCTTCAACGCCCACGACGGCAACGGCCCCTTCTCCACCGGCCGGGACGGCCTGTCCACGCCGCTCGCCGACGTAGGGGACGGAAAGGAGGACGACTTCGCCCAGGTCGACGTCACCGGCAGAATCGTGCTGTTCAACCTGCGATTCCTCGTCCCCAGGAGCTTGCTGCTGGCCGGTGGCGAGTTCATCCATGACCCCCACGACAGCGTGAACGCAACCGACCTGGACACGGCCAACCCCTACCTCACCAACTTCGAAGACGTTCTGCAGCGGGCGATCAACGCGGGCGCGGCCGGTTTCGTCGGCGTCCTGGCCGACTACTTCGACTCTCACGACATCTGCCCCGAATACACCGAGGGCATCACCATCCCGGGCTTGTGGGTCACCAAGCGCGCCGGTGCCCGGATCCGCGCCCTGACCGCCTCCGGCGCCGCTCATGCGACCATGCACCTGGAAGGCGCGCGCGTTCCGACCACAGCCCGCACCGTGATCGGGTACCTGCCCGGCCGCAGCACCGACACGATCATGATTCAGTCCCACCACGACGCCGCCTGGGACGGCGGCGTCGAAGACGCCTCAGGCACCGCCGAAGTGCTGGCGCTGGCCCGCTACTACAGCCGGATCCCGCAAGAACACCGGCCCAAGACCCTGATGTTCGTCCTGATGGACAGCCACTGGACCGGCTACCAGGCCCACGAGCACTTCGTCGAGACCTTCGTCACCCGCCCGGCCACCCCTCATCGGATCGTCGCCAACGTCACCCTCGAACACATCGCCAAGCAAGCCGAGATCGGGCCGGACGGACAGCTTGAGATCCACGACCTTCCCGAATACCGCGCCGTCTTCGAGAACGTGAGCGCGCCGTTGAAGACCGTCATCGACGACGCCATCACCCGTCATGACCTCCAGCGGACCATCCGCCTGCCCAGCGACAAGCTGGTCCCCCTGATCGGTGAACTCCCCACCGACGCGGGATTCGTCTACGACGCCGGAATCCCGACCATCAGCTTCATCAGCGGCCCCCTCTACCTCTACGACAAGGCCGACACCCTCGACAAGGTCCACAAATCCGACCTGGCCCCCGTCGCCCAAGCGTTCGCCGACATCATCGACCACCTCGCGACCACACCCAGCGATCGGATCCCCGCCTGAACGTGCTCCGTGCCGAGGCAGGGGCGCGCCTGACGATGATCCTCAGCCATCGCAGCGGACTTCTTCTCGTCGATGAGTGGCCGGACCGGCCGTACTCTGCCTCGTGATCAGCAGTGGCTCGATGACGCGACGCTCCGGCGCCTCCGCCTGTCTCCCCTCCATCAGCTCCAGCAGAAGCTCGAAGCCCTGCCGGCCGACCGACTCGAAGTCCGGCCGGACAGTGGTCAAGGGAGGCGAGAAGAACGCGGCCTCGGGAATGTCGTCGTAACCCGCGACACTGATGTGCGCGGGGACCCTCACTCCCACCTCCGCGAAAGCTCGGAGCAGGCCCAGCGCCATCTGGTCGTTGGCCGCGAACACGGCGGTCACCCCCGGCTCGCGCAGCAGGCGGCGTCCTGCTTCGTAGCCCGAACGCGGGCTCCAGTCTCCCGGCACCGGCTCGGGCGTCGTGCGGCCGGCTGCGGCGAGGGCCGTCCGCCAGCCCGCCGCCCGGCTCGCCGCCTCCGACCAGTCCGGTGGTCCGCTGACGTGCCACACCGTCTCGTGTCCCAGCGCGAGCAGGTGCTCGGTCACCGAGCGCGCGCCCGCCGCCTGATCCACGCAGGCCACCGGCGCCTCCGCCACGTGCCCGCCCTCGATGACGACCACCGGCATGCCCGCAGGCGCCGCACCGGCCAGTAGCTGCGGGCTCGCCACGATGATCCCGCCCACGCCCTGGTCGGCCAGGTGACTCAGCGCCTCCTGCGTCTCCTGTCGATCTGGGGTCTTCAGGGTGACGATGCTGAGGAAGTAGCCGGCTGCCCGGGCCGCCTGCTCGATGCCGTAGAGCGTGCTTGCGGGCCCGTGGAGCGTCGTACCGAACACGACGGCGCCGAGCGTCCGCGAACGCCGGGTGACCAGGGCACGGGCCTGCATGTTGCGGCGGTAGCCGAGCCGTTCGACCGCCTGCAGCACCCTGGCCCGCGTCTCCTCGCGCACGTGTGGGTGACCGTTGAGCACGCGCGAGACCGTCTGATGGGAGACGCCGGCGGCCTCGGCCACGTCGGCCATGACCGGTGAGCGGCGAGCAGGGCCGCGCATCGCTCAAGCGCCGCCGTCGAGACGGACCTCTGCCGGCTCGCAGCCCTCGGCCGTCACCCGGATGGCGACCGTTTCCAAACCGGTGCGTCGCACGATCGCGAGCGCCCGCCCGTCGAACGTCTCGTGCCGGGCGGACTTGTAGGTCTGGTGAGGAGCGGGGTTTCCGCTGCCCAGCGCCACAAGCTCGGCAGGTCCGGCGATCTCGACCTGCACGTCGCGGTCCGCGCCCGTGAAGACGGCCCCTGACGGGTCGACGATCGCGATGCGGGCGAACAGGTGTAGTGCCATGTCCTCGACCGTGACCGCCAGGCGCGGTTGTCCGGTGGCCGTCGTGAGGCTGAAGGTCTCCGCCCGGACGCCTTCCCTGATGGCCGTCGCCGTCAACGTGCCGGGCTCGAAGGGAACGTCGAACACTGCGGTGTAGCGGTTCGCTCGGCCCGCTGCCGCAGAGCCGACCACCTTGCCGTTCTGGGAGAGTTCCACCTCATCCGCGTCGCTGTACACCTCCACGGCGAGCGTGCGGCCTTCCTGTCCGGGCCAGGTCCAGCTTCCGATGCTGTCGCTCCACGCCCACGGCCCGGCGGAGAGGACCTTGCCGTCCTTGATTGGGCGCCGTACCGCGAGGTAGGGCTCGCGCCGCAGGCCGAAGACGATCTCGCGGTAGTAGGAGGCCGGGCGGCGTTCGCCGATCAGGTCGAGGTCGCCGCACCAGCCCGCGATCCACGGGTAGGGGGCGTGGGACGGTTCCTCGCCCTCGGCCAGGTACTGGGCGCGGCCGAGACCCACCTCGCCGAGGTAGTCGAAGCCCGTCCAGGTGAAGTCGCCGATCACGTGGGCGTGCTCGGCCACGAGGGCCCAGGTGCGGTCGATGTTGGTGGGGAAGGTCTCCGTGCCGACGATGACCCGGTTGGGGAACAGCTCCTTGTCCAGGACGTAGCGCGAGTCGACGTAGTTCATGCCCGCGATGTCGAGCAGGCCGAACGACTCGGCGGTCTTCTCGGTGACGAGCGGGGAGGCGCTGATCTCGTTCATGATGTCGAGCGGCCCGGCCATGAGGGTGTTGATGCCGGTGGCGTCGTCGGCGTCGGTGCCGCGCTGGGCGGCGATGGCCTTGGCGTCGTCCATCACGGCGAGCAGCCCGTTGATGGCGTTCGTCACGAAACGCGTCGGGTCGAGTGCACGCACCTTCTCCGCGAGCGCGCGGCCGATCAGGCCGCCCGCGGGTGAGCCGGTCTCGGTCACCTCGTTGCCGATCGAGTACATGAGCACGCTGGGGTGGTTGTAGTCCTTGGCGACCAGCACCTCGACGTCGCGTTCCCACCATTCGGGGAAGACGAGGGAGTAGTCGTGGTCCATCTTGGGGGCGGCCCACATGTCGAAGGTCTCGTCGATGACGTACATGCCGAGCCGGTCGCAGGCTTCGAGGAGGGCGACGCTGATGGGGTTGTGAGCGGAACGGATGGCGTTGAAGCCCGCCTGCTTGAGCAGCCGGACGCGGCGTTCCTCCGCCTCGGGGATCGTGGCGGCGCCGAGGATGCCGTTGTCGTGGTGGATGCACGCGCCGCGCAACTTGACGGTCTCGCCGTTGACGCGCAGCCCGTTGACCGGGTCGACCTGGAGCTTGCGGATGCCGAACGTCGTCGTTGTGCTGTCGCCTTCGATCCGGGCCACGGCCGTGTAGAGCGCAGGGTTTTCCGCGCTCCAGAGCTCGGGCGTTCGGACGTAGAGGCGTTGCCTGCTCAGCGAGCTGCCGTGCGGAGGCACGGTGACGGGCACCGTCCCGGACACGACCTCGGCTCCGCTCGGGTCTGCGACGCTGACGGCGACGTCCACGGTGGCGCGGCGATTGGTCGCGTTCGCGACCTGTACCGCCACCTCCACGACGGCGCCGGCCTCGTCGATGTCCGGCGCGCTCGCGCGCAGCCCGTGCGGGGGAATGTGGATCGGCGGGCCGACGTGCAGCCAGACGTCGCGGTAGATGCCGGCGCCGGTGTACCAGCGGGAATCCTGTCCGTTGCGACATTCCACCCGGATGACGTTTTCTTCGCCGGGGCGCAGGAACTCGTCGGCGTCGATGGTGAACAGGGAGTATCCATAAGGACGATGCCCCGCGAAGGCGCCGTTGATGAAGACCGCCGCGTCCCGGTAGACGCCCTCGAACTCGAGGACGATCCGCTCCCCCTCGGGAGGCGTGAACGTCTTGCGGTACTCGTAGGTGCCCCCGGGGAAGTAGGCCGCCGCCCGGTCCCCCTGCGGATCGCGCTCGCGTTCGATCATCGCGTCGTGCGGGACGTAGACGTCGACGTAGGGCGGCACCGCGCCGCTCAGTTCGTCGAAGGGGTTCACCTTCTGCCGAAACTGCCAGCCGTCGTTGAAGGGCAAGCGCTGCATCGAAGTCCTTCTGGTCGGAGGCCGCCCGCCGTAGCGGGCGGCCTCGGCTCGTTCACTCAGTTGCCGGGCGAGCCGACCTGGTCGGTGATCGACTGGAAGCCCGCGTAGTCGGCCGCGGGCTGCGGGGAGTTCCATGTCTTCTGCGCCATGATCCGCATGCGCGGGTAGATGTCCGCGGCGGCCTCGTCCTGAGTCCAGGTTCCGCCGCTGTTCCAGACGTTCAGCATGGAGCCGCGGTGGCCCGGGGCTCCGACGGCCGTCGTCTTGGTCGGCAGGTACTTGACGTAGGTGCCGTCCTGGTCGCGGTACAGGTAGCCGTAGAACTGCTCGGCCGACCAGGAGTCGTACAGGTAGCCGACGCGGATCTGCGGCGTCCGGCCGCCCGACGGGTAGGCGTAGGTGGGCAGGAAGCTGTCGTTGACGATCTGGTAGCCCTTGTCGAGCAGCGTCTGCGGCGTGTAGGGGCCGTTCGGGCCGAAGAGGTCCTCGCTGTCGGAGTCGGTCCAGTACTGGATGACGACGTTCGTGTCGACCTCGATCGTGGTGCCGGGACCGACGTTGTCGTTCCACGCGCGCCCGATCTTGCCCTTGCTCCGGACGAACGCGTTCATCTCGTTCGCGAACTGAATCACTGCGTCCTTGGCGGTGGCGTCGGGGCCGACGGTGGCCTTGGCGTACTGCTCCAGCTGCGGGTAGTGCGCGTACTGGCTGTTGGCCAGGTACTCGTCCTGACCCAGGTGCCAGTACTTGCCGGGGAACAGCGGCAGGTACTCGATGATGACGCTCTTCAGCAGGTCCCACGCTGCCGGAATCGTGAAGTCGATCTTGGTTGGCGAGACGTTGCCGTCCTTGTCGACGAGCCGGTACTGCGGGTACTTCTGCAGCAGCGCGCCGAGGTGGGCGGGCATGTCGATCTCCGGGATCACCGTGATGCGATATTTCACCGCATAGTCCACCAGGCTCTTGATCTCGTTCTTGGTGAGATGCTGGGCCGACTGCACACCGAGGTCGCTCTCGACGCGCCAGCCCTCGTCATCGGTCAGGTGGAGGTGCAGCGTGTTGAGCTTGAGGTAGGCCATGTCGCGGACGCGGGCCTTGAGCCAGTCCAGCGAGAAGTACATGCGCCCGAGGTCGATCATGACGCCGCGCTCGGGATAGGTCGGCCAGTCGTCGGCGGTGCCGGCGGGGATCGTGTCCCCGTTCATCAGCGCTTGCAGGATCGTGCGGGTGCCGTTGAAGGCTCCGTCCACGGTGCCCGCCGTCACCGTGGCGCTCCTGGCCACGGCCAGCCGGTAGCCCTGGTCCCCGATGCCGGGGATGCCGGTCTGCAGCCTCAGGACGATGTCGCCCGGGCGGGGGCCGTCGTCGCTGCACACGACCTCGACAGTTGAGCCGAACCGGTTGCCGAGCTCGGAGGCGAGGAGGGCGGCGACCGGCTTGAGCTTGGGCAGATCGCGAGGATGGACGATCACCCGGCCCTTGCCGGTGAAGGTGAACTGCCCCGTTCCCGCGGTCCACGTGCGCAGGGCCGGGATTGTCACGGGCGGGGCCGTCGATGAGGTTGCCGACACGGGCGACACTATCGCGAGGCTGATTCCCATGGCGGCGACAAGCGCCCCTGCGAGAATACGCGCTGCTCTGTACCTACTCTTCATCCGCTGTCCTTTCGAGGTGTCGGATGTGAATCTGGGGGATGCGACGGGATCACGGATGAGGAGGATCAGCCCTTCACCCCTCCGGTGGCGAGCCCGGACTGCCAGTACCGCTGCAGGAACAGGAAGGCGATCATCAGCGGGACGATGGACACGAACGACCCGGTGAGCACGGTGGAGAACAGCACCTGCCCGCCGCCGCCGGCCGCGGCGGCGTTCTGCCAGTGCGCCAGGCCCACCGTCACCGGGAAGTACGACGGCGTGTTCAGCATGATCAGCGGCAGGAAGTAGTTGTTCCAGGTAGCCACGAGCTGGAACAACAGGACGGTCACGATGCCGGGGCCGAGCAACCGCAGCGCAACGGTACGGAAGATGCGGAACTCCCCCGCCCCGTCGATCCGGGCCGCCTCCAGCAGGCTGTCGTCCACGGCGTCGGCGGCGTAGACCCGCATGAGGTACACGCCGAAGGGGCTGACCAGGGAGGGCAGGATGATCGCGAGCGGGGTGTCGGTGAGGTTGCCGGCCGCGAACAGCAGGTACGTGGGGATCGCCAGCGCGGTCAACGGCACCATGATGGAGCCGAGGATGACGTTGAAGACGAGGCCGGAGCCGCGGAAGCGGTACTTGGCGAGCGCGTAGCCGCACATCGTCGCGAGCGCCGCCGCGCCCACGGAGCCGATCACCGCGTACCCGACGGTGTTCAGCAGCCACTGCGCGAAGATGCCGTCCTGGAACCGGAACAGCGCGGCGAGGTTGTCGAAGAACGCGAAGGATTCGCCGAACCACAGCCCGAAGGAGGTGAACAGGCCGGCGTTGTCCTTGGTGGTCGACAGCACCAGCCACAGCAGCGGCACGATGAAGTACAGCACCGTCACCCAGACCAGGACGGTGAGCACCGAGCTGCGGCGTTTGCCGCGCGCGACGGGGCGGCGGTGACGCGTCCTGTTCGTGGTGGCTCTCACGGGGGTCGCGCTCATGCCTGCCGCTCCTTACGGTTCGCCGCCATCTGCACGACGAACGAGACGATCATGATGACGAGGCCAAGGAGGAACGCGATGGCGGCCGCGTAGTTGATGTCCTGGCTGCGGAAGGCGAGGTTGTAGGCGTACAGGTTCGGGGTGAAGTCGGTCCCGATCGCGTTGGGCGCGATGTTGAACAGCAGGCTGGGCTCGTTGAAGAGCTGGAACGATCCGATGATCGAGAAGATCACCATGAGCAGGATGGTGGGCCGTAGCGCCGGCAGCTTGATGCTCCACGCCACCCGCCACTGGCCGGCTCCGTCGATCTCGGCCGCCTCGTAGAGGCTCTCGGGGATCGAGCGCAGCGCCGCGTACAGGACGATCATGTTGTAGCCGATGAACTCCCACCAGACGATGTTCATCGTGGAGCCGAGCACGGTGTCGGCCGTCAGCAGGTTCGGGGCGTCCAGCCCGACCGCGTGGAAGAGCTGGGTGATGAGCCCGGAGTCGGCCCCGTAGATGTAGCCCCACATCAGGGTCGCCACGACGCTGGGCACCGCGTACGGCACGAAGATGAGCAGCCGGACGGCCTTGCCGCCGCGGACCCTGCCGCTGTCGAGGGCGAGGGCGAAGAAGATGGAGGCGACAAGCATGATCGGCACCTGCACGAGCAGGAACAGCGCGACGCGGCGCAGGCCGCTCCAGAAGCTCGGGTCCTCAAGGGCTCTGGCGTAGTTGGCCAGCCCGCTGAACACCTCGCCGCCGACGAGTTTCGAGGTGAACGTGCTGAGGTAGGCCGAGTAGGCCAGCGGCACGATGAAGAACGCCGCGAAGACCACGAGGAAGGGAACGACGAGGAGCCACGCCGTCCGGGTCTGGCCGGCGCGGACGCCGCTGCGACGCCGGCGTGTGAGTTGGGCTGTCATGACTGCTCTCATGGTGCGGTGGGGCGGGGACGTCCGCCCGCCCCCGGTCGGTCACTTGACGGTGAAGCCCTGCTGCTTGGCGTAGTCGACGACCTGCTGCTGCCAGGCGGTGAGGGCGGCCTTGAGGTCACCGTGGTCGGAGATCGCCTTGCCGAGCGTCTCGTCGTGGCTGGAGTTGACGTAGTCCATGAACGGCAGCCACTGCTGGTTCTGCGCGACGGTGCCGGCCACGTCGGCGAAGAACTGGTTGACCTGCTGGCCGCCGTAGAACTCCGACTTCTGCCCGGTGAACTTCGGGTCGGTCAGGATGGCCTTCGTGGTGGGGAACAGGAACTGCTCGTTGGCCAGCTTCAGCGTCGAGGACGGGTCGTGGTTGATGAACTCGGCCAGCATGTACGCCGCGATGGGGTTGTCCGAGGCGGCCATGACGGCGTTGGAGGAGCCGCCCCAGTTGGCCGAGATGCTCTGCCCGGCCTCCCACTGCGGCAGCGCGGCGGCCGCCCACTTGCCGCTGGTGTTCTTCGCGGTGCCCTGCAGGAACGTCGGGCCCCAGGCCGCGGTGAGCCAGGAGGCGTACTTGCCGCGGGACAGGCCCTGGTACCACTCGTCGGTGAAGTCGGGGTCGGTGGACACCAGGTCCTTGCCGATGAGGTCCTGCCAGTAGCCGACGACCTTCTGGGTGATCTCGGTGTCCAGGTTCACGCTGACGGTCGTCTTGCCGTCGTAGGAGAAGGGCGTGGCGCCGGCCTGGGAGAAGAAGCCGAGGATCTGGGGCATGTCGTTGCCGGGCAGGTTCGTGATGTAGGCCCCGGTCTTCGACTTGACCGCCTGGGCGGCGGTGGCGAAGTCCGCCCACGTCTTCGGGGCCTCGACGCCTGCCTTCTTGAACAGGTCGGTGCGGTACAGCGTGCCGAGCGGGCCGGAGTCCTGCGGGATGGCCCACACTCCCCCGTTCTGCTCGACCTGGGTCCAGGCGCTCTCGACGAAGTCCGGCTTGAGCTTGGCGGCCCCATACGGGGTGAGGTCGAGCAGGCTCTTGGTCTGGGTGAAGGAGGGGATGCGGTCGTAGCCAATCTGCGCGACATCGGGGATGCCCTTGCCGGCCTTCAAGGCGGCGCGCAGCTTGACGTACTGCTGGGTCGCCCCGGCGTTGTTGATGAGGTTGACCTTGATGTTCGGGTACTTCTGCTGGAACAGGTCGATCTCTTTCTGGATGTCCGGCACCCATGCCCAGAAGTCCAGCGTGGTCGGCGTGTTCATCGCCTTGTCGATCTCGGCCTGGGTGACGGCCTTGGCGGTGGCCGGGGCGGTGGACTGCGTGGTGCTGGGTGAGCCGCATCCGGACAGGGCCAGGACGCCGCTCAGGGTGATCGCTCCGAACGCCGTGCGTAGTGTTCTCATGGGTCTTCTTTCACTGGAGCTTGAGTACGATCGCGGCGCGTGCCGCGAGAGGAAGGCGGTCGCCGGCGGCGTAGCCGGCGCCGGAGAGGAGATCGACGGCCTTGGCGGGAGCCACCACGCCGGCCGGTTCGGACGACCAGTTGGAGATGAAGGCGAGATTGCCGGAGCCGGTGGCGACGGTGACGGCCTCGGGGGCCTGCCACTGTTGCTTGGCCGTCTCGGGGACGGCCCAGTGGGCGATGCTGCGGGACAACGGCGTGTTCGGAACGGTGCCCAGGTAGCTGATCCGGCCTGCCCCGAACGCCTTGGTGGTCAGGGCCGCCGACGCGCCGATCTCGTTCGGCGCGTACGCGGCCAGCACCTCCGCGTCGTCGACCTGCAGAACGTCGGCCCACCCGATCCCCGCCGAACCCGGCTCCAGCGCGAGAGCGGTCGCCGTCACCGGCAGCGGCTCCAGGAGGTTGCTGAACTCGTCGTAGTGCACGCCGGCGGCGTCGCCCAGGATCGCCGGGGCCACCGCCGCCCGCGCTCGGGCCAGCTCGTCGCCGTAACCGGTACGAATCCCGACGATGAGATGGCCGCCCGCGGCGGCGTACGCACGCAGGTGGTTCAGCACGGCGTCATCGGCCACGTACACCGCCGGCGCCACGAGGACCGGGAAGCGGCGGGCCAGCTCCGCCGGGTCCGTGGTGACGAACTGGCTCAGGTGCTGCACGCGGATCTGCGCGCCGGCCTCGAAGAAGCCCCGGTAGAACGCATTGAAGATGTCCAGGTAGGCGCCGGTGTTGGGCGACCCGTCCTGGTTCGCCAGCGGCGGGGCGAACTCGAACGTCCACTTCGTGTCCGTCGAGTACAGCAGCAGCACGTCAGCGTCCGGCATGTAATCGTCCAGCGCGGTGCCGAGCGCCTTGAGCGCGCCGCCCAGCTCGGCCACCTCCCGGTAGATGCGGCCGGGCTGCCCGCTGTGCGGGATCACCCCGCCCCAGTACGTCTCCGCGCCGAAGTGCAGCGTGTGCCAGTGCCAGTACTCGATCATGCGGCCGCCGCGGGCCAGCAGCGCGAACGCCGCCTGCCTGAGCTGCCCCGGATACGGCGGCAGGTTCTGCCAGGCGTCACCGATCGACTGCGCGTTGGTCTCCGTGACCAGGTACGGCGCCTGCGCCGAGGACCAGGCCCGGTCCCCCCACGCGAACAGCGCCCACACCCCGGAATGCCACCACAGCGCCTCGGCCGGAAACTCCCGGTGCCAGTCCAGGCCGGCCTGCATCCGGTAGTACGGGTTCCCGGCCACGACGTCGAGCGAGCGCACCAGCTCGTCGTCGGCCACCTGCGGCCGCGAGTAGGACAGGCAGGTGGTGACGAACTGGTCGTTGCGGGCGTACTTCCGCACCACGTCCGCCTGCCAGGCGATCAGCTCCGTCGCCAGCGTGGACTGGAAGCGCCGCCACTCCAGCTGGTACTGCGGCATCAGGTTGCCGTCCGGCCGCCACAGGTCGGCCCAGTCGGACAACCGGTGCGACCAGTACACCAGGCCCCACGCCTCGTTGATCGCCTCGACGGTGCCGTAACGGTCCTTGAGCCAGTTCACGAACCGCTGGAAGGTGTGCTCGTTGCGCGGCAGGTGCAGGCCCGGCTCGTTGTCGACCTGGTAGCCGATGACGGCCGGGTGGCCGGCGTACCGCTCGACGACCTTGCGCACAATCCGCTCGGCGTAGAACCGGTAGGCCGGGTGGCTCTGGTCCATCTCCTGGCGGGCGCCGAAGCCGTTGCGGCGGCCGGTCTCGGCCTCCACCGCGATCTCCGGGTGCAGGCGCTGCAGCCACGGCGGCACCGCGTAGGTCGGCGTCCCGAGGATGACGCCGATGCCGCGCGCGTGCGCCCCGTCGAGCACCGGCTGTAGCCAGTCCAGCTCGAACTCGCCCTCACGCGGCTCCCACGTCGACCACACCGACTCACCCACCCGGATGACGGTGAAGCCCGCCTCGCGCATCAGGTCCAGGTCGCGGTCGAGACGGTCTTCCAGCTGGTACTCCGTGTAGTAGGCGGCGCCGAACAGGACGCCGGAGAACCGGGGAGCAACAGCCATTCGTGATCCAATCTCGTTCGATGTCGTCTCTATGTTGTCGACAACATTTGTTCGCGACCGTACTCCGGGTAGAAGATCGGCCGCAACGTCCCGTCAGTTACGGCCTGGTAACGAGCTGCGAGGTGGAAGCGCGGGCGATGAGGTGCGGCAGGGCCGGAAGTGCCTGCTCCTGGGCCTGCGCGCCCTCGATCTTGGCGATGAGTTCCTCGATCAGGAAGCGGCCCTCGCCCTCGAAGTCCATCGCCACGGTCGACAGCGACGGCAGCACGTAGCGGGCTTCCGGCAGATCGTCGGTGCCGATGACACTGAGCTGCTCGGGAACCCGTACGCCCGACTCGACCGCGGCGCAGACCACCCCGATGGCCATGCTGTCGTTCGCCACGCCGATCGCCGTCACGGCGCGCTCGTCCTCGCTCAGGCTGCCGTAGGCGGCGTACCCCGACGCTGCGGACCAGTCACCGTGCCGCACCCAGGCCACCCGCCCGCCACGCTCGGCCACCCGCTGCGTGAACCCTGACATGCGCCCCCGCGCGGCCAGCCACATGTCAGGCCCCGCCAGGTAACCGATGACGCGATGCCCCAGGTCGATCAGGTGGTCCGCCGCGCACCGCCCGGCCAGCTCGTTGACCCCGGGCTCGTCCGTCCCTGCATCGGGCTGCGGACTGATGATCAGCGGAGCCGCGGTCGCCTGCCTGCGCAGCTCCTCAAGCACGATCTCGGTCTGCGCGGTGGCGAGGATCCCGGCCACCTGGTGCTCGGTGATCGTGGCCAGCGACGTTGCGACCGAACCCGCGCTGGTGCCGTCGGCGACCACCACGTCCAGGACATACCCCAGCTCGTGCGCGCGCTCCCCCGCCCCGGTGAGGATGCGCGCGGGCCCGCTCTGATCGATCCTGTCGGCGAGCACCCCGATGCGGTTCGTCCGCTGCGAGCGCAGCAGCCGCGCCGCCGAGTTCGGGCGGTAGTCGAGCGCGATGAGCGCTTCCTCCACCCGCTTACGCGTCTCCGGCCGGATCCCCTGGAAGCCCTTGAGGAACCTGGTCACCGTCTGGTGGGAGACGCCGGCATGCCGTGCGACGTCGTAGATCGTCGGAGCCTTCACGCCTCATTCTTACCCCCTTCCCACAGCCGCCGTGACCTGGCTTCCTGGAGATCGGCGAGTTGGTGCACGCATTGATCGACACCGCCACCGAACTCGACGCGTTCCCCGTGGATCGTGCACAGCTCGCCGACGCGCTCACGTTCTGGATCACCGACGGGGTCGCCAGGGATGCGATGGACGGCGGCGAACTCGCTCCCCTCGCCGCCTACGCCCATTTCAGCCGGATCTTCGAGCTCAGCGCGCACTCCGGTCGCCGCACTCACCCGCCTTGAGCCGCTCCTGGGCAAGATCGACGAGACCCTGGCGCTCCTGGGGGCCATCGAAGAGCGCACGCGGGGAGCCGGCCACTCCCCCTCCGCGTTCGGCACGCTCATCGCCGAGCGCGCCCGCCAGTTCGTCGGCAGAACGCAGTTCATCTCCCGAATCAAGAAGGTGCTCACCGGCATCCGGATGCCACGGATGAACTCAATCATGGGGCGGTGGGTGCAGTCATGCCGTCACGAGCTTCTCGACCGCTGTCTGACCTGGAACGAACACCACCTACGGCACGCCCTGCGCGAATATGAACACTTCTACAACCAGCACCGAGCACATCAAACCCTGAACCAAGCCGCCCCGCTGCGCACCGTCCCCGGTCCGATCACGGCCCCAGAGCAAATCGACATGAATGTACGCCGGCGAGACCGGCTCGGCGGCGTCCTCCATGAGTACTCACAAGCGGCGTGACCTGCGTGGATGGAATTGTCGGCAGGCGCAGACACCGAGACCCGGCGCTCACGGCGCTCCCTGGCCCTGCCCCAGCGCTGCGTAGAAGCGCTGAAGGAGCATCGCGAGCAGCAGCGGAAGGACAAGAAGGCGGCGGGCGAGAAGTGGCAGGAGCACGGGCTCGTCTTCGCCTCGCTCGTCGGCACGCCGCTCGACGCGCCCAACGTGCGCCGCGTCTTCCGGCGGATCGTCAAGGACGCGGGGATGCCCGCGTCCTACTGGACCCCTCGCGAGATGCGGCACAGCTTCGTCTCACTGCTCTCCGACTCCGGCGTCCCTTTGGAGGACATCGCCCGGCTCGTCGGCCACAGCGGGACGGCGGTCACCGAGGCCGTCTACCGCAAGCAGATCCGCCCCGTACTGCTGCAAGGAGCTGCGGCAATGGACGCGATCTTCGCCCCCGCAGTCACTCAGTTGGTCACTCACTCATGCGAAAGGGTGCCACCCTTCCGAGTGACACCCTCATCGACCAGCGAAAACCTGGTCGGGACGACAGGATTTGAACCTGCGACCCCTTGACCCCCAGTCAAGTGCGCTACCAAGCTGCGCTACGTCCCGGTTGTGTCGGCCGCCCCCTGCGGGGCGGGACGTCATAACCTTAGCGCACATCGGAGGTACACGCGCACACGGAGAACGGGAGCGGAGGGCGCCTGGTGGGGCGTAGGGCGACGATCGACCGGGCTGAGTTGGCCAGGCTGGTCGGCCGGGGCATGAGCGTGCAGGAGCTGGCGGAGCATTTCGGCGTGAGCGAGTCGGGGATCTTGCAAGCCAAGCGGGCGGCGGGGCTGGCCAAGCCGATGATGGACCACAGCCGGGCGGTGCCGTGGAAGCTGGCGCGGGCGCATGCCCAGTCGGGGCCGGCGACCAATCTGCGGAACCTGTCGGCGGCGGCGCAAGGGCGGCCACCGGCGGCCGAGCGGCTCAATACGGCGTTGCGGTGGGCGCAGCGGCTGGTGGACGCCGGGCTGGACGTCCGGTACGACGCCGTTGAAGGGTTCAGTGAGGTTCCGGCCGCGGGCTCCGGGTCTCATGTCGCGGGTGTGCTGGCCGAGGCGCGGGCGGCGCTCGAAGCAGGTGACGCCGCGGCGTTCGAAGGTGAGTAGTGCCGGGGCGGTCGCAGGCAGGTAGTACCGCGGTGGTGGCGGGGAGGTGGCGTCGCGGTGGTCGCGGGCGGGCCGTCCCGGATGAGCCGCGCAGATGGCCGTTCCGGGCGGGTGGTTCCGCCGGGAGTCCGGCGGGGGTCCGGCGGGGAAATTTGGGCCTTTTAGTGGGGTGGGACGAGTTTTATGTACCCTCCCCAGGGAAGTCGCTGGTCTCAAGAAAAGAGACCGGAGGCGAACATCATGACCACCTCTGTATGGGTGGCCGTCGTCGTGGTCGCGGTGGTGGCGCTCGCCGCTGTGGGTTACTTCGTGGGTCAGCGGCAGAAGCGCCGCAACCACCTCCGCGAACGTTTCGGCCCGGAGTACGAACGCGTGGTCTCCGAACGCGAGAACCGGCGCGAGGCCGAGCAGGAGCTGCTCGCCCGTGAGGAGCGGCTCAACGAGCTCGACATCCGCCCGCTCGCCCCGGAGGCCCGTGACGCATACGCGAACCGGTGGACCACGGTGCAGGAGCGTTTCGTGGACGCCCCCATGGCGGCGGTGACGGAGGCCGACCAGCTGGTCACGTCCGTCATGGCCGAGCGGGGTTATCCCACCGAGGACTTCGAGCAGCGGCTGTCCGACCTGTCGGTACGGCACGCCTCGACCCTCGACCACTACCGGGCCGCTCACGAGATCAGCGGGCGCGCGGCCAGGAAGGAGGCCTCCACCGAGGAGCTCCGCCAGGCCATGGTGCACTATCGCGCTCTGTTCGAGGAGCTGCTCCAGGAAACCGCCCAAGGACGGTGAAGACATATGAGCAGCAGCGACGAGCTGAAGGTGCCGGCGCGGCGGCCCGATGAGGAACAGCGGGCCGAGGACGGCCCGCGCGAGGCTTACGAGCACGGCTACGAGCGCGGTCACGAGGACGAGCGGCAGGCCCAGGCCGGCCGGACGGACACCAGGGACACCACCGAGACCACCGACATCACTGACACCGCCGACACCCGGGACGCTACGGGTGCCTCGGATGTGCGGGCTTCGGGGGTTCCGGCCGACGAGCGGGTCTACCCGCGCGGGCAGGAGCCCGCGGACGAGCGGGATCACCTGGACGAGCGGGACTCCGCGGACGAGCGCCGGCGGGACGCCGGCGCGGTGGACGTGGACGACGACGAGTTCGCCCGCAGCGAGCAGGCCACCGTCCCGTCGCCGCCCCCGCGGAGCGACGACGCGTACGCGACCGCGGTTCCCGGCGCCGTGACCGCGGGGGGCGACGACGTCCCTTACCGGGAGCCCTACCCCGGGACCGGCGGCGACGGCACCCAGGCCGACGAGCACGACGAACGCAACGAGCACGACGAGCGTGACGAGCGTGACGGGCTGACCCCGGCGGCGGCCGGTGAGGTTCCGGCCGAGACGCCGGCGCACGCCGCTCCCAGCGACGTCACCCTGTTCGACCAGGACCCGGCCGAGGTGCAGGCCCGCTGGCGCGACCTGCAGGCCGGGTTCGTGGACGACCCGAGCGACGCCGTGCAGCGGGCCGACGGCCTGCTGGGCGAGGTGGTGGAGTCGCTGACCAGCAGCCTCACCAGCCGTACGGCGGCCCTGCGCGAGCGCTGGAAGGATGTCGAGGCGCCGGACACCGAGCAGCTCAGGCAGGCTCTGCGCGAGTACAGGAACGTCCTGGAGCGCCTGCTGGCCCTGTCGTCGGCCTCGGCGCCCGCCTCGGGGGCCGGCGGCCCGCAGGCGTCCACGTACGGCTCCACCCCAGGCGGTACCCACGGCTCCACGTACGGCTCCACGTACGGCTCCCCGGATCAGGGATGAGGTGAGGATGAGATGCTCGCGGTAGTCGCGGCGATCATATTCGGGCTGGGATTCCTGCTCGACCTGGTAGGCGCACGGATCCCCGGCGGGATCTCGGGCATGACCTTCGCGTTGCTGGGGCTGTGCCTGCTGGCTCTGCATCAGGCAGGCGTCGGCACGGCCAGCATCCGTAGCGGATACAGCAACTGGCGAGGCCGCGCCCGGCGCTGACCGGTCGACCCGCCCGACGGAACGGCCCTCCGCACCGATCGCACCGCATGCGATCCGGCGGGGGGCTGTTCCATGCGGACGTCCCGAAAAGCATGGGGATGTCCCGAAAGGCACGCGGACGTCCCGAGACATGCGGACGTCCCGAAGACCGGGCCCGCGTCTTGCTACTTGCCGGGAAATCGCATGATCACCGTGCTGCCGCCGCTGCCCACCCGCAGGGTCAGGTCGGACGACAGCAGCCGGGCCACCCACAACCCCATGCCGCCCACCGCGCCGGGCATCGGCCCCGGCTTCCAGGTGCCCTCGTCGTGAACCTCGACGATCAGGTCACCGCCCACCGTCCAGGTGCGCATGACGGCCCGGTCGGCGCCGTGGGTGACGGCGTTGGTGGCCACCTCGTTGACGGCGATCACGAAGTCGCCGATGGCCTCCTCCGGCATGCCGGCGTCACGGGCGCCGTCCTCGGCGAACTGCCGGACCCGCGGCAGGTCCCCCAGCCCGAACCGGAGTCGTCGCACGGGCGCGCCGGGCGGCGGGCTCGTGTAGCCCGACTGAGGCTCGACCTCCTCGTTCACCCGGCGTCCTTCTTCTCAACCCACCAGCTCGGTGCGTAGCTGGTCCAGTACCTTCCTGAGGATGCGCGAGACGTGCATCTGGGAGATGCCGAACTCGGCGGCTATCTCCGCCTGCGTCATGTTGCCGAAGAACCGTAGCAGCAAGATGTGCTTCTCGCGCGAGGGGAGGGCGTCGATGAGCGGTTTGACCGCTTCCCTGTCGACCATCGTACTCAGCGTGTCGTCGTCCTCGGGGATGACGTCGCCGAGCGAGGCGGCGTCGTCGTCGGTGCCGAGGGGCGCGTCGAGCGAGAGCGTGCTGTAGGCGGCGGAGGCGTCGAGCGTGAGCAGGACGTCCTCCTCTGTGATGTTCATCTTCGCGGCGAGCTCGGCGACGGTGGGCGACCTGCCGAGGTCCTGGCTGAGGTCGGCGACGAGCCTGTTGAGCTCGGAGCGGCGCTCCTGGTAGAGGCGCGGCACCCTGATGGCCCAGGTGCGGTCGCGGAAGTGGCGCTTGACCTCCCCTGTCATCGTGACGACCGCGTAGCCCCTGAACGCGTGCCCGAGGCTCGCGTCGAAGCCGTTGACCGCTTTCATCAGGCCAACATACGCGGCCTGGAGGAGATCCTCCAAAGGCTCGCCCCGGTAGCGGTAGCGGCGGGCGATCTCCATGGCGAGCGGCCGGTGCATCTCGACGATGCGCTCGCGCAACCGCTCTCTGAGGCTGTCGGGGGTGTCCTCCCGGACCATCTCGGCCAGGAGCTCTTCTGCTGACATCTCCTCGAGGACGTATTCCTGCACAGCCATCGCTGCTCCTCTTATGGATGCAGGCGGCCTCGCGCGGGACAGAGAAAAAGCCCATGCAGAGGCACGCCTCGCTCAACTCTCGAGACGAAAGCCCGCTGCTGGACTTCGGCTCCAGTGTCCCCCATCGCGCCGGAAGTATTCCTCCCTCGTGTGGTGACAGTAGGGTTGCTGCGTGACAATGCCGGAAAACGGCGACGGGACCGCGGCGGCCCTGAGCCTGACGTCGTCAGCCGTCGACGGGATCACCGTGATCCGCGTCGACGGCGTGCTCGACGCGACCACGCGCGAGCAATTCGCCGATTACCTGTCGATGGCAGGCTCCGACGTGATCCTCGATCTCGCCGGAGTGACGTTCATGGACTCGCGGGCGCTCGGCCTGATCGTGCATCACTGGCAGACGAGCCTGGCCTCTGGTTCCAGGTTCGCGCTGGTCGGCGTGGAGTACTCCAAGTCGAAGGTGATGTGGATCACGGGCCTGGCGCAGCGCCTGCCGCTGTACGACACGCTGGACGACGCCCTGGCCGCCATCGGATAGCACCCCGCTACCCGATGGCGCCGCCAGGGCGGCCGGCGCCGGATCCGCGGCGCGACTTGCGCTGGTGCTCCTCCACCAGGAGCCTGGCCAGGTCGGCCACCTTGACCTGGTGGTGCTGCGAGATCCTGCGCAGCTCCTCGAAGGCGGCCTCGGCGGAGACTCCGCTGGTCTGCATGATGATGCCCTTGGCCTGGTCGATGAGGGCGCGGCCGGCCAGCGCCTCCTGGAGCTGGGCGGCGTCGGTGCGCACCTCCTCGAACTCCCACATGTTGGCCATGGCGACGCCGAGCTGCTCGGTGAGCATGTCGGCGAGCGAGTGGGCGCCCTGGGGCGAGAACGCGCCCGGGCGCACCGAGTAGAGGCCGATGACGAGCTGGGCCTGGGCCACGTCGATGGGCACCAGCAGGGCCGAGCGCACGCCCCAGCGGGTGGCCAGGGCGTCGTAGCGGGGCCAGCGGCCGTCGGTGAGCACGTCGGACACCGAGGCTCGGGCGCCGCTCTTCCTGGCTTCGACGGACGGGCCCTCGCCGAGCTCGCGCTCGCTCTCGACGAGCAGGATCAGCTCGCTGTGCGAGCCGGCGACCAGCACCCGCTGGTCGCGCCGGTGCTCGGCGGAGGCTCCTGAGCAGCCGGGCACGCCGGCGGCCAGGGCCGTGGTGAGACCTCGGAGCACGCTCTCCATGGAGGTGTCCTCGCCGAGACGGCCCAGCGTGGCGAGGTCGCGAGCGAGCCCGGGAGTGATCAACGTGGTGGATTCCATAGCGATAAGGCTCTACCCCATATGGCAACCAATATCCTGGGTAGCGTAGCGTCAGAGGATGACCATGCCGGACCTCGAACATGCGCTGGACGCGCTGGCCGGGCGCGTCTCCTCACTGCGTGAGGCGAGGACCGCCTACCCGGACGACCTGGCGCCAACCCTCGATGCCGCCCTCGCCGAGCTCGACACCGCAACCGAGCTGCTCGCCGAGGCGCGCGAGCAGCTGCGCAAGGCCCCCAAGCGGACCGCGAGCAGGAAGGACGGCGCGCAGCGCGAGCTGAAGCTGCTGCGGCAGGTGTTCCGGGCGTTCCCGGTGCCGGTGATCGTGCTCGACGGCGGCGGCGTGGTCCGGCGGATCAACCCCGAGACCTCGCGCATGCTGGGCAGCCCGGACGGCTACCTGGTGGGCCGCTCGTTCCCGCTGCTGGTGGACGTCTCGCGGCGGGCGGCGTTCCGCTCGCACCTGACGTCGGTGCTGCAGACGGGGCAGCCGTCGGCGTTCGAGACCCGGCTGGCGCACCAGGGGCGCACCCACACGGTGCAGGTGGCGCTGACCAGGCTGACCATGCCGGGCGAGCCGCAGCAGATGGTGGCGGCGGTGGCGCTGCCGACCGAGGTGCAGCTTCCCGAGCCGGGCGCGCGGCCGGAGCAGTCCGACGGCGCGCTGCTCATCGCCGCGGCCAAGCGCCAGGACCTGCTGGTCAAGATGGGCAAGCTGCTGCTGGACGAGCAGGCGCTGCTGCAGCCGGTGGCGGTGGCGCGGGCCACGCGCCTGCTGGCGGCCGAGTGGGCCGACTGGGTCATCGCCGACATCCTGCGCGACGGGCTGCCGCGGCGCTCGGTGGTGATGGGGCCGAAGAACCAGCCGGTGGCCGGGGTGATCCGCCAGGTCGAGGGGGCCGACCCGGCCGGCAGCCAGGTGGTGCTGCAGGTGCTGGAGCGGCGCAGCGGCGTGGTGCAGGAGATGGTGGACGACGAGACGTTGCTGGGTTTCTGTCCCGACGGGCCGTTGCTGACGGTGATGGGCGCGGGCTCGATGGTGTGCGTGCCGATCGGGGTCGGCGACGGGGCGCTGACGCTGGTGCGCGGGCACGACCGGCCGCCGTTCACGCTGGCGGACCTGGCGGTGCTGCAGGAGGTGGGGCTTCAGCTCGGCCTCGCGGTACGCGCCCAGACCAGCTACCAGAGCCGCTCGCGGGCGGCGGACGCGCTGTCGGCGAGCGTGGCGCCGCGCAACCTGCCCGACATCCCCGGCTACGAGGCGGCGGCCGTCTACCACCCGGGCTCGTCGGTGGGCGCGGAGTTCTACGACGTGTTCCCGATCGCGAACGGCTGGGGCTTCGCCCTGGGCGGCGCGGCCGGCAAGGGCGAGGAGGCGGCCTCGGTCAGCGCCATGGTGCGCGGCGGGCTGCGCGTGCTCAGCGTCTGGGAGTCCGACCCCGGCCTGGTGATGCGCAAGGTCAACGAGGCGCTGGTGGCGCAGGGCACGGGCATGTTCGTGATGGCCGCGGCGGGCTTCGTCAAGGGGCGCACGATCCGCATGTCGTCGGCCGGGCACCATCCGGCGGTGCTGCTGCAGCCCGACGGCGGCGTGCGGTACGCGGCCGGCGGCGGCGTACCGCTGGGCATCGCGCCCGAGGCGGAGACCGGCGTGGAGACGCTGACGGTCGGCCCCGGGGAGACGCTGGTGCTGTACTCGGAGGGCCTGATCTCCTCCAGGAACGAGCGCGGCGAGCCGTACGGCGAGGAGCGGCTGGCCGATGTTCTCGGCAGATGCGCAGGTCAGGCGCCCTCCGCGGTGGTGAAGGCGGTGGAGGAGGATCGTAATCTCTTCTCCGGTGGGCAGGTATGGGATGAGATCGTGGTGTTCGCGCTGCGGGGTGTCTGATTAGTGGGGGTTTGCGATCGCGGCAAACCTGGGTATCCTCTCTCTCACAGACTTCCGTGCCTAAGACGCAGGCACACCTTCTGACGCTCTTTCACGTTGCTGAGGTGTGCCATGAATATCGCGATCGTCGCTTCCGCCGGAGGCAGCCAGCGCCACCGCCTTCTCGCCGTCGCCCGCGAGCTGGGCCGCGAGCACCACGTCACCATCTACTCCCGCCGTGACAACACCGAGAGCAAGCCCAAGACGCGGGTGGCCCCGGGCGTCACGCTGGAGCACCTGGACGTGGGCCCGGCCAAGGACCTGCCCGCCGACGCCGTGCTGCCGTACCTCAACGACATCGGCGACCACCTGTCGAAGCGGTGGAGCCAGGACCGTCCCGACGTGATCCACGCGCACTCCTGGACCTGGGGCCTGGCCGCCGTGGCCGGCGCGCAGGGCCTGTCGGTGCCCGTGACGCAGACCTTCCACACCGTGGACACCGCGCACAAGGACGTGGAGCGGGCGCTCGGGCGCCGCGCCCGCGCCGTCATCGCCGGCTCGGGCGACGAGGAGTCCGCGCTGATCCGGCTCGGCGTGCCGCGCAACAACATCGCGATCGTGCCCCACGGCGTCGACACCGAGCGCTTCCAGCGGCGCGGCCCGGCCGTCACGCGCGGCTCGCGCAAGCGGCTGCTGCACGTCGGCCCGCTCACCCCGGACCGCGGCGCGCACACCATCGTGCGGGCGCTGCAGGGCCTTCAGGACGTGGAGCTGGTCATCGCCGGCGGCCCCGAGCCCGAGGACCTGGACGCCGACCGCGACGCCCGCCGCCTGCGGGTGCTGGCCGAGCAGCTCGGCGTCGCCGACCGGGTGACCCTGCTGGGCCAGGTCAAGCGCGCGGCGGTGCCGAAGCTCATGCGCGGCGCGGACGCCGTGGTGTCGGTGCCGCGCGAGGCCACGACCGGGATCGTCGCGCTGGAGGCCATGGCCTGCGGCGTGCCGGTCATCGCCTCGGCCGTCGGCGCGCACCTCGACTCCGTCATCGACGGCGTCACCGGCCTGCTGGTGCCGCCGGACCGCCCCGCCCGTACCGCGCGGCTCGCCCGCGAGCTGCTGCAGGACCCGACGCTGCGCACCGCGCTCGGGTACGCGGGCGCCGACCGGGCGCGCTCGCGCTACTCCTGGGAGCGCGTCAGCCAGGAGCTCGTCCGGGTGTACGAGGCGGCCTGCGCCTGACCCCGACGACCGACCATCGCGCGAGACGCCATCCGGCCCCGGCAGGACCTCCTGCCGGGGCCGTCCGCTTTCCCGGCCGTACGAGGAGCTACCGGCTCCGGGCCGTACGAGGAGTTACCGGCTCCCGGCCGTACGAGGAGCTACCGGCACAGCCGGGCCGCCTTGAGCCCCAGGTGGACGGCCAGGCGGTCGTCGCCGTCGGCCAGGTCGCGGCCGGTCAGGCGCTCGGCCTTGCCCAGCCGGTAGTACAACGTCTGGCGGTGGATGCCCAGCTCGGCGGCGGTCTTCTGGGCGTGGCCGCCGAGATCGAGGTAGACCTCGACGGTCTGGGCCAGCTCGGCGTCCAGCGCCGCGGTCTCGGCCGCCAGCTCGCGCAGGTCCGGCAGGCCGAGCCGGGCCAGCAGGCGGTGCACGCCGAGGTCCTCCCAGCGGGCGACCGGGGCGTAGCGGGGGAAGTGCTCGGCGATGCGCAGCGCCTGGCGGGCCTCGCGCCAGCTCAGCCAGGCGTCGGCCGGGTCGGGACGGGGCCCGCCCACGCCGGCGGCGGTGCCGTACGCGCTCTGCACGGTCTGCGCCACCTCCCCCGCCAGGTGCGCGGGGGCGAGCAGCGCGACCGGCGAGCCCGGGCGGGCCAGGACCCCGCGCGGCAGCGTCCACAGGGCGGCCACCCGCTCCGGCGACTCGCGTACCGCGACGGCCGTGACCGGGCCGGCCGCGTCGATGGCGGCCCCGGCGCGCTCCTCGGGGTCGGGCGAGAGCAGCGCGAGCAGCCCCCGCCCGAGGTCGCTGCGGCTCCTGGCCTCCTGGGCGAGCGCGGCGGCGGCCCTGGCCACCAGCGGCGCGGCCGAGGCCAGCCGCTCGTCGGTGAGCGCGCCGGAGTCGAGCAGCCACAGGTAGCCGTAGGTGACCTCGCCGTGCCGCAGCGGCCAGCACACCCTGGCCAGGACCTTGAGCGCGGCGTCGGCCGGGATGCGTACCGGCCCGTCGGCCCTGGCGATGCCGTAGCGTTCGAAGTAGTCGCGCACCTCGCCGCTGGCCCGCCGGCGCAGGATGGACTCCTGGCGGACCGTGTCGATGTCGCCGTGCTGCGCCCCGTAGGCGAGCAGGCGGAAGGAGCGGTCCTCCAGCGTCGCGGACGCGCCCAGCCGGGCGGCGATCTCGTCGACGGTCTCTTGTAGGTCTGCCGGGTCATACATTTGTACGACAGCCTGCCACACCTCCCGTTACGCCCGTCGATAGCCCCCGCTGACCTGCGGTTTCTAGACTGGGAAGCATGCTCGGTCAACTGTTGCTCGCCGCTTCCAGGAGCGACCTCGTACGCCGCTCCGTGTCAGGCTTCCCGCTCACCAAGAAGGTGGTCGAGCGGTTCGTCGCGGGCGAGAGCGTCGCGGAGGCCCGCGCCGCCGTCGAGCGCCTGCGCGACGCGAACCTGGCCGTCACCATCGACCACCTCGGCGAGGAGACGCTCGACGCGCGGGCCGCCGAGGCCACCGCCCGGGCGTACATCACGCTGCTGGAGGCGCTGCGCCCGCTGGAGCTGGGCTCGCGGGGCGAGGTGTCGGTGAAGCTGTCGGCCGTGGGCCAGCGGCTCGACGACGCGATGGCGCTGGAGCACGCCCGCGAGATCTGCGCGGCCGCCGCGGCCGGCGGCTCGACCGTCACCCTCGACATGGAGGACCACACCACCGTCGACTCCACCCTCGGCATCCTGCGCAAGCTGCGCGAGGACCACCCGGCGACGGGCGTGGCGATCCAGGCGTACCTGTTCCGCAGCGAGGACGACTGCCGCGACCTGGCGGCGGAGGGCTCCCGGGTGCGGCTGGTCAAGGGCGCCTACCGCGAGCCCGCCTCGGTCGCCCACCAGGACAAGACCGAGGTGGACAAGGCGTACGTGCGATGCCTGCGGATCCTCATGGCGGGGAAGGGATACCCCATGGTGGCGACGCACGACGACCGCCTGATCACGATCACTGAGACGCTGGCCGACCGGTACGGGCGGGCGATCGGCGACCACGAGTTCCAGATGCTCTACGGGATCAGGACCGACCGGCAGGAGTCCCTGGCGGGCGCCGGTCACACGGTCCGCGTCTACGTCCCCTACGGCGACGACTGGTACGGCTACTTCATGCGCCGCCTGGCGGAGCGCCCGGCCAACGTCGCCTTCTTCCTTCGTGCCCTTGGGGGTAAGTAAATGGATGCCATCAGCAACGTCCCCGCGCCCGCGAACGAGCGCATCCTCGGCTACGCGCCGGGCAGCGCCGAGCGCTCCGCGCTGGAGGACCGCATCAAGGAGCTGGCCGGCGCCTCCCTCGACCTGACCATGACCATCGGCGGCGAGCAGCGGATGGGCGGCGGCGCCCCCATCGACGTGGTGCAGCCGCACAACCATGCCTCCGTCCTGGGCCGTACCAACGACGCTACGGCCCAGGACGTGCGGGACGCCGTGGACAGCGCGCTGCGGGCCGCCCCCGCCTGGCGGGCGCTGTCGTTCGACGAGCGGGCGGCGATCTTCCTCAAGGCGGCCGACCTGCTGGCCGGGCCGTGGCGGGCCACGCTGAACGCCGCCACCATGCTCGGCCAGTCGAAGTCGGTGCAGCAGGCGGAGATCGACTCGGCCTGCGAGCTGATCGACTTCCTGCGCTTCAACGTCTCCTACGCGCGCCAGCTCTACGCCGACCAGCCGATCTCCTCCCCCGGCGTGTGGAACCGGATGGAGTACCGGCCGCTCGAAGGGTTCGTGCTGGCGATCACGCCGTTCAACTTCACGGCCATCGCCGGGAACCTGCCGGCCTCGGCCGCGCTGATGGGCAACGTCGTGGTATGGAAGCCGTCGCCGACCCAGCAGTTCGCCGCGCACTTCACGATGCGGCTGCTGGAGGAGGCCGGGCTGCCGCCGGGCGTCATCAACCTGGTCACCGGCAACGGCCAGGCCGTCTCCGAGGCCGCCCTGACCCACCCGGCGCTGGCGGGCATCCACTTCACCGGCTCCACCGCGACGTTCCAGCACCTGTGGGCCACGGTGGGCCAGAAC
Organism: Nonomuraea sp. NPDC050783; assembly: GCF_040802095.1. Classification (NCBI taxonomy): domain Bacteria; kingdom Bacillati; phylum Actinomycetota; class Actinomycetes; order Streptosporangiales; family Streptosporangiaceae; genus Nonomuraea; species Nonomuraea sp. NPDC050783. The sequence continues at coordinate 156,430 of NZ_JBFAHK010000003.1, forward strand.
ATCGCCTCCTACCACTCCTACCCGCGCCTGGTCGGCGAGACCGGCGGCAAGGACTTCGTGCTCGCCCACCCCTCCGCCGACCCGGCCGTGCTCTCGACGGCGCTGATCAGGGGCGCGTTCGAGTACCAGGGGCAGAAGTGCTCGGCGGCGTCGCGGGCGTACGTGCCGCGCTCGGTCTGGAACCGCATGCGCGACGACTTCGTGGCCACGGCCGAGTCGCTGACCGTCGGGGACGTGACCGCCGACCTGTCCACGTTCATGGGCGCGGTCATCGACGGGCGGGCCTTCGCCAAGCACAAGGCGGCCATCGACCGGGCGCGGGACGCGGCGGACATCGACGTGCTCACCGGCTCCTACGACGACAGCGTGGGCTGGTTCGTGCGGCCGACGATCCTGGAGTGCGCCGACCCGACGGACGAGATCTTCGTCAAGGAGTACTTCGGGCCGATCCTCGGCGTGCACGTCTACGAGGACGGCGACTTCGACCGGGTGCTGGACCAGATGGAGGGCGTGGCGCCGTACGCGCTGACCGGCTCGCTCATCGCCCAGGACCGTTACGCCATCGCGGCGGCCTCGGAGCGGCTGCGCTTCGCGGCGGGCAACTTCTACGTCAACGACAAGCCGACGGGCGCGGTCGTGGGCCAGCAGCCGTTCGGCGGCGCGCGGGCCTCGGGCACCAACGACAAGGCCGGGTCGATCTTCAACCTGATCCGCTGGGTGAACGCCCGCACGATCAAGGAGCTGTTCGTCCCGCCGACCGACCACCGTTACCCGCACATGGGCTGAGCCCGCTCGACGCCAGGAGCCCCGGAAGGACCCTTCCTTCCGGGGCTGGAAGCCGAACAAGCCCAATCCGCGATCCGGCCGGCCCCTGGCAGCGCGGCTCGAACGAGAACACCCCGGCCGAGTGTCCGGCTCGGCTGCCGGCCGTCGGCGGCCGGCGAACTAGACGGTCGGGGTGACGGCTTCCTTCATGGCCGGTCCTCTCGCGGCGACCAACCCGGTGATCATGATCAGCCCGTAGACGAGGAACGGCCAGCCGTAGGGCCGGCGTGGCCCCCAGCCGTCGAAGGTGGTCGTCACTCCCACCACGATGACAGCGGCGGCCAGGAACCACCCCATGACGTGTCCCGCCGTACGAGTGCGCCGCCACGCCAGCAGGAACGCCAGCACGATCGCCATGACGATCCCCGGCCACGCCATGAGAAAGTGATCCAAGCCGTATGGGTAGTCCATCCCATAGGTGGGGTCGTCATGCTTCTTCTTGTAGATCAGCTGCTCGAGTGTCCCGTACAAGGAGCCGCCGGCGAGAGAAAGCGGGAAGGCCATGAGCATCATGCGCACCACCCCGTACATCGCGTCGCCGAGATGACCGTCCCGAGTGAGCCCCGTCAGCGTCAGCACCGCCGCCCCGTACGAGCACGCGACCAATGCCGTGGGCAGGCCACGTACCTTGGCGATGGCTTGGATCATGAGATGCCTTCCCCCTACCTCGTCGCGGCTCCGGCGGAGCGGATGATCTCAAGATAGAGTGCCGGGCCGGCGATGGACGCGCCAGCCGTTACCGCCGGACCTCGCCCGTACTCCTGGCGTAATGTGCAAGGTTCGTGTCGTTGACGCCACGAGGCCGCCGCGACCAGCATGAAGGCATGCAGCGGCGGGTCGTGGTCGTCGTCTTCCCCGGGTTCCAGCTCCTCGACCTGGCCGGGCCGGCCGACGTGTTCGGGACGGCGGAGCTGCTCGTGCCCGGCTCCTACCGGGTCGAGACGGTGGCGCCGCGCGGCGGGCTCGTGCCCGCGGGCAACGGCGTCGTGGTCGCGGCGGGCACGCTGGGCGAGGTCGCCGGGCCGGTCGACACGCTGATGGTCGCGGGCGGCCTGTCGGTGCCGGAGCAACTGGCCGACGCGGAGCTGGTCGGCGGCATCGCGGCGCTGGCCGGGGCCGCCCGGCGTACCGCGTCGGTGTGCAACGGGGCGTTCCTGCTGGCCGAGGCCGGGCTGCTGGACCGGCGGCGGGCCACCACCCACTGGCTGTCGGCCAGCGAGCTGCGCGAGCGCTACCCGTGCGTCGAGGTGGACGCCGACCCGCTCTACGTCGAGGACGGCGGCGTGTGGACGTCGGCCGGGGTGCTGTCCGGGGTGGACCTGGCGCTGGCGCTGGTGGCCAGGGACCTCGGGCACGAGGTGGCGGGACGGGTGGCGCGGGCGCTCGTGGTGTACCTGCACCGGCCCGGCGGGCAGAGCCAGTTCAGCCTGCCGATGCGGGCGCTGACGCCGCGCAGCGAGCCGCTGCGGGAGCTGCAGGCCTACATCGACGCCCATCCCCGCGCCGACCTGAGCGTGCCCGCCCTCGCCGCGCGGGCGGGGATGAGCGAGCGGCACTTCTCCCGCGTCTTCACCCGCCAGACCGGGCTCTCCCCCGGCCGTTACGTCGAGCGCAGCCGCGCCGACACCGCCCGGCGGCTCCTGGAGGCCACCGACCAGCCCCTGGAGACCGTGGCCAGGGAGTCGGGGCTCGGGACCGCCGAGACGCTCTACCGCGTCTTCCGCCGCCACTGGCGGGTCTCGCCCGGCGAGCACCGCCGCCGGTTCTCACCGCCCAAGGAGCTTTGACGATGCACGTGGCCATTCCCCTCTATCCCCGCTTCACCGCGCTGGACGCGGTGGGGCCGTACACGGTGCTGGCCTTCGCGCCCGGGTGGACGGCGACGTTCGTGGCCGCCGAGCCGGGTCCGGTCGCCGACGACCGGGGCAGCCTCGCCCTGACCGCCACCGCCTCCTACGCCGACCTGCCCGAGCCCGACGTGGTCGTCGTGCCCGGCGGGATCGGCACCTTCGACGTGCTGGCCGACGAGGCCCTGCTCGGCTGGATCCGCCACGCCCACGAGCACGCGAGCTGGACGACCTCCGTGTGCAGCGGCTCGCTGCTGCTGGGCGCGGCCGGGCTGCTGGACGGCCTGCGGGCCACCAGCCACTGGGCCGTGGCCGGGATGTTGCGGCAGTACGGGGCCGAGCCGGTGGACGAGCGCGTCGTCGTCCAGGGCCGCGTGGTGACGGCGGCCGGGGTGTCGGCGGGGATCGACATGGCGCTGGAGCTGCTGGGGCGGGCCGGGGGCGAGGAGGCGGCGCAGGCGGTGCAACTGGCCATCGAGTACGACCCGCAGCCGCCCTTCGACGCCGGTTCCCTCCGTACCGCTCCGGCCGGTCTGGCCGACCGTGCCCTGCACCTCATCACCTGAACCGCGGCCGGTGGGAGCGCGGCCACGGGCACGGCGAGCGCCCCCGTCCCTCCAGCTCGGGACGGGGGCGCCGCCGTCCGGGCTCGGTGTCCGGCAGCCCGGAGCTCCGTACGGCCCGCGGGCGCCGGGGAGGGCGCGGCGCCGCCGGGCGATGCCCGCTCAGCCGGCGCCGCCGCGCCCGGCCTCCCCGCCCGGAAGCCCGATGACGCCGACCGGCTGGAGCGTTCCACCATGCCGGGACCGTCCGGCGTCCGCTCGTGTCACGAACGCTCCTCCGCCGGGTGCGGTGGTGCTCGGTGCCCGGAAAGGCCGGTGTGATGTCGGAGACTACGGCCGCGGCGCGCCTCTGACGTCAGGGCGGGACCTAGGGAAATCCCTAGGATGCCGACCCTCGCGGGCCCGGCCTCGCGGGTCCTCGCCGACGCGCCTTCCCGCCACGCCCACCCACCACACGTCCACCCACCACACGTCCACCCACCCGCCACACGCCTGCCCGCCTGCCCGCCTGCCCGGTGACGGCCGCGCGTCAGGCCGGACCGGCCGGATCGTCGGGTGCGCCGTCGTCCATTGCGCCGTCGTCCATTGCGCCGTCGTCCATTGCGCCGTCGTCCATTGCGCTGTCGTCCGGTGCGCCGTCGTCCCGCAGGACCCCCAGCGGAAGGACGTCGAAGTGGATGACCACGTGCCCGGTGGACGGATCGCGCCCCTCGGCGGACTCGCGTTCCCTGCGGTCCGACTCCGTCCGGTAGCGCTCCAGCACCTCCAGCACCTCGTCCCGCAGCCCGGCCGTCTCCTCGGCGGTGAGCCGCAGCGACCGCCGTCCGAACCCGCTGGCCGCCACCCACTCCGCCGGCGCCCGTGACGTGCCCTCCCGCCACCTGGCCAGCTCCTCCCCCCGCTGGCGGACGAGGTCGTCGAGCAGGAGCTCCAGGGCGCTGGCCGTCTCCCCGTCCTGCGACGTGTCGCCGTAGGTGAAGCCGCCGGGCACGACCCGCCAGTACTTCTCCTTCCCCCGCCCCATCCCCGGCACGGTCTCGATCATCCCGTGCCTGGACAGCTCCCTCAGGTGGTAGCTGGTCGCCCCGCTGTTCTGCCCGAGCAACGCGGCCAGGCCGGTCGCCGTGGACGGGCCGCGCTCGTCGAGCAGCTCGTAGATGCGCAGTCGCAGCGGGTGCGCGAACGACTTCAGCGCGTTCGCGTCGAGCGTATGAGCGGAAAACCTCTTGCCTCTCGTCACGTGCAAGCCTATCTTTGCAAAGAAATCCATGCACACTTTTCCTTGTACGCCTACACACTAACGGGGGTGAGCCGTGGCAGGCCAAGGTCTCGGGCGGTCCTTCGCGTTCCTGTGGTCCTCCACCGCGCTGTCCAACCTGGCCGACGGCGTGCTCAAGACCGGCGCGCCCCTGCTGGCGGTGTCGATGACCCGGTCGCCCACCCTGGTCTCCCTGGTGGGCGCGGCCGCCACGGTGCCCTGGCTGCTGCTGGCGCTGCCCGCGGGGGCCGTCGCCGACCGCGCCGACCGCCGCCGGATCATGGCCGTCGCCGGGGCCGGCCGGGCCGTGGTCCTGGCCGGCGCGGCGCTGCTGGGCGTGCTCGGGTGGCTCGACCTGTGGGTGCTGCTCGCGGCCGTCCTGGCGGCCGGGGTGGCCGAGGTCTTCGCCGACACCTCGGCGCAGTCCATCCTGCCCATGACCGTGCCGTCCGCGCAGCTCACGCGGGCCAACGGCCGGGTCTCCAGCGCCCAGATGATCGGCAACGAGTTCGCCGGCGCGCCCGTGGCCGGCCTGCTCGTCGGCCTGGCGCCCGCCGCCGTCTTCGGCGCCCCCGCCCTGCTGTACGCCGCCGGGGCGCTGCTCCTGCGCGGCATGCGCGGCACGTACCGGCCGATCCCGGCAGGTACGCACGATTCGCCGCCTGACCCGCCGGGCCTCCCGGCGCAGCACCCGGCGCGGCGCCCGTTACGGCAGGAGATCGGCGAGGCGCTGCGCTACCTGGTCGCCCACCGGGTGCTGCGCGGCCTGGCGATCTCGGCGGGCCTGCTCAACCTCGCCAACTCCGCCTACTTCGCCGTCTTCGTCCTGTGGGTCGTGGGCGACGGGTCGGCGATGGGCCTGGAGCCGGCGGCGTACGGCCTGATGATGTCGGCGTTCGCGGCCGGTGCCGTGCTCGGGTCGTTGTCGTCGGAGCGGGCCAGCGGCGTCTTCGGCGAGTCCCGCACGCTGATGGGCTGCTGGCTGGCCTCCAGCCTGCTGCTCGTGGTGCCGGTCGTCGTGCCGTCCCCGTGGGCGCTCTACCCGGTCGCCGTGTTGTGGGGCATCACCGGGGCGGCCGCCAACGTGCTCGTGATCTCCACGCGGCAGCGGCTGATCCCGTCGGAGCTGCTGGGGCGGGTCAACTCGGCGTACCGGCTCGTCGGGATGGGGGGAATGCCGTTAGGGGCGGCGCTTGGAGGTGTTGTGGCGGAGTTCGCAGGGCTTCCGGCCGTTTTGTTGGGGGCTGCGGGGGTATGTGTGGCCGCTGTCTGGCTGGTGCGGCACGCCCTGTCGGATCGAATTTCTGGGGCCTTGACCAGCCAAGCCGCACTTTCTGACATACCCGGATCATCTTAGGCACCCTATGAGCTGTGCTGAAGTGACATGATTATCCCCGAGTCTGAGGGGATGGTATGCGGAAGATCGGCGGACGGTACCTCCTGCACGAGGAGGCCGGTCGTGGGGGTATGGGAGTCGTCTGGCGTGCGTTCGATCAGCTCCTCCACCGTACGGTGGCGCTCAAGGAGCTGACCTTGGCCGGTGAGGTCGAGATGGTACGCCGCCGGGTGCTGCGTGAGGCCAGGATGGCTGCTGGGCTGACGCATCCCAACATCGTCACGGTCCACGACCTCATCGAGGAGGGCGGCAAGCTCTGGATCGTGATGGAGTACCTCGACGGGCTCTCACTGCACCAGTTGCTGTCGCAGGTCGGCACGCTGCCGGCGCAGTCGGTCGCGGCCATCGGGCAGCACCTGCTCGCCGCGCTGCGCACGGCCCACCAGGCCGGGGTGCTGCACCGCGACGTCAAGCCCGCCAACGTCATGCTGACCGGCGACCGGGTGGTGCTGACCGACTTCGGCATCGCCACGGCCGAAGGCGACATCCGCATGACGACGTCGCGGCGGCTGCGCGGCACACCCGCCTTCATGGCGCCCGAGCGCCTGCACGGCGGGCCGGCCAGCAAGGAGGCCGACATGTGGTCCTTCGGCGCCACGCTCTACAGCGCCGTCGAGGGGCAGCCTCCCTACCCGGGGCAGGACGCGGCCACGGTGCTCGGCATGGCCCGCAGCGGGCCGTACCCGCCGCCGCGCCGCGCCGGTGTCATGCGGCCCCTGCTCGAAGGGCTGCTCCATCACGACCCGATCCGCCGGTTCACGCTGGAGCAGACGGCGGGGCTGCTGGCGGGCATGCGCGCGAGCGCGTACCAGGCGGCCATCTGACAGCCGGACGGCATCGCCGGGCTGAGAGCCCGACTGAGAGCCGAGCCCGGCGGGGCTGAGAGCCGAGCCCGGCGGGGAAGGGTTCGCGGTCCAGCGCCGGTGGCGGTGCTGGTGCCGGTGGCGGTGCCCGTGGCGGTGCCCGTGGCGGTGGCGGTGCCGGTGGTCATGGTCGTGGTGGTGGTGTTCGTGTCGGGCGTTCAGCCTCCGGTCAGGGGGACGTCGCGGTAGGTGCGCCACAGCGCGAGGTCGTAGCCCAGTCCCAGGGCCGCGCCGAGCAGCATCGGGGCGCCCACTGCGGCGAGGGTGCCGGTCAGCAACGTGGTGGCGGCGATGGGGGCGGCCGAGACGGCGACGCCGCGGGCCAGGCTGGTCAGGCTGGCGGCGGCCGTGCGGTGGGCGCAGGGGACGATCGCGGTCGCGAACGCCTGCCGCGCCGGCACGTCGATCTTGGAGAGTGTCTGGCGGAGCAGCAGCAGGGCGACGGCGGTGGCGAGGTTCGGCGCGAACGGGACGCAGGCCAGCAGCAGGTTCGCCGCGGCGTGCGGAAGGAGCATGGTGGCCAGCAGCCCGCGTCTGGCGGCCAGCAGCGGCGCCGTGAGCTGAGCCAGGGCCGGCAGCAGGTTGGCGGCGAAGAACACCAGGCCCAGTTGCGCGGTGGTGGCGCCGTAGCGGTGGGCGAACCACCAGGCCAGCACGGCCTGGACGGCCAGCCCTCCGGACAGGGCGTCCAGGGCGGACAGGCCGGCCAGCAGGCGCACCTGGCCGGGGACGCGCGGGCGGCGGTGCCCGCCCCGGGCGGGGCGCGCGGTCCCGGGCGCCTCGGCGCACGGCGTCAAGTGCCGGAACAGCGTCACGGTGCCGGCCGCGAGGGCCGCGTACAGGGCGAAGGCGGCGTCGGGGGCCGAGGTCCACGGCTGGAGCCCGAGGGCGGCGGCGACCAGAGCGCCCAGCGCGCCGGATGCCATGGCGCTGACGTTGTAGCAGGTGAAGGCGAACGTGTGGCGGGCCTCGGGGCAGGTCTGGGCGAGGATGGCCTGCTCCACTCCCGAGAAGGGGGTGTTGTCGTTGGTGGAGGGCGAGATCGTGCCGATGAAGGCGGCGGCGACCAGGACGGGATAGGACTCGCTGAGCGCGAACACGGTGCCGGTCACCGCCATCAGGCAGCCGCACACCATCAGCGTTCGCCGCCGTCCCCAGACGTCGGCGAACAGGCCCAGCAGCAGGCTCGCGAGCACCGAGCCGGCTGAGGCGACGGCCAGCAGCAGGCCGGTCTGCCAGGGCGCGTCACCGTCCTGGGCGAGCAGGTCGGCCAGGAGCACGCTGGTGCACCCGTAACCGAAGGTCCGCAACGACCGCGCCGCGATGACCAGCAGCCCGTTGCGTCCTAGTTCCGCCAGAAAACCGCCCGTGACCTGCGCGTTCGACATACGGCATGATGGCGCGAGCGGAGCCCCGGCACACCGCGAACACGCGAGAACGCGCGGGAACGGGCGGGAACGCACGGGAGCACGCCGGGCCCCCGCCAGGCCGCTGCCGGGGTTCCGCGGCTGCTCGCCGGGATTTCGCGGCTGCTCGCCGGGGTTCCGCGGCTGCTCCGGCGCCGCGCGTGACCCGTGGCGGCGAGGGGCTGTGGAGGCCGGGTCAGTCCTTCTGGGCGCGGGCGGCGGCTTCGGCGGCGTCGAGGGCGGCGGCCTCTTCCGGGGTCGGGGCGGTGCCGCCCAGGTGGGCGGGCTGCCACCACACGCCCGGCGGGATCTCCGGGTACGTCCGCTGTGCCCGGTCCACCAGCCCCGAGAGCCGCTCGTGCAGGTCCGTCACGTGCTTGGTGACGTCATCGCCGCGCTTGGGGTACATCGGCTCGCCCACCAGGACGGTCAGGGGGATGTGCCGCTGGAGCAGCTTGCGGGGGCGGCCCTTGGTCCAGAAGCGCTGGCTGCCCCACAGCGCCAGCGGGATGACCGGCACGTTGGTGGCCTGGGCCATCCGGATGGCGCCGTTCTTGATCTCCTTGACGGTGAACGAGCGGCTGATCGTGGCCTCGGCGAAGACGCCCACCACCTCGCCGGCCTTGAGCATGCGCAGCGCCGTCGCGTACGAGCCCGCGCCCGCCCCCCGGTCGACCGGGATGTGGTGCATCCCCCGCATGAGCGGCCCCGAGATCCGGTGCTCGAACACGTCCTGCTTGGCCATGAAGCGCACCAGCCGCCCCGCCGGGTGCGCGGCGAACCCGGCGAAGATGAAGTCGAGGTAGCTGATGTGGTTGCTCACCAGCACCGCTCCGCCGCTCCGCGGCACGTTCTCGGTCCCTTCCATGTGGAAGCGGATGTCGAGCGCGCGAAAGAGGGTCCGCGCGGCGGCGATCACCGGCGGGTACACGATCTCAGCCATGTGCAGAAGGTAGCAGCCTCTCCGGGCTGCTCCGACGGTTCAGGCAGGTCTGACGGTGGTCGGGAGGGAGACCAGGCCGCGGAAGTTGCCGTGCGAGGTCCGGCGGATGCCCTCCTCGTGGACGTGGTAGCCGGGCGCGACGGCGTCGGTTAGCTCCTCCAGGGTGATCCGGGCCTCCAGGCGGGCCAGGGCGGCGCCGAGGCAGTAGTGGCGGCCGACGCCGAAGCTGAGGGTGCGGGAGGTGTCGCGGCCGAGGTCGTAGACGTCGGGGTCGGGGAAGACCTCCTCGTCGCGGTTGGCGGAGCCGATGAGGAGCCACATCTTGGCGTCCTTCGGCACCGGCGTGCCGTGCAGCTCGGCCGGCTCGGCCAGGCGGCGGGCGGTGCCGTGCGCCGGGGTGTCGTAGCGCAGCGACTCCTCCACCCACCGCGTGATGTCCCCGCCGAAGGCGAGGTCGCGCTGGCCGGGGTTGCGCCAGGCCCAGTACCAGGCGGCGCCGAGCAGGTGGGTCGTGGTCTCCGACCCCGCGCCGATGAGCAGGAACAGGAACGCCACGATCTCCTCGTCGGTCAGGTCGCCGTCGGCGACGAGCGCGGAGACGAGGTCGTCGCGCGGTTCCCGGCGGCGTTCGGCGACGACGGAGGCGTAGTAGTCGCCGAGGGTCAGCAGGCTCGCGAGCCCGGCCTCGGTGAGGGTGCCGGCGAGGTCGTGCTTGAGCAGGACGCTCTGGCTGCGCCGGACCTTGATCCGCCTGGACGACGGGACGCCCATCAGCTCGGAGATCACGTCGAGCGGCAGCTTGGCGGCGAGGTCGGCGGTGAAGTCGAAGGTGCCCCGCGCCAGGCCCTCATGGATGTAGGAGCGCGCGATCTCGCGGATCATGGGTTCGAGCGCGGCGATCCGGCGCGGGGTGAACGCCCGGGAGACGACCGCCCGCATGCGGGTGTGGTCGGGCGGGTCCATGGCGATGAAGGACAGGTACGCCCGGGCCCTCGGGGTCCAGGCGCCAGGGTCGATCATGGGGCCGTGGTCGCTGGAGAAGCGCGCGCTGTCGGTCAGCGCGGCGGTGACGTCGGCGTGCCGGGACAGTGCCCAGAAGCCGGCTTCGGGGTTGTGGTAGAGCGGGGCCTCGCGGCGCAGCCGGGCGTAGACCGGGTACGGGTCGTCGTTGACCGACGGGTCGTACGGGGTGTAGACGACTTCCACCCCTTCCACGCTACGACGCTTGCGTCCCGCCGGGAACGGGCAGATGTTGTGACCATGAAAAAGCTCATCAACACGGCAGGCTCCGTCGTTGAGGATGCGCTGAACGGCATGGCGGCGGCCCACCCGTCGCTGCGGATCCGCGACCGGGTGGTCTACCGGGCTCAGGGCCCGCGTCCCGGCAAGGTCGGCCTGGTCTCGGGCGGCGGCTCCGGGCACGAGCCGCTGCACGCCGGGTTCGTCGGGTACGGCATGCTGGACGCGGCCTGTCCCGGCGAGGTCTTCACCTCCCCCGTGCCCGACCAGATCATCGACGCCACGAAGGCCGTGGACGGCGGCGTGGGCGTCCTGCACATCGTGAAGAACTACACCGGCGACGTGCTCAACTTCGAGATGGCCGCCGAGCTGGCCGAGGACGTCGAGGTGGCGAGCGTGCTGGTGGACGACGACGTGGCCGTCCAGGACTCCTTGTACACAGCCGGCCGGCGCGGCACGGGCGCGACGCTGTTCGTGGAGAAGATCGCCGGGGCGCTCGCCGAGGAGGGCGCGCCGCTGGCCGAGGTGGCGGCGGTGGCACGCGAGGTGGACGAGCGCAGCCGCTCCTTCGGGATCGCCCTGACCTCCTGTACGACGCCGCACGCCGGCAAGCCCACCTTCGACCTGCCCGAGGACCAGGTGGAGCTGGGCATCGGCATCCACGGCGAGCCGGGCCGCGCCCGGGCGCCGCTGGGCCCGGCGCGCGAGCTGGCGGGGATCGCGATGGAGGCGGTCCACGGCGACCTGCCGCTGGGCGGGGAGCTGCTGGTCATGGTGAACGGCATGGGCGGGACGCCGCTCATGGAGCTGTACGTGGTGTTCGCCGAGGTGGCGGCGTTCGTGGAGGGGAAGGGGGCGCGGGTGGCGCGCTCGCTGGTCGGCAACTACGTGACGAGCCTGGACATGCAGGGTTTCTCCGTCAGCGTGTGCCGTCTCGACGACAGGCTGGCCCGGTTGTGGGACGCGCCGGTCGAGACGCCGGGGCTGCGCTGGGGGCGGTGATGGGCATCGCGGGGACGGGCGCGGGCAGGAGCCCGGACATGGACTCGGGCAGGGGCACGGGCATGGACGCGGGCAGGAGCGCGGGCGGGGACGGTCCGGTGATGGACGCCGGGTTCTTCGTGGCGTGGTTCGAGGAGGCGGCCAGGCTGGTCCGGCGGGATCACGAGCGGCTGACCGCGCTGGACGCCGCGATCGGGGACGCCGACCACGGCGCGAACCTGGATCGGGGGCTCAGCGAGGTGGTCGCGGCCTTCGCCGGGTCGCCGCCGGGCTCGCCGGGCCAGGCCCTCACGGCGGCGGGGGCGACGCTGATCCGGAAGGTGGGCGGGGCGTCCGGGCCGCTGTACGGGTCGGTGTTCCGGCAGATGGGCCGGACCATCGAGGAGCCGGTGACGCTGGCGCGGTTCGCGGCGGCGTTCGAGGCGGGAGTGGTGGCGCTGGAACGGCTCGGCAAGGCGGCCCTCGGCGACAAGACGATGGTGGACGCGCTGGTGCCCGCCTCGCGGGCGCTGGCGCTGGCGCTGCGGGACGGCGTGGGGGCGCGGGAGGCGTTCGCGCTGGCGGCGCGGGCGGCCGCCGAGGGGGCCGAGGCGACGATCCCGTTGCAGGCGCGCAAGGGGCGGGCCAGCTACCTGGGCGAGCGCAGCGCCGGGCACGAGGACCCGGGCGCGGCGTCCTCGGCCCTGCTCATGTCCGCCCTGGCGACAGTGGCGGCGGCCAGGTGAGGGGCGGCCAAGTCACGGGCGGCCAAGCCACGGGCGGCCAAGCCACGGGGAGCCAGGTGACAGGCGGCCAGGTGACAAGCGGCCCAGTGACGAGCGGCCAAGTGACGGGGAGCCAGGTGACGGGCGGTCAGGTGACGGCGGGGGGTGGGTGATGACGGTGGGGGTGGTGCTGGTGTCGCACAGTGCAGGGCTGGCGCGGGAGGCGGTGGTGCTGGTGCGCGGCATCGCGGGCCCGGAGGTGCCCGTGGCGGCGGCCGGCGGCACCGAGGACGGCGGGCTGGGCACCAGCCTGGACCTCATCGAGGCGGCCGTGCGCGCCGCCGACCAGGGCGACGGCGTGCTGCTCGTGCCCGACCTGGGCAGCTCGGTGCTGACCGCCCGGCTCGTGGCCGAGCCGGGGCGGGTCGTCGTGGCGGACGCGCCGTTCGTGGAGGGCGCGATCGCGGCGGCGGTCGCGGCGGGAGCGGGCTTACCCCTGTCCCAGGTGGTGGCCGCCGCCGAGGAGTCGCGCGTCTTCCACAAGCTGTGACGCCGCACGTCAGTGGCCCTTGAACGCCTCCTCCAGCCACCAGGAGCCGCGTTCCCTGGTGACCTTGGCGTGGACGAGCAGCGGCCGGTCGCGCGGCCCCTTGAGCCAGTCGGCCACCCCCGCCAGGTCGGCCTCCCCGCCGACGGTCACGGCGGCGAAGCCGTGCCCCCGGGCGACGGCGGCCAGGTCCGCGGGCGGGAAGCGGACGGTGTCCAGCGGGTGGCCGTGCGGCCCGAAGTGGTGGACCTCGGCGCCGTACGCCTCGTCGTCGTAGACGACGACCACCATCGGCAGGCCCAGCCGGACGACGGTCTCCAGCTCGGCGGCGCTCATGAACGCCCCGCCGTCGCCGAGCGCGGCCACCGGCAGCCGGTCGGGACGGGCCACGGCGGCGCCGATCGCGGTGGCCAGGCCGAGGCCGACCGACTGGAACGCCTGGGTGAAGCAGAACCCGTTCTCGTCGGGCACGTCGAGGAACACCGCCGGGTACCCCATGAAGTTGCCGCTGTCGACGGCCAGGATCCGCTCGGCGGGCAGCAGGTCGTCCAGGCCGATGGTGAGGGTGCGCGGGTCGATGCGGCCGGCGGCGCCGCCGTCCTCGTACGGGACGTCGCGCCAGCGGCCCTCGGCGCGGATCCGGCGCTCGACGGCGGGCGAGCGGTAGCCGGGGACGGCCGGGACGCGGGCGGCCAGGGCCGTGGCGACGGCGGCCACGTCGCCCGTCACGCCGAGGTCCACGGGCAGGTGGGCGCCCAGGGCGGCGGGGTCGAGGTCCACCTGCGCGATCTGGCCGTCGGCCGGGACCAGCGAGCCGTGGCGGGTGGTCCACATGGTGAGCGCGCAGCCCCAGGCGATGACGAGGTCGGCCCCGGTGATCAGCTCGGCGGCCAGCGGGGTGGCGAAGCCGCCGGAGACGTCCAGGTCCCACGGGCTGCCCCGGAACAGGCCGCGGGCGACGGCCGAGGTGGCGAGCAGGGCTCCCGCCCGGTCGGCCAGCGCCTCCAGCTCCCCCCGCGCGTGCCGGGCGCCCCGGCCGGCGATGAACACCGGGCGGGACGACCCGGCCAGCAGGCCGGCGAGGGCGTCGAGCTCGGCGGCGAGCGGCAGGCTCTCGTCGGGAGGGTCGGCGGCAAGGTCGGCGGGCGCGACGGCGGGCCCGGCGGCGGGCCCGGCAGCGAGCGCGGCGGCGAGCGCGACGTCCGGGCAGGGCAGGGCCTGGACGTCGAGGGGCAGGCTCAGCAGGACGGTACGGCGTTCCGCGGTCGCCGTCCTGTGGGCTTCCTCGGCCCGCGCCCACGCCTCCTCCCCCGAGGTGACCCGCATGGCGACGGCTCCCACCGCCTCGGCCAGCGCGTGCTGGTCGACGTGGAAGTTGGAGCGGCGGTCGGTGGCCTCGCCGGCCAGGACGACGAGCGGGGTACGGCTCTTGGCGGCCTCGGCGATCCCGGTCAGCGCGTTGGTCAGGCCGGGCCCCTGGTGGACGGACAGGACGCCGGCCCGCCCGCTCACGCGCGCGTAGGCGTCGGCCATGGTCGCCGCGCCGCCCTCGTGCCGGGCGGCGACGAACCGCGCGCCGGCCGCGACCAGCGCGTTGGTGACGTGGAAGTTGCCGCTGCCGACCACGCCGAACACGACGCGGGCGCCGCGACCCGCCAGGGCGCGGCCGACCGCCTCGGCGACGATCAACGCTCCACCAGGGCCAGGACGCGGACGGGGCTGCCCGAGCCGCCGACGATGGGCAGCGGCGGGGCGACCACGGCGGCGCCGGTCACCGGCAGGCGGTCGAGGTTGCGGAGCTGGGTCAGGCCGTACTTGCCGGCGCCGAGAAGGAAGGAGTGGCAGGGGAAGGCCGGGTCGAAGGAGTGGGCGGCGCCGGCGTCGGTGCCGACGGTCTCGACGCCGAGGCCGAGGATCGGGGTCTCGGTGGCCAGCCAGGAGGCGCACTCGACCGAGATGCCGGGCGTGTGGGGGCCGGTCTCGTCGGCGTTGAGGAAGGCGGCCTGGTCGCCGGAGCGGGCGTCCCAGCCGGTCCGGTAGAGCAGCCAGCCGCCGTCGGGCAGCGGGCCGTTGGCGCGTTCCCACTCCTTGACGTGGTCGATCTGGAGGAGGAAGTCGGGGTCCTTGGACGCCTCGTCGGCGAGGTCGAGCACGACGGCGGGGGCGATGAGCCGGGCGGCGGGGACCTGGGAGACGTCCTCGCCGTCGCGGCCGGTGGCCCAGTGGACGGGCGCGTCGAAGTGGGTGCCGGTGTGCTCGCCCGTGTGGATGTCGTTCCAGTACCAGGCGGGGCCGCGGTCGTCGTAGCGGCTGATCTCCTCCAGCCGGAACGGGATCGTGTTGCCGAACGGCTCGGGGAGCTGGAGGATCGGCGTGTCGGACGAGAGGGGCGCGGTGAGGTCGATCACCTCGATGGCGCCGCTGCGTACGCTGTCCAGGAAGCTCTTCAGGACCGGCATGTCATCCTCCTCGGGTGGCTGAGCGCATCCTCCTACGCCCCGCCCCACCAGTGCAAACACGCTCGATCCCCGAGGAGGCCGGCGCCGGTTGCGGGAAGGCCGGTTGCGGGAAGAAGGGCGGCACGTGGACGTGGCGGGCCAGGCCAGGCCAGGCCCGGTCAGGGCGTCCAGGTGGTTCGGACAAGTGGCGACGCGCGCTGTTCCCCGCTCTCCGCCTGCGCGCTCGGACGTGCCCCTCCTGGATGCGCCTGGAGTTGCGCGTTCCGCTCTTCTTGTCCGGGCTTCGCGGCGCAGAAGGATCAGGCGCGGGTCCACTCCGCGCAGCCGCCCGTGGAGAACGCCTTGTCGGTCGCCTCGATGGTGACGGTGGCGGGGCCGGACGGCATGCCGGAGGTGATGACGGCGTCGAGGTCGGCCGAGGCGCTCTTCATCCGCGCCCAGAAACACATGGAGAAGCCGGACGTCGGGCCGGTGGTGCGGTAGGTGCCGGGCTGGATGTCCCTGCCGACGACGAGGGTGCGGAGGGAGGCCGGGTCGATGCCGGCGCCGGAGCCCAGAGCGGTGCCGGAAGTGGGAGCGGTGCCGGACGTCGGGGCGGTGCCGGAGGTCGGGGCGGTGCCAGTGGGCGGCGGGTTCTGGCCGTTCCCGGGCTGCGTCGCGCCCGGGTCGGCCACGCCCGGATTCGTGGCACCCGGGTTCGTGGCACCCGGATTCGTGGCACCTGGTTCTGTGGCGCCCGGGTTCGTGGTGCCCGGCTGGGTCGCGGCCGGGTCGGTCGTTCCCGGTGAGGCGGCGGAGGACGGGCCAGGGGTGGACTGGTCGCCGGGGAGCGGCGGGCCGGTGTCCTCGACGGTCACCGTCACCCGCGGATCCGCCTCGCCCCCGGCGCCCGCCGACTCCTCGCCCACCGCGCCGTACCCCACGAAGACGCCCAGCAGGAACCCCAGCAGCGCGGCGAGCCCCGCCACCAGCACGATGATCGGCGGGCTGCTCGTCGCCCGCGGATAGTCAGGCGGGTATCCGGAAGGAGGCGGCGGCCCGTACATCACGCTCCCCAGCGTGCCACCCCTGTCAACGGTGCAGGTAGTCGACGAGCGACGCCTTCTCCGTCTCCAGCTCCTCGATGGCGCTCTTGACCACGTCGCCGATGCTGACGATGCCGGCCAGGCGGCCGTCCTCGACGACCGGCATGTGCCGGAACCGCCCGTCCGTCATGATGCGCCGCAGCGCCTCCACGTTGTCGTCGGGGCCGACGGTGCGCACGCCGGCGGTCATGATGGCGGAGACCGGCTCCTCCAGCACGCCGGCGCCGCGCTCGTTCAGGTGGCGCACCACGTCGCGCTCGGAGACGATGCCCTCGATCGTGTGGCCGTCGGTGGAGACCACGACGGCCCCGATGTTGTGCTGGGCGAGCCGGGCGAGCAGCTCACGGACGGACGCCGTCGGCGCCACGGTCGTCACTTGGCTGCCCTTGGCGCGCAGGATCGTCCGGATGAGCATGTTGCACCACACCCCTGCCTCGGCGGTCTTCCAACTGAGACCAGGCAAACAAGCCGGCGGGGAGCCCGTCAAGGCGTCCCGTAGGCTGCTTGCCGGACGGACCCGAAGAAATCACCTGACCAGGGACACTGTGAGATGACCGAGCCGCTGAACATCGGCAGCCATGACCTGCCCATCACCGACGAGCTGGCCGCCTTCATGCGCACGGGCTGGGCCGACACCCGCCGCACCGGCGTGACGGCGCTGCCGATCGCCCCCTGGGCCGCCAAGCGCCGCGCCGTCCTGGCCGCCCGCTTCCCCGGCGAGCGGCTGATGGTCCCGGCGGGCACGCTGAAGGTCCGCAGCAACGACAGTGACTACCGGTTCCGGCCGCACAGCGCGTACGCGTACCTGACGGGCGCCGGCGAGCCGGACGACGTGCTGGTGATCGAGCCGTCCGGGGAGGCCGTGCTGTACCTGCGGCCGCGTTCGCCGCGCGCCGAGGGCCAGGAGTTCTACCGCGACCGCCGCTACGGCGAGTTCTGGGCGGGCCGCCGCCCCGACCTGGCCGAGGCCGCCGAGCTGTACCAGGTGGAGTGCGCCCACATCCGCGACCTGGATCTGGACCGCCCGGCCCGGGTGCTGCGCGGCGTGGACCCGTCGGTGGACGCCCGCGTGCCGCGCGGGGACGGGGACGCCGAGCTGGAGACGTTCCTGTCGGAGATGCGCCTGGTCAAGGACGAGTGGGAGGTCGGCGAGCTGCAGTCGGCCGTGGACGCCACCGCTCGCGGCTTCGAGGACGTCGTGCGCGCCCTGCCGCACGCGCTGGCCCACCCGCGCGGCGAGCGGTACCTGGAGGGCGTGTTCGGGCTGCGGGCCCGGCTGGAGGGCAACGCGACCGGCTACGAGAGCATCGTGGCGGCCGGCGCGCACGCCTGCGTGCTGCACTGGATCCGCAACGACGGCCCGCTCGCCGCCGGCGACCTGCTGCTGCTGGACGCGGGCGTCGAGTCCGACACGCTCTACACCGCCGACGTGACCCGCACGCTCCCGCTGTCGGGGCGGTTCACGCCGGTGCAGCGGCAGGCGTACGAGCTGGTGTACGAGGCCCAGACGGCGGCCATCGCCACGCTGCGGCCGGGCGCCCGCTTCCGCGACTTCCACCAGGCGGCCATGCGGGTGATCTGCGCGGGGCTGCTCGACTGGGGCCTGCTCAAGGGCTCGGTGGACGAGCTGATGGAGACCGGCCTCTACCGCCGCTACACGTTGTGCAGCAGCGGCCACATGCTCGGCCTGGACGTGCACGACTGCGCCCGCTCCCGCGCCGAGGTCTACCTGGACGGCGTCCTGGAGGAGGGCCACGTGCTCACCGTCGAGCCGGGCCTGTACTTCCAGCCGGACGACCTGACGCTGCCCGAGGAGCTGCGCGGCATCGGCATCCGCATCGAGGACGACCTCACCGTCACCGCCGACGGCGCCACCCTGATGTCGGCCGCCCTCCCCCGGCACCCGGACGAGGTGGAGTCCTGGATGGGCGCCCTGGCGGGCGGCCGGCCGTAACGAAGCGATCACGTTTCGTGCCGGGCTGACAAGGCGCGGACCGCGCCTCATACCTTTTCCTCAAATTCCGAGGAAGGCGTCGACTACTGGACAGGGCGTCAGTAGGGTGACTGATCCGTAGGCGGCGGAGGTGGTCAGCTCATGGCCGTACCCGGATCCGCGTCCGGATTCGTGGGGCGCAAGGCCCGGTCGATGCTCGGGCAGGTCGGTGATCTGTTCGTCATCGCCCTGGAGGGGCTGCGGCGTAGCTGGGACGTCAAGAGCTGGTGGTGGGAGTTCGTCGACCAGTGCTGGTTCCTGGCCCGGGTGACCAGCGTCCCGGTGCTGCTGGTCTCCCTGCCGCTGGGCGCGACCGTGGCGTTGCAGGTGGGCGAGCTGGCCTGGCAGCTCGGCGCCGGCTCGGCCACCGGCAGCGCGGTGTTCGTCGGCCTCATCCGCGAGGTGGCGCCGCTGGCCAGCGCGCTGCTCATCGCCGGGGCCGGCGGCAGCGCCATGACCTCCGACATCGGCGCGCGGCACATCCGCGACGAGCTGTCGGCGATGGAGGTCATGTCGGTCAACCCGATCCACCGCCTGGTCACGCCGCGCATGTGGGCGGCCAGCACGATCGCGGTCTGCCTGTGCCCGCTGGTCATCCTGGCGGGCGCGAGCGGCGGCTACTTCTTCAACGTCGTCGTGCAGGGCGTCACGCCGGGCGCGTACTTCGACGGCGCGCTGTCCCTGGTCGTCCCCTCCGACCTGTACGTCACGCTGTTCAAGGCGTGGATCTTCGGTTTCATCGCCGCCGCCGTGGCCTGCTACAAGGGCATGACGTGCGCCACCAGCCCGGTCGGCGTGGGGCGGGCGGTCAACCAGGCGACCGTGGTGACGTTCATGCTGGTGTTCGCGTTCAACTACGTGATCTCCGCGGTGTACTTCCTGGCCTATCCCCCGAGGTCGCTCTGATGGCGACGCGGACGGCCGGCCTGCGGCTCGCCCTGCGGGGGCGGGACCTCGCCGAGCGGTTCGCGTCGTTGTCCGACTGGCCGCTGTTCGTGTGGAAGGTGCTGTTCTACTCCGTCCGCGACGTCGTGCTGCGGCTGCGGTATGCCAAGGTCGTCGTCCGGCAGGTCAGCGACGTCGTGGTGGGGGTCGGCGCGACCGTCATCGGCGGCGGCATGGTGTTCGTGGTGTTCACCATGGCCTTCGTCGTGGGCGCGACCGTCGGCCTGCAGGGCTACCAGGGGTTGCAGGCCATCGGCGCGGAGTCGTTCATGGGCCTGGTCGGCAGCTTCGCCAACGTCCGCGAGATCACCCCGATCATCGCGGCCACGGCGCTGGCGGCGCAGGTCGGCTCGTCGTTCACGGCCGAGCTGGGCGCGATGCGGATCTCCGAGGAGATCGACGCGCTGGAGGTGATGGGCATCAACGCCTTCACCTACCTCATCTGCACCCGGGTGGTGGCGGCGCTGCTGGCGCTCGTGCCGATCTACCTGATCGCGTTGTTCGCCAGCTTCTTCGCCACCCGGCTCATGTGCACGGCGTTGTTCGGGCTGGCGCCCGGCGTCTACGACTACTACTTCTACCTGTACCTGCCGGTCAGCGACATCCTGTTCAGCGTCGCCAAGGTGGGCGTGTTCGCCTTCGCGGTCATCGTGATCCACTGCTACCACGGCTTCCACGCCACGGGCGGCCCGGTGGGCGTGGGGGTGGCGGCGGGCCGCGCCATCCGCCAGTCGATCGTCACGATCGTGCTGCTCAATCTGCTGCTGTCGTACCTGTTCTGGGGCGGCGGCGGCAACATACCGCTGACATGACGGGGTGAGCCGTTGGCCCGATTCGACCTTCCCCTCGCCGCCCGGATGGGCATCGCCCTCGCGACGCTCGCCGTCCTGGCCGCGGCGACGGTCTACGTCGTGCGCGGCGTCACCGAGTTACGCGGGACGCGGATCGAGGCGGTGTTCGTCCGCGCCGGGCAGGGCCTGGACACCAACTCGCCGGTCAGGGTGCGCGGCATCACGGTCGGCGACGTCACCGGCGTCTCGCTCGACGCCAGGGGCCGGGCCGTGGTCACCATGCACCTCCAGCCCGGCCTGCGGCTGCCCGCCACCACCACCGCCTCCATCGAGCCCAGCTCGGTGTTCGGCCCCAAGTACGTCGCGCTCACCCCGGGGGCGGGCGAGACCACCGGCCCGTTCCTGGCCTCCGGCGCGGTCATCACCGACACCTCCGGCCCGCTCGACCTGTCCGACACGCTCGGCGACGCCTACCGCGGCCTGAACGCCGTGGACCCGCGCGAGGTCACCGTCATCGTCCACACCCTCGCCCAGGGCCTGGACGGCGAGGGCGAGCACCTGCGGGAGCTGATCGCCGACGCCGGCACCGTCGTCGGCGTCGCCCACCGGCAGCGCGCCCGCGCCCGCCGGTTCCTGCACGACACCGCCGCGCTCGGCACGGCCCTGGCGGACAAGGGCGACGAGCTGGTCTCGATCTCCGCCGACGTCAACACCATCACCCCCGACCTGCTGCGCCGCGCCGACAAGGTACGCGCCCTGCTGCAGGAGGTCACCTCGATCAGCGACCTGGGCGCCCACGGCCTGCGCGAGCACCGCCAGGACCTGCGGGCCGGGGTGCACTCCGGCGAGCGGGTGGCCGCGCTCGTCTACGCCCAGCTCGGCCTGGCCGGCGACGGCGTACGCGGCCTGAACCGGCTGCTCGGCCTGCTCAACGAGCTGATCGAGGCGCCCGGCCCGGACGGCAGGAACCAGCTCCAGGTGGAGGCGTTCGTCGCCACCGACGTCTGCGAGCTGATCGTCGGCGTCTGCGGCCCCACCGACGGGAGGCGCTGAGATGGCCGCCTCCGCCGAGCGCGCCCGCCGCCGCTGGACGTTCCTGCGCTTCGCGCTGTTCGTCGGGCTGACCGTGGCGCTGATCGTGCTGATCGCCGTGCAGGTCGCCCGGGTCGGCGGGGGTGGCGGCTACCGGATCACCGCCAGGTTCGACGACGTGTCCGGGCTGGCCGAGGGCGACCAGGTCAAGATCGCCGGCGCGCCGGTCGGCCAGGTGGCGGGCATCAGGGTGGTGGACGGCCGCGCCGAGGTCACCCTGGAGGTGCAGGACGCCGTCCGGGTGCCGGCCGACACCGAGGCGGCCGTCCGCTGGCGCAACGCGATCGGCCAGCGCGTGGTCTACCTGCTGCCCGGCACCGCGCCCGGGCGGCTGCCGCCGGGCGGCCGCATCGCCCGCACCTCGTCCGTGGTGGACATCGGCCAGCTCGTCAGCGACCTCGGCCCGCTGACCCGCAGCCTGGACCCCGACCAGATCAACCAGCTCCTCACCGCCGCCGCGACCTCGCTCAAGGGCAACGAGCGCAACCTGCCGCGGCTGCTGGACAACGTCAACGCCATCACCACCACCGTCAGCGAGCGCCGCGAGACCATCGAGCGGCTGCTGGCCGACTACGCGACCGTCAGCGGCGTGGTCGCCCGCCGCGACAAGCAGATCGAGCAGCTCGTCGACAACCTCGTCACGCTGTCGGAGGCGTTCGCCGGCAACCGCGAGCTGATCGACGACGCGCTGGTGGAGCTGTCGGCCACCGTCCACACCGGCGACCAGGTGCTGGGGAGGAACGCCGGCGAGCTGGGCGCGCTCGTGGACAACCTGCGGGGGCTGACCGGCGGCGTCCGGCGGCACGTGGGCGAGATCGACCGCATGGTGAGCACGTTGCAGCCGCTGTTCGCGCGGGCGTACTCGACCGTGGACCGCGGCCACTACTTCGTCACCGCGGTCCCCTGCCTGGCGCTGGGGCCGGCGCCGTGCCCGTACGGGATGAGCACGCCGCCGCCGCTGCGCAACACGCGGGTCCGCAGCGGCGAGGACCTGCGGAAGCTGGTGGTGGGCCGGTGAGCAGATCCTTCAGGGACCGCAACAAGTACGCCGTCGGCCTGGTGTCGATGGGCACGGTCGCCGCGATCCTGCTCGCCACGTTCCTGGTCGGCAACCTCGGCCTGCTGGAGGGCGGCTACACCGTCTCGGGCGTGTTCGCCGACTCCGGCGGGCTGCGTACCGGCAACGACGTGCGGGTGGCCGGGGTGCGGGTCGGCGAGGTGACCGAGGTGCGCGCCGACTACGCGCACGGCCAGGTCGTCGTCACCTGGCGGGTGGACGACGGCGTGCGGCTCGGCCGCGGCACCCGCGCCGACATCGCCCTGTCGAACCTGCTCGGCGGCCGCTACGTCAGGCTCACCGGCGCCGTGTCGCCCCCGTACCTGGACCAGCTCCCCGAGGCGCGGCGGCGCATCCCCCTGGAGCGCACCGGCGTGCCCACGCTCGTCAACGACGCCATCAACGACGCCACCCGGCTGGTCCAGCGCCTCGACACCGATGCCGTGGACGACCTGCTCGGCGAGCTGGACAAGGTGGACCTGTCCAAGCACGGCCGCCTCACCCGGCTGCTGCGCGACATCGGCGACCTGTCGGACACGATCAGCAGGAGCGAGCCGCAGCTCCAGCGGCTGCTCGACAACGGTAACAAGATCATGGACGTGCTGGAGAAGAAGGACAAGCAGCTCGTCCGGCTCATCGACGCCATCGAGATCATGCTCACCGAGCTGCGCAGGCGGCGCGACGAGCTGCGCGTGCTGCTCGGCGACGGCAGCGACCTCGTGCGGAGCACCACCCGGCTGATCGGCGAGCACGAGCGCTCGCTCGTGCAGGTGCTGGACGACAACGCGGCCATCACGACCCGGCTCAGCGGCAGCAACCAGCGGTTCAACGCGCTCCTGGCCTGGGCGGGCCCGACCTTCACGGGCCTGTCCACGATGGGCGGCCAGGGCCCGTGGCTGGAGGCCATCGCCACGGGCCTCGGCCCCATCAACCCCGAGGTGCTGGCCGCCGTCGCGCGCGACAGGAAGGACGAGCGGTGAGGCGGCTCGCGGCGGTCCTGGCGGTGTGGGCGCTGCTCGCGTCCGGGTGCTCGGCGCTCGGCGCGCAGCCGTACCGGCTGACGGCGATCTTCAGCGCCACGCCCTCCCTGTACGAGCAGGCGCGGGTCAAGGTGATGGGCCTGGACGCCGGCTACGTCGACAGCATCCGCATCGACGGCGACCGGGTGCGCGTCGGGCTGCTGGTGGACCGGCAGGTGCCGCTCCCGGCGGACGTGCGGGCCGTGGTCGCGCCGCAGAACACCCTGGGCGAGCGGAACGTCGTCCTCTACCCGCCGTGGAAGCCCGGCGACCGGCGGGCCGCGCCCGGGGCGACCATCCCGCTGGAGCGCACCGAGCTGCCGGTCGAGATCGACGAGGCGCTCGACGCGTTCACCAAGCTGACCGACGCCCTCGACTCCGACAAGCTGGGCGAGGTCGCGGGCGACCTGGCCACGAGCGTCAGGGGCCGCGGCAAGACGATCAACAACGCGATCGCCGACACCGCCGAGCTGACCGGCACCCTCGCCAGGCAGGACCAGCAGCTCATCGACCTGGCCAGGGGCCTCGACAAGCTCGCCACGACGCTCAACGGGCGCGAGCGCCAGGTGACCGGCGCCATCGACTCCTTCGCCGAGGCCAGTGCGATCCTCGCCGAGGAGCGGCGGCGGCTGCGCGGCTTCATCTCCGGCATGGCGGACTTCGTGCGGCGCGGCGACGTGCTCATCGAGCAGTACTCGGCGCGGCTGCCGCGGGCCACGGCGACGCTGGCCGAGCTGGTGCTGACGCTGCGGGCCAACAGCGCGTCGGTCGCGCGGGCCGTCAAGGGCGCCGCCGACTTCGCCGACGTGCTGATCGACTCCTGGGACAGGAAGCACCACGTGCTGAAGATCCGGGTGGTGCTCAACGCGATGACCAGGGCCTGGCTGCAACCGCTGTTCGACGCGCTGAACCTGGGGCCGGTGCCGTGCCTGCCCGCCGGGCTGAGCAACTGCCCCTTCCAGCAGCGGGGCGGGCGGCGGTGAGGGCGAGGGCGGTGGTGCGGGCGAGGGCGGCGGTGCGGGCCCGCCTGCTGGCGCGGGCCCGCCTGCTGGCCGCGCTGCTCGCGCTGGCGGTGGCCGCGTCCATGACCACGTCCTGCTCGCTGCGGACGCTGGGCGCCACGAGCGGCGAGCTGACTCTGCACGCCGTCTTCGACGACGTGCAGAGCCTGGTGGCCGGGCACAGCGTGCAGATCGCCGACGTGCGGGTGGGCACGGTCACCGACATCCGGTTGCAGGGCTACCGGGCCCGGGTCACGATGGCGGTGCAGGACGGGCACCGGGTGCCGCGGGGCAGCACGGCCACCGTCGCCAAGACGTCGGTGCTGGGCGAGAACTACGTGCTGCTCACGCCGCCGCCGGGCAGGGACCTGTCCACGGGGCCGTACCTGGCCGACGGCGACACCATCGCCGAGACCTCCGTCGAGCCGGACATCGAGCAGGTCACCGCCAGGGCCGGGCCGCTCATCGAGGCGCTGGGCGCGCAGGACGTCAACGCCGTCCTGGACGCCGCCGCGACCGCGTTCGCCGGGCAGGGCGACGAGGTCAACAAGCTGATCGAGCAGACCGCCGAGGTCACCGACGCCTACGCCGCCGCCCGCGCCGACCTGGCCACCACCATCGACGCGCTCGCCGAGCTGGGCGACGACCTGGCCGAGGGCAGCGGCGAGCTGGACCGGCTGCCCGGCACGCTCGCCGCGGCCACCTCCCGGCTCGCGCACGGGCGCCGGCACATCAAGACCGCCGTGATCGCGCTGACGGGCCTGGCCAAGGAGGCCAACCTCACCGTCTACCCGCGGCACGCGGCCCGGCTGCGCACGCTGCTGCGCGAGCTGGAGGCCATCTCGTCGTCGATGCAGCGGGGCAGGGAGGACCTCAAGCGGCTGGTGGCCGAGATCCAGGAGTTCATCGACGCGCCGCCGATCGTGGTCAACGGCCAGATGTTGTCCTACATCTGGCTCAAGGGCCTGCTGCTGCCCGCGCCGGCCGGCGACCCGCCCCCGGCCGGCCGGCGCGGGGACTTCCGTCTGCTGCTGGAGCCGCCGCGATGAGGAACCGGATCTACCTCAACCTGGGGTTCTTCGTGGTGCTGGGGATCGTCATGACGATCTGGGCGTTCAGCACCATCATCCGGCTGGACGCCATCGAGCGGCCCTACCGGGTGTCGGCCGAGTTCGTCTCCTCGCCGGGGCTGACGCGCGGGTTCGACGTGGCGTACCTGGGGGTGCGGGTCGGCAGGATCGGCGACGTACGGCTGGCGCCCGGCCGCATCGTCGTGGGGCTGGACCTCGACCGGGAGGTACGGCTGCCGAGGGGCGTGACGGCCGAGGTGCGACGCAAGTCGGCCGTCGGGGAGCCGTACGTGGAGCTGTCGCCGCCCCCGGGCGGCGTGCGCGGGCCGTCCCTGGCGGCCGGGGACGTGATCCCGCTGGCCAGGACGTCGGTGCCGCTCGACTACAAGAAGCTGTTCGAGGGCGTCGGCAAGCTGCTGAACGCGGTCCCGCCCCGCGACGCCAGGACCATCACCCACGAGCTGGCCGTCGCCCTGGACGGGCGGGCACCGGCGATCCGCGGCCTCATCGACGACGCCCACTCCCTGACCGGGACCCTGGCCGACAACGCCGACCTGCTCGACGACCTGTCGGTGCAGCTCACCCGGCTCACGCACACCCTGGCCGGGCGCAAGGACGCCCTCGCCGCCGGGATCGGCGACCTGAGCACGGTCACGGCGGCGCTGCGGGCCTCGCGGACCGACCTGAACGCCTTCCTCGACCGGGGGCCCGGGGTGTTCGCGCAGCTCGACACCGCCATCAAGCGATCGCGGCCGGGGTTCTCGTGCCTGCTGACGGCGTTCGGGCTGCCGCACCGGCCCGCGTTCTCCGCCGCGACCGAGCGCAACACCCGTCACCTGCTCGGCATCGTGCCGACGGCGCTCAGCCTGTCCGACGACATCAGCGACCGGCGGGGGGATACGGTGTACGGGAAGGCGACGTTCGTCTTCAGCGTGCCGGGCGGGCCGGTGCCGGCCGAGGAGTACGCGGGGCCGATCGGGCCTCCGGCCGTTCCCGCCCTGCGTTCCTGCCCCCGGCGGGCCGCCGCCGCCACCACCGACGCGCGGCACCCCGGCGGCGGCCGGGACGACGGCGGCGAGCCCGGTCGCCGGGCGGGGGCGGCGTCGCCCTCCCCGGCGGAAACCGGGCCCGCCTCGCCGTCGCCGTCACCCTCCTCCTCCGAGGTGGGCGAGCTCGAACCCGGGACGTCCCCCAGCGGGGCGGCCGCCCCGTCGTCCCGTACCCCAACGAACACCGTCCCGCTGATTGTCGCGATCTTTCTCGCCGTGGTGGCAAGTGGTGGCATCGTGGGCTGGACCGCGGCGGGCCGGGCGGCCCGCCGCCGTGAGGAGTCGGAATGACTGCCGGACAGGACCTCGCCCCCACCTCCTCCGAGCCCCCGAAGGCATCTGAGGCCCCGGAGGCGCCTGAGACCGCGGAGGCATCTGAGAGCGGGGAGGCATCCGAGACCTCCGAGACCTCCGAGGCGCCTGAGACCCCCGAGGAGGCGGCCTCCCCCTCCCCTTCCGGGCCCGCCCCCTCGGGTCCGGCTGCCGCGGGCGGCGCGGGCCGGAGGCGGGTCACCCGGGTCAAGGTCATGGGCGCGGTGGCGGCGATGCTGGTGGCCGCGCTCGCCGCGACCGCCGTCCTGCAGTGGGTGGCCGCGAGCCGGGCCGACCAGGCGCGGGAGTCGCTGGCGGCCGAGCGGGCGCTGCGCCTGGAGGTGTCGGGGGCGGCGAGCGCGTTCAGCACGTCCCTGCTCAGCTACGACTACCGCGACCTCCAGACCACCCGCGCCACGCTGAGCGCCCAGGCCACGGGCGACTTCCTGGCCACCTACGACTCGGCGTTCGGCGGCGCGATGGCGCAGGTCATCGTCAAGCTCAAGGCCGTCGCCCAGGCCACGGTCCGCGAGGTGTACCTGGCCGACGTGGACGAGGCCACCGCGCACGCGATCGTCGTCGTGGACCAGCAGGTGAACACCTCCGAGGCGATCCGCTCGGTGAAGGATTCGCACCTTAAGATCGCTCTTGTGAAGGAGAAGGGCGTCTGGAAGGTCCGGGACGTGACCGTGCTCGGCGCGGCCTCGGACGACCAGTACGCCCTCGACGGCAAGAACAACGACAGCAAGAACGACGGCGAGAAGAAGGACTGACGATCGGCCCTCTGGCGATGGGCGGCCACCCGGACGAGGTGCGCGCGCCCGAACACTGGCTCACCGAGGTGGAACGGGAACGCGCCGCGCGGTTCCGGTTCGAGGCGGACCGCGCCACGTTCGTGGCCGCCCACCTGCTGGCGCGGCTCTGCGCGGCCGCCGCGCTCGGCGACGGCACCGACCCGGCCGGCCTGACGCTGCTGCAGGTCTGCGAGGTGCACGGCCCCGGCCACGGCAGGCCGTACATCGAGCAGGCCCCCGAGCTGGGGCTGAGCCTCAGCCACACCCGCGGGTACGTCTGCGCCGCCGCGGGCCCCGGCAGGGTCGGCGCGGACGCCGAGCGCGTGCCGCCGGGCCCGATGGACGAGGCGCTGGCCGAGCGGGTGCTCACGCCGCGCGAGCGCGCCCTGGTCACCGGCAACGACGAGCTGATCCGCCGCTGGACCCGCAAGGAGGCGCTGATCAAGCGGGGCGAGCTGTCGCTGGACCGGATCGGCTCCGGCGGCGACGACCTGACCGGCCGCCACCTGCTGGAGTGGAGCGCCGCCCCGGACATCAGGGTGGCGGTGGTCACCGACTTCCCCGCCCGCCGGGTGCCGGTCCCCGGGCCGGGGTGAGAGGTCAGGCCGGGGAGCGGCGGGTCGGGGTCGGGTCGAGGAAGACCAGGCTGACGGCGGGGAACTGCTCGCGCAGCCGCCGGTCCACCTCGTCGCAGGCGACCTCCACGCCGGCCGCGCTGGCCTCGTCCCTGAAGTCGATCTTGGCGGCGACCAGCACGTCGCCGGGGCCGATCATCATGGTGAGGAGCTGGACGACGTCCTCGACCTCCGGCTGGGCGAGCAGCACCGCGCGGATGCCGGTCTCCATGCCCGGCGGCGCGGCCTGGCCGATGAGCAGCGACAGGTTCGACTGGATCAGGGTGAGCGCGACGAGCAGCAGCAGCACGCCGATCGCGACCGAGGCCAGGCCGTCCCACAGGGCCGAGCCGGTGAGCTGCGAGCCGAGCAGCCCGCCGCCCGCGATCACCAGCCCGACCAGCGCGGCCGCGTCCTCGAACACCACGGCCTTGAGCGCGGTGTCGGAGGTGACGCGCACCAGCCGCAGCGGTCTGATCTGGTGGCGGGCGGCCTCGGAGCGTACCTGCGCGTACGCCTTGGCGAACGAGACGGACTCGATGACGAAGGAGACGGCCAGCACGATGTAGGACAGGCCCAGGGCGCCGAGCCGCTCGCCGTGGCTGATCTCGTGCACGCCGTGGGTGATCGAGAAGCCCGCGCCGCCCACGAGCGTGGCCACCGCCGCCATCATGGCCCAGAAGAACCCGGCCTTGCCGTGCCCGAACGGGTGGCGCCGGTCGGCGGGCCGGCCGGAGCGGCGCACCGCGACCAGCAGCAGCAGCTCGGTCACGGTGTCGGCGGCCGAGTGCGCGGCCTCCGACAGCATCGCCGCCGAGCCGCTGAGCAGGCCCGCGACCAGCTTGGCCAGGGCGATGGTCAGGTTGGCCGCGCCCGCCACGAGCACGGTGCCGAGACTGTCTCCGTTCTTGTCAGTCGAGCTGTCCGCCATGACGTTCACTCTACGTGCGCTACATTGGAGATCATGAGCGCGCCTCGCTGGCTTTCATCCGCCGAACAGCGTGCCTGGCGCACGCATCTGGCGCTGCACAAGCTGCTCATGCACCGGCTCGACCGCGAGCTGCAGGAGCACTCCCTGTCGCTGAACGACTACGAGATCCTGGTCAACCTGTCGGAGAACCCGGGGCGCCGCATGCGCATGAGCGACCTGGCCGACGCCACGATCCAGTCGCGCAGCCGCCTGTCCCACCAGATCTCCCGCATGGAGGCCAAGGGCCTGGTCAAACGGGAGGACTGCCGCGACGATCGGCGGGGCACCTTCGCCGTGCTGACCGACGAGGGCTGGGAGACCATCCAGCGGGTGGCCCCGTTCCACGTGGCGAGCGTGCGCGAGCACTTCGTGGACCGGCTCAGCGACGACCAGCTCCAGGCGATCGAGGCGGCGTACGCGCCGCTCGTGGAGCAGCTCAAGAAGCTGCGCTGAGCGCGGCGGGGCCCGATACCCGACCGATATCCGCGACGGCGCGCGGCCTCGACCCCCGGTCGCTACGATCCGCTCATGCTCAGAAGATTTCTGATCGTGGCGGTTCTCGCGCTTTTCTCGGCCTGCTCGGCGGCCTGCTCGTCGGGCGGTGGGGGCGGGGGCGGGGACGAGCTGCCCGCCGGCCCCGACCTCATGACGAAGGCCGCCGGGGCCATGAAGGCGGTCAAGTCGGCCGCCTTCTCGATCGCCACCGAGGGCAAGCCCAACGTGCCGCTGCGCAAGGCCGACGGCCGGCTCACCGCCGGCGGTGACGCCGACGGCACGCTCACGATCGACATCCTGGGCAACCTGCAGGAGGTCACCTTCGCCCTCGTCGGCGACACCGTGCACTTCAAGGGGCCGACGGGCGGCTTCCAGAAGATGACCCGGCAGCAGCTCGCGCAGTTCTACGATCCGTCGGTGATCCTGGAGCCCACGAAGGGCATCGCGAAGCTGCTGTCCTCGGCGGTCAACCCCAAGGTGGAGGGCGTCGAGGACGGCGCGTACCGGGTCGCCACGACCTTCCCCGCGCAGGTGGTCAAGGACATCGTGCCCGGGGTCTCGCAGGACGTGAACGGCAAGGTCTGGATCGACCAGGCCACCAGCAGGCTCACCAGGGCGAGCCTGCCGCTGCGGGGCGGCACGGTGACGGTGTCCTTCAGCGACTACGACGCGCCGGTGACGATCACGCCGCCCGCCGGCTCATGAGCGCCGCCCGGCGGGTCGTGCTCGGCGCGGGCGGCGCGGTGGTGCTGCTGGCCGCGCTCGACGCGTACGTCGTGGTGACCGTGCTCGTCGAGATCGCCGGGGACGTCGGCGTGCCGCTCAACCGCCTGGAGCGGGCCACGCCGATCGTCACCGGGTTCCTGCTGGGCTACATCGCGGCGATGCCGCTGCTCGGGCAGTTGTCCGACCGGTTCGGGCGGCGGCCGCTGATCCATGCCTGCCTGGCGGCGTTCGCGCTCGGCTCGGTGCTGACGGCGCTGGCGGCCGGCGAGGTGATGGTGGTGGCCGGGCGTACCGTGCAGGGCATCGCCGGCGGGGCGCTGCTGCCGATCACGATGGCGCTCATCGGCGACCTGTGGGACGAGCGGGAACGGCCCGTGGCGCTGGGCGCGGTGGGCGCGGCGCAGGAGCTGGGCTCGGCGGTCGGGCCGCTGTACGGCGGGCTGCTGGCGCAGGTGCCGGCGGTCGTGGTGGCGGGGGTGGAGCTGGGCGGCTGGCACGCCATCTTCTGGATCAACGTGCCGCTGGCGGCGCTCGCGGCCCTGGCGGTCCAGCTCGCGCTCCCCGGCCGGGCGGGCGCTGGGGGCCGCTCTGGCCCCGGGCTGTCCCCGTCCGACGGCGAACGCCCGCCGGCGGGCCCGGCCGGCGCGGCAGGACGACTGGTGGACGGGGCCGGCGCGACGGAGCAGCGGGTGGACGGGGCCGGCGCGGCAGGGCGGCGGGTGGACGGGGCCGGTGCGGCCCTGCTGGCGCTGGCGCTGGCGCTGCTCGTCGCCGGGCTCTACAACCCCGACCCGGCCAAGGCGTTCCTGCCGCCCTGGGGGGCGCCGCTGATCGCGGCGGGCGCGCTGGCGGCCGGGGTGTTCGTGTGGTGGGAGATCCGCTCCCCGGTCCGGCTCCTCGACCTGACCGGCGTCCGCAAGGGCCCGCTGCTGGCGACGCTGGGCGTGAGCTTCCTGGCGGGGGCGGCGCTGCTGGTCACGATGGTGTTCGTGCCGCTCACCGCGCAGACCCTCATGGGGCGGGACGAGCTGGGGGCGGCGTTCGTGCTGGCCAGGTTCCTGGTCGCGCTGACCGTGGGGGCGCTGCTCGGCGGGCTCCTGGCCCGGCGGCTGGGCGAGCGGGGCGTGGCGGTGGCCGGCATGGTGCTGGCGGCCGCCGGTTACTGGCTGATGAGCCGCTGGCCCCTGGAGCCGGCCGGCGCGGGGCTGGTCGTGGACGCCGACCTGGTGGTGGCCGGGCTCGGCCTGGGCCTGGTGGTCGCCCCGGTGTCGTCGGCGGTGCTGCGGGCGAGCCGGGCGGCCCAGCACGGCGTGGCCTCGGCGGCGGTCGTGGTGGCCAGGATGATGGGCATGCTGATCGGCATCGCGACGGTGTCGGCGTGGGGGTTCCACCGGTTCCAGTCGCTGACGGCCCACCTGGACACGCCGCTGCCCTTCGGGGTGGACGCGGCGACCTACCAGCGGCAGCTCGCCGAGTACACCGCCCGGGTGCAGGCGGCGTTGCACGTGGAGTACACCGAGATGTTCCTCGTCACCGCGTTCGTCTGCCTGGCGGGCGGGGCGGTCGCCGTCCTCATGCCGCGCCGCCCGCCCCGCGTGCCGGCCGCCGTCCAGGCCCCGGACCCGGCCGCCGAGACCCGCTGACCGGCCCGCCCCTTCCCTCGGGCCGGGGCGGGCCGAGTGCTTCCGTCAGGGAGACAGGCGGTGGAGGTCGCGGGGGAAGGCCGTGGTCTCGCGGATGTTGGCCGCGCCCGTCAGCCGTGCCGTCCACCGCTCCAGGCCCAGCGCGAACCCGCCGTGCGGCGGCATCCCGTACCGGAACGCCTGGAGGTAACCCTCGTACGCCGCGGCCGGCTCCCCGCGGGCGGCCAGCGCCGCCGTGTAGTCCTCGTACCGGTGCAGCCGCTGCCCGCCCGTCACCAGCTCCAGCCCGCGGAACAGCAGGTCGAAGCCGTTGGAGTAGCCGGGCCTCGCGGGGTCGGGGTGGGTGTAGAAGGGCCGCTTGGCCATGGGGTAGCCGGTGACGAACAGGAACTCCGACCCGTGCTCCCGCAGCGCCCACTCCGACAGCCACCGCTCCTGCGCCGGAGCCAGGTCCGGCTCGTCGGAGGAGGTGAGCCGCTGCGCCTCGGTGAAGTGCACGGCCGGGATCTCGGCGGGCACCTCGGGCAGCGCGACGCCGAGCAGGCCGACGGCGGGCGCGGCCCGGTGGCGTACGGACTCGATCATGCCCGCCACCGCCTGCCGCAGCACGGCCATGACGTCCCGGTGGTCGGTGACGAAGCCCAGCTCGGCGTCGAGGCTGGTGTACTGGGCGAGGTGGCGTACGGTGTCGTGCGGCTCGGCCCGGAAGACCGGCCCGACCTCGTAGACCCGCTCGAACACCCCCACCATGGCCTGCTTGTAGAACTGCGGCGACTGGGCGAGGTAGGCGGGCCGGCCGAAGTAGTCGATGCCGAAGACGTTCGCCCCCGACTCGGTGGCCGAGCCGACGATCTTCGGGGTGTGGATCTCGGTGAAGCCGAGCCGGTCGAGCGCCTCGCGGAACCCGGCCACGCTCGCGGCCGAGATCTCCAGCGGCGCCCGCAGCCGCGGATGGCGCAGCGCGACCGGCGCGTGGTCGAGGATCGTCGGCAGCGAGGCGGGCACCACCGGCCGGTAGAGGTCGAACGGGGGCGGCGTGCCGGGCTCGGCCAGCACCTCGATCTCCGGCTCGGTCAGCTCGACGCCGCCGGGCGCCTGGGGCTGGAGCGTCACGGTGCCGGTGACCCGGACGACGCTCTCCTCCCCCGGCAACCCGCCACCGGCCGCCGGGGCGCCCTCGACGTGGCTCTCGACGTGGCTCTCGGCGTAGCCCCCGGTGTGGTTTCCGGTGTGGTCCCCGGCCGTCCGGGCGGGACCGGGGTGGCCGTGGACGACCTGGGCGAGCCCGGCGCGGTCCCGGACCACGAGGAAGGACACGGATTTCAGGTGCCGGCGGCGATGGACCCAGCCGGCGATCGTCACTCGTCGTCCCGCGTGCTCGGCGAGCTCCGCGGACAGGACACGAGAGATCATCACAACTCCTCTGCGGAATATGCGTGATCCCTTGGGAGTGCGGGGGAGAAGGGAGCTCCCGGTGCCACCGCACTTTCGCCGCCCCGCCGGAGCGAGGCGGCCTCGTGAGGACCCGATGACGGGGGTCAGGCCGGCGGGGCATTTCCTCCCCGCGCTCAGGAGTGTCTTCGCCGCGGGGCGCGGGGCCGCCTTTCCAGCTACCGGCGGCTCTCTGGACCCGTGCGGGTCCGCGGCTACTCGTCTCCCTCAACGCGTTGCCGCCGATCTTAGGAGCCGGCCCCCCGCGGCGCAAACGTTATTTGTCCTTCTTCGGGCGCTTCTCCCTGATCTTCATGGTGACCTCGATGGGCGAGCCCGCGAAGCCGAACTCCTCGCGGATGCGCCGCTCGACGAAACGCCGGTAGGTGTCCTCCAGCCAGCCGGAGGTGAACAGCACGAACTTGGGCGGCTCGGTCGACGCCTGCGTGGCGAACAGGATCTTCGGCTGCTTGCCGCCCCGCACCGGCGGCGGCGTCTGCTGCACCAGCTCGGTGAGGAAGGCGTTGAGCCGCGCCGTCGGCACCCGCGTGGACCACGAGTCGAGCGCCTTCTCCAGCGCCGGGACCAGCCGGTCGACGTGCCGCCCGGTCTTGGCCGAGATGTTGACCCGCAGCGCCCACGGGGTGCGTACGAGCTGCCGGTCGATCTCCTTCTCCAGGTAGTAGCGGCGGTCCTCGTCGACGAGGTCCCACTTGTTGAAGGCGACCACCATGGCCCGCCCGGACTCGATGACCAGGCCGATGATGCGGAGGTCCTGCTCGGTGAGCGGCTGGCTGGCGTCGATGAGCACGATCGCCACCTCCGAGCGCTCCAGCGCGGCGCGGGTGCGCATGGCGGCGTAGAAGTCGGCGCCCTGCAGCTCGCGGTCGCGCCTGCGGATGCCGGCGGTGTCGATGAAGCGCCAGGTGCGCCCGCCCAGCTCGACCAGCTCGTCCACCGGGTCGCGGGTGGTGCCCGCCATCGGGTCGACCAGGACCCGCTCCTCGCCGGCGAGCTTGTTGAGCAGCGAGGACTTGCCGACGTTGGGCTTGCCGAGCAGCGCGACGCGGGCCGGGCCGCGCTCGGCCTCGAAGGTGACGCGCGGCGTCTCGGGCAGCAGGTCGAGCACGATGTCGAGCAGGTCGCCGCTGGCCCGGCCGTGCAGGGCCGAGACGGGGTAGGGCTCGCCGAGACCGAGCGCCCACAGCGCGGCCGCCTCCAGTTCGAGCTGCTGGTTGTCGACCTTGTTGGCGGCCAGGACGACCGGCTTGCCCGACTGGCGCAGCACGGAGCCGACGATCTCGTCGGCGTCGGTCGCGCCCACGGTGGCGTCCACCACGAACACGATCACGTCGGCCAGCTCGACGGCGACCTGGGCCTGCTCGGCGATGCGCAGGCCCATGCCGGTGGCGTCGGGATCCCAGCCGCCGGTGTCGACGACGGTGAAGCGGCGGCCCCTCCAGTTGGCCTCGTACGTGACGCGGTCGCGGGTGACGCCCGGCACGTCCTCGACGACCGCCTCGCGGCGGCCGATGATGCGGTTGACCAGCGTGGACTTGCCGACGTTCGGGCGTCCTACGATGGCGACGACGGGCAGCGGCGTGTTGTCGCCGTGCTCGGTGATCTCAAGGTCGTCGAACTCAGCCTCGACCCAGTCCCCCGTTGACACGATATTTCGTCCTTTGTGTGAGTACCGCGCCTGACATGGTCATCAGGTGCGCTCCTTGACCAGCCTCAGCACCTCCGCGATCACCTCGTCGAGGGTCAGCGCGGTGGTGTCGAGCTCGACGGCGCCAGCCGCCATCGAGAGCGGGTCGGTCTTACGTGTTGAGTCCAGGGTGTCACGCCTGGCCATCGCCTCCTGCTGCGCCTCCACCGTCGTGCCCGCCAGCTCGGCGGTGCGCCGGCGGGCGCGGGCCTCCGCGCTGGCCGTCAGGTAGATCTTGACGGGGGCTTCGGGGCAGACGACGGAGCCGATGTCGCGGCCCTCGACGACGATGCCGCCGGCGCCGATGATCTCGCGCTGGAGCGCGACCATCCGCGCCCGCACCTCGGGCACGGCGGCGACGACGGAGACCGCCCCGGTCACCTCGCCCTCCCTGATCGGGCCCGCGACGTCGACGCCGTCGACGTGGATGGCCGGGCCGTCGGGGTCGGTGCCGGA
This sequence comes from Nonomuraea sp. NPDC050783, assembly GCF_040802095.1. Taxonomy (NCBI): domain Bacteria; kingdom Bacillati; phylum Actinomycetota; class Actinomycetes; order Streptosporangiales; family Streptosporangiaceae; genus Nonomuraea; species Nonomuraea sp. NPDC050783. The sequence goes on from NZ_JBFAHK010000003.1 coordinate 191,733, forward strand.
GACGATGCCGGGCTCGCCGCAGCGGGCGGCGATCGCGGCCGGGTCGGCGAGATCGACGCCCTGCCGGAGCATCCACCAGGTCATCGCGCGGTACATGGCCCCGGTGTCGAGATAACGCAGGCCCAGCGCGCGGGCGACCCCGCGCGACACGCTCGACTTGCCCGACCCCGAAGGACCGTCCATGGCGACGACCAGACCGGTCACGGCCTCTCCCTCTGCACGTGTGTTTCGACGTGAAGAGGCTACCGCTTCCGGCCCGGTCGGCGATCCGGCCCGGTCAGGGAGCCGGTTCAGTCAGGGAGCCGGTTCAGTCGGCGAGCCAGCTCCCGTGGAAGCCGAGCGGGACGCGGGCGGGCAGGTGCACGGTGGCGACCGGCGCGCCGGTGAAGTCCTGCGCGGAGACGATGACCAGGTCGGCCGCTCCCCGGTCGGGGTTGTTGACGAACGTCATCACGTAGCCGTCGTCCTCGGCCTCGCCCGCCGGGACGAAGACCGGCTCGCCCACGTACGCCCCTCGTCCGAACCGCCGGGTCTCCTGCGTGCCGCGCACGAGGTCGTGCTTGATGAGCGTGTTGTCGAACGCCTCGTCAGGCAGGTCCTCCAGCTCGGTCTCGGCGGGGCTCACCACGTCGTTGATGTCGCGGGCGACGGCGGTGTAGCCGTAGCGGTGGGGGCGGCCGGTGCGCCGCTCGTCGATGCGCGGGAACTCCTGGGCGCGGTCGTCGAGCCGGGTGGCGGTGACCTTGCCGGTCGCCGGGTCGAGGCGCCAGCGGTCGAGCGTGGGGATGCCGCCCAGGTCGAGCCGGGCGTCCACGAAGCGCTTGGGGTAGCGGACGACGTCCACCACCACCTCGTCGCCGTCGTCGTAGGCGTTGAGCGTGTGGAAGACCCAGCACGGCTCCACGTCGAGCCAGCGCACCTCGCCGCCGTCGCGGGGCAGCAGGCCGAGCCGGGCGCCGTGGTCCTCGTTCCAGGCGTACGGCAGCGGGGCGCCCTTCTCGGCGTGCTCCGCGCTGAAGGTGACGGGCAGGTCGTAGAGCACGACGTACCGCTCGGTGAGGGCGAAGTCGTGCAACATCGGCGCGTCGGCGATCGGGATGTCGCGCACCTGCCGCACCGTGCCGTCGGGGCCGAGGACGAGGTGCTGGTGGTGGTCCCAGCCGAAGAAGTACGCCACGGCGTGCAGCTCGCCCGTGGCCGGGTCGGCGTGGGTGTGGGCGGCGAACCCGCCGGGCAGGCCGCCGCCGAAATCGCAACGGCCGACCGTGTCGAGCTCGTAGCTCAGCTCGTACGGCAGCGCGCCCGCCTCGACGGTCGCGAACGTCCGCCCGGCCAGGCCGATGACGTGGGTGTTGGCGGCGAAGTCCATACCGCCGTGCGTGGGCCCGGGCCGGGCCGGCTCGCCGAGCCGCCGGGCGACCTCGTCGCTGCGTACCCAGCGGTTGCGGTACCACTCGGCGCGGCCGTCGCGCAGCCGCACCCCGTGGACCATGCCGTCGCCCATGAACAGGTGGCTCGCGCCCGGGTCGTCCAGGCTGAGCGGGTTGGGGCCGTTGCGCAGGAAGCGGCCGGCCAGCTCGGCCGGGATGCGGCCGGTGACCTCCAGGTCGAAGGCGGTGATCTCCTCGGCGACGGGCGCGAAACCGCCCCGGTAGGGAGTGGTGGTCATGGCGTGGTCCTTTCCTCGGGTTCCAGGGCGGGCCGACCGCCGAACCGGGCCCCGGGCTGGATGCCGGGCACTTCGCCGGGCACTTCGCCGGGCACTTCGCCGGGCCCGGTGCCGGGCCCGGTGCCGGATCCAGTGCCGGGCAGCTCGGAAGGCAGATCGCGGGGCAGGTCGCGGGGCGGCTCAGGGGGCAGGTCGTCGGGCAGGTCGTCGGGCAGGTCGGGAGGCAGCAGGAAGGGGGCGAGGACGGCGGAGTACAGGGCGCGGTAGCGCCGGCCGGACTCGGGCTCGCGGAAGAAGCCGGTGATCTCCAGGCTCACCGCGCCGTGCACGGCCATCCACAGCAGGTCGGCGATCTCCTCGGCGGTGCCGCCGCGCAGCAGGCCCGGCTCCGTGCAGGCCCGCACGCTGCTGACCAGCAGGTCGAACGACCGGCGGGCGGCCGTCACGGCGTCGGGCCCGGGACGAAAGCCGGACATGGCGCTCTGGAACATGACCCGGTAGTAGTCGGGCTCGGCGAGCGCGTAGTCGCGGTAGGCGTCGAGGCCGGCGCGCAGGCTCGCCAGCGGGTCGCCGCCGCCGCCGGGCACGGCGCGCAGCCGCCGCTCGAAGCGGGCGAACCCCTCCAGCCACAACGCCTCGCTGAGCCCGTCCTTGCCGCCGAACAGGGTGTAAATGACCTTGGTCGAGCAGCCGACCTCGCCGGCGATGCGCCGCACGGTCAGCGCGCCCGGGCCCTCGGTGACGAGGAGGTGCTTGGCGGCGTCGAGGATCGCCGTCCGCACGACGTCCTGCCCTTCCCGTTGGGCCTGCTGGTACGCGGTAGCCGCCATGCCGGGTAACACCGTTTCTTCTCGGTAACGTTGTTACCCTCCTTTGTACGCCTCCGCCCGCCACCTTTCAACCCCGCGGCCCATGACTAAGGACGGCACGGGCGGTAAGTGCTCTGTTGTGAGCGAAGCTCGGGTCACCGTCGTGGTGGCGAGCAAGGACAGGCTGCGGGCGCTGGCCCGCTCGCTGCCCCTGCACCCGCGCCCGGTGATCCTCATCGACAACGGCTCCCGCGACGGGACGGTGGGCTTCGTCCGCAAGCACTTCCCGGACGTGCGGGTGGTCGAGGCGGGCGAGAACCTGGGCGCGCCCGCGCGCAACCTCGGCGTCCGCCTGGCCGAGACACCGTACGTGGCCTTCGCCGACGACGACTCCTGGTGGGCGCCGGGGGCGCTGACGCGCGCGGCCGACGTACTCGACGCCCATCCCCGGCTGGCCCTGCTGGGCGCGCGCGTGCTGGTCGGGCCGGAGGAGCGGCTGGACCCGGTGTCGGAGCAGATGGCCCGCTCGCCGCTCGGCGTCGAGCCGGACCTGCCGGGGCCGAGCGTGCTGGGGTTCCTGGCGTGCGGGGTCGTGGTGCGGCGGGAGGCGTTCCTGGAGGCGGGCGGGTTCGACGAGGTGATCTTCTTCTTCGGGGAGGAGGAACGGCTGGCCGTGGACCTGGCGGCGCGGGGATGGGGGCTGGCGTACGTGGACGACGTCGTGGCCCACCACCACCCCTCCCCTTCCCGGGACCGGCGGGGACGGCAGGCGCTGGCCGCCCGCAACGCGTTCCTGACCGCCGTGCTGCGCCGCCCGTGGCCGGTGGTGGCCCGCCGCCTCCTCGACGCCCTGCGCCGGGGGCCCGCGGGCTGGAAGGGCCTGCGTGCCGCCGTCCCCCGACTGCCCCGGGCGCTGGCCGCCCGCCGTGCCCTCCCACCGTCCGTGGAACGTGACCGCCGCCTGCTGGAGCGCATCGATGGCTGACCGGAGCCCGCATCCCGACCCACCGCGACGACCCCCGCACGCCGACCCTTCCTGGACGCCCGCCCACGCGACGGGCCGCGCGACCGGCCGGGGGCGGGCGCGAGCCGGTTGCACGGCGCGGCACGCGCAGGCGGCCCGGCCGGTGGGGCCGCACGTGCCCGCCGTCTGTCTCAAGCGGCAGGCCCGCGCCACCGACCTGACGTGGCAGGCCGGGATGCCCGGCCCGGGATGGCGCTCCGACGCGACCGGCCCGGTGTGGCAGGCCGGCACGACCGGCCTGGAGCGGGTGGCCGGGGCCCGGGCGTGGGGATGGGGTCATGGGTGACCGGCGGGTCGGGGCGGTCGTCATCACGTGGAACCGCCGGGAGGAGGCGCTGGAGTCGGTCGGCCGGCTGCTCGCCCTGCCCGAGCGCCCGCACGTCGTGCTCGTGGACAACGGCTCCACCGACGGCACCGCCCGCGCGGTCGCGGCGGCGTACCCGGAGGCGGAGGTGGTCGCGCTGCGGGAGAACCTGGGCGCGGTCGGCCGCAACGTGGGCGCGGAGCGCCTGAGCACCCCGTACGTGGCCTTCGCCGACGACGACACCTGGTGGGAGCCCGGCTCGCTGTCCCGGGCCGCCGACGTGCTCGACGCCCATCCCCGCCTGGCCGTCATCACGGCCAGGATCCTGGCCGAGCCCGGCGCCCGCGAGGACCCGATCGTGGCGGAGCTGCGCGACTCCCCCGTCCCCGGCCCCGCCTGGCTGCCCGGCCCGGCGCTGGGCAGCTTCCTGGCCGGCGCGTCGGTGCTGCGCCGGGAGGCGTTCCTGGGGTGCGGCGGCTTCAGCCGCCGGTTGTGGCTGGGCGGCGAGGAGGAGCTGCTGGCCGTGGACCTGGCCACCGCCGGCTGGGAGCTGTGCTACCTGGAGGAGCTGACCGTCCACCACCGCGCCTCGCGCAACAGGGACGCCCACCACCGGCGCCGCGTCGGCATCCGCAACACGCTGTGGTTCACCTGGCTGCGCCGGCCGGTGCGCGCGGCGCTGCGCCGGACGGCGCACCTGGCCAGGACGGTGCCGCGCGACCGCGTCTCGGCCCTGGCCGCCCTGGACGCGCTGCGCGGCCTGCCGTGGGTGCTGGCCGAGCGGCGGCGCGTCCCGCCACGGGTGGAGGCCAGGCTGGCCAGCCTGGAGGCGGCGCAGGCGGCTTCCAAGGCCCGCCGTTACGTCTCGTGAACGACGGGCAGCAGGCCGGTATGACTACAGCACCGAATCCGATCCAGCTCCAGAAGCACCTGAGCGGGGTGGACTATCCGGCCAGCAAGGACGACCTGGTCAGGACCGCCCGCGAGCACGGCGCGGACGACGACATCATCAAGGCCCTGGAGGGCATGCCGGACCGCGAGTACGACGGCCCGAACGCCGTCAGCCAGGCGGTCACCAAGAAGTGAGCTGAGACCCGCGCGGCGGCGGGCCACCGACACCCGCCGCGCGCGCCACCGCCGGGCTGAGGCCGCCGGGCCCGTGCGCCCAACGGCCGCCGTCGCCGGGCCTGGGCGCCCAACGGCCGCCGTCGCCGGGCTCGGGCGCCCGGCGTCGCCGTCAGGGCAGTTGCCAGCCCCGCTCGCGCAGGGCCGCGGTGAGCGCGGTGGCGGCGTCGGGCTGCACGGACAGCTCGGCGATGCCCAGCGGCAGCCCGGGCGCGTGCTCCAGGCGGACGTCCTCGACGTTGACGCCGACCTCGTCGCACACCTGGAACAGCCGCGCGAGCTGGCCGGGACGGTCGCCGATGACGACCTGGACGGCCACGTAGGCGGAGGCCGGCCCGCCGTGCTTGCCGGGGATGCGGTCGTGCCCGGCCACGCCCCGCTTGAGCAGCTGGGTGATCTCCTGGGTGGCGGTGCCGTCGCCCTCGGCCAGGGCGCGCAGCGCGCCGGCGGCCTCGGTCAGGTCCCGCGCGACGGCCTCCAGCACCTCGGCGACCGGCGTGGCGTTGCCGGACAGGATGCCCAGCCACAGCCCCGGGTCGCTGCCGGCGATCCTGGTGACGTCCCGGACGCCCTGGCCGGCCAGGCCGAGCGCGACGTCCGTGGCGTCGGCCAGGCGCGCGGCCACGGCGGAGGCGGTGACGTGCGGCGCGTGGGAGACGACGGCCACCGCGCGGTCGTGCTCGCCGGCGTCCACCTCGACCGGGTTGGCCCCGCACAGCTCGACCAGCCGCAGCACGGCGGCCTTCGCCTCGGGGCCGGCCTGCTCGGTGGGGCACAGCGCCCACGGGCGGCCCAGGAACAGGTCCTCGCGGGCGGCGCCGGGACCGGACCTCTCGCGCCCGGCCAGCGGGTGGGAGGCGACGTAGGACGCCAGGTCGCAGCCGAGCTGCCGGGCGCGGGCGATGGGCTCGGCCTTGACGCTGGCCACGTCCGTGTAGAACCGCGCCACCCCGTGCCGCTGCAGCTCCAGCAGCTCGCTCGCCACGAACGCCGGCGGCACCGCGATCACCGCCAGGTCCACGCCCTCGGCGGGCGGGTCGTCCGGCGTCCACTCCTCGCCCGCGCCCAGCTCCCGGGCCAGCCGCACGGCTCCCGGGTCGCGGTCGGCGAGCAGGACCCGCACGTCGTGCCTGCGCAGCGCCAGCGCCGCGCTGGTGCCGATGAGACCGGTGCCGACGACGAGCACGGTGCGAAGTTCCATCTCGATGTCCTGGAGTGTCGAGGTCCTGGTGAGGCGCGCCCTGCTGCCCCTACTGCGCGATGTCCTGCCGCAACGCCACCGCGCCGCGCAGGTAGACGTGGTGGATCTCCGAACGCGGGCGCTCGGTCTCGATGTGGGCCATGAGGCGCACCACGCGCGGCAGCGCGCCCGGCACGTCGATCTCGGTGCAGCAGATCAGCGGCACCTCGTGGAAGCCCAGCTTGCGGGCCGCGAGCGCGGGGAACTCGGCCGTCAGGTCGGGCGTGGCCGTGAACAGCACGCTGATCACGTCGTCCGTGGTCAGCCGGTTGCGCTCCATGAGGGTGCTGACCAGCTCGGTCGTGCCCTCGATGATGGAGGCACGATCATTGGCGTCCACCTGGATCGCCCCGCGGACCGCCCGCACCATGTGGTCTCGTCCCCTTCTGAGAGAGCGGGAGAGCCCGTGCGGGACGAACCACGCACGGGCTCCTGCGTTGGGACAGATTACAGCTTCACGGCCGCGTACAGCTCGCCGACTTCCTTCAGGGTCAGCGCGCGGAACGTGCCCGGCTTGGTGCGGCCCAGCTTGACCGGGCCGAACTCGATCCTGGCCAGGTCGATGACCCGGTGCCCGGCCTCCTCCAGCATGCGCCGGACGATGTGCTTGCGGCCCTCGTGCAGGACGACCTCGACCAGCGCCTGCTGGCCGTGCTCCTGCACGATGGTGAAGCTGTCGGCCCTGACGATGCCGTCCTCCAGCTCGATGCCCTGCTTGAGCCGGCGCCCGAGGTCCTTGGGGATCGGGCCGGGGACCTTCGCCCAGTACTTCTTCTGCACGCCGTAGCTGGGGTGGGTCAGCCGGTTGGCCAGCTCGCCGTCGTTGGTGAGCAGCAGCAGGCCCTCGGTCTCGGTGTCGAGCCGGCCCACGTGGAACAGCCTCGGGGCCAGCTCCTGGACGTAGTCGGCCAGGCACGGGCGGCCCTGCGGGTCGTCCATGGTGGACACGACGCCGATGGGCTTGTTGAGCGCGTAGTACACCAGGTCGGGGGCGGTCGGGACGCGCTTGCCGTCGACGTGGATGACCTGCTTGGCAGGGTCCACCTTGGCGCCGAAGCGGCGGACGACCTGGCCGTCCACGGTGACCCGGCCGTCACCGATCATCTCCTCGCACGCCCGGCGGCTGGCCACGCCCGCCTGGGCGAGCACCTTCTGCAGCCGGACGCCGTCGGGGACCTCGGTGGTGTCGCGCTCGTCGGTGTAGCCCTCGGGGTAGAGGTCGCGGTCGCGGATGGGCTGGCGGGCCGCCTTGATGCGGTCCTGCTGGGGGCTGCCGGGGCCCCTGCTCGTGGCGGTGCCGGCCGGCCGCGCCGGCCTGTCGGGCCTGTCGGGCCGGCCGATCCTGCCGACCGTCTGGACGTCGTCGCGCCTGGTGCCACGGCCGGTGGCCCGGACGGCGGCCCGGGGGGCGTCGCCGTCGCGCCTGCCGTAACGCGAGCGCGTGGCGGACGTGTCCCGCGAGGCGGCGTCCTCCCTGCGCCCACCGCGGTCGGCCCGGAAGCCGCCCCGGTCGTCGCGGCGGTCGGAGCCGTGGCCACGGCGGTCGTCACGGCGGTCGTCACGGCGGTCGGAACGGTAATCGCCCCGGTCGTCGCGGCGCTCGGGACGCGAGCCGGCGCGGTCGTCGCGGCGGTCGGAGCGCTCGTAGCGGTCGGAGCGGTAGCCGCCGCGGTCAGCGTCGCGGTCGCCGCGCGGGCGGCCGAAGCCCTCGCCGCGCGGGCGCTCGGAGCGGGTGCCGCGGTCGTACTCGGAACGGGTGTACTCGGGGCGGGGGCCGCGGTCGTAGCGGTCGCCGCGGGCGGGCCGGTCGTCGCGGCCGTACCTGTCGTCACGGGCGGGGCGGGCGGGCCGGTCGCCGCGGGCGTCCCTAGTGTCGCGGTCACCGCGCGACCAGGAGCCGCGCTCGCGGTCGCCGCTCGCGTAGCGACTGCCGGAACGGCCCTCGTAGCGGCTCCCGGAACGGCCCTCGGAACGGCCCTCGTAGCGGCTCTCGGAACGGCCCTCGGAACGGTTCCCGTAGCGGCCCTCGGAACGGCCCTCGGAACGGTTGCCGTAGCGGCCCTCGGGACGGCTCGCGGGGCGGTTCTCGCGGGTATAGCGGCCCTCGCCGTCGCCGTCGCGCCTGCCGTACCGGGAACGGGCGCCCGAGCGGTCGGCGCGGAGGGAGTCGCGGGAGGAACGGCCGTCGCTCGCGTACCCGCGGTCGCGGTCGCCGCCGAACCCGCGGTCGCGGTCGCCGTAGGACCGCTCGCCGCGGCCGCCGCCGGTGCGGCCGCCGTATCCGCGGTCGTCGCGTTCCGTGCGGAAGGCGGGACGCCCGCCGCGGCCGGCACTACGGTCCGAGCCGCCGGTGCGTCCACGACCGCGTCCATCACCGGACGGGGTGCTTCGCCTGTTGATCACTTTGTCGTCTCCTCGAGGTTTTCCACGTCGTCCGGGAGGAAGGGCGCGAGCTCAGGGAGCTCGCTCAGGTCCCGTAGTCCCAGACGTTCAAGGAAGTATGAGCTTGTCCGGTAGAGCACTGCCTGGCTCTCCGGGTCGGTGCCGGCCTCCTCGACCAGCCCCCTGGCGACGAGCGTCCGCATGACGCCGTCGCTGTTGACGCCGCGCACGGCGGCGACGCGGGCGCGGCTCACCGGTTGCCGGTAGGCCACGACCGCGAGGGTCTCCAGCGCGGCCTGGGTCAGCCGCGTCTGCTGGCCGTCGCGGACGAACCGCTCGACCAGGGGCGCGCAGTCGGCCCGGGTGTAGAACCGCCAGCCGCCTGCGACCTCTCGCAGATCAAAACCCCGTCCGAGGGCGGTGTATTCCGCCGCCAGCTCGCGCAGCGCCGTGGCGACCTCGTGGGTGGGCCGTTCCAGCACCTGTGCCAGCGTCACCTCGGCGACGGGCTCGTCCACGACGAGCAGGATGGCCTCCAGAGCCGCCTGGAGCGTCGGCCCTTCCTTCCTGACCGGCTCCTCGTCCTCCTCCGCCCGAGGCGCGGGGCCGGGCGGGCCGGGCGGGAGGGGCGGGTCGCGCGGGAGGGGCGGGTCGTCCTCCGGCTGGACGAGGGAGCCGGGAAGGGTCATCCAGGCGGGCAGCGCGTGCCGGCCCTCCTCGTCGGAGGGCGGGGCGGGGTGGTCAGTCATGGCGTGGTCTCTCCGCGGGTTCCTCGTAGTCGTCGCCCACCGCCACGTCCCCGTCGTCGGCCCCGGTCCAGGTGACGTGCAGGTCGCCCAGCGGCTCCACCTGGTCGAACGTCACCGCCGACTCCCGGAACAGCTCCAGCACGGCCAGGAACCGCGCGATGACCTCGAAGGTCCCGGAGCAGTCGGCCACCAGCGCGCGGAAGGTGGCCCTGCGCAGCCGGCGCAGGTGCATGACCAGGATCGCGGCCTGCTCCTTCACGCTGGCCAGCGGCTGGTAGATGTGCCCGATGCTGACGGTGGGCGGGGCTTTGGGGGTGAAGGCCCGGGCGGCGATCCTGGCGAGCTGGTCGGGACCGATGCCGAGCACCAGCTCGGGCAGCAGGTTCGCGAACTGGGGCTCCATCGGCACGGTACGCGGGAAGCGCAACGCCTCCTCCGCCATGAGCCCGGAGAAGATCTTCGCCACCTCTTTGTACGCCTTGTACTGCAGCAGCCGCGCGAACAGCAGGTCTCTGGCCTCCAGCAGCGCCAGGTCCTCCTCGTCCTCCACCTCGCCCGAGGGCAGCAGGCGGGCCGCCTTGAGGTCGAGCAGCGTGGCGGCGACCAGCAGGAAGTGGCTGGTCTGGTCGAGGTCCCACTCGGGGCCCCGGGCGCGGATGTAGGCGATGAACTCGTCGGTGACCGTGGAGAGCGAGACCTCGGTGATGTCGAGCTTGTGCTTGGCGATGAGGCCGAGGAGCAGATCGAAGGGGCCCTCGAAGACGTCCAGGTGGACCTGGAATCCCGGGGGGTCGGTCTGCTCGGCGGTGGTCACCTGGCCATTGTGGCAGGTGCCGGCCAGCGCGAGAGCACTTCGCGGGCCAGCTCGCGGTAGGCGTTGGCGCCGAGCGAGGACGGGTCGAAGGTGGTGATCGGCTCGCCGGCGACGGTGGCGTCGGGGAACCGCACCGTCCGGTTGATGACGGTGTGGAACACCTTGTCGCCGAACGCCTCGACCACGCGGGCCAGCACCTCGCGGCCGTGCAGGGTGCGGGCGTCGTACATGGTGGCCAGCAGGCCCTCGATCTCCAGGTCTTCGTTGAGGCGCTCCTGGACCTTGGAGATGGTGTCCATGAGCAGCGCGACGCCGCGCAGGGCGAAGAACTCGCACTCCAGCGGCACCATGACGCCGTGGGCGCAGGTCAGGGCGTTGATGGTGAGCAGGCCGAGCGACGGCTGGCAGTCGATGAGGCAGACGTCGTAGTGCGGCAGCAGCGGCTTGATCACGCGGCCGAGCACCTGCTCGCGGGCGACCTCGGTGACGAGCTGGACCTCGGCGGCCGACAGGTCGATGTTGCTGGGCAGCAGGTCGAGGCCCTCGACGCCGGTCTGCAGCAGCACCTCCTCGGCGGTGACGCCGCGCTCCATGAGGAGGTTGTAGACGGTCAGGTCGAGCTGGAGCGGGTTGATGCCCAGGCCGACGGAGAGCGCGCCCTGGGGGTCGAAGTCGACCAGCAGCACCTTGAGGCCGTACTCGACGAGCGCGGCGCCCAGGTTGATGGTGGTCGTGGTCTTGCCGACCCCGCCCTTCTGATTGACCATCGCGACCACGCGCGCGGGGCCGTGCACCGCGGGCGGCACCGGCTCCGGGAACACCGGCCGGGGCCGCTGCGTGGGCCCCAGGTTGACGCCGTTGGAGGGCGCGTTGGTCTTCGTGTCGCCCCAGGGGTTGTCGGGGGTCCCCGGGGTCGAACCCTTGGTCTCCACAGTCACCAGCTTGAACCTCCCTGACGGTCCCGAACCGGACCGTCCGGACGGACACTATGGCGTCACCACTTAACGCGGCAAGGCGGCACGCCGTGGCGGCCACACGACGCAACGACTATAGATCACTGCCGGGCACGTGGGTGCGCCGCGGCATAGACCTCACGGAGCTTGTCGACCGTGACCAGGGTGTAGACCTGGGTGGTGGTCACCGAGGCGTGGCCGAGCAGCTCCTGGACCACCCTAACGTCAGCGCCACCGTCGATGAGATGGGTTGCGAATGAATGGCGCAGAACGTGGGGGCTTATCCCGCGGAGTCCGGCGCGTTCGGCGGCGGCCTGGAGCACCTCCCAGGCTCCCTGCCTGGTCAGGGGGCCACCCCGGGCGTTGAGGAACACGGCGGGCGTGCCGTGCCCGTGGGCCAGCAGGCCGGGGCGGGCGCGGACGAGGTAGGCGTCCAGGGCGGCGCGGGCGTAGCGGCCGAGGGGGACGACGCGGGTGCGGCCGCCCTTGCCGCGCAGGCGCACCTGGTCGTCCTCCAGGTCGTCCACGGCCAGGCCGACCGCCTCGGAGATGCGGGCGCCGGTGCCGTACAGGACCTCCAGCAGGGCGCGGTTGCGCAGCGTCAGCGGCGCGCCGTCGGGGCCGGAGGCGGCGATGAGGCGTTCGACCTCGTCCACCGTGATGGGCTTGGGCAGCTTGCGGAGCTGGCGCGGCGGGCGCACCTGATGGGCGGGGTCGTGAGCGGTGACGCCCTCGCGCAGCGCGAAGCGGTGCAGGCCGCGCACCGCCGAGACCGCGCGCGCGGCCGAGCTGGCGACGAGCGCCGGATGCTCGCCGTCGCCCTCGCGCAGCGCGGCGAGGAAGGCCTGGACGTCGGCCTCCCCCACCTCGCCGAGGTCGGCGCGGCCGCGCGCCTGCAGGTGCTCGACGTAGCGGCGCAGGTCGCGGCGGTAGGACGCGAGCGTGTTGGCGGCCAGGCCCCGCTCCACCGCCAGATGGGCGAGGTAGCTGGAGAGCACTGCCTCCACGAAACGGTCCTTCCCGCGAACGTCACGCCTCCGGGGCGTCGGCCGGGCGCAGCGAAGCGAAACCCTCGACCGAAGCCGCATATGCGGCGAGGATACCGGCCACGGTCGGGGAATTGTGGATCATTCCCATGAGCGCCTTTTCGACCGCGTCGGTCAGGGGCACCCATTCCACCGGCATGTCGATCTCCTCGTGCCGGTGGACGAAGCCGTTCTCCTCCTCCGGGATGGGGGTCAGGTCGCGGGCGAGGAAGACCCGGATGCGCTCGTCGCTCATGCCGGGCGAGGGGCGCAGGTCGACGAGCGTGTGCCAGGTGGCGGCCCGGTAGCCGGCCTCCTCGGCCAGCTCGCGGGCGGCCCCGTCGACCAGCGCCTCGCCCTCCACGTCGCGGATCCCGGCGGGCAGCTCCCACAGGAGCCGCCGGGCCGGGTGGCGGTACTGCCTGATCATCAGGACGCGGTCGCGGTCGTCGAGGGCCAGCACGGCGACCGAGCCGGGATGCACCACGTAGTCGCGGTCGGCGACCTCGTCGCGCGGCATCCGCACCGTGTCGGTGACCACGCGGATGACGTACCCCTTGAACCGTTCCTTGCTCTCCACGACGTCCCACGCCTCGGGCGTGTCTTCGATCATCACTGGGCGACCCTAGCCCCTACCCGGCTGTCGGCGTAGGCGAGGGCGGCGCCGACCAGGCCCTTGAACATCGGGTTGGCGCGGGTGGGCCGGGAGCGGAACTCCGGGTGCGCCTGGGTGCCGACGAAGAACGGGTGGACGTCGGCCGGCAGCTCGGTGTACTCGACCAGGCGGCCGTCGGGCGACAGGCCGGAGAAGACCAGGCCGACGCCTTCGAGCTGCTCGCGGTAGGCGTTGTTGACCTCGTAGCGGTGGCGGTGGCGCTCGTCGGCCTTGGCCTTGCCGCCGTAGAGGCGGCGCACGACGGTGTCCTCGCCGAGCTTGGCGGTGTAGCTGCCCAGGCGCATGGTGCCGCCCATGTCGCGCTCGCCCGCGACGACGTCCTCCTGGTCGGCCATGGTGGAGATGACCGGGTGCTTGGTGTCGGGGTCGAACTCGGTGGAGTTGGCGCCGGTGATGCCGGCCAGGTTGCGGGCGGCCTCGATGACCATGCCCTGCATGCCGAGGCAGATGCCGAGCAGCGGGATCTTGTTCTCCCTGGCGTGCCGGATGGCGCCGATCTTGCCCTCGATGCCGCGCACGCCGAAGCCGCCGGGGATGAGCACGCCGTCCACGCCGTCCAGCTCGCGCTCGGCGCCCTCGGGGGTCTCGCAGTCGTCGCTCTTGACCCAGCGGATGTTGACCCTGGCGTCGTTGGCGAAGCCGCCGGCGCGCAGCGCCTCGGTGACCGACAGGTAGGCGTCGGGCAGGTCGATGTACTTGCCGACCAGCGCGATCGTGACCTCCTTGGCCGGCCGGTGCACCCGGCGCAGCAGCTCCTCCCACTCCTTCCAGTCGACGTCGCGGAAGGGCAGGCCGAGCCGGCGCACCACGTAGGCGTCGAGCCCTTCGGCGTGCAGCACCTTGGGGATGTCGTAGATGGAGGCGGCGTCCACGGCGGAGACCACGGCGTCCTCGTCCACGTCGCACATCAGGCTGATCTTGCGCTTGATCGCGGCCTGCACGGGCCGGTCGGAGCGCAGCACGATGGCGTCAGGCTGGATGCCGATGCTGCGCAGCGCGGCCACGCTGTGCTGGGTGGGCTTGGTCTTGAGCTCGCCGGACGGGCCGATGTAGGGCAGCAGCGAGACGTGCAGGAAGAACACGTTGTCGCGGCCCACCTCGTGCCGGATCTGCCGCACGGCCTCCAGGAACGGCAGCGACTCGATGTCGCCGACCGTGCCGCCGACCTCGGTGATGACCACGTCGACCTCGGGACCGGCCATGCCCCTGATGCGGTCCTTGATCTCGTTGGTGATGTGCGGGATGACCTGGACGGTGTCGCCGAGGTACTCGCCCCGCCGCTCCTTGGCGATGACGTTGGAGTAGATCTGGCCGGTGGTCACGTTGGCCGAGCCGTGCAGGTCGGTGTCGAGGAACCGCTCGTAGTGGCCGACGTCGAGGTCGGTCTCCGCGCCGTCGTCGGTGACGAACACCTCGCCGTGCTGGAACGGGTTCATCGTCCCCGGGTCGACATTGAGGTACGGGTCGAGCTTCTGCATGGTGACCCGGAGACCGCGTGCCTTGAGCAGGCGACCGAGGCTGGATGCCGTGAGCCCCTTGCCGAGACTGGAGGCGACACCGCCGGTGACGAACAGATGCTTGGTTTGCGATGCGCTGCGCAAAGGGGCTCCCGTGGTCGAGGTGTGGTCGAAGTGTCCACGGGCTCTCAGGATATCAAACAACGCCCCTCACATGCCCGAACGGCATGACCTAGCGGTAACTTTGGTCCCTATGTCACTAGTTCGGCGGGCCGTGAACGCGTTGATCCACCGCGCCTACACGGCGATCCGCCACGCCGGCGCGATCACCCCGGCGACCCCCGGCGGCTACCGGTTCCGCCGGCTCGGCGACGGGGCCAGCATCGCGTTCCCGCCGGGCGCGATCTTCGGCGAGGCGTACATCGAGATCGGCGAGCACACGCTGATCGGCGAGCGCGTGTCGCTGTCGTGCGGCATGAACCCCGGCCTGGACCTCGGCACCGGCTCCATCCTGCGGATCGGCCGCGGCTGCTCGATCGGCCGCGGCACGCACATCGTGGCCCACCAGTCGATCGACGTCGGCGACGACGTCTTCACCGGCCCGTACGTCTACATCACCGACCAGAACCACGTCTACGACGACCCGGACGTGCCGATCGGCCGGCAGTGGCCGCGCAACAGCCCGGTCTCGATCGGCTCGGGCTCGTGGCTGGGCGCGGGCGCGATCATCCTGCCGGGCACCACGCTCGGCCGGCAGTGCGTGGTGGCGGGCGGCGCGGTGGTGCGCGGGACGTTCCCCGACCACAGCGTGGTGGCCGGGGTCCCGGCCCGCCGGGTGCGCGGGTACACGCCCGAGCTGGGCTGGCACTCCCCCGTCACCGTGGACGCCGCCTCCTGAGGGATGGACCGAACTTCCTTCGGTCGGTTAGCGTCTGGACATGAGGACCGCTGTCTGTGAGCGCCTGGGCGTCGAGTTCCCGCTGTTCGCCTTCAGCCACTGCCGGGACGTGGTGGCCGCAGTCACCAACGCGGGCGGGTTCGGGGTGCTGGGGGCGGTCGCGTACTCGCCCGAGCAGCTCGACACCGAGCTGACCTGGATCGACGAGCGGGTCGGCGGCAAGCCGTACGGGGTGGACGTGCTCGTCCCCGGCAGGGTGGACGC
The DNA here is from genome assembly GCF_040802095.1 of Nonomuraea sp. NPDC050783. NCBI lineage: Bacteria > Bacillati > Actinomycetota > Actinomycetes > Streptosporangiales > Streptosporangiaceae > Nonomuraea > Nonomuraea sp. NPDC050783. Next base: position 207,122 of record NZ_JBFAHK010000003.1, read on the forward strand.
CGCCGCGCTGGAGGGCGGGCACCTGATGGACCTCGTCCCCGAGCGGCACCGCGACTTCGTCACGCACCTGATGTCCAAGTACGGCGTGACCGGGTCGGCGCAGCCGATGACGCTGACCGCCGACTCCTTGGGCCGCCGGGTGACGGCGGCGGGCGCGACGGGCCTGGTGGACGTGGCGCTCAAGCACCCGATCGGGCTGATCGCCAGTGCCCTGGGCCCGCCCCCGCCGGAGATGACCGCCAAGGCCAGGGAGGCGGGCGTGCCGGTGGCGGCGCTGGTGGGCACCGTCGAGCACGCCCGCCGGCAGGTGGCCGCGGGCGCGGACCTCATCGTGGCGCAGGGCACCGAGGCGGGCGGCCACACCGGCGAGATCTCCACGATGGTGCTGGTGCCGCAGGTCGTGGACGCCGTCGCGCCGGTGCCGGTGCTGGCCGCCGGCGGCATCGCCACCGGGCGGCAGATGGCGGCGGCCCTGGCGCTCGGCGCGCAGGGCGTGTGGTGCGGCTCGGTCTGGCTGACCACCGAGGAGGCCGAGACGGCGCCCGCGGTCAAGCGCAAGATGCTGGCCGCCTCCTCCCTGGACACCGTCCGCTCCCGCTCCCGCACCGGCAAGCCGGCCCGCCAGCTCGCCTCCGCCTGGACGCAGGAGTGGGACTCCGCGCAGGAGAGCCCGGGGCCGCTGGACATGCCGCTGCAGATGTTGCTGGCCGAGGGGGCGATGGCCCGCATCGGCGCGGCGGCCGAGCGGGGCGAGCCGGGCGCGCTGGAGCTGGCCAACTACTTCGTCGGGCAGGTCGTGGGCCAGCTCGACCAGGTCAAGCCCGCCCGGCAGGTGGTCTACGAGATGCTCGCCGAGTTCGGCGAGGCGGTCGAGCGGCTGGCCCGGCTGTCGGGATGAGTGCGCGGCGGCCTCACCGCACCAGCGGGGTCGTGACGACCGTGGCGGGCACCCAGGCGCCCTCGACCTCGACCTCCACCGAGGTCCCCGGCCCCGCCCCGGCCGGGAGGTAGGCGTAGGCGATGGAGGCGCGGGCGGTGTAGCCGTAACCGCCGGAGGTCACCCGGGACGCCACCCGGCCGTCCAGGCGGACCGGCTCGTGGCCGAGCGCCACGGCGCGCGGGTCGGCGAGGGTGAGGCAGCGCAGCCGCCGCTCCGGGGCGGGGTCCAGGGCGTCGCGGCCGGTGAAGTCCCCGTCCGGCCTGACGCAGAAGCCGAGGCCGGCCTCGTACGGGGTGGTCTCGGGGCCGACGTCGGCGCCCCACACCCGGTAGCCCTTCTCCAGCCGGAGGCTGTCGATCGCCCGGTAGCCGCCCGCGACCAGGCCGTGCGGCCGGCCGGCCCGCCACAGAGTCTCCCACAGCGCGCGGCCGTACTCGCTGGAGCAGTACAGCTCCCAGCCCGGCTCGCCCACGAACGTCACCGCCAGCGCCAGCACCGGCACGTCCCCGACGGTGGTCTCGCGGGAGGTCATGGCCGGCAGGTCCATCGGGTCCGGGGTGAGGCCGGCGACGACGTCGCGGGCGCGCGGCCCCCACAGGGCGAAGCAGGCGTACTGGCCGGTGACGTCGGCGATCCTGACCCTGGCGCCGGTCAACGCGGCCCGCCGGCGCAGCAGGGCGAGGTCGTGCGGGCCGGCCGCGGTGCCGGTGACGACCAGGAACTCCTCCTCGCCGCGCCGGGTGACGGTGAAGTCGCACGCGATGCCGCCGCGCCGGTTGAGCGCCTGGGTGTAGGTGACCGCGCCGACCTCGCGGGCCACCCGGTTGTCGCACGTCCGCTCCAGCAGCTCGGCCGCGTCCGGGCCGGTGACCTCGATCTTGGCGAAGGAGCTCTCGTCGAACAGCCCGGCGGCCGTCCGGGTGGCGCGGTGCTCGGCGCCGATCGCGGGCGACCAGCCGCGCCCGGCCCATCCCCGGGGCCGCTCCGACGCGTCGCCGGCGTCGTCGCCGGTCTCGTTGCGCGCGTAGTGCTCGACCCGCTCCCAGCCCGCCTTCTCGGCGAAGACCGCGCCGTGGGCGGCGTGCCAGGGGTAGGCGGGCGAGGTGCGCAGCGGGCGGCCCGCCGTCCGCTGCCGGTCGGGGTAGGGGATGTCGTAGTAGGTCTCGTAGTTCTCCACGGCCCGCTTGAACGTGTACGACGGGGAGCGGTAGTGGCGGCCGAAGCGGCGCACGTCCATGTGCCGCAGGTCCATCGGCGGCTCGCCGCCGAGGATCCACTCGGCCATGACCTTGCCGACGCCGCCCGCGCCCGCGATGCCGTGCGCGCAGAACCCGGCGGCCACGAAGAACCCGGCGACCTCGCTCTCGCCGAGGCAGAACTCGTTGTCCGGGGTGAACGCCTCGGGGCCGTTGACCAGCTTGCGGATGCCGACGTCGGCCATCGCGGGCACCCGGACGCGGGAGTTGGCAGAGATCTCCTCGAAGCGCGGCCAGTCCTCGGGCAGCAGGCGGCCGTTGAAGTCGGCGGGCACCGCGTCGTAGGCGTCGGGGGCGGCCGTCCAGGGGGCGCAGGTGCGCTCGTAGCCGCCCATGACCAGGCCCCGCACCTCCTGCCGGTAGTAGACGAGCAGGTCGGGGTCGCGCAGGGTGGGCAGGCGCGGGTGGTCGTGGCAGGCGTCGGTCACCACGTACTGGTGCGACATCGGGATGATCGGGACGCGCACCCCGGCCATGCGCCCGATCTCGGCGGCGAACATGCCGCCGCAGTTGACCACGATCTCGCAGTCGAGGTCCCCGTGGTCGGTGCGCACGCCGGTGACCCGGCCGCCGGCGGTGCGCACGCCGAGGACGCGGACGCCGGTCCTGATCGTCGCGCCGCCCTCGCGGGCCCCGGCGGCCAGGGCGTAGCAGAGCTGGGAGGGGTCGATCCGGCCGTCGGTCGGCAGGTACGCGGCCCCGGCCACGCCCGCCGGGTCCATGAGCGGGAACAGCTCCACGGCCTCGGCCACCGAGATCTCCTCCAGCGGCAGCCCCGCCGCGCGGGCCCAGCCGATCTGGCGGCGGATCTCGGCCATCCGCTCGGGCGTGGAGGCCAGCTTGACGCCGCCGCACTCGGTCCAGCCGGCGTCGAGGGTGCGGTAGAGCTCGACGGAGTACTGGTTCATGCGGGTGAGCGTGGGATCGGCGCGGAGCTGGCCCACCAGGCCGGCGGAGTGGAAGGTGGAGCCGCTGGTCAGCTCGTCCCGCTCCAGCACGACGACGTCGCGCTCGCCGAGCCGGGTGAGGTGGTAGGCGACGGACGCGCCGCCGACGCCCCCGCCGACGATCACGATGCGGGCCGAGTCGCTCATGATCGGGAGGCTAGCCGCCGGGGCACGAGAGGTCTAGACCGCTCAGCGGGGGGCGGCCTAGCATCGACCATGGCCGCGTCCGAGGTGCTCGACCTGCTGGATCGCATCCCGCTGCTGTCCGGCGGGCCACGTGCCGTCGAGGAGCTGCCCGGCGGGCTCACCAACCGCAACTACAAGGTCGTCACGCCCGGCGGCGCGTACGTGGTGCGGGTCTGGGCCCGCGACAGCGCGCTGCTGGCCATCGACAGGGACGCCGAGCACGCCAGCTCGCTCGCGGCGGCGGCCGCCGGGGTGGGGGCGCCGGTGCACGCGTACCTGCCGGAGCTGGGGGTGCTGGTGGTGGGGTACCTGCCGGCGCGGGCGTTCACGGAGGCGGACCTGCGGGACCCGGCGAACCTGCCGCGCGTGGCGCGGGCGTGCCGGCGGCTGCACGCGGGGCCGCGTTTCCCGCGCGACTTCGACATGTTCGAGGTGCAGCGGCGGTATCTGGGGATCGTGCGGGAGCGGGGGTTCCGGCTGCCCGCGCGGTATCTGGATTTCATCCCCGAAATGGAGAAAATCCGGAAATGTCTGGCGGTGCGTGCCGGAGGCACCGTCCCCTGCAACAACGACCTGCTCCCGGGCAACATCCTCGACGACGGCGAGCGCCTGTGGCTCATCGACTACGAGTACGCCGGCAACAACGACCCCTGCTTCGAGCTGGGCAACATCTGGAGCGAGGGCGGCCTGCCGCCCGGCCACCTGGAGGAGCTGGTCACCGCGTACTACGGCCGCCGCCTGCGCCACAAGATCGCCCGCGCCCGGCTGCTCGGCCTCGTGGCGCAGTACGGCTGGACGTTGTGGGCCTCCATCCGGGACGGCGCCGGCGACGCCATCGACTTCGACTTCTGGTCGTGGGGCATGGAGAAGTACGAGCGGGCCGTGGCGGAGCTGACCGGCGGCGGGCTCGCCGATCTTCTCGACGAGGCCGCGCGTACCGACTGAGGCGTGGGCAGACTGGAGGGATGCTCGCCGCATTGACCGGCCTGGGCCTGTCCACGGCCGCCGGCCTCAACGCCTACATTCCCCTCCTGGTCGTCGGGGTGCTGTCGAACCTCACCGACACCGTGCGGCTGCCCGACGGCTACGCCTGGCTGTCGAACTGGGGCGTCATCTCGATCATCGCGGTGCTGCTGGCCGCCGAGGTGGTCCTCGACAAGGTCCCCGCCGTCGACAGCGTCAACGACGTCATCCAGACCGTGGTGCGCCCCGCCTCCGGCGGTGTGGTCTTCAGCGCCACGAGCGCCGCCGCCGAGCTGGAGAAGTCCTCCTGGATGACCTCGCACCCGTGGGCCGGCTGGCTGCTCGGCATCGGCGTGGCGCTGGCCGTGCACGCGATGAAGGCCGCCGCCCGCCCCGTCGTCAACGCCGGCACCGCCGGGATGGGCGCCCCGGTCGTCAGCACGGTGGAGGACGCCGGATCGCTCGGCATGAGCCTGATCGCGATCTTCCTGCCGGTGCTGGTGATCGTCGCGCTGGCGCTGCTCGCCGTGCTGGCCTGGTGGCTCGTCCGCCGGGTACGCCGCTTCCGCGCCCGCCGCAGGGCCGCCCGCAGTCAGCCTCCAGGCTGATCCCCGATCCCCCTGCGGGTTGATCCGCCGCCCTCCGCGCGCCCCCTACAGTCCTTGCCGTAGCGAACGCAGCGTGTGGGCGCATCGCGGCCCCCCGACCCTGTCGCGCCCACGCGGTGAAGGACCCGGCGGTACGCGTACCGCCGGGTCCTTCACGCTCCCAGGCCGCGCAGCCAGCCGAGGACGAGGTGCGCGAACTCGGCGGGCCGCTCCTCGTGCAGCCGGTGGCTGGAGCCCTCCCAGCACACCACCTTGGACGCCGGGTCCTCCAGCAGCCCCGCCTCCCAGGCCGCCCGGCCGGGATCGGACCAGATCGACAGCACCGGGCAGCGCCGGCGCGCCAGGTACGCCTCGCTCGCCGGGCGCACCCCGATGGCCTGCGGGCCGGTGAACATGGCCTCGAACGCCTCGGCCAGCACGTGCGGGGCCATGCCGTGCAGGCGGCGCTTGTGCCAGCGGCGGACGACGGCGGGGGTGGCGGCGTTCGTGCACCACTCGTCGATGGCCTCGGCGGCCTCGTGCGGGCGCGGGCCGCGCAGGCCCTCGATCATGCGCGGGAAGCCCCGGGCGATCCCGTCGGACATGCCGTAGCCGGGATCGACGGCGACCAGCGCGCGGACCCGCTCGGGGTGCTCGACCGCCAGGACGGAGACCACCTGGGCGCCCATGGAGTGGCCGACGGGGACGGCCTGGCGGACGCCCAGGTGGTCCAGGAGCGCCTTGAGGTCGGCGGCCATCGCGCGCGGGGTGTTGCCCGCCGCCGGGACCGACGAGTAGCCGTGGCCGCGCAGGTCGGGGGCGATCACCCGGTGACCGGCGGCGGTCAGGGTGTCGATGTGCCAGGACCACTGGTGGGAGTCGGTGCCCCAGCCGTGGACGAGCAGCAGCGGCGGCCGGTCGCCGTCGCCGGTTCCGTCGTCCGTGTAGAAGAGCGTGACGTCGTCGGCCACGTCGGCGTACGGCACGGCTCAGCCCGCCCCGCTCCCGCTCCCGGTCCCGCTCCCGGCCGGGTCCTGGTGGGGCGGGCTCCAGCCGAGGAGGGCGGACTCGCCCGCCGTCCAGCCGCCGTCCACGGCCAGCTCGGCGCCCGTCACGTACGACGCCGCGTCCGACAGCAGGAACGCGATCGCCTCCGCGACCTCCTCGGGCTCCCCCCACCGACCGGCCGGGGCCAGGGGGAAGGTGCCCTCGCCGGAGACGGCGCCGAGCGGCTGCGTCATCGGGGTGACGATCATGCCGGGATGCACCGAGTTGACGCGGATCCGGTCCCGCCCGAACTCCAGAGCCGCGATCTTGGTGAGCCCGCGCACGCCCCACTTGGACGCGCCGTACCCGCCCGTCCCGGGCAGCGCGAACAGCCCCGCGACCGACGACAGGTTCACGATCGCCCCGCCGCCCGCCGCCCGCATGGCCCCGGCCACGGCCTTGAGCCCGAGGAAGACGCCCACCAGGTTGACCCGCAGCACCCGCTCGAACTCCTCCGGAGACTGCTGCTCGATGGTCAGGAAGGTGGCGATGCCGGCGTTGTTGACCAGCCCGTCCAGCCGCCCGAACTCCTCCGTCACCCGGGCGACCACCGCCGCCCACTGCTCCTGGTCGGTCACGTCGTGCGGCAGGAACCGGGCGCCGAGCTCCTTGGCGGTGGCGGCGCCCTCCTCCTCCAGCACGTCCGTGAGCACGACGCGCGCGCCGCCCGCGACGCAGCGCCGGGCGGTCGCCGCGCCCATGCCCCGCGCGCCCCCGGTGATCATCACAACCTTGCCGTCCAGCACGCCCGCCGCCCTTCCGCCGCGATCAGCCCCGACCCTGTGCACTGAAACACGAGTCCCGATCTGGATCAAGTGCTTGCTTGGCTCCACGACGATGGCGCGCCGGGGCCGTCCGGGCCGACTATCCTCTAGGCATCAACACCGACAGGGGGTGGCGAAGATCAGCGAAATCCTCGTCGTCGTGCTGGTGATCCTGGCGTTCCTCCTGCTGCTCGGAGGCGCCGGCATCTACCTGCTGGTCAAGCTGGGCCGCAAGGCCGCCGGCAGGGCCAGGCAGGCCGCCACGCGGCTGAGCACGCACGTCAACGCGATGGGCACCGGCGAGGCCGCCGAGGTCGAGCGCCTCCGCCTCGACCTGCGCCGCGAGGTCGCCCTCACCCGCCAGGCCGTGGAGCAGGCCCAGCGCCAGGGCTGGGGTCTCGGCGACCTGCCCCACCTGCTCGCCGACCTGGAGGCCCAGGCTCGCGTCCACGACGACCAGCTCGGCATGTACGCCCAGCAGCGCCGCGTGTCGTCGTACGTGGACCACGTCACGCTGGGCCGCCTGCGCGAGCACCAGGCCAAGCTCACCGCCATGTGCGCCCGCCTCCGCGCCGACCTGCTCGGCGACCAGGTCCACCACACGGCCGCCGGCATCGCCGACCTGTCGTCGCGTACGGACCTGGAGATCGAGGCCCGCCGCCGCCCGCCGGACCCGCTCGACGAGATCGACGAGCTCTACCGCCGCTCCCTTGAGGAGGAGCGCCGCGACCGCCCCTAGCGGCCACTCTCCGTGACATCATGGATCCGTCGCGCGATGGCCACGAGGAGGCGCAGATGACCACGGCCCTTCCCGAGTGGCTCCATCCCGGCCCACCCGGCGGCTGGACCGCCGACATGCTCGACCACCTCCCCTCCGGCGCGCCTCGGCACGTCGAGCTGATCGACGGGTCACTTGTCGTGACGGCCCCCCAAACGGGCTTCCACATGCTGGCGCTCCGACTGTTCGAGCGGTTCCTGCGCCCACCGGAAGAGCTGATGACCGTACGCGAGATGACGGTCACGCTCGGCCTCCGGCAACGTCCCGAGCCCGACATCCTCCTGGTCAAGCGGTCGGCCTTCACCACGGCGACCACCTCTTTCCGGCCTGAGGACGTCCACCTGGTCGTCGAGGTCGTCTCCGAGGAGTCCAAGGAGCGCGACCGGACCACCAAGCCCATCAAGTACTCGGATGCGGGCATCAAGCACTTCTGGCGAGTCGAGCAGGAGGAGGCGCGGCCCGTGGTCCACACGTTCGAACTCGAACCCACCGTCAGGGCCTACGTCCCCACTGGCATCCACCGCAAGCGGCTGCGCACCGACATCGGCTTCGACGTGGACCTCGACCTCGACCTGAGCAGGGCCGCCGGCTAGACGGAAGGCACATGCTCCCGGGATGACCGGAGGGCGCGGCGCGAGCTGGGCGGACACCGGCCGCGCAGGCCATGCACGACAGGTATCACACGTTCCCTGTCACAGAACAGGGTCTCCTCACCCAAACGGTATATCAACTCATGGTTACAGATCGTTACTCTGGGTGTACGTGATCGTCCGGCAGAAAGGTCGTGCGCCTGCTCCCCGGCCCGGCTCGTCCCACACGCTCCGGCGAGGCCGGACGCCTTCGCATCACCCCACTCATCTGACGAGCAAGCGAAGGCCGGCTCAAGAGGCGTCTCCCACGCACCATGAAAGGAACAGCAGTGAGCGCCACCGTCCCACAACATTCCCCCAGCGTTCCCGCCCTCCCCCGCCGCGTGCGCCGTGCCGGGCACGCCGGTCGTGTGCTGGCGATCCTGGCGCTGAGCGCCGCGGCCCTGACCGTTCCCGCACCCGTCCAGGCGCAGGCCGCCGAGCAGGTGGCGGTCTCCTTGGGAGACAGCTTCATCTCCGGCGAGGCAGGCCGGTGGTGGGGCAACAGCACGGCCTCCGCCGCCGCGGGCTGCACCCGCGGCGGGAGCGACCGGGCCGCTTACCGCAGGCACCTGATCTGCCACTACGACCCCCAGCGGGTGTATGGCAACACGGCCGTGCACGGAGAGGGCACCGGATGTCACCGCTCCGATGTGGCCGAGATCACCGGGCTGCGCCAGGCCGGGCTCACCCCGGTCAACCTCGCCTGTTCAGGGGCGGAGACCCGCCACGTCATCAACGAGCCGTTCAAGGAGAACACCGTCTCCCAGGCCGATCTGCTCGCCCAGGTCGCCGCCGCCCAGCAGGTGGAGGTGGTCGTACTGTCGATCGGCGGCAACGACCTGAACCTGTCCGGGATGCTGCGCCGCTGCGCCGAGATGTACATGGCGGGCGACGAGCGCTCCTGCGCCTCCACAGGCGAGGGCGACCGATTCCTCGCCGCGCTACCGGCGGTGGAGCGGCAGGTGGCCCTGGCCGTTCAGAAGATCCGCCAGGTGATGAGCCGGGCGTCGGCTCGTTCCGCCGGCTACCGGCTGATCCTGCAGTCCTATCCGTCTCCGGTGCCCTCTTCCGCCCAGGTGCGCTACGGCGAGGGCGGTGGCGGCAAGACCGCCACGCGGACGCTCGTGGGCGGCTGCCCGCTGTGGGACGCCGACTTCGACCTGATGCACGACACCCTGGCACCCGCGATCGACGCCATGCTGCGACGGGTCGCCACCGCGACCGGGGCGGAGTTCCTGAGCATGCTGGGCGCCGTGGAGGGCCACGCGCTGTGCGAGCGGGGCACAAGACATGCCGGCCCGCTGGACGACGCCGCCGAACTCGGCGACACGATGGAGTGGGTGCGGTACGGCACCGCCGGCGCGAAGATCAGCCAGGGACACCAGCAGGAGGCCATGCACCCCAACGCCTTCGGCCAGCAAGCGCTCGGCCATTGCCTGCTGGCCCACTACCGCGATCCCGACACCCGGCCCTGCGACGCGGGCACGCTCAGCAGTCAGACGTGATCCCTTCCCCAGCCCGCACCCCGTCCTCGAACGAACGCGCCGGCGGGTTCGAGAGCCGACCTCCCCCTGCCCGGCCTCCCCCTGCCCCGCCTCTCGCCGGCCGGTTCGGCTCGGCGGCCCGACCGGCGCGTCATGGTGCGTCCGGGAAGGTGAAGTGATGAGCGGTCCCGCGTTGGTGACCGGGGGCGCGCGGGAGAGAGGGCGGGGCGCTCGCTTCCCTCATCGCCGTCAGTCGCGCCCCCACACCCCGTAGACCAGGGCGGCCAGCTCGGCCTCCGTCGCGCCGTCGTTGGCCGCCGCCTTCGTGGCCTGGGCCTGGGCCCGCGTGGGCAGCAGGCCGTCCAGGAGGATCGGCAGGGACAGGCGGCGCAGCAGGACCTCCGCGGCCGAGACGCCGCCGGGGCGGCGGGTCACCGCCACGTTCACCCGCAGCGCGTGCTCGTTGCCCGGCGGCACGCCCGGCCGGTCGATCTCGATCGCCGAGTAGCGGAAGCCGTCGGCCAGGTTGCAGGAGGCGCACGTGGCCGGGCCCCGGCTGAGCCGGCCGCCGCACTCGGGGCAGGTCAGCCGGTCGTAGGCGGCGTCCACCACCCGCCAGGGGTGCCGGTCGGGCTCGTCCACCACCATCTCGGCGACGAGCCGCTCGCCGGGCGGCGCCGCCGTGCCGAACTCCCGCTCCAGGAAGGCCCGCCAGCCCTCCTCGACGATCTCGTCCACCAGGGCCGCGCACCGCTCGCACCGGTGCGCCCCGGCCGGCTCCCAGTGCCCGCACCCGTCGCATCGCCGCATGAGCCGTACGCTACAAGCCGGCCTCCGCCGCCCGCACCGGATTATCGGCCGTCCAGGTCGGCGATGGTGGCGCGCAGCCAGGCCAGCTCGGCCTGGCTGGTGGCGTGGGCGATGGCCAGCAGGCCCTGCCGGAACGGATCCGCGAACTCCTCGGCCGCCATCGGCCGGTCGCCCTCGTAGAAGAAGCTGGTCGGCTCCTCCAGGAACGTCAGCCGCCTACGCAGCACGGCCGCCTGCGCGCGCGGATCGCCCAGGTGACGCAGGAACGCCAGCAGCGTGAACCACCGGTTCTCGTCGCTGATGTCCGGCTCGGCCGGCTCCCCCAGCCGCCGCTCCAGCTCCGCGTGCCCCTCCTCGGTCAGGTAGAGCACCCGGCGGGGCGCGGCGGCGGCGCCCGGCTCGTCCTTCCTGGTCACCCATCCGGCGGCGGCCATGCGCTTGATGGCCGGGTAGAGCGTGCCGTCGGCCACCGGGCGTACGTGCCCCATCAGGGCCGCCACCCGTTTACGCAGGTCGTACCCGTGCAGCGGCTGGTCGCGCAGGAATCCGAGTATCGCCAGCTCCAGCATGATCAGAAGCATACCTCGGTGCCGATGTATATTGGCTCCGATATATGAGGAGAACGCCATGCACGATGCCATCGTCCACCCCAGCGGCGCCCGCATGCGCTGGGTCGAGCTGCCGGGGCCGGGCCCGGCCCGCGTCTACGTCCACGGCCTCGGCGCCACCTCGGCCCCCTACTACGCGGGGGTCGCCACCCACCCGCTGCTGACCCGCCGCCGCTCCCTCCTGATCGACCTGCTCGGCTTCGGCATCAGCGACCGGCCGCACGACTTCTCGTACACGCTGGAGGCCCACGCCGACACCCTGGCGGCGGCCCTGGGCAAGGCGGGGGTCACGGACGCGGCCCTCATCGCCCACAGCATGGGCGGGGCCGTGGCCATCGTCATGGCGGCCCGCCATCCGGGGCTCGTCGCCGATCTGGTCCTCGTGGACGCCGACCTCGACCCCTATCCCCTGGTGCCGGTGCCGCCGGGCGGCAGCGGGATCACCGGCTACGGCGAGGAGGAGTTCGTCGCGGAGGGCTGGAAGGAGGTCCGCGACCGGGTGGGGCCGCACTGGTGGTCCACGATGCGGCTGGCCGACCTGCGCGGCCTGCACCGCACGGCCGTGGGGCTCGCCCGGGGCACCGAGCCCACGACGCGCGAGCTGCTCACGTCGCTGCCGATGCCCCGCACGTTCCTGCACCCGGAGGGCGACGTGCCGGACGACGCCGACGGCCTGCGCGCGGCCGGCGTCGGCGTCGTGGCCGTCCCGGAGTCGGGGCACACCATCATGCTCGACAACCCGGACGCCTTCGCCCGGACCCTCCGGGACCTCCTCCCCTGACTCCCGGCCTCCCCTGACGCCCGGCCTCCCCTGACTGTCGGCCCGGCCCCGCGCCGGAGGCCGGGCGGGGCGGGGCGGGGTGCGCGGGTCAGCTCGGGGTGGCGGTGACGGGTGCGCCGGTCACGGCGTCGAGGGTGACGTCGCGCTTGGCGCCGTCCGGAGTGAGGACGTCGGCCTCCCAGACGGGCTTGCCACCCTCGGTGTCGAGGTTGAGCTCGGTGACGCGGCCGCCGGGGACGGCGGCGGTGATCTTGTCCAGGGCCTGGTCGTAGCCGATCTTCGTGGCGCTCAGCAACCGCTGGCGCTCGGCCTTGTCGCCGGCGTCGTCGTCCTCCCGGCGGGGGCCGGAGACGACCTTGCCGCCCGCCACGTCCAGCTGATGCTCGGTGCCGTCGCGGCCGACGACGTGGGCCTCCCACCGGCTGCCGTTCCCCTCGGCCTCGATGGAGACGAGGGTGGCCCCGGGCACGGCGGCGAGCGCGGCCCGGGCGGCTTGCCGCAGGTCGCCCGCACCCGCGCCGGGCGAGGTGGAGCCGGGCGAGCCGGGCGGCGGACTGGTGGGGGTGGCCGGAGCGGTGCCGGACGGGCCGGTGGACACCCCCGGCGAGCCGGTGGGCAGCCCGGACGGGCCGGTGGGCACCCCGGACGGGACGCCTCCCGTCGGGGAGGGCGGCTGGACGGCCTGCCGCCCCATCCCGTGCGCCTCGTGCGCCGCGTGCTGGCCGCAGCCGCCGGCGAGCACCGCGGCGCCGAGCAGGACCCCCGTGAGCGTCTTGTTCATGCCGGTCCGCTGCCCACCGGAGCCCGGTCCATTCGCGCAGGTCAGCGGAGCCGCCCTCCTGCACGCCGGCCTCCTGCACGCCGCCCTCCTGCACGCCGGCCTACTGCACGCCGGCCTCGCGCATGTCGCGCAGCTCGCGCTTGAGCTCCTTGACCTCGTCACGCAGCCGCGCCGCCACCTCGAACTGCAGGTCGGCCGCGGCCTGGTGCATCTGCTCGGTCAGCGACTCGACCAGCGACTCCATCTGCGCCCGCGGCAGCTCGCCGGCGATGGCCTTGGCGTGCTGGCCGGCGGCCCGGGAGCCGAAGCCGGGCACCGGGGCCTTGCCGCGCGACTGCTGGCGCCCGCCTCCGCCGAGGAGCTTGTCGGTGTCGGCGTCCTCGCGCTGCAACGAGTCGAGGATGTCGGCGATCTTCTTGCGCAGCGGCTGGGGGTCGATGCCGTTGGCCTCGTTGTAGGCGACCTGCTTGGCCCGGCGCCGGTTGGTCTCGTCGATCGCCCGCTCCATCGACGGGGTGACCTTGTCGGCGTACATGTGGACCTGGCCCGACACGTTACGGGCGGCCCGGCCGATGGTCTGGATCAGGGACGTCTCGGAGCGCAGGAAGCCCTCCTTGTCGGCGTCAAGGATCGACACCAGCGACACCTCGGGCAGGTCGAGGCCCTCGCGCAGCAGGTTGATGCCGACGAGCACGTCGTACTCGCCGATCCGCAGCTCGCGCAGCAGCTCGATGCGGCGCAGCGTGTCGACCTCGCTGTGCAGGTAGCGGACCCGGATGCCGAGCTCCAGGAGGTAGTCGGTGAGGTCTTCGGCCATCTTCTTGGTCAGCGTGGTGACCAGCACGCGCTCGTCGCGCTCGGCCCGCTCGCGGATCTCGTGGACCAGGTCGTCGATCTGGCCCTTGGTGGGCTTGACGACGATCTCGGGGTCGATCAGGCCGGTCGGGCGGATGACCTGCTCGACGACCTCGCCCTTGACCCGCCCCAGCTCGTAGGGCCCCGGCGTGGCCGACAGGTAGACCGTCTGGCCGATGCGCTCCAGGAACTCCTCCCACTTCAGCGGCCGGTTGTCGAGCGCCGACGGCAGCCGGAAGCCGTGGTCGACCAGCGTGCGCTTGCGCGAGGCGTCGCCTTCGTACATGGCGCCGATCTGCGGCACGGTCTGGTGGGACTCGTCGAGGACCAGCAGGAAGTCCTCGGGGAAGTAGTCGAGCAGCGTGTTGGGCGCGCTGCCGGGGGCGCGGCCGTCCATGTGGCGCGAGTAGTTCTCGATGCCGGAGCAGGTGCCGATCTGGCGCATCATCTCGATGTCGTACGTCGTGCGCATCCGCAGCCGCTGCGCCTCCAGCAGCTTGCCCTGCCGCTCCAGCTCCGACAGCCGCTCGGCCAGCTCCGCCTCGATGCCCGCGACCGCGGCGGACATGCGCTCCTCGCCGGCGACGTAGTGGGAGGCGGGGAAGATGTAGAGCTCGTCGTCCTCGGTGATGACCTCGCCGGTCAGCGGGTGCATGGTGGACAGCTTCTCGATCTCGTCGCCGAACATCTCGATGCGGACGGCCAGCTCTTCGTACTTGGGGATGATCTCGATGGTGTCGCCGCGCACCCGGAACGTGCCGCGCGTGAAGGCCAGGTCGTTGCGCGCGTACTGCATCTCGACCAGGCGGCGCAGGAGCTGGTCGCGCTCGATCTCCATGCCGACGCGCAGCCGGGTCATGCGGTCGACGTATTCCTGCGGGGTGCCCAGGCCGTAGATGCACGACACCGAGGCGACGACGATGGTGTCGCGCCGGGTCAGCAGGGAGTTGGTGGCCGAGTGGCGCAGCCGCTCGACCTCGTCGTTGATCGAGGAGTCCTTCTCGATGTAGGTGTCGCTCTGCGGGACGTACGCCTCGGGCTGGTAGTAGTCGTAGTAGGAGACGAAGTATTCCACCGCGTTGTTGGGCAGCATCTCGCGCAGCTCGTTGGCGAACTGCGCGGCGAGCGTCTTGTTGGGCTGCATGACCAGCGCGGGCCGCTGCAGCCGCTCGATCAGCCAGGCGATCGTGGCCGTCTTGCCCGTGCCGGTGGCGCCGAGCAGGACGCTGTCCTTCTCCCCGGCCTTGACGCGGCGCTCCAGCTCGGCGATGGCCGTCGGCTGGTCGCCGGAGGGAGTCATCTCGGTGACGACCTCGAAAGGCGCCACCTTCCGCTGCAAATCTGTGACCGGACGCATGCTGCCACTGTAGGCGGACCGCCCGACAGAATCGGCCCAGGGCGACGCGGTCGTGGACGGCCGGGTCCGCTACGTCCATGCATGCCCGCTACGACCGGCAGAGGGGGTGCGACTTCCTTTTGCAAGCGAATAGTAAGTGACACCCGATACGGTCGGATTCGCCTGTAGCGGAAAAGAGAGGTTCGATGTCACGACCCAGAGAGGCACTCATCCAGGCAGGTCAGGGCGTAGCCCAAGCGGTGGCCCAAGGGGGTGACCTACGGCAGGCGGTCGGACAGGCGGCCGGCCAGCTCGCGGGGCAGGCGGGCGGCCAGTTCGGGGGCCAGGGCCAGGCTCCCGGTTTCACGCTGAACCCGCACGACTTCGCCGCCGCCCGCGACGGCGGCGCGTCCGTCGGCACGCTCATCGAGGCGCGGTCGGCCTCGCTGAACGAGGCCGGCGAGATCGTCAACCGCAGCTTCGCCGAGAACGGCATGCACGTCATCTCCCCGGTGGTGATCCCCAAGGGCAGCACCGCCAAGGTGATCGTGCCGCTGGGCATCCTGGTCGTGCTCGGCCTCATCGGCGCGCTCGGCAACGTCATCCCGAACACCGACCTGTTCTTCGGGCCGCACTACTGGGTGACGTTGGTCCTGGCGGCCGGGTTCCTGTGGTGGCGGCGCAGCGTGGTGATGGTGCCCGAGGGCTGCAAGGCGCTCATCACCAAGTTCGGCAAGCTGGTGCACATCGCCGACCCGGGCCGGGTGACGCTGCTCAACCCGTGGAAGCGGGTCAGCTACATCGTCAACACCACTCGCGAGTACCCGTTCAACGCCCCCATCCGCGAGGCCCCGACCCAGCAGGGCGTCAAGGCCAGCGTGGACCTGTTCCTGCAGTTCAGGATCGAGAACCCGGCGGAGTTCATCTTCGTGCTCGGCTCGGTCAGCGGCTTCCAGTCCAAGCTGCAGAACGCCATCAGCGAGGTCACCCGCTCGCTCATCTACGCCCAGCGCGCCGAGGAGATCTACGACCTGGTGGGCGAGAGCACCCTGGGCATGCTGGAGAGCCTCAACCAGCAGTTCCTGCCGGCCGTCCGGCTCACCGACGTGAACATCACCCACGCCGAGCCGTCCAGCCAGGAGTACCGCATGGACCTGGCGGCCCCCGAGATGGTCCGCGTCGCCAAGGAGGCCTACACCTACGAGTACGAGCTCCAGCTCCGCAAGGAGCAGAACGAGGGCGACCTGATCAAGGAGCTGGCCGGGCTGCAGGAGACGCTGAGCGCCATCCAGGCGGAGATCGCCGGCTACCAGGCCCGCATGGACACCGCGCTGGAGCGCGCCACCCACCAGGCCAAGGCGCAGGCCAGGCAGCGCCTGGTCGAGGCCGAGTCCACGGCCAACGCCAACGCCGCGCTCCTGGAGGCGCAGGCGCTGGACATCAGGGCGCTGTCGGCCGCCGAGGCGCCCGAGATCCTCGACTACCGCTTCCAGCAGGACCTGCTCGCCAAGCTGGAGTCCGTCGCCACCCGGCTGCCGCAGGTGGTGCAGGTGGGCGAGCAGAGCGACATCGACTTCCTGGCCCTCGCCCAGCAGCTCGTGGGCGGCAAGGGCGCGCAGCTGTTCTCCGCCGAGGACATGGCCGCCATCCGCGCCCGCCTCGCCGAGATCGGCGCCCGCGTCCAGGGCCGCGAGGCGGAGATCGCGGCCCTGCTCAGGAAGGCCGCCGCCGACGTGAGCGGGGCCCAGGAGCCGCCGGAGCCCGACCAGGACCTGGAGCGAACCGTCGAACGCCTGCTGCCCGGCAAGGGGGAGATCCGATGACCCGCGAGTTCTCCAAGATCAAGGAGTCCCTGGCCTCCTGGGGCGAGATCCGCCAGCTCCTGCGCGGCGGCGAGCAGGGCCAGCTCGTGCCCGTCGTCATCCCCAAGGACCGGCGCGGCTTCGCCTGGATGGCGCTGGTCTTCCTGGCGGTCTACTTCGCCGGCATGGCCGCGCTGACCGGCCTCAGGCTGCTCGCCGCGCTGGCGGCGCTGGTGTTCCTGCTGCTGGCGCTGGTCACGATGTGGCGCAAGGCGATCATCGAGATCGAGGAGGGCACCACCGGCGTGCGCAGCCGCTGGGGCGCCATCACCGGCACGCTCCCGCCGGGCCGCCACTACCTGTGGCTGCCGTGGGACCGGGTGGACGCGGTCGTCGACACCTCCACCGAGATCCCGTACTCGGCGCCGATCGTGGCCTGCCCCACCGCCGAGAACGTGCCGCTGAAGTCGATCGAGTTCTTCCTGAAGTTCAGGATCGTGGACCCGGTGGCCTTCCACCGCACGATCGGCGCGGGCAACTTCGACCTCGTGCTGTCCAGCGCCGTGCAGGACGCCATCCGCCAGCGCAGCCGCAGGGTCAACACCGAGCAGGCCTACGACCTGCGCGGCTCCGACGTCGGCGACATGCAGGACGCGCTCAACCGGCAGCTCGGCCGCTACGGCGTGCGCATCACCGGCGCCAACATCCCCGACGTCCAGCTCCCCGACCAGTACCAGCAGCACCTGGCCACCCGGGAGAAGGTGGCCAAGGAGCTGTCGGCGTACGAGCGGGAGTGGGAGCTGACCCGCAAGCGCCGCATCGACACCCTGCTCATGGAGATCGAGCGCTCCAAGAAGACCCGCGACGCCCGCGTGGTCGAGGTCAAGGCCGCCCACAACAAGGCGCGCAAGGACGTGGCGCGCATGCTGGAGGAGCAGGAGACCGAGGCGCAGCGGGTGACATGGGAGATCGAGGCGCGCGGCCGGGCCGAGCTGACCGCCGCCGAGAACGAGGCCAAGGCGCTGCGCCGGCTGGCCGAGTCCTATCGTGACAACCGGGCCGTGCTCCAGTACGAGCTGGCCCGCAGGCGCCTGGACGTGGGCGCCAAGCTCGCGGAGAACGCCCCCCAGCCGCTGGTCGTGCGGACGCAGCAGGGCCAGGCCGACTCCGCGCTGTCCACCCTCCTCCTGGCCCAGCTGCTCCCCCGCCTCTCGGGCCAGAACGGCCACACCCCTTCCGCTCCCTAGAACTCAGTAGAACCCAGTAGAACTCAGTAGAGCTCCAGCACGTAGGAGAAGAACCCCATGGTGTTCCGCAAGCTGATGGCCGCGTTCGGCGCGGGCGTCGAGGTAGACACGGTTTTGGCCGGCACGGACGTGCGGCCCGGCGAGATCCTGCGCGGCGTCGTCAACTTCCGCGGCGGCAACTCCGACTACAAGGTCGAGGGCATCTACATCGACCTGACCGCCGTGGTCGAGGTGGAGTCCGGCGACAACGAGTACAAGACCACCTACAGCTTCCTGCGCCAGCAGGTGGCGGGCACCTTCCAGCTCGCCGCCGGGGCGCAGCACCAACAGCCCTTCGAGATCGCGATGCCGTGGGAGACGCCGATCAGCGCGATCGGCGGCCACCCGCTGCACGGGATGCGGCTGGGCGTGCAGACGGAGCTGGCCCTCGCGGGCGCGCTGGACAAGGGCGACCTCGACCCGCTGTTCGTCAGCCCGCTGCCGGCCCAGGAGTACGTGATCGCCGCGCTCGACCGGATGGGCTTCCACTTCAAGAAGGCCGACCTGGAGCGCGGCACGCTGTACGGCTCGACGATGCCGTTCTTCCAGGAGATCGAGTACTACGCCGGCGGGCAGTGGCGGCGCCACTTCAACGAGCTGGAGCTGACGTTCATCGCCGGGCCGCGGCAGATGGACGTCATCCTGGAGGCCGACAAGCGCGGCGGCTTCCTGACCTCCAGCCACGACGCCTACAACCGCTTCACCGTCCACTACGACGGCCCGCCGCACGCGGCGGACGAGGCGCTGCAGCGCGGGCTGGAGCAGATGGCCCGCCACCGCGGCTGGTTCTGAGCAAGCCGGTTCTGGGCGGCCGGTTCTGGGCGGGCGCGCCCCGGGCGGGAGTGCCGTCCGGGGCGACCTGCCCGGCATCTTTCGCCAGGTGATCGTTCTCTGGTGGTCTCCTGGCGCGCTCGTTACCATGACCTCGGGTACTGACTGATCGTCGGACGGCGGGGCGAGCGATGGCACGGTTGGTGGGGGCGTTCAAGCGGGCCGCCCCGTGGGCGGCGCGCAACGCCGACGGCGCCATCGCGCTCACCCTGGCCATCGTGGTGGGCGTGCTCGGCGTCATGCCCGACGAGGTCTTCGGCAAGGACGGCAAGGAGATCCAGGACCAGCTCGTCAGCGCCGCGACGCTGGTCATCCTGGCCCTGGTGGCCACCGCGCTACTGCGCGACCGCCTGCGCCAGGCCCCGGTCGAGCGGACGATCACCTCGGGCGCGCTGGCCGAGCTGCCGGTCCGGCTGGCCCGCATGGAGCAGATCGAGACCCTGGCCCACAGCACCCGCCGCGCCCTCGACGCGCTGCAGCTCGTCCGGGTGCTGGGCAGCCGCCAGGAGATCGCCCAGTCGCACGCCGAGGCCCGCAAGGACACCTCACGCTGGAGCTTCAAGGGCGGCACCGGCACCTACCTGCGGGCGGTCACGCTGCCGTCGTGCGTGGCGGCGGCCCGCCGGGACAAACGCCACCTCACGGTCAGGATCGAGATCATCGATCCGGCCGACGCCGAGGTGTGCGAGAGCTACGCCCACTACCGCCGCTCGCTGTCCGACACCCCCGACGCCACCGGCGAGACGTGGACCACCGACCGGGTCAGGAAGGAGTCGTACGCGACGATCCTGGCCGCCTTCTGGCACCGCCAGCGCTACGGCCTGCTCGACATCGCCG
Source organism: Nonomuraea sp. NPDC050783 (assembly GCF_040802095.1). NCBI lineage: Bacteria > Bacillati > Actinomycetota > Actinomycetes > Streptosporangiales > Streptosporangiaceae > Nonomuraea > Nonomuraea sp. NPDC050783. The sequence continues at coordinate 226,633 of NZ_JBFAHK010000003.1, forward strand.
TGGGCCTGTCGCGGACGATGACGACCTTCCGCTGGGACCTGTCGAGCACCCGGCTGATCATGACGGTCGAGGACCCGAACATGGCGATGACGGCCCTGTCGGGCACGTTCTACTACGAGAACTGCGACACCGAGCTGCGGCTCAGCTTCGAGCAGGCGCGGCGGGTGCCGCTGGAGATGTACAAGAAGGTGCCGCTGAGCGACGAGCCCACGATCGAGGAGGTGCAGGAGCTGTTCGAGCGGGTCGGGCTGCCCCTGCCCAAGTCGTACAACGGGCACGACGTGGTCGACATCGCCCGCAAGGCGCTGCGGGCCGTGGACCCGTACGGATCATGAGCTACCGCGACGCGCACCGCAGGCTGCTGGCCGGTGAGGCCGGCACATGGGCCCTGGAGGCGCTGGAGCGGCCGGTGAGCGCCGTACGCCATCCGCTGGGCTTCGTCTGCCTGCCGCTGGAGCGCGAGGGCGAGGAGGGCGTTTGCGTCCATCTGTGGTCCGACGCGTTCGCGCACGCCGAGAGCACCACCTCCCAGATCCACTGCCACAGCTGGGACCTCGTCAGCCACGTGCTCTACGGCCAGGTGCGCAACGTGCACGTCGAGGTGGCCGACGCCGGCACGCGGGCCACGCACCGGGTGTTCGAGGTGGTCAGCGACGCCGGGGGCGACCGCATCTCGCCCACCCGCCGCACCGTGCGGCACGCCACCGGCCTGGTGGAGGTCTTCGGCCCCGGCGACACCTACACGCTGCCGGCCGGCCGCTTCCACAGCAGCGTGGTGCCCGAGGGCGGCGAGGCCGCCACGGTCGCGCTCGGCCGGGGCCGGCCGGGCGGCCACGACCTGTCGCTCGGGCCGCTCGACGCCGGGCCGCACCACGTGTCCAGGCAGCCGCTCGACCCCGGCGAGACCGCGCTCGCCGTCCGCCTCATCACCGCGCACCTGACCTGAGAGGTACCCGATGGACCTGGACCACGCTCGCACGGTCGCCGTCGAGGCCGCCGAGGCCGCCGGGGCGCTGCTCAGGGAGGGCACCAGGACCGCGGTCCGGACCCGGGCCAAGGGCGCGGCCGGCGACGTGGTCACCGATCTCGACCTGGCCTCGGAGAAGCTGCTGCTGGAGCGCATCCTGACGGCCTACCCGTCCCACTCGGTGATCGCCGAGGAGTCGGGGCTGGTGGGCGCGGCGGGCGGCGAGTGGACGTGGCTGGTCGACCCGCTCGACGGCACCAACAACGTGGCGATCGGGCTGCCGGCGTTCGTGGTGGGCGTGGCGCTGTGCCGCGACGGGCGGCCGGTGGTGGGCGTGGTGCACGAGCCGGTGTCGGGGCAGACGTGGTCGGCCGTCCTGGGGCGGGGGGCCAGGGGGTCCACGGGGGCGCGCCTCGCGCCGCGCTACGCGCCGAGCCCGCACGGCCCGCTGCTGGCCTGGACCCAGGGGTACGACGTGGCCAGGGACGACGCCAGGGGCAACGCGCTGAAGCAGGCCATCGAGCGGGCCGCCCGCCGCGTCCTGCAGCTCTGGGCGCCGCTGCTGTCGTGGGCGATGCTGGCGCGCGGCGACATCGACGGCATCGTGGGCTACCGGGCCGAGGCGGTCGACCTGCCGGCCGGCGTGCTGCTGGCGCGCGAGGCCGGCATCGAGATCAGGGCGCTCGACGGCGGGCCGTTCGAGGCGTGCATCGACGCCCCCGCCGAGCGGCGCAGCTTCGTCGCCGCCCACCCGCGGGCCATCCCGGGGCTGCTCGGCCTGCTCCGGTGAGGCTGCTCCAGTGCGTAGAAATACGCGGAGAAAGTGTGTCGAATGTCGATGAGTTCCGCTGCCGTTCGACGTCTTATTAGTTGACGGCACACGGAAGAGGAGCCCGACATGATGACCACGACCGACCTGGCGCAGGTGCTCTTCACGACCGCCCTGCAGCCCTCCGACGCCCTCACGCCGTCCGCCGTCCGCGAGGCCGTGGACCGGCGGCTGTGCGCGTGCGGCGGCGACGCGGCGCGGTGCGCGGCCCAGGTGGCGCAGGAGGCCGGCGACCACCCCGAGACGTACGTGCGGCGCATGCGCTGGGCGCTCGGCGCGGTGGCCGACGCCTACCAGCTCGCGGCCGCCTGACCCTCGCTCAGAGGAGCCACGTCAGAGGGCCTACTTAGAGGGCCCACGTCAGAGGGCCCACGTCAGAGCCCACACGGTGGCCACCAGCCCCGCCACCGCCAGGCCCGCGCCGGTGATCAGGAAGCGGCGCATCGGCACCCGGACCTCGTGGCGGCGGCACGACTCGAACCACAGCAGCGTCGCCAGCGACGCCCACGGGGTGATGACCGGCCCGACGTTGGTGCCGGCCAGCAGCGACAGCAGGCGGCCCTGGTCGGCGGCCGGGATGACGGCCTCGACGGCCTTGTAGGCGGGCAGGTTGTTGATCACGTTGGACAGCCCGGCGCCCACGGCGGCCGTGCGGTAGGGGTCGCCCTCGGTGCCGATCATCCAGGCCATCAGGTCGGACAGGCCGTGCCGGCTCAGCGTCGGCACCACCAGGAACAGCCCGGTCACGAAGACCACGAGCTGCCACGGGAACAGCTCCCAGGTCAGGCGCTCGCGGGCGCGCAGCAGGAAGGCCACCACGACGATCAGGGCGGCCGCCCCCGCGGCCACGGCCACGTGCGCGTTGAGCAGCAGCAGGACGATGAACAGCAGGCACCCGGCCGCCGCGGCGGCGAACAGCACCCGGTCGGCCACCGGCTCCAGCACCGGCGGGCTGTAGCGCAGGTCACGCCGCTCCCCGCGCCGCCAGTAGAACGCCCACAGGAACACCATCGTCACCGCGATGGCGGCCAGCTGCGGCGCCCACATGCGGGCCGCGAACTCCTGGGCGTCGAGGCGGAGCTTGCCCATGGCCAGGAGGTTGGTGAGGTTGGAGACCGGCAGCAGCAGGCTCGCGGTGTTGGCCAGCCAGATCGTGGTCATGGCCAGGGGCAGGGGGGCGATGCGGGCCTTGGGGGCCAGGGCGAGCATGACGGGGGTGAGCAGGACGGCGGTGGTGTCCAGGTTCAGAAATATCGTGACGAAGGACGCGAAAGCCGTACAGAGGAGGAACAGGGCGGCGTAGTTGCCGCGGCCCAGCACCGCCATCCGCGCGGCGATGGCGTCGAAGACCTGGGCTTCCTTGGTCAGCTCGGCCAGCACGATGACCGCCACCAGGAAGATCAGCAGCGGCCAGATCTCGTCGAGGCTCTCGGCGGCGGCCTCCCGTGGCAGCAGCCCGGTCGCCACGAAGACCAGGCCGAGCACCAGGAGCCCGATCCTGATCCAGTCGAGCACGCCAAGACGCCGCAGCACCGTACGATGATCGCATAGATGCTCCGAGACCCCGACCCCGCGGGGGGATACTGAACGGCATGGCACGTGACGGCAGGCCGACCGACATCTTCGTCAGCTACTCCCCGGCCGACACCGCGTGGGCGACCTGGATCGCCTGGGAGCTGGAGGCGGCGGGCTACCGGACGATGATCCAGGCGTGGGACTTCGTCCCCGGCACCAACTTCATCGACTTCATGGACCGCGGGGTCAGCGAGGCCCAGCTCGTCGTCGCGGTGCTCTCGCGCAACTACCTGACCTCCCGCTACGGCCGCCTGGAGTGGCAGGCGGCGCTGCGGGCCGACCCCGACGACCCCGCCAACAAGCTCGTCACGATCCGGCTGGAGGACGTCCAGCTCGAAGGGCTGCTGTCCACGATCACCTGGGTCGACCTGCTCGGCGTCACCGACCCCGGCCAGGCCAGGGCGCTGCTGCTGGGCCGGGTCCGGGAGGCGCTGGCCGGCCGGGCCAAGCCGGAGTCGGCCCCCGCCTTCCCCGACGGCACGCAGGCGCCCGCGCCCGTGCCGACGCTGCCGGAGCCGGCCGAGCGGGCCAGGGCCCGCCGCACGCCGGTCACCGCGCCCGCCTTCCCCCCGGCCGCGCGCCCCGGCGGCGGGCGGGAGTCGATCAGCGTGCTGCACGTCGGCGGCCCCCGGTTCGGCCGGGCGCTGCCCGACCCCGGAGACCCGTTCACGCCGGAGGACATGCAGGCGCGCATCTGGGCCGACCTGACCTCCCTGTACGACCGGGGCATGCCCCGCCCCGACCTCATGGTCGTCAGCGGCGACCTGACGGAGTCGGGCAGCCTGCGGCAGTTCGGGCAGGCCGCCAGGTTCGTGACCGACCTGCGGCTGCTGCTCGGGCTGGAGCCGCACCGGCTGGTGCTGCTGCCCGGGCCGCGCGACGTGACCAAGGCGGCGGCCAGCGCCTACTTCATGACGTGCGAGGCCGACGACGTGAGCCCGCAGCCGCCCTACTGGCCGAAGTGGCGGCACTTCGCCGGCCTGTTCGGCGAGGTCTACCAGGGGCTGGACGACCGGGTGTTCGACGGCGGGCAGCCGTGGACGCTGTTCGAGGTGCCCGACCTGAGGGTGGTCGTGGCGGGGCTCAACTCGACGATGGCGATGAGCCACCTGGAGCGGGACGCGTACGCGCTGCTGGGCGAGGGGCAGGCGGCCTGGTTCGCCGAGCGGCTGCGGCCGTACGAGGAGGCCGGGTGGCTGCGGCTGGGCGCGATGGGGCACCCGCCGGCCGAGCTGCGGGACGCGGTGACGTACGAGCGGCTGCTCGGCCACCGGCTCAACCTGCTCCTGCACGGCGGCCCGCCCTCCGGCGACCCCGGCGGCGAGGGCCGGGTGGCCGCGCCGCGCGCCGGCCGGCACCAGGTCGTCGTGATCACCAAGGACGGCATGCGGGTCTGGCGGCCCGACGCGGACGTGCCCGAGCGCGTGCCGGGCAGGTGGCGGGGCGCGCAGGCCACGTTCACCGGCCGCGTCCCCGACGTGCCCCCGCCCCGGCCGAAGCCGGAGGAGCGCGAGCCGAGCCCCGTCGAGCTGCTGCTCGACCGCATCACCGAGGTGTGCGAGGCGCGGCACGAGCGGGCCAGGATCCGCCGCTTCCCGGCCCACCTCGTGGTCACCCACCCCGAGGACGGCTTCGTGCGGCAGGCGATGATCGGCGCGCACGTCGGGGAGGTGACCGAGGAGGCCGCCGAGACCTTCGCCCGGCGGGCGCACGCCGCCGGGCTGAGCGCCGAGCTGGTCTTCCAGGGCCCGCCCGCGCCGCGCTCGATCCGCGACGACCTGATGCGGCAGGGGGTGCGGCTGCGCAGCTTCACCGAGTTCCAGGGCCTGCTCGACCTCACCGGCTACGTCGCCGAGCAGACCGCCCGGCTGACCGACGACCGCCGCTACCCGCCCGACCTGTACGTCCCGCAGCGCTACCGCGAGCTGGACCGCCCCGGCAGCCACGTCAGGGAGGGCCTGACGGACGAGCTGATGCGGCTGCTGGCCACCGACCACGGCCGCTTCCTGCTGCTGCTGGGCGACTTCGGCCACGGCAAGACGTTCGCACTGCGCGAGCTGGCCCGGCGCATCCCGGCCGAGCTGCCGCACCTGACGCCGATCCTCATCGAGCTGCGCGCCCTCGACAAGGCGCACTCGGTGGACGCGCTGGTGGCGGCCCATCTGGCCTCCCACGGCGAGGAGGTCATCGACCTCAAGGCGTTCCGCTACCTGCTGCGGCAGGGGCGGATCGTGCTGCTGTTCGACGGGTTCGACGAGCTGGTGACCCGGCTGACCTACGACCGGGCGGCCGACCACCTGGCGACGCTGCTGGCCGCGGCCGAGGACAAGGCGAAGATCGTGGTGGCCAGCCGCACCCAGCACTTCAAGTCGCACAGCCAGGTGCTGACCTCGCTCGGCGAGATGGTCGGGGTGCTGCCGCAGCGCCGGGTGCTCGGCGTCGAGGACTTCACCCACGACCAGATCCGCTCCTACCTGGCCAACCGGTTCGACGACGGCGACGAGGCCCACGCCCGCATGTCGCTGATGAGCGAGATCCAGGACCTCCTGGCGCTCGCCCAGAACCCGCGCATGCTCTCCTTCATCGCCGACCTCGACGCCGACCGGCTGCGTACCGTGGCCTCGGCCCGCCACACGATCAGCCCGGCCCTGCTGTACGAGGAGATCCTCGGCTCGTGGCTGGCCTTCGAGGAGCGCCGGGCGCGGGTGCCCGGCTCGGCCGAGGCGCTGACCGCCGACGAGCTGTGGCAGGCGGTGACGGCGCTGGCGCTGCGGCTGTGGGAGTCCGGCGAGGCGCTGCTCGGCGTGGACGAGCTGACCGAGATCGGCGAGACCCTGACCGACCTGGCCGGCGGCCAGCTCTCGGCCGCGCACGCCGCGCACGCGATGGGCTCGGGCAGCCTGCTGGTCCGCACCGAGGCGGGCATGTTCGGGTTCATCCACACCTCGGTCATGGAGTGGCTGATCGCCCGGCACCTCGCGCGGGGCAACCTCGCCCTGCTGGCCCGCCGCCCGCTGTCGGCGCTGACCGTGGAGTTCCTGTGCGACCTGGCGGACGTGCGGGCGCTGCGCGCCTGGGTGGCCACCCCGCCCGCCGACGACGTCTCCCGGGCCAACGCCGTCAAGATCGCCGCCCGGCTGCGCACCCCCGCCCGGGCCGACCTGCGCGGCGCGAACCTCAAGGGCGAGGACCTGTCGGCCCGCGACCTGCGCGAGGTGGACCTCACCGACGCCGACCTGTCGGAGGCCACGCTGGCGGGCAGCAACCTGTCGCGTGCCGTGCTGCGCGGCGCCCGGCTCACCGGCGCGCGGCTGGACGGCGCGGTGCTGGCCGGGGCCGATCTCACCGGTGCCGACCTGTCGGGGGCGCGGCTGGCGCAGACCGACCTCAGCGACGCGGCGGTGGAGGGCGCCCGCTGGCACCGGGCCACGCTCATCAACGTCACCGGCACGCTGCCGCGCCTGCCCGGCGCGGCCGTGGTGCCGGGGCAGCCGGTCGAGGTGGAGTTCGCCCCCGCCGGGATCGGCGTCCCGTACGGCTACCACTTCCAGACCAGCCGCCTGCCCGAGCCGATCGCCTACAGCCCCGACGGCGCCACCGTCGCCATCGGCAACGAGGACGGCGGCGTGCTGCTGTGCGTGGGCGGCGCGCCGGTGCGCACGCTGCGGGGCCACCGGGGCCGCGTCTACGCCGTCGCCTTCGCCGGCGACCTGCTGGTCACCGGGGCCGCCGACGGCGAGGTCATCCTGTGGGACGCCCTCACCGGCGAGCGGCTGCGCACGCTGACCGGCCACCCCGACGGCGTCTGGCCGGTGCGCCCCGGCCCCGGCGGCGAGCTGGTGGCGGCCGGGGGCGGCGACGGCGTCGTGCGGGTGTGGGAGAGCACCACCGGGCGCGCCGTGCACGAGCTGGCGGGCCACCAGGCGCCGGTCTACACCATGGCGTTCGGCCGCTCGGCGCTGGTGACCGGCGACGCGGCGGGCGCGGTGCGGGTCTGGGACCTGGAGTCCGGCCAGGTCCGGCACACCCTCGACGGCCACCGCGGCAGCGTCTACCGTACGGTGCTCAGCCCCGACGGCCGGCTGCTGGCCACCGGCGACGAGGCCGGGATGGTCCGGCTCTGGGACACCTCCACCTGGCGGCCCCTGCACACCCTCACCGGGCACGCCGGCAGCGTCTACTGCGTGGCGTTCTCCCCCGACGGCTCGCTGCTGGCCAGCGGCGACACCGCGGGCGGCGTGCGTCTGTGGGACCCGTCCGGGCAGGCGCTCGGCGTGCACACCGCGCACGCGGCCGCGGTCTACCAGGTCGCCTTCAGCCCGGACGGCCACGTCCTGGCCTCCGGCGACTCCGGCGGCGTGGTACGGCTGCAGCCGGTGGGCGGCGGGCAGCGGATCGAGCTGACCGGGCACCGCAGCTCGGTGTGGCCGTTCGCGTTCCGTCCCGACGGGCAGCAGCTCGCCACCAGCAGCAACGACGGCACCGTCCGGCTGTGGGACCCGTCCACCGGCCAGTGCCAGCGGGTGCTGCGCGGGCACGGCAGGCGCATCTCCTCCGCGCGCTTCAGCGCCGACGGCTCGATGCTGGCCACCAGCGGCAACGACGGCACCGTCCGGGTGTGGGAGCCGCGCACCGGGCAGCGGCTGCGCGAGTTCAGGGGCACCGCCGACCGGCTGATCTCCGCGCTGTTCTCGCCCGCGGGGCCGGTGCTGGCCACCGCCAGCAACGACGGCGGCGTGCACTTCTGGAACGCCGTCACCGGCGACTACGAGCGCGAGCTGCACGCCGAGACCGACCACGTGTGGGCCGAGGCGTTCAGCCCCGACGGCGACCTGCTGGCCACGGCCAACGACGACGACAGCGTCCGCATCTGGTACCGGCCCACCGGCCGGCTGGCGGCCAACCTGGTCGACCACCGCGGGCGGGTGCGCTCGATCGCGTTCAGCCCCGACGGCTCGTACGTGGCCACCGCCTGCGACGACCGGCTCGTCCGCGTCTGGCACGTGGCCTCCGGCGGCCGGGTGGCCACCCTCGAAGGGCACACCGACCGGGTCTACTCCGTGGCCTTCTCCCCCGACGGGCGGCGGCTGGCCAGCGCCGGCAACGACGGGCGGGCCCTGGTGTGGGAGCTGCGCCCCGGGCAGCCCTGGCAGCCGCGCCTGGAGCACACGATCGGCGGGCACGGCGGGCGGCTGTGGAGCGTGGCCTTCGACGCCACCGGCGAGCGGCTGGCCACCGGGGGCGACGACACGTTCGTACGCGTGTGGGAGGCCGCGAGCGGGCGGCGGCTGCACGTGCTGCCCGGGCACGCGCGGCGGGTCTGGTCGGTCGCCTTCAGCCCCGTCGAGGACCTGCTGGCCAGCGCCGGCGATGACGGCGTGGTGATCCTCTGGGCGGGCGGCGAGCGGCGGGCGACGCTGCTCGGGCTGCCCGAGGGGTGGGCGGCGCTGGCGCCCGACGGCCGCTACAAGGTGCAGGGGGAGCCGGGCGGGCAGTTCTGGCACGTGATCGGGATGTCGCGGTTCGAGCTGGGGGAGCTGGATCCGTACCTGCCGGGGGTGCGGCAGGTGCCGCTGGACTCACCCTTCTGAGGACGCGCCCCGCATGGGGCGGCCGAGCAGCGCGGTGGCCACGCGCTCGACGTGCGGGGCCAGGCCGGCCGCCCCCACCTCCGACAGGGCCGGGGTGGCGACGACCGAGCGCAGGATGCCGATGCCGACCAGCCAGGCGCTGAGCAGCTCGGCGCGCAGCTCGGCGTCCTCGCCCTCGGCCAGGCCGGCCAGGGCCTCGACGTAGGTGGCGCAGACCTCCTCGCGGATGCGGCGGCGGGTGTCCTCATGGTGGGAGGAGCGCAGCATGGCGACCAGCGGGTGCTCGCCGCCGTAGCGGGTCCAGTCCTGGAAGACGACGGCCTCGACCATGCGGGCGACCAGCTCGTCCTGGGGGCCGTCCAGGAGGTCGGCCGGGATCTCGGCGGTGGCCTCGTCGAACAGGGCCTTCTTCGAGCCGAAGTAGCGGAAGATCAGGGTGGCGTCCACGCCGGCGTCGGCGGCGATGTCGCGGACGCTGGTGGCGTCGTAGCCCTCGCGGGCGAAGCGCAGCCGGGCGGTCTCCAGCAGGCGGGCCCTGGTGGCCTCCCGGTCCCTCTTCGGCATGCGTACTCCTAGTCATCGGGTGTTGACATCCTACGGCCCCGGCGTGTTACGGTCCTCCAAGTCATCGTTCGATGACTTACTCTCCGAACCGAGGAGCGACGGATGCGGACCTTCGTGGTGGCGGGCGGCACGACCGGCATGGGGCGCGGGCTGGCGCTGCACTACCTGCGGGCCGGCGACCGGGTGACGGTCGTCGGCAGCGACCCCGGCAGGGGGCAGGACCTGCTCGACGAGGCGGCCCGGCTGGGGGCCGGGGAGCGGGCGGCGTTCGTCCGGGCCGACCTGACGTCGGTGGCGGAGAACCACCGGGTGATCGAGGAGATCAAGGCCCGCCACGACGCCCTGGACGGCCTGATCCTCACCGCCATGCGGTCCTTCCCGCGCCGCGTGGAGACCCCGGACGGCTTCGAGGCCGTCTTCGCCCTCTACTACGTCAGCCGCTTCCTGCTCAGCCACGGCCTCACCGGCCTGCTGGAGCGGGGCGGCGAGCCGATCATCGTGAACGTCTGCGGCGTCGGCATCACCAAGGGCTCGATCCACTGGGACGACCTGTCGCTCAAGGACGGCTACGGCGCCATCAAGGCCATACTCCAGGGCGGGCGCGCCACGGACCTGCTGGGCGTCGCCTACCCGGACGCCCACCCCGGCGGGCGCACCCGCTTCCTCCTGCACCACCCGGGCTTCACCGACAGCGGCACCCGCAGCCTCGCCCAGCCCGCCAGGACCGTCGTCCGCATCCTCGCCAGGCTCGCCGCCCAGCCGGTGGAGCGGGCCATCCAGCCGATCATCGAGCTGATCGAGAACCCGCCCGCCGGGCGCCTGCTCGCCTACGACCGCCGCGAACCGGTGGACCTGTCGCTGCCCACCCTCGACCCCGCCGCCGCCCGCCGCCTGTACGATCTGACCCGTCACCTCCTTCCCTGACCGTCCCGCTCTGCCCCTGGGTGGCCGGCTCGTGCGTCATTTGCGACGTTTGCCGCTCCTGGTCCCGGGACTGTGGGAGGATCCTGGGCTAGATCGTTTCGGCGGCGCGGAGCATCGCGGAGGGATGGCGCATGGCTACCTGCGGGAGGCTGGCCTCATGACCGGCGTACGGCACACCCGGCCGGACCGGCCCGCCCCGGACCCGGCAGCCTCCGCCCCGGCCCCCCTCACCCCCGCGCAACCCCACCCCACCGACCCGCACCCGGCCCCCGGCAACCCACCGGCACCCGTGAGCTCCACACCCGCTTCCGACCCCCAGGCGCCCCTGGCCGCCACATCCGCTCCCGGCCCGCAAGCGGCCGCTCCCGGCCCGCAAGCGCCCCCCGGTGCCGCGCCCCCTCCCGACCCACAGGCGACCTCCGACACCACGGCCCCTCCCGACCTGGAGACGGGCCTCGGCGTCATGCCTCCTCCCGGCCCGCAGGCGGCCGTCGGCGCCACGGCCCCTCCCGACTTGGAAGCGGGTCTCGGTGCCACGGACGCTTCCGGCTCGACGGCGGGTCCCGCGGCCACGACCGCTCCCGGCCTGGAGGGCGGGCCTGGGGGGCTGGGTGGGGACCCGGGGGTGGGCTTCGGTGGCGGGTATCCGGTGGTGGTGCGGCGGGAGGCCGCCGCGTGGCCGTCCGGGACGGGGGTGGAGGGTGACGAGACGCGGGGCGGCGAGCGGCGCGCGCGGGCCGTCCGGGCGGCGGCCGTGGTGATGGGCGTGGTCCTGCTGGCCCTGGCCGGGGTGCTGATCGCCATCCCCGCGTTCCGCACCACGCTGGACCCCGTCCCCCATCCGGGGTTCGTGCCGCCCACACCGCCCGCCGCCGCGCTGCGGCGCAGCCCGGCCGCCACCACCCCGCCCCGGACCGGGTCCCCCGCCGTGTCCCCCGCCATGTCCCCGGCCGTGCCCGCGTCCGTGCCCGCGTCCGCCCCGGTGACCGCGAACGCCGCACCCGCCGCACCCGGGGCCCCGCCGTCCCCGGCCGCCGCCGCCCCGGTCCAGTCCCGGCCGACGTCCCGTACGTCCTCCTCCCCCGTCATCCCGACCACGCCGGGCACGGTACGGCCGCAGGGCGCCCGCACCGGACGCGAGCGCAGCGCCCGCCCGCGCGCGATCCGCCCCCAGCCGGCCCGTCCCAGGAGGAGCGCGCTGGTCGTGGGCCACATGGAGGGCGACTCGGCGACCGTCCCCACGGACGGCACGCCGGGCTCCGCCGCGACCCGCACCCCGCCCCCGCGGGTCCCGGGCAGGATCACCGGCCGCACGGCCACCACCGGCGTCCCCCGCGCCCGCCGGTAGACACGGCCACCCGCTCCCGAATCACCCACCCCCTGAGTGAGGCACGAAGGGCGGGGCGGCGGCGGGGCGTCAGCCGTGGGCGGCGCGGCGCAGGAGGTGCTGCCAGACCTCGCGCACCCGCGCGTCCAGCTCCTCCAGCGTCCCCTCGTTGGGGATGACGACGTCGGCGACCGCCAGCCGCTCCTCCCGCCCGGCCTGGGCGGCGATGCGGGCCTTGGCGTCGGCCTCCGCCATGCCCCGGTGCTCGGCGAGCCGCCGGACGCGCACCTCGTCGGCCGCGTCCACGACGATCACCACGTCGTACATGGGGGCGAGCTTGTTCTCGGCCAGTAGCGGCACGTCGTAGACCACGATCGCGTCGCCGGGGGCCTCGCTCTGGAGCTGCGCCACCCGCTCCCCCACCAGCGGGTGCACGATGCCGTTGAGCGCGGCCAGCTTCTCGGAGTCGGCGAAGACGATCGAGCCCAGCTTCTCGCGGTCGAGGGTGCCGTCGGGGCGGAGCACCTCGTCCCCGAAGACCCCGACCACCCGGGCCAGCCCGACCGTGCCGGGCTCGACCACCTCGCGCGCGATCTTGTCGGCGTCGATCACGACGGCTCCGAGGGCCGAGAGCCGCCTGGACACCTCGCTCTTGCCGGAGCCGATGCCCCCGGTGAGCCCAATCTTCAGCACCGCAGCAGCCTACCCACGATCGTGCGGGCCGCGCACGGCCGGGCGGCGCCGGTCGTCACAGCGGAGGGGAGCGATCCGGCTCCCGCCGCAGATGGACCATGGTCAGGTGATCGTCCATCCGCTCGCGGTGGGTCTCCCGGTAGCCCAGGCGCCGGTACAGCCTGAGGTTGCCCTCGGACAGGTGGCCGGTGAACAGGTCGAACGCCGTGGCCTCCGGCACCCGCTCGTGCAGCGCGTGCAGCAGCGCCGTGCCGAGGCCCTGCCCCTGCCGGTCGGGGGCCACGACCAGCCGGCCGACGAGGCAGGTGGCGCCGGACAGCTGCCCGCGCACCGCGCCGACGATCCGGGTGCCGTCGAGCGCCTTGAGCACGACGCCCGTCTCGATGACCTTGCGTAGCTGTTCCAGGGACTCGACGAGCGGCGGGATGTAGGGGTCGCCGTAGAGCTGGGCCTCGCTCACGTAGGCCGCCCGTTGCAGGGTGAGGATCTCTCCCGCGTCCGCCGCCACGGCCCGTTCGATCGTCATGATCAGCACCTTACCGGCGGCCCGCGCGCTCAGCTCAGAACACGGAAGAACTCCCGCACCCCGGTCACGACCGACTCCGGCGCCGCCATCGCGACCATGTGGCTGGGGCTCTTCCCGTCCCCCCAGTACACGATGTCGTTGTGCCGCTCGGCGAGGCGGCGCAGCAGCGCGGGCCCGCCGTGCGTGGCCCCGGTGGGGACGGCACGCTGGTCGATCGGCATGCCGGCGGCCCCTTCGTAGTACGTCCATGACGACGACCCGCCGGTCCCGGTGAACCAGTACAGGCTGGCGTTGGTCAGCACGAGGTCCCGGTCGACGGGCTCCGCGACCGGCCCGCCGTCCCGCGGCCAGCCGTCGAACTCCTTGAACCGCTCCACCAGGTACGCCAGCTGCGCCACCGGCGAGTCGGCGAACCCGTGGGCGAGGGTCTGCGGCCGGTGCGCCAGGTAGGGGGCGTACCCGCTGCCCCCGGCCATCCGCTCCCCCGCCGTCCCCAGCCAGGCCAGCTCCTCCTCGCTCGCGCCCTCCAGCTCGGCCGGGTCGCCGGTGGGGATGCCGAGGCCCGCGGTGATGACGGCTCCGGTGACGTGCTCGGGGTCGAGGGCGGCGAGCCGCGCGGTGACCAGCGCTCCGGCGTCGTTGCCGTGGGCGCCGTAGCGCTCGTGGCCGAGCCGGCGCATCAGCTCGGCCCAGGTACGGGCCACTCGCTCGACGCTCCACGGCCGCTCGTCGGCGGGCTCGGGGAAGGGCGAGAAGGCGAAGCCGGGCAGGGACGGCGCCACGACGTGGAAGGCGAGCTCCGGGTCGAGCCCGTGGGCTCGGGGGTCGGCGAGCGGGCCGAGGACGCCGAGCAGCTCGGCGACGGAGCTGGGCCAGCCGTGCGTGACGATCAGCGGCAGCGCGTGCGGCTCCGGCGAGCGGACGTGCAGGAAGTGCACGCTCTGCCCGTCGATGACGGTCGTGTACTGGGGGAAGGCGTTGAGCCTGGCCTCCTGGGCCCGCCAGTCGAACTCCCCGGCCCAGTAGTCGGCCAGCTCCCGCAGGTAGGCCACGGGAACCCCGCGGCTCCAGCCGCCGGGGAGCCGGCGGGCCCACCGGGTGCGCCGCAACCGGTCGCGCAGGTCGTCGAGGTCTTCCTGGGGGACGGCGATGCGGAACGGCGTGATGTGCTCGGTCATGGACCGGACTCTAGGCGCCCATGCGGCAGGGATCGTTCCGCGTTCGCTCCCCCTTCCGCGTTTCTGCCCGGGCCGGTCCTCCTCGGGCCAGTCCTCCCCAGGCCGGTCCGGACACGCGGAAGGCCCCGCACGTACCGTGCGGGGCCTTCGCGTTCATCTCTGCGCGGCTGTGCTGCCTACCTGCTCAGCTCTGGCCGCCCGCGAGCTTCTCGCGCAGGGCCGCGAGCGCCTCGTCCGAGGCGAGCGCGCCGCCGACGGGAGCGGAGGACGACGAGGAGCTCTGCTGGGCCTGGGTCTCGCCGCTGTAGGACGTGGCGCCGCCCTCACCGGCCTCGGCCTCGGCCTTGCGGGCCTCCTCGATCTGCTTCCTGTGGGCCTCGAAGCGCTGCTGGGCCTCGGCGTACTGCCGCTCCCACTCCTCGCGCTGCCGGTCGAAGCCCTCGAGCCACTCGCCGGTCTCGGGGTCGAAGCCCTCGGGGTAGATGTAGTTGCCCTGGTCGTCGTAGGTCGCGGCCATGCCGTAGAGCGTCGGGTCGAACTCGACCTCGGCGCCCACGCCCTCGTTGGCCTGCTTCAGCGACAGGCTGATCCGGCGACGGTCGAGGTCGATGTCGATGATCTTGACGAAGATCTCGTCGCCGACCTGGACGACCTGCTCCGGGATCTCCACGTGGCGCTCGGCCAGCTCGGAGATGTGGACCAGGCCCTCGATGCCCTCCTCGACCCGGACGAACGCGCCGAACGGCACCAGCTTGGTGACGCGGCCCGGCACGACCTGGCCGATCTGGTGGGTGCGGGCGAACTGCTGCCACGGGTCTTCCTGGGTGGCCTTGAGCGACAGGGAGACGCGCTCGCGCTCCATGTCGACGTCGAGGACCTCGACCGTGACCTCCTGGCCGACCTCGACGACCTCGGAGGGGTGGTCGATGTGCTTCCAGGACAGCTCGGACACGTGGACCAGACCGTCGACGCCGCCGAGGTCCACGAAGGCGCCGAAGTTGACGATCGAGGAGACGACGCCCTTGCGGACCTGGCCCTTCTGCAGGGTGTTGAGGAACGTCTGGCGAACCTCGGACTGCGTCTGCTCAAGCCAGGCGCGGCGCGACAGGACCACGTTGTTGCGGTTCTTGTCGAGTTCGATGATCTTCGCCTCGAGCTCGCGGCCGACGTACGGCTGCAGGTCGCGGACACGGCGCATCTCGACCAGGGACGCCGGGAGGAAGCCACGGAGGCCGATGTCGAGGATGAGACCACCCTTGACGACCTCGATGACGGTGCCGGTGACGATGCCGTCCTCGTCCTTGATCTTCTCGATCGTGCCCCAGGCGCGCTCGTACTGGGCGCGCTTCTTGGACAGGATCAGGCGACCCTCCTTGTCCTCCTTCTGGAGAACCAGGGCCTCGACGTGTTCGCCGACCTCCACGACGTCAGCAGGGTCGACATCGTGCTTGATCGAAAGCTCGCGCGAGGGGATGACACCCTCGGTCTTGTAGCCGATATCGAGAAGGACCTCGTCTCGATCGACCTTGACGACGGTGCCCTCGACGATGTCGCCGTCGTTGAAGTACTTGATGGTCTCGTCGATCGCGGCGAGGAAGGCTTCCTCGGACCCGATGTCGTTGACCGCTACCTGCGGGGTGCTCGAGGTGGCCTCAGTGCTGGACGTCATGTGTGGAATTGCTCCGAACGCGGACAGGATGTCGATGTGGCGGACGCGCGGCAGGCCCTCTTCCGCATCAAGCCGAGGAATTACGACATCGACGTGACCGAGCGCGAGCCCGCTCCGTCTGAGGCGCGCGCGAGCCCACAGCGCAGCGATCAGCATATGAGACCATCGGCACGGGGTCAATCCGGGGCGAGGTCAATAGGCGATGAGCTGGAGCCCTCGCTTTGCCCCGATATTACCCCTAAGTGAGGCGGGGATGGAGATCCGGTCCGGATCCCCGTCCGAGACGTAGCGCTCACCAGGGTGCTTGTTCAGCCACTCCAGCCAGTATTGGGAGCACCACTTGCGGCACTCGCCCTTCTTGCCGTTGCTCTGGATGCGCTGGATCGCTCCCCTGTCGAATTTTTTCGCGTAGGGCGAAAGCGACGGCTCGGCTCCGGCGAGGAACACGCCGGCGAAATCATAGCGGGTGCCGTCCCATGACCCGCTCCTGGCGACCTTCCTGGGGCGCGGCATCGACCCGTACGGCAGGGCGAGGGTCCGGGACGGCGGCGCGCCGAGCTTGCGCAGCAGCCGCTCGACGCGGACGATCTGCTCGCTGACCTTCCGCTTGCGCAGCGTGCGCAGGTTGGGGTGGCTCCAGGTGTGGTTGGCCACCTCGTAGCCGTGCTCGGTCAGCCAGCGCACGGCGGCCGCCTGGGCGGCCTCGTCCCGCAGCCCGAACGGCTCCCGGATGATCCAGAACGTGGCGGTCGGCCGGAACGAGGGATAGCGGGCGGCCACTTCCTGGATGATCGCCACGGCGGTGTCCGGGGCGGGGTTGCCGCTCGCGTCCAGCGCGAAGTGGCTGGAGTGCCCGTCGTCGAAGGTCAGCACGACCGGATACCTGCCGGCGGGCACCCGGATGTCGCCGGCGGCGAACTCGGCGGCCGTGATCGGCACGTAGCCGTCGCGCGCCAGCCGTTCCAGCTCCTTCCTGAGCTGGTCGGGCGTGCGGTCGATGGAGGCCACCCGCTTGCGCAGGATGCGGTGGTACATCAGGACCGGCACCAACCCGGCCTCGTTGGCCTTCACCTGCCGGGCGAACTCGGGCGTGGCCACCACTCCGGGCGGGGTGCCGGCCGGGGACGCGGCGGGCGGGGCCGGGCTGCGCACGATCCCGACGGCCGCCGCCGGCCCGGCGTGCGGGCGGCCCTCCGCCGGCGGCATGAGGCTGAGCCCGATGACCGCCACGGTGATCACAACGACGTTCGCGATGCCGATGATCCGGGTGAGGGACGCTGGTAACCGCACAGAACTCCCGGGTCGACCGAGGAAACCGACACTCCAGCCTAGTCCAGATCTGTACGGAAACCGGGGACCCGGGCGACATGCCGGACCGCCCCGGCCCCCTTCCCGCGAGGCCCCGGCCCCCTTCCCGTTCCTGCGCGGCCCCGGCCCCTCCCGCGCGTCAGTGGCCGGCGTCCTCCCAGGTGCGCCCGACGCCCACCGTGACCTCCAGCGGGACCCGCAGGTGGTAGGCGGCGTTCATCTGGTCGCGCACGAGCTGCCGCAGCGCCTCCAGCTCCCCCGGCGCCACCTCGAACACCAGCTCGTCGTGGACCTGCAGCAACATCCGGGAGGCCAGCCCCTCCTCGCGGATCGCCTGGTGGACGTGGAGCATGGCGACCTTGATGATGTCGGCGGCCGAGCCCTGGATCGGCGCGTTGAGCGCCATCCGCTCGGCCATCTCGCGCCGCTGCCGGTTGTCGCTGGTGAGGTCGGGCAGGTAGCGGCGGCGGCCCATGATCGTCTCGGTGTAGCCGTCGGAGCGCGCCTGGGCGACGATGGCCTGCAGGAAGTCGCGCACGCCGCCGAACTCCTGGAAGTATTCCTCCTTCAGCGCCCGCGCCTCGGCCACCGGGATGTTGAGCTGCCCGGACAGCCCGAAGTCGGACAACCCGTAGGCCAGCCCGTAGTTCATGGCCTTGATGCGGGCCCGCAGCTCGCCGTCGATCTGCTCGGGCGGCAGGTCGAACACCCGGGCCGCGGTGGCCTGGTGGAAGTCGTGGCCGGACTCGAAGGCGGCGATCAGCGACTCGTCGCCCGACAGGTGGGCCATGATGCGCAGCTCGATCTGGCTGTAGTCGGCCGTCAGCAGCGTCTCGTAGCCCTCGCCGACCGTGAAGCCCTGCCGGATGCGGCGGCCCTCGGCGGTGCGGATCGGGATGTTCTGGAGGTTGGGCTTCTCGGAGGACAGCCGGCCGGTGGCGGCGATGATCTGGTTGAAGGTGGTGTGGATGCGCCCGTCGTCGGCGATCTCCTTGATCAGGCCCTCGACCGTGGTGCGCAGCTTCTGCTGGTCGCGGTGGCGCAGCATGATCGTCGGCAGCTCGTGCTCGGTCTGGGTGGCGAGCCAGGCGAGCTGGTCGGCGTCGGTGCTGTAGCCGGTCTTGATCTTCTTGGTCTTGGGCAGGCTGAGGCGGCCGAACAGGATCTCCTGGAGCTGCTTGGGCGAGCCCAGGTTGAACTGCTCGCCGACGGAGCGGTGGGCCTCCTCCACCGCGTGCTTGACCGCCGCGCCGAACTCGGCCTCCAGGCCGGCGAAGTATTCCCGGTCGACCGCGATGCCCGCGCGCTCCATCTCGGCCAGCACGGTGAGCAGCGGCAGCTCGACGTCGCCGAGGAGCTGCGTGCCGCCGCGCCCCTCCAGGAAGCGCTCCAGATTCTCGGCCAGCTCGCGCACCACGTGGGCGCGCAGCGCGAGGTCCTTGGCGGGGGCGTCCTCGTCGTCGCCGAACAGCGCGGCCTGCCCGTCGGACTCCGCCTCGGCCCGCAGGTCGCGGTGGAGGTAGCGGCGGGCGAGGTCTTCCAGGGCGAAGGTGCGCTGGCCGGGCAGCGCGAGGTAGGCGGCCAGCGCGGTGTCGCAGCTCAGGCCGCGCAGGTCCATGCCCTGGGCCCACAGGGCCAGCAGGGGCCCCTTGGCGTCGTGGACGGCCTTGGGCCGGGCCTCGTCGGCCAGCCAGGCCCGCAGGGCGGCCTCGTCGGCCTCGGTGAGCTTGACGGGGTCGACGTAGGCGGCGGTGCCGTCGGGCGAGGCGACGGCGAGGCCGTCGATGCGGCCGGTGCCGCTGGCGTGGACGCACTTGAAGGCGAGCCCGGCCCGGCCCTCGGGCATGGCGGACAGCCAGCCGGCCACCCGGTCGGGGCCGAGGAGCACGGTCTCGACCTCGAAGCCCTGGTCGGGCTCCTGCTCGCCGGTGCCGAGCACCTTGAACACCCGCTCGCGCAGCTCGCCGCGGATCTGCAGGCTGTCGAAGAGCTTGTTGACCTCCTCGCGGTCCCAGGCGCCCTGCTTGAGGTCGCCGAGCTCGACCTCGACCTCGACGTCGCGCAGCAGCTCGGTGAGGCGGCGGTTCATCAGCACCTGGGCGACGTGCTCGCGCAGCCGGTCGCCGACCTTGCCCTTGACCTCGTCGACCCGGTCGACCAGCGCGGTCAGCGAGCCGAACTCGCGCACCCACTTGGCCGCGGTCTTCTCCCCCACGCTGGGGATGCTCAGGAGGTTGTCGCTGGGGTCGCCGCGCAGGGCCGCGAAGTCGGGGTATTGGGCCGGGGTCAGGCCGTATTTCTCCTCGACGGCCTCCGGGGTGAACCGGGTCATGTCGCTGATGCCGCGCCGGGTCATGAGGACGGTGACGTGCTCGCTGACGAGCTGCAGCGCGTCGCGGTCGCCGGTGACGATCAGGACGTTCATCCCCTCGGCCGCGGCGCGGGTGGCCAGCGTGGCGATGATGTCGTCGGCCTCGAAGCCCGGCTTGGACAGGCGCGGGATGCGCAGCGTGTCGAGCAGCTCGTAGATGAGCTGCATCTGGCCGCGGAAGTCCTCCGGCGTCTCGCTCCTGTTGGCCTTGTAGTCGGCGTACTCCTGGTGCCGGAACGTCGGCTCCGACCGGTCGAAGGCCACCGCCACGTGGCTCGGCTGCTCGTCGCGCAGGACGTTGGTCAGCATCGAGGTGAACCCGTAGACCGCCTCGGTGTGCTGACCGTCGGTGGTCATGAGGTTGGCGTCCTTGAGCGCGTAGAAGGCGCGGTAGGCCAGGGAGTGCCCGTCAAGCAGCAGCAGGCACGGACGGCTGGGGGTCACTTCACTCTTCGGCACGTACGCAGCCTAGTCTGCCCCTGCGACAGAAAACCTGAGCCCGGAAGAGTGGAGACGTCCCCTTGACGCAGACCAACCCGCTGGACCTCCCGGCCCTGAGCGGCATGCACGACGGCACGCTGGCCTCCAGGATGGGCATCGAGTTCGTCGAGGCCGGGCCCGGCCGCGTCGTGGGCCGGATGCCGGTCGAGGGCAACACGCAGCCGTACGGGCTGCTGCACGGCGGCGCGTCGGCGGTGCTGGCCGAGACGCTGGGCTCGGTGGCGGCGGCCATCCACGCCGGTCCCGGGCGGATCGCGCTGGGCGTCGAGATCAACGCCACGCACCACAGGTCGGCGCGGTCGGGGCACGTCACGGGCGTGGCGACGCTGCTGCACGGCGGGCGCACGCTGGCGACGTACCAGATCGAGATCACCGACGAGGAGGGGCGGCGCGTGTGCACCTCGCGCCTAACCTGCGTGCTGCGCGACCGCTGACCACCCGCCGCACGGGTCACCCGCCGCACCGGCAACCCGCCGCACTGGCAACACGCCGTCCCACCGGCCACTTCGCCCGATTCTTTGCGCATCGCCCCCACGGGTCGCTACGGTGGTCCGAACGCGAGCCCGCGGGGAGGCCCGGTAGATAACGTGTAAGGCCGGGGAAGCCCTACATGGCCCCAAAGGCCGCTCCGCGGGCTCGTCCACGCACTCCGTGATCCGTTACCTTTCCGTTTCCGGCAGCCGCCAGGCGTCTCCCCTCATTTAGCCCCTGACCTGCCGTATTGGTTCCTCACATGAGTGACACCAACGTGTCACTAATTGGTGACGAACGATACTGAAACGGGCGGCACCGCAATAAGCTCCCGCCATTGCATCCCAGTTGTGCCTGCGATGCGCGCGTGTCGAGATGGAGGGGCACAACCCCGCCTTGACCTACTTGAGGGAGCACCATTGCGCAGAGCCGTGATCGCGTTCACGGCCTTCCTGGGTGGACTTGTCTTCCTGCTCGCCGGACCCGCCCACGCGGACCCGGCGAACTGCCAGGGACTCAGGGGAACACTCAAACTCCAAGGCCAGCCAGTGAACGGCGCCAAAGTCTCAGTGACCACCGAGGGCGGACAACCCGTCAAGGAGGTCACCTCGGACGCTCAGGGCGCCTGGGACGTCCAGGTCGACAAGCCCGGTAAGTACAAGGTCACCCTGGACCCCGGCTCCCTTCCCCCGAACTCCCAGGTTCGGGGCGGCAACAACGTCCGCACGCCCACCGTCTACGAGGGCAACTGCTCCACGGTCCTGTTCGCCCTGGAGGCGAAGGGCGCCGCGAACAACCCGCAGCAGGGCGACGGCGGCAGCGGCGGTGAGAGCTCCTTCTGGACCCAGGCCGCGCAGCTCACCTTCGAGGGCTTCAACCTCGGCCTCATCATCGCCCTGGGCGCGCTGGGCCTGTCGCTCATCTACGGCACCACCGGCCTGACCAACTTCGCCCACGGCGAGCTGATCACCCTGGGCGCGGTCCTCGCCTACGCGTTCAACGTCGGGTTCGGCCTCCAGCTCATCCCGGCGGCGGTCATCGCCGTGGTGCTGGCGGGCGCCCTGGGCTACGGCCAGGACCGCCTGTTCTGGGGCCAGCTCCGCAAGCGCGGCACCGGCACGATCGCCATGATGATCATCTCGATCGGCGTCGCGATCCTGCTGCGCAACCTCATCCAGTTCTTCTTCGGCCCGCAGACCGAGACCTACACGGACTACAACACGCAGGCCGGCATCCAGCTCGGCCCGATCAGCGCCGCGCCGAAGAACCTGTGGGCCATGGCCATCGAGCTGGCCGTCCTCGTCGTCGTGGGCCTGGCCCTGATGAAGACCCGCACCGGCAAGGCCGCCCGCGCCGTGTCCGACAACCCGGCCCTGGCCGCCTCCTCCGGCATCAACGTCGACCGCGTCATCCGCATCATCTGGACCGTCGGCGCCGCCATCGCCGCGCTGGCCGGCATCATGCTCGGCCTGTCGCAGTCGCTGAAGTTCACGATGGGCCAGGACATCCTGCTGCTCATCTTCGCGGGCGTCACGCTCGGCGGGCTCGGCACGGCCTTCGGCGCGCTGGTCGGCTCGCTCGTGGTGGGCGTGTTCATCCAGGTCTCCACGCTGTGGGTGCCGCCGGAGCTGAAGTCCGTCGGCGCGCTGGTGGTGCTCATCATCGTGCTTCTCTTCCGGCCGCAGGGCATCCTCGGCCGGCGCGAGCGGATCGGGTGACGGGGGTAACAGATGGACTGGCTCACGATTTTCACCACCACCGTCCACGCCGCCATCGGCTGGGAGACCGTGGTGTACGGTCTGGCCGCGATCGGCGTCAACATCCACTTCGGCTACACCGGCCTGCTCAACTTCGGCCAGGCGGCGTTCATGGCCGTGGCCGGCTACGGCCTGGCCGTCACCGTCACCGTGCTCGACCTGCCCTTCTGGATCGGCGTCGCCGTCGGCCTGGCGGCCGCGGTGGTCCTGGCCCTGCTCATGGGCATCCCGACGCTGCAACTGCGCGCCGACTACTTGGCGATCGTCACGATCGCCGCGGCCGAGATCATCCGGCTGATCTTCCGCTCGGTGCAGTTCAAGGACGTCTTCGGCGGCTCCGACGGCCGGCGCGGCTTCAACGGCGACTTCTACGCCATGAACCCCTATCCGTCCGGCCGCTACGGCATCGGCCCGATCGTCTTCGACGAGCGCACGCTGTGGCTGCTGACGGTCGGCTGGATCGTCATGCTGCTGGCCTGCCTGCTGGTCTACCTGCTCATGAAGAGCCCGTGGGGCCGCGTGCTGAAGGCCATCCGCGAGGACGAGGACGCCGTGCGCGCGCTCGGCAAGAACGTCTTCGCCTACAAGATGCAGTCGCTGGTCCTCGGCGGCGTCGTCGGCTGCTTCGGCGGCTTCTTCTACGGCCTCTACAACGGCGCGGTGCAGCCCGACGTGTTCGGCACCGAGATGACGTTCTTCGCCTACACCATCGTCATCCTCGGCGGCGCGGCCCGCGTCTTCGGCCCGGTCGTCGGCGCGATGATCTTCTGGGTGCTGTTCGTCTTCATCGGCAACCTGCTCTCCGAGCTGGTGGCCAACGGCTACATCCCCTTCATGACCAGCATCCAGGTGGGCCCCATCCGCTACGCGCTGGTCGGCCTGGGCTTCATCCTGTTGCTGGTCGTCCGGCCGCAGGGCATCTTCGGTGACAAGAGGGAGATCGCCATCGATGCGCGATGACACGATAGACGGCACGGTGGGCGGGGCGGCGACCGCCGACCGCAAGGCCGCGGCGCTGGCGGCGTTCAAGGACATGCCGCGCGAGCCGGGCGTGCCCAAGCCGGACCCGATCCTCGTCGTGGACAACGTGGTGCGCCGCTTCGGCGGTCTCACCGCCGTCGAGGTCGAGCACGTGGAGATCCAGCGCGGCTCCATCACCGCGCTGATCGGTCCCAACGGCGCGGGCAAGACCACCTTCTTCAACCAGCTCACCGGCTTCGACACCGCCGACTCCGGCAACTGGACGTTCAACGGCCGCGCCATGAACGGCGTGCCGGCCCACAAGGTGGCCCGCGCGGGCATGGTGCGCACCTTCCAGCTCACCAAGGCGCTGTCGCGCCTGACGGTGATGGAGAACATGCGCCTCGGCGCCCAGCAGCAGAGGGGCGAGAGCTTCTGGCGGGCCCTGGTGCCCGGCTTCTGGCGCAAGCAGGAGGACGAGATCACCGAGCGGGCCGAGGAGCTGCTGGTCCGCTTCAAGCTCGACGCCAAGCGCGAGGACTTCGCCGGGTCGCTCTCCGGCGGCCAGCGCAAGCTGCTGGAGATGGCCCGCGCGCTCATGGTCGGCCCCGAGCTGGTCATGCTCGACGAGCCCATGGCGGGCGTCAACCCGGCGCTCACCCAGTCGCTGCTCGGCCACGTCAAGGACCTGCGCGAGCAGGGCATGACGGTGCTGTTCGTCGAGCACGACATGGACATGGTGCGCGACATCAGCGACTGGGTGATCGTCATGGCGCAGGGCGCGGTCATCGCCGAGGGCCCGCCGTCCACGATCATGTCGGACGAGCGGGTGATCGACGCGTACCTGGGCGCGCACCACGACGCCCCCCTGTCGGACACCGAGCTGCAGGCCCAGCTCCACGAGGCCGAGGCGGAGCTGGAGTCCGAGATTGAGGAGGAGACGCAGAAGTGAACGCCGTCCCTGAGCCGGCCACGCCGGAGCAACCGGCCGCGCCGAAGGACGCGGCCGCGGCCGCGTCGCGGTCGGCGGTCACCGGCCGCGACGCGCACCTGGGTGGCGCCGAGGGCGCCCTCCTGCGCTGCGACGAGCTGATCGCCGGCTACCTGCCGGGCGTCAACATCCTCAACGGCGCCGACCTGTACGTGCAGGAGGGCGAGCTGATCGGGATCATCGGCCCGAACGGCGCCGGCAAGTCCACGCTGCTCAAGGCGATGTTCGGGCTGGTCAACATCCGCAGCGGCACGGTGCTGCTCAAGGGTGAGGACATCACGAACATGAAGGCGCACGCGCTGGTCTCGCGCGGCGTGGGTTACGTCCCGCAGACCAACAACGTCTTCCCCAGCCTCACCATCGAGGAGAACCTGGAGATGGGCGCCTTCCAGGTGCCGGGGAAGTTCAAGGAGCGCTTCGAGTTCGTGGCCGAGCTGTTCCCCGCGCTGAAGGAGCGGCGCAAGCAGCGCGCCGGCTCGCTGTCGGGCGGTGAGCGGCAGATGGTGGCGATGGCCAGGGCCCTGATGACCGAGCCGTCGGTGCTGCTGCTCGACGAGCCGTCCGCGGGCCTGTCGCCCAAGCTGCAGGACCTGGTCTTCATCCAGGCCCAGCAGATCAACAAGGCCGGCGTCACCGTCGTCATGGTGGAGCAGAACGCCCGCCGCTGCCTGCAGATCTGCCACCGCGGCTACGTCCTCGACCAGGGCCGCAACGCCTACACCGGCACCGGCAGGGAGCTGGCCAACGATCCGAAGGTGATCGAGCTGTACCTCGGCACCCTCGCCAAGGCGTAAACTCCCCGCGATCGCGACGGCGGAGGGGCTCCCGCGGAGCCCCTCCGCCGTTCTTTAATGAGCGTTGTGAAACGCTCAGTGACAGTCGCGCTCATGCTGCCCGTGCTGCTCATGGGCTGCCAGGACGACGCCTCCTCCGCGCCGCGCTACAGCACCGGCGGCGATCCCACCGACAGCCCCTGCGCCCGCGTGGTGTCGGCCATCGGCTACGCCGGCCTGATGCTGGAGCCGAAGGGCCAGGAGGAGCGGCAGTACTTCGAGGACGCCGTGATCGGCCGCCTGGCCGAGGCCCGCGGGATCGTCCTGCAGTTCGGCGACCGGCTGCCCGCCTCGCTCCAGGGCGCGGTGGCGACGGTCAAGGCCACGACCGCGGGGCTGGCCAGGAACGACGTGCCGCGCGAGCGGCAGGTGGCGCTGCTCAAGCAGTACCGGGCGGCGGCCGACCGGATCGTGGCGGGCTGCTCCTGACGACGGAGAGGGGCCCGGCCGTGGCGGCCGGGCCCCTCCCGCGGGCGCTGGTGATCAGCCGGCGATGTTGCCGGTGCGGTACTCCAGGGCCTTGGTGGCGTACTTGTTGTCGTCGCCGTACTGGTAGATGCCGATCGTGGCGACGGCCGGGTCACCGGCGTCGTTGAACTCGACGGGGCCGCTGACGCCGTCGTAGTCGATGTCCGTGCCCGCCTTCAGCAGGTCGGCGCACTCCTTGAAGCTCTTGCACTTCGTGCCGCCCTTGCTGACCTCGGCCAGCTTGGCGGCGATGTCGGTGCCGGCGTCGCTCTTGGCGGCCTCGGCGGCCAGCGCGATCAGGTTCGCCGCGTCGTAGGACTCGGGGGCGTAGCTGAAGTCCTCCAGGTCCTTGTTGACCCCGAGCAGCTTCTTCTGGAACTCCTCGGGGGCCGCCGCGCCGGGGATGGTGCCCTTGACGCCCTTCAGGGTGCCCTTGGGCATCTTGATGTAGTTGGTGTTGGAGGTGTTGCCGTCCACCATGTACCACTTGTGCTCGCTGGCCGGCAGACCCTGCTTGACCAGCTCCTGGATGACCTTGGAGGTCTCCTCGAAGCCGATCAGGACGATGCCCTTGGGGTT
Source organism: Nonomuraea sp. NPDC050783 (assembly GCF_040802095.1). Lineage (NCBI taxonomy): Bacteria > Bacillati > Actinomycetota > Actinomycetes > Streptosporangiales > Streptosporangiaceae > Nonomuraea > Nonomuraea sp. NPDC050783. The sequence goes on from NZ_JBFAHK010000003.1 coordinate 252,715, forward strand.
CTTGGCCTTGATCTTGGCCACGTCGGCCGAGAAGTCGGCGGCCTTGGGGTCGTAGTCCACGCGCTCGACCACTTCGGCGCCGCCGTCGGTGACGGTCTTCTGGACCTGGTCGGCCAGGCCGGTGCCGTAGGAGTCCTGCATGGCCAGGATGCCGACCGTGTCGTTGCCGTCGGCGACGATCAGGTCACCGAGCACGCGGCCCTGGAGCTTGTCCGGGGGCGAGGTGCGGAAGTACAGGCCCTTGTCGTTGATCGTGGTGAACTTGTCGGAGGTGTTGGCGGGCGAGAACTGGATGGCCCCGGCACCCGTGATCTTGTCGATCACCGACTCCGACACCGACGACGAGGCGGCGCCGATGATCGCGTCCGCCTTCTGCGCCAGCAGCTTGTCCACCGACTGCGAGGCGATGTTCGTGGTGGTGTCGCCCGAGTCGGTGTCGATCTTGGCGACCGGCTTGCCCAGCACGCCCCCGGCCTCGTTGATCTCCTTGACGGCCAGCTCGACCCCCGCGAACTCCGGCGGACCGAGGAAGGCGAGCGAACCGGTCTGGGGCAGCAGCGTGCCGAGGGTGAGGGTGCCGTCGCCCTTGGCGGCGGGCGCGGCCGACGACGCCGGAGCAGCCGAGGACGGTGAGGTCTCCGAGGCGGTGTTGCCGCCGCCACCGCCGCAGGCTGTCAGGGCCAGGCTGGTGGCAGCCACGACAGCCAGCGCCCGCCCCACGGGAGCAATGCGGATCATGAAGTGTCTCCTTCATTTCCAGGCCGGGACCGGTCAGCAGGCCGAGCGTTCCCGATCGAATGCAGGAAACGTACAAAATTGCTGCATCCTCGAACCAGATGCCTTGAGCAACTGTCGGCACTTGGATGCGGAGTCGTAATCAGTCCTCAACTTACGAACCTGGTCAAGCAGGCTTAATGTGCGGCAGGTGAAGCGCATGACGCCGTTCCTCGCCGCCGTGTTCTTTAGCGCCGGTGGCGGGACCGGGGGCCGCCCCGCGGACCCGCCCTCCACGGACCCGCCTCCCGGGGTGTCGGTGTCGCTGGCCCAGTGGCGCTCCGACGAGCCGGCGCACCGGTTGCAGGCCGCGGTGCGCAACACCACCGCCACCCCTGTCCGCTTCACCGACGTGCAGCTCGTCACGGCGTCGTTCAGGACGCTCGCGCCGCGGCCGGCCGACACCACGCTCGGGCGCACCGAGCGCACCGACCTGCCCCTCCCGTACGGGCCGGCCAACTGCTCGCCCGGCGGCCTGCCGCAGGTGCAGCCGGCGACGGTCGTGGCGCACGTCGCCACCGGCGGCGGGCCGCCGCGCAAGGTCGTCTTCCGGGTGCCGCACCCGGACCCGCTGCTGGCCAGGCTGCTGCGCGACGAGTGCTCGGAGTTCCTGATCAAGCAGGCGGCGGAGATCGCGTTCGGCCCGGAGTGGACGGAGTCGGGCGGGGCCATGCGCGGCAGCGTCGTGGTCACCCGGCGCGGCCCCGGCACGGTGACGCTGACCAGCATGGACGGCACCACCCATTACATCGTCACGCCGGAGCACCAGCCGCTGGGGACGCTGGAGCCGGGCGCGCAGCGGCTGGAGGCGCGGGTGGCGCTCACCCCCGGCCGCTGCGACCCGCACGCGTTCGCCGAGGCCAAGAAGGCCTTCCTGTTCCCCGTGCGGGCGCGCATCGACGGGGGCGAGGAACGCGTGGTCATCGTGGTGCCGCCCGGGCCGTTGCAGGAACGCCTCACGCGCTGGGCGCAGCGGGTCTGCGGCCTGGGCGGCTAGGCCGGCGTCAGCCGGCGATGTTGCCGGTGCGGTACTCCAGGGCCTTGCCGGGGTACTTGTTGTCGTCGCCGTACTGGTAGACGCCGATGGTGGCCACGGCCGGGTCACCGTTGTCGTCGAACTCGACCGGACCGCTGATGCCGTCGTAGTCGATGTCCGTGCCGGACTTCAGCAGGTCGGCGCACTCCTTGAAGCTCTTGCACTTCGTGCCGCCCTTGCTGACCTCGGCCAGCTTGGCGGCGATGGAGGCGCCGCTGTCGTCCTTGGCGGCCTCGGCGGCCAGCGCGATGAGGTTCGCCGCGTCGTAGGACTCGGCGGCGTAGGTGAAGTCCTCCAGGTCCTTGTTGACCTCCAGGAGCTTCTTGCGGAAGTCGTCGGGGGCCGCCGCGCCGGGGATGGTGCCCTTGACGCCCTTCAGGGTGCCCTTGGGCATCTTCAGGTAGTTGGTGTTCGACATGTTGCCGTCCACCATGTACCACTTCACCTTGTCGGCCGTCAGGCCCTGCTTGACGAGCTCCTGGATGACCTTGGCGCCCTCCTCGAAGCCGATCAGGACGATCGCCTTCGGGTTCTTGGCCTTGATCTTGGCGACGTCGGCGGAGAACTCGGCGGCCTTCGGGTCGTAGTCCACCCGCTCGACGACGGTGGCGCCGCCCTCCTCGGCCGTCTTGGCGATCTGGTCGGCCAGGCCCGAGCCGTAGGAGTCCTGCATGGCCAGGATGCCCACGGTGTCGTTGCCGTCGGCGACGACCAGGTCACCGAGCACGCGGCCCTGCAGCTTGTCCGGGGGCGCGGTACGGAAGTACAGGCCCTTGTCGTTGATCGTGGTGAACTTGTCGGAGGTGTTGGCGGGCGAGAACTGCACCACCCCGGCCCCGGTCACCTTGTCGATGATCGACTCGGAGACCGAGGACGAGGCCGCGCCGATGATCGCGTCCGCCTTCTGGCCCAGCAGCTTGTCCACCGACTGCGAGGCGATGTTCGTGGTGGTGTCGCCGGAGTCGGTGTGGATGGCCGTCACCGGCTTGCCCAGCACGCCCCCGGCCTCGTTGATCTCCTTGACGGCCTGGTCCACGCCGGCGAACTCGGGCGGGCCCAGGAAGGCCAGCGAGCCGGTCTGCGGCAGGACCGTGCCGATCGTCAGCGTGCCGTCGCCCTTGGCGGCGGCCGGAGCGGACGAGGCCGGCGCGGCCGCCGATGCGGAGGACGTCGACGCGGACTGCTGCGCGGTCGTGTCGCCGCCACCACCACAGGCCGTCAGGGCCAGGCTCGCCGCGGCCGCGACGGCCAGGGCGCGGCCTGCTGGAGCTATGCGGATCATTAAAAGAGACTCCCCTGTCCTCAACGGCGGGACGATCTCCGCCGCTGCGTATTCCGAGCTCAGCATGCCGGTATTGACAGGGTCTGCGCACTTTTAACGGCATTTTTATACGAATTTGTGATGTCTGAAACCTTCGCGTAACGAGAATCGTGGCGAATCAGCCGGCGATGCGGCCCGTACGGTACTCGACGGCTTTCGCGGCGTTGAAGGTATTGTCCGCCCGGTACTGGTAGACGCCGATCGTGGCCACCGACGGGTCACCCGCGCCGTCGAAGTCCACCGGGCCGCTGACGCCGTCGTAATCGATGTCCTTGCCGGCCTTGAGCAGGTCGGCGCACTGCTTGAAGGTCGTGCACTTCTCGCCGCCCTTGCTGAGCTCGACCAGCTTGCCGGCGATCGACCTGCCGTCGTCGTCCCCGGCCGCCTGGGCGGCCAGCGCGACCAGGGTCGTGGCGTCGTACGACTCCGCCGCGTAGGTGAACTCCTGCAGGTTCGGCCGGACCTTCAGCAGCCGCTTCTGGAACTCCTCCGGCGCCGCCGCCCCCGGCAGCGTGCCCTTGACGCCCTCCATCGCGCCCTTGGGCATCCGCAGGTAGTTGGTGTTCGACATGTTGCCGTCCACCATGTACCACTTCACCTTGTCGGTGGTCAGGCCCTGCTTGACGAGCTCGCGCACCACCTTCCCCGTTTCCTGGAAGCCGATGAGCACGATCGCCTTGGGGTTCTTGGCCTTGATCCTGGCCACGTCGGCGGAGAACTCGGGCGCCTTGGGGTCGTAGTCCACCCGCTCGACGACGGTGGCGCCGCCCTCCTGGGCCGTCTTGGTGACCTGGTCGGCCAGGCCGGTGCCGTAGGAGTCCTGCATGGCCAGGATGCCGACCGTGTCGTTGCCGTCGGCCACCACCAGGTCGCCCAGGACCCGGCCCTGGAGCTTGTCGGGGGGCGCGGTGCGGAAGTACAGGCCCTTGTCGTCGATGGTGGTGAACTTGTCGGAGGTGTTGGCGGGCGAGAACTGCACCACCCCGGCCCCGACGATCTTGTCGAGGATGGACTCCGAGACCGAGGACGAGGCCGCGCCGATCACCACGTCCACCTTCTGCGCCAGCAGTTTGTCCACCGACTGCGAGGCGATGTTCGTGGTGGTGTCGCCCGAGTCGGTGTCGATCTTGGTGACCTGCTTGCCGAGCACGCCCCCGGCCTCGCCGATCTCCTTGAGCGCCAGGTCCACGCCCGCGTACATGGGCGGCCCCAGGTACGCCAGCGAGCCCGTCTGCGGCAGCACGGTGCCGATGGACAACGTGCCGTCACCCCGGGCCGCCGCCGGGGGCGCAGAGGAGGCGGCGGTGGTGGTGCCGCCGGACGAGCACGCGGCCAGCACCAGACAGGCCGCGGTGGCGGCCAGGACGGGCACGGGTGCGCGGGAAATGCGGATCATCGCGGGCTTCTCCGTTCGCTGATGAGCGGATCTTCGGTCCGCCCATCAGTTACGCGCCGGGACGCCGCCGGAGAAAGCCGCCGAGTCCGGTTGGATGCCCACTCGTGACCGGGCCACGACCCACCGGGCCAGATCGGCTGATATAGGGCGCTTTTAGGACTGCTTGGCCGCGTCGTCGATAACGATCTGGGCAACCTCGCGCATGCTCAGCCGCCGGTCCATCGACGCCTTCTGGATCCACCGGAACGCCTGGGGCTCCGTCCAGCCGTGCTGCGCCATGAGCTGGCCCTTGGCCCGCTCGACCAGCTTCCTGGTCTCCAGGCGCTCGGACAGGCTGGAGACCTCGGCCGCCAGCGCCACCATCTCCTCGTGCCTGCTGACCGCCATCTCGATGGCCGGCACCAGGTCGGCCTTGGTGAACGGCTTGACCAGGTAGGCCATCGCCCCCGCGTCCCGCGCCCGCTCCACCAGGTCGCGCTGGGAGAAGGCGGTCAGGATCAGGCACGGCGCGATGCGCTCGGACACGATCCGCTCGGCCGCCGAGATGCCGTCGAGCACGGGCATCTTGACGTCGAGGATCACCAGGTCGGGCTTCATCTCGGCGGCCAGCCGGATCGCCTGCTCGCCGTCGGCGGCCTCTCCCACGACGACGTAACCGTCCTCCTGGAGCATCTCCTTGAGGTCGAGGCGGATCAGGGCCTCGTCTTCCGCGATCACTACTCGCCGCTGCGTACTCACGAGCAGAAGAGTACAGACGTCCGGTAGATTAGATCCACGCCGGATCGGCATGGTCCTGGTCGGCTAAGCTTCAACGACGCGACACCCCTGTGCACGGAAGTTCCGTGCACAGGCCCCGGTAGACCAATCGGCAGAGTCGATGGCCTCAAAATCCATTCAGTGTGGGTTCGAGTCCCACCCGGGGCACCCTTGACCGCTCGGCTCCCCGGCCGGGCGGTTTCGTCGTGTCCGGGCCATCGCGGTCACCCAACGCCCGCACATCATCGCATTACGTGACCGATCGTCCCTGGATGGCGGTTCGGGGCGGGCCTCGGGGGGAATAGGCGTTGCACGGCCGGCAGCGCGATGCGGGGGGTGGGCGGGATGTCGTTGAGCGTGGCGGCGCGGGAGGCGTTCCTGGCGGAGGCGCACATCGCGAGCCTGGCCGTCGAGGCGGGCCAGGGCCGGGCGCCGCTGACCGTGCCCGTCTGGTACGACTACGTCCCCGGCGGGGACGTGCGTTTCCTGACCGACGGCGACTCCGTCAAGGCCAGGCTCATCGCGAAGGCGGGCCGCTTCTCCATCCTGGTGCAGCGCGACAGCCCGACCTACCGCTACGTCTCCGTCGAGGGCCCGCTGGTCCACTCCCGGCCGTCCACGCTGGAGGACCTGGCCCGCATCTCCGCTCGCTACCTGCCGCCCGAGGCCGTGGCCGGCTACGTGCAGGGCTCCGACCTGCACGCGCTGGTGACGTTCCGGATGCGGCCCGAGCGCTGGCTCTCGGCCGACCTGGGGGCGCTGGCCTGAGCCGGTTCCGCCGGGCCGCTCCCCCAACCGGTATTTTTGGCGCGTGACTGCTATCGATCCCGCCTCGACCGGCGCCCACGGCGTCGGCCTCGCGACCATCGCCGCCGACGGCACCGTACTCGACACCTGGTTCCCCTCCCCCGAGCTGGGCGAGGCGCCGCTCTCGGGCACCGAGCGGCTGTCCGACGACGAGGCCGGCGAGCTGGCCTCGCTCACGGGCCCCGACCCGGCGCGGGGCGTGGAGGTGGTGGCGGTGCGCACCGGCATCGCCAAGCTCTCCGAGGCCCCCGTGGACGCCCACGACGTCTACCTGCGCCTCCACCTGCTGTCCGGCCGCCTGATCCGGCCGCACGGCGCCAACCTGGACGGCATCTTCGGCCTGCTGGCCAACGTGGTGTGGACCAACCACGGGCCGTGCCCGGTCCCCGACTTCGAGCGGACCCGCCTGCGGCTGCGCGCCCGCGGGCCGGTGACGGTGTACGGGGTGGACAAGTTCCCGCGCATGGTCGACTACGTGCTGCCCTCCGGCGTGCGCGTGGCCGACGCCGACCGCGTCCGGCTCGGCGCCCACCTGGCGAGCGGCACCACGGTGATGCACGAGGGCTTCGTCAACTACAACGCCGGCACCCTGGGCTCCTCCATGGTCGAGGGCCGGATCTCGGCCGGCGTGGTCGTCGGCGACGGCTCCGACGTCGGCGGCGGCGCCTCGATCATGGGCACCCTGTCGGGCGGCGGCAAGCACGTCATCTCGATCGGCGAGCGCTGCCTGCTGGGCGCGAACGCCGGCATCGGCATCTCGCTCGGCCACGACTGCGTGGTCGAGGCGGGCCTGTACGTGACGGCGGGCACCAAGGTCGCCCTTCCCGACGGCAGGGTCGTCAAGGCGGCCGAGCTGTCGGGCAGCGACGGCATCCTGCTGCGCCGCAACTCCCAGTCGGGCGCCGTCGAGGCCGTGCCGCGCACGGGCACCGGCATCGAGCTCAACGCCGCCCTGCACGCCAACTGATCGCCCCGGCCGGCCCCCGGGCGCCGGGGGCCGGCCGGCGCGGCGGTCAGCCGGTCAGCTCGCGTGCGAGACGGCGGAGCCGATCGTGTGGACGCGCAGGGCGTTGGTGGAGCCGGGGGTGCCGGGAGGCGAGCCGGCCACGATGACGACCTTGTCGCCCTTCTCCAGCCGCCCGAGCGACAGCAGCGACGCCTCCACCTGCCGCACCATGTCGTCGGTGTGGTGCACGAACGGCACGTGGAAGGTCTCCACCCCCCACGTCAGCGAGAGCTGACCGCGCACGTGGGGCGCCGAGGTGAAGGCCAGCAGCGGGATCGGCGAGCGGTAGCGGGCCAGCCGCCGCGCGGTCTCGCCGGACATGGTGAAGGCCACCAGCGCCTTGGCGCCGACGATGGCGCCGACCTCGGCCGCGGCCCTGGCGATGGCGCCGCCGGTGGTCTCGGGCATGCGCTCCAGCGTGTGGGTGGCCTGAAGGTAGGACTTCTCGGCGGCGCAGGCGATGCGGTCCATCGTGGAGACGGCCTCGATCGGGTAGTTGCCGACCGACGTCTCGCCCGACAGCATGATCGCGTCGGCGCCGTCCATGACCGCGTAGGCCACGTCGGAGGCCTCGGCCCGGGTGGGGCGGGGCGCGTTCATCATGGAGTCGAGCATCTGCGTGGCGACGATGACCGGGCGGGCCTTCTCCCGGCACAGCTCGATGATGCGGCGCTGCACGATGGGCACCTGCTCCAGCGGCAGCTCGACGCCGAGGTCGCCGCGGGCGACCATGATGCCGTCGAACGCCTCGACGATCTCGGGCAGCCGGTCGACGGCCTGCGGCTTCTCGATCTTGGCGAGCAGCGGCAGGCGCACGGCCTCCTGCTCCATGATGTTGCGCACCACGTCGGCGTCGGACGGGCGGCGGACGAAGGACAGGGCGATCATGTCGAAGCCGGTGCGCAGCGCCCAGCGCAGGTCGGCCTCGTCCTTGTCGGTGAGCGCGGGCGCGCTGACGTTGACGCCGGGCAGGTTGAGGCCCTTGTTGTCGGAGATCATGCCGCCGATGACGACGCGGGTGACGACCCGCTCGCCGTCGACGCGGGTCACCTCCAGCACGAGGCGGCCGTCGTCGACCAGGATCGTGTCGCCCGGCCGCACGTCGTTGGGCAGGCCCTTGTAGGTGGTGGAGACCTGCTCGCGGTCGCCGGGGACGTCTTCGGTGGTGACGGCGAAGACGTCGCCGAAGCCCAGCCGGACCGGGCCCTCCTCGAACGTGCCCACGCGGATCTTGGGGCCCTGCAGGTCGGCGAGCACGCCCACGCCGCGGCCGAGCTCGGCCGCCACCCGTCTCACCCGGTCGTAGACCTCTCGGTGCAGGTCATGGTTGCCATGGCTGAGATTGAACCGTGCCACGTCCATGCCGGCGGAGATCAGCTCACGGAGCCGCTCCTCGGAAGAGGTGGCAGGGCCTAGGGTGCAGACGATTTTCGCGCGACGAGTCACGAGTCCTACCTTAATTGGTACAGACCACTTGGCAGTCACCGACGACGGAGAACATAGCCCGCGTAGGAGAACAGCACGAGAACGGCGACCCCTGATCGTGCCAAGTTCGTGTACTGCTCCGGATGGATGACGCCTTCGATGTAGTGGTCGATGAATGGGGGCGGCGGCAGCCCCCGCTCCCCCGCGTGCCGCCACCGCCACGCCAGGAAGCCCCCCGCCGCGAGGTGGACGAGGAAGGCGAAGTGCACCACCATCGCGGTCTCCGCGAGGAGGCGATACATCAGGGTTCGAAGGTGGCCGCCTTCCAGGCGTCCACGATGCCGTGCCCGTAGAAGCCGTTGTCCGCCGCGTCACCCTCGCAGGTGTGGGTCTCCTTCTCGCCGTAGGTCTGGTAGACGTACTGGCGGGGCGTGGGGCAGGCCCGCTGGTCGGCGCTCTGGTAGAGGAGCTTCTCGACGGTGGCCGGGTCGAGGGTCAGCCCGCCGCCGGGGGCGGGCTTGCCGAAGCGGCTGACCAGCAGCGCGGCCACGCCGGCGGCGTGCGGGGCGGCCATCGAGGTGCCGTCGAGATACTGGTAGTAGGAGCAGGTGCCCGAGGCGCAGTCGCGCACCACGTCCGCGCCCTTGGGCTTGCCGTCCGCGCCGATCCGGCCGGCGGCGCGCAGCGCCCGCTCGGGGGCGGCGGCCAGGATCGAGCGGGTGGCATCGGCGCCCTTGCCGTCCACCGCGTCGCCGCCGGGCGCGGCCACGTCGGTCTGCTCGACGCCGTAGTCGCTGTAGACGGCCTTGCGGCCGGAGGGGCCGAGCGCGGAGACGGAGATGACGCCGTCGGACTCGGCGGGCACGTTGAGGCAGGTGTTGTCGACCTTGCGGGTCTTCTGGCTGCCCTCGGGGTAGCCGGGGCTCTTGTCGTCGGCCCGGGGACGGCCGAGGTCGGTGGAGCCGTTGCCGAGGGCCGAGACGATCGTGACGCCCTTCTTGCGGGCGTAGTCGATGGCCCGCTGCATGCCGAGGACGACGGCCCGCTGCTCCAGCTGCTCCTTGCGGCTGTCGGCGGGGTTGGCGGCGCAGTTGAACAGCCAGGGATCGACGTAGTAGCTGAGGTTGGCGACGTCCGCGCCGATGTCGGCGGCGTAGGCGAGCGCGTCGAGGCTGGGCTTGAGGAAGAAGAAGCCGGAGTCCTGGCCGGCCCGGACGTTGACCAGCCGCACGCCCGGGGCGACGCCGGCGATGCCGACGCCGTTGACCGGGGAGGCGATGGTGCTGGCGACGTGGGTGCCGTGGCCGTCGTCGTCCTCGTCCACGGGGTCCTTGCAGCCGGCCGCCTCGCAGGGGCCGTCGAGCGTCTCGCCGTTGTCGTCCTTGGGCTTGTCGGTGACGAAGTTGCGGCTCAGCTCGCGCTCGAAGTTGGGGGCGATGTCGGGGTGGTCGCCGTCGATGCCGGTGTCGATGACGGCGACCAGCACGTCCTTGCTGCCCGGGGTCCTGGCGTGGGCGCGGTCGGCGCCGATCATGCGCATGTCCCACTGGCGGCCGGCCAGCGGCTCGGCGGCGGCGCCGCCCGCGCCGGCGGAGTGGTGGAGGGCGGAGCCGTCGGGGAAGGACCGGGCGGGCTCGGCGGTGGCGTGGCCGATGCTGCGGTCCGGGGAGACGCCGGCCACGGCCGGGTCGGCGGCCACGCTCTCGGCGAAGCCGTCGCGGGCGCCCCTGGCCAGGACGTAGCCGAGCCTGGTGTCCTCGCCGGCGGCGGTGCCGCCGGCGCGCACCACGGCCTCCAGGGCCTGGCTCTGCTTGCCGTCGGCGTAGAAGACCAGGTAGTCGGCGTGCGGGCCGGTGGGCTGCGCCTGGGTGCCCTTGGGGGCGGGCGTGGCGGGGCCGCCGGTGCCGGTGGTCGGGCCGGTGGGGCCGGTCGTGGCGCCGGCCGCGGGGTGGTTGACGGTGGCGGGCGTGCAGGCCGCGAGCGCCAGGAGGGTCAGGGCCGTCACCCCGGAGGCGACTCGCCGCATGTTTCCCCCATTCGCCGACCGGTCGCAGATTCTGCATCTTCCCGGCAGCAAACCACCGATGCAACTTAATAGTGAAATTTCGGACTACGAGCGGTGAAGCGCGGCCCAGGCCGGAAGCCGTCCCCGCGAGGACGTGCGAGGGCGTGCGAGGACGTCGGGGGACGCGCGAGGACGTGGGGGACGTGCGGGCACACGGAGACGCCGCCGGGCGCACGCCCGAGAGGCGCGCCCGGCGGCGTCGGGAGGTCAGACCAGCGGCCGCGCGGTCGGCAGGATCGGGTACGGCAGCGCCGTCTCCCCGCTCAGGTAGCGGTCCACGCCGGAGGCGGCGGCGCGCCCCTCGGCGATCGCCCACACGATGAGCGACTGCCCGCGGCCCATGTCGCCGGCCACGAAGACGCCGTCCACCTGCGACATGTACGTCTTGTCGCGGGCGACGTTGCCCCGCTTGTCGAAGAAGCCGTCACCGCCGGCGACCTCGGCCAGGTCGGTCAGCAGCGGCCCCTTCTCCGGCCCGAGGAAGCCCATGGACAGCGTGACCAGCTCGGCCGGGATCTCCCGCTCGGTGCCGGGGATGGGCTTGAACCCGGTCTGCGGCCCCTCGACCTCGACCAGGCGCAGCGCCCGCACGTTGCCGTCGGCGTCGCCGACGAACTCGGTGGTGGACACCGCGTACATGCGCTCCCCGTCCCCGGCGGCGAGCTCCTCGTGGGCGCTCTCCATCTTGAACAGGATCGGGTACGTCGGCCACGGCTGGCCGGCCGGCCGCTCCCTCGGCGGGATCGGCATGATCTCCAGCTGGGTGACCGACCGGGCGCCCTGCCGGATCGCGGTGCCGATGCAGTCGGCGCCGGTGTCGCCGCCGCCGATCACCACCACGTGCTTGCCCTCGGCCGAGACGGGCGAGACCGCGTAGTCGCCCTCCTGGACCTTGTTGGACAGCGGCAGGTACTCCATCGCCTGGTAGACGCCCTTGAGCTCGCGCCCGGGCACCGGCAGGTCGCGCCACTGGGTGGCGCCGCCGGACAGCACCACGGCGTCGAACTGCTCGCGCAGCTCGGCCGCGGTGATGTCCACGCCGACGTCGACGCCGGTGCGGAACTCGGTGCCCTCGGCCCGCATCTGCTCCAGGCGGCGCTCGATGTGGCGCTTCTCCATCTTGAACTCGGGGATGCCGTAGCGCAGCAGGCCGCCGACGCGGTCGGCGCGCTCGAACACCACCACGTCGTGCCCGGCCCTGGTGAGCTGCTGGGCGGCGGCCAGGCCCGCCGGGCCCGAGCCGACGACCGCGACCTTCTTGCCGGTCCTGACGGCCGGGGGCTGCGGGGTCACCCAGCCCTCGGCGAACGCGCGGTCGATGATCTCGACCTCGACCCGCTTGATCGCCACCGGGTCGGAGTTGATGCCGAGCACGCACGCCGCCTCGCACGGAGCCGGGCAGAGCCTGCCGGTGAACTCCGGGAAGTTGTTGGTGGCGTGCAGCCGCTCGATCGCCTCGCGCCAGTCGGTGCGGTAGACCAGGTCGTTCCACTCGGGGATGAGGTTGCCCAGCGGGCAGCCGTTGTGGCAGAACGGGATGCCGCAGTCCATGCAGCGGGCCGCCTGCTTGGTCAGCTTCTCGGCGGAGAAGTCCTCGTAGACCTCGCGCCAGTCGCTGATGCGGACGTCCACCGGGCGGCGCGCCGGCAGCTCCCGGTCGTGCGTGAGGAAACCCTTCGGGTCAGCCATTCGGTTACGCCTCCCTTAACCCTGGACCGCGGCCGCCATGACGGCCTCGTCGACGTTCCTGCCTTCGATGCGGGCGGCCTCGGCGGCGGCCAGCACCCGCTTGTAGTCGGTCGGCATGATCTTGCTGAACCTGCCGAGCGCCGCGTCCCAGTCGGCCAGCAGCTCCTTGGCCACCGGCGAGCCGGTCTCCGCGAAGTGCTTCTCCACGACGTCCTTGAGGAACTCGGCGTCCGCCGCGGACAGCTCCTCGACGGCGACCATCTCGCGGTTGACCCGCTCCTGCCGGAGGTCCAGCAGGTAGGCGATGCCGCCCGACATGCCGGCCGCGAAGTTGCGCCCGGTGGGGCCGAGCACGACCGCCCGGCCGCCGGTCATGTACTCGCAGCCGTGGTCGCCCACGCCCTCGACGACGGCCGTGGCGCCGGAGTTGCGCACGCAGAACCGCTCGCCGACGACGCCGCGGATGAACACCTCGCCGGAGGTGGCCCCGTACAGGGCGACGTTGCCGGCGATGATGTCGCCGTCCAGCGGGGCCTCGGCGTGCGGGCGCAGGGTGATGCGGCCGCCCGACAGGCCCTTGCCGAGGTAGTCGTTGGCGTCGCCGGTCAGCCGCAGCGTGATGCCGCGCGGCACGAACGCGCCGAACGAGTTGCCCGCCGAGCCGGTGAAGGAGATGTCGATGGTGTTGTCGGGCAGGCCCTTGCCGCCGTACCGCTTGGTGACCTGGTAGCCGAGCATGGTGCCGACCGTGCGGTTCACGTTGCGGATGGGCAGCTCCAGCGTGACCGGGGTGCCGTTGTCCAGCGCGCCCTCGGCGAGCTGGATGAGGGTGTTGTCCAGCGCGTGCTCCAGGCCGTGGTCCTGGCCGACGACCCGGCGCAGCGCGGTGCCCTGGGGCAGCTCCGGCCGGTGCAGGATCGGCGACAGGTCCAGGCCGGCGGCCTTCCAGTGCTCCTCGGCGGCGGCGGTGTCGAGCATCTCGACGTGCCCGATGGCCTCGTCCAGCGAGCGGAAACCCAGCTCGGCCAGGTACTCGCGGATCTCCTCGGCGATGAACTCGAAGAAGTTGACCACGAACTCGGGCTTGCCGGTGAAGCGCTTGCGCAGCTCGGGGTTCTGCGTGGCGACGCCCACCGGGCAGGTGTCGAGGTGGCAGACCCGCATCATCACGCAGCCGCTGACGACGAGGGGCGCGGTGGCGAAGCCGTACTCCTCGGCGCCGAGCAGCGCGGCGATGACGACGTCGCGGCCGGTCTTGAGCTGGCCGTCCACCTGGACGACGATGCGGTCGCGCAGGTCGTTGAGCAGCAGCGTCTGCTGGGTCTCGGCCAGGCCCAGCTCCCACGGCGCGCCGGCGTGCTTGAGCGAGGTCAGCGGGGAGGCGCCGGTGCCGCCGTCGTGGCCGGAGATGAGCACCACGTCGGCGTGCGCCTTGGACACGCCCGCCGCGACCGTCCCGACCCCGACCTCGGCGACCAGCTTCACGTGGACGCGGGCCTGCGGGTTGGAGTTCTTCAGGTCGTGGATGAGCTGGGCCAGGTCCTCGATCGAGTAGATGTCGTGGTGCGGCGGCGGCGAGATGAGGCCGACGCCGGGCGTGGAGTGCCGGGTCTTGGCGATCCACGGGTAGACCTTGTGGCCGGGCAGCTGGCCGCCCTCGCCGGGCTTGGCGCCCTGGGCCATCTTGATCTGCAGGTCGTCGGCGTTGACCAGGTACTCGCTGGTGACGCCGAAGCGGCCGGAGGCCACCTGCTTGATCGCCGAGCGGCGGGCCGGGTCGTAGAGCCGCTCGGGGTCCTCGCCGCCCTCGCCGGTGTTGGACTTGCCGCCCAGCCGGTTCATGGCGATGGCGAGCGTCTCGTGCGCCTCCATCGAGATCGAGCCGTACGACATCGCGCCGGTGGAGAACCGCTTGACGATCTCGGAGACCGGCTCGACCTCCTCGATCGGGATCGGGTTGCCCTTGCGCAGCTTGAACAGGCCGCGCAGCGTCATGAGCCGCTCGGCCTGGGAGTCCACGAGGTTCGTGTACTCCTTGAAGATCTCGTAGCGGCGCGTGCGGGTGGCGTGCTGGAGCTTGAAGACGGTCTCGGGGTTGAACAGGTGCGGCTCGCCCTCGCGCCGCCACTGGTACTCGCCGCCGACCTGGAGCCTGCGGTGGGCGTTCTCCACCCGCGGGTAGGCGTGGCGGTGCCGCTGCGCGACCTCCTCGGCCAGCACGTCGAAGCCGACGCCGCCGAGGCGCGAGGTGGTGCCGGTGAAGCAGGAGTCGATGACCTCCTGGCTCAGGCCGAGCGCCTCGAAGATCTGCGCGCCGGTGTAGGAGGCCACCGTGGACACGCCCATCTTGGACATGACCTTGATGACGCCCTTGCCGTAGGCCTTGATGAGGTTGCGCACGGCCTTGCGCTTGTCGAGCTGCAGGGCACCGGTGTCGACCAGGTCCTCGACGGTCTCGATCGCGAGGTACGGGTTGATCGCGCCGGCGCCGTAGCCGATGAGCAGCGCCATGTGGTGGCACTCGCGGGCCTCGCCGGTCTCCACGACCAGGCCGATCTTGGTGCGGGTCTTCTCCTGGATCAGGTGGTGGTGCACCGCGCCGGTCAGCAGCAGCGACGGGATCGGGGCCAGCGTGTCGGAGGAGCCCCGGTCGGTCAGCACCAGGATGCGCGCGCCGCCCGCGATCGCCCGCGACGCCTCGGCCCGGATCTCCTCCAGGCGGCGCAGCAGGGCCTGGCCGCCGCCGGCGACCTCGTACAGGCCGCTGATGACGTGCGGCTGGAAGCCGGGCAGGTCGTGCTCGTCGTTGATGTGGATGATCTTGGCGAGCTCGTCGTTGTCGATCACCGGGTACGGCAGCACGAGCTGGCGGCACGAGGCCGGGCCCGGGTCGAGCAGGTTGCCCTCGGGGCCGATGGTGCTGGCCAGGGAGGTGACCAGCTCCTCGCGGATGGCGTCCAGCGGCGGGTTGGTGACCTGCGCGAACAGCTGCGTGAAGTAGTCGAACAGCAGCCGCGGCTTCTCGCTCAGGACCGCCACCGGCGTGTCGGTGCCCATGGAGCCGATCGGCTCCTGGCCCGCCTTGGCCATCGGCGACAGGATGACGCGCAGCTCCTCCTCGGTGTAGCCGAAGGTCTGCTGCCGCTTGACCAGCGCCTCGTGGGTGAGGGGCTCGCGCTCGCGGGACGGCAGCTCCTCGAAGCGGACCAGGCCGGCGTGCAGCCAGTCGGCGTACGGGAGCTCGGCGGCCAGCTCGGCCTTGATCTCGTCGTCCTCGATGATCTTGCCGCGGGCGGTGTCGATGAGGAACATCCGGCCGGGCTGCAGGCGGCCCTTGCGCACGACGTCCTCGGGCGCGATGTCCAGGACGCCGGCCTCGGAGGCCAGCACGACCAGGCCGTCGGCGGTCACCCAGAAGCGGCCGGGGCGCAGGCCGTTGCGGTCGAGCACGGCGCCGGCCACGGTGCCGTCGGTGAAGGTGATCGAGGCGGGGCCGTCCCAGGCCTCCATCATCGAGGAGTGGAACTCGTAGAAGGCCCGGCGGGCCGGGTCCATCTCGGTGTGGTTCTCCCACGCCTCCGGGATCATCATCAGCACGGCGTGCGGCAGGCTGCGGCCGCCGATGTGCAGCAGTTCCAGCGCCTCGTCGAAGCTGGCGGTGTCGCTGCCGTCGGGGTCGCAGATGGGGAACAGGCGCGAGATGTCGCCGGGGATGTGCGGGGAGGCCAGCATGGCCTCGCGGGCGCGCATCCAGTTGCGGTTGCCCTTGACCGTGTTGATCTCGCCGTTGTGGGCGATGTAGCGGTACGGGTGGGCCAGCGGCCAGCTCGGGAAGGTGTTGGTCGAGAACCGCGAGTGCACCAGCGCGATCGCGGTCTCGTAGCGCTCGTCGCTCAGGTCGGGGAAGAACGGCTCGACCTGGTCGGGCGTGAGCATGCCCTTGTAGACGATCGTGCGCGCCGACAGCGAGGGGAAGTAGACGTCCGCCTCGTGCTCGGCCCGCTTGCGCAGGCAGAACGCCAGCCGGTCCAGCTCCAGCCCCTCCAGCCCGTCGGGGCTCGCGACGAACAGCTGGGCGAAGTGCGGCATGACGGCGCGGGCGCTCGGGCCCGGCAGCGCGCGGTCGACCGGCGTCTCGCGCCAGCCGAGCACGGTCAGGCCCTCCTCCGCGGCGATCTCCTCGATCAGCCGCACGGCGACGCCGCGGGCCTGCTCGTCGCTCGGCAGGAAGGCCATGCCGGCGGCATACGCGCCGGCGGCGGGCAGGGTGAACGGCACCACGGCCCGGAAGAACGCATCGGGAACCTGCGTGAGGATGCCGGCACCGTCCCCGGTGTCCGGCTCGCTACCCTTGGCCCCCCGATGATCAAGATTGCACAGCGCCGTCAGCGCCTTGACCACGATCCCGTGCCCCCGGCGTCCCGCGACGTCGGCAACCATGGCGACACCGCAGGCGTCGTGCTCGTTGGCGGGGTGGTAAAGGCCCTGGGGCTCGGGGAACCCGAGGTGGGCAGCAGGCATGTAATCCCTCCCGTCGTCATCGTCTGTCTCGAACTGCACTTACAGGCGGGGACGACGTTGGCCCTGCTGCGTATCGTGGGTAGAGGTTACCGCACCATGTCGGAATGGTGCCCGCCGCGTCCGCATTGCGAACATTGCGACTGTCCCGGCATCCGAACTCATCATCTCAAACTTCGGATGCCGGACGGGAAATTCCCGCTCTGGGCGGCCTTTTACGCCATGAGGAGCGATTTTGCCCGATCCGCGGCCGGCGCTGGGGCGCGGGAGGCCGGGGCGGCCCTCGATAGGGTTGCCCCATGCGGCATGACGGGACGACGGCGGCTGAGCAGGACGAGGTCGCCGGGCGAGGCGAGACGGCCGGGCGCGATGATGCGGCCGGGCTGGGTGAGGCGGCCGGGCGCGATGAGGTGGCCGGGCGGGGTGGGCTGGAGCGGCTGCTGGAGGCGGCCGGGGCCGACAGCCGGCGGCTGCGGCACGCCCTGGCGCTGCTGTGCGACGGCCGCTGGTGGACCCTCGCCGACCTGATCAGGGCCACCGCGACCTCCCGGCGCACGATCGAGGCCCTGCTGCGCGAGCTGCACCTCGAACACCGGGACGCCGAACACCGGGACGCCGAACACCGGGGCTCCGAACACCGGGGCGCCGGCCGCTTCCGCGTCCCGCCGACCGGCACCCCCGCCTACCAGGACCTCCTGGCCGTGGCGCCGCCGCCCGAGGACCCGGTGGCCCACCTCGTCCCCCATTACCCCGACGCCCTCGACCGGCTGACCCGGCTCGTCGCAGGCGCCCCGCGCGCCCGCCACACCCTCGACCACGTCTCGGCCACCCCGGAGACGGCGCTGCGGCGCGCGCTCCTGCTCGGCGCCCGCTTCTGGCTCCCGGGCGCCCGCCTGCTGTGCGTCGGCGACCACGACCTCACCTCGCTGGCGGTCAAGCTCGTCCACCCCGAGACCGACGTCACGGTGGTGGACGTGGACGAGCGCGTCCTGGCCTACATCGACGCCCAGGACCTCGGCGTCCGCACGTACTGGGCCGACCTGCGGCTCGGCCTGCCCGCCTCCGTCCACGGGCACGACCTGGCGTTCACCGACCCGCCGTACACGCCGGAGGGCGTCGGCCTGTTCGCGGCCCGTGCCGTGGAGGGGCTGAAGGACGACGGGCGGGTGCTGGTGGCGTACGGGGCCAGCGAGCGCACGCCGATGCTGGCGTACAAGGTGCAGCAGGCCCTGGCGGAGCTCAACCTCGCCTACGAGGCCATCCACCCCGACTTCAACCGCTACATCGGCGCCGAGGCCATCGGCTCCGCCGCCGACCTGTACGTCCTGCGCCCCACCTCCAAGGCCCGCCCGGCCGCGGCCGCGCGCCTGAGCCGGCTGACCACCGCCATCTACACCCAGGGCCCGCAGTCCGTCGAATCCGCCCCGGCCGCCGCCGCGAACGGCGCCCCGCCGGCCCTCCCGCCGGACTTCGACCCCGACCTCCTGGTCGGCGACTGGCCCAAGGGCCCGCGCCAGGCCCGGGTCAAGCTGTCCACCTGGCTCGCCAAGCCGTACGCCGCCGCGGCGGAGCGGGTGGCGATCGCCGTGCCGCCCGGCCTGGAGCCCGCGCTCCCCCGCCTCCTGCTGGCCACCCGCGCCTCGCGCGTCCGCGTGCTGGGCGCCGTCCCGCCGTCCCTGCCCGGCGTGCTGGCCGCCGTCTACGAGCTGAGCGCCGGCTCCGGCGTCCTCGACGCCGTACGCCTGCCGCAGCCGGACGGCGGCGCCCCCGCGGTGCTGCGCCGCGTTCTCGACAACGGCCACGCCAAGCTGGCCAACACCTGGCGCGAGGCCCTCATCGCGCTGGCCCGCGCCCAGGGCTCGGCCCTCACCAAGAACGAGGCCCGCGCCCTGATCCGCGAGGCCGCCCCCTGGGCCGACGACCTCACGCCCCTGGACGCCCCGCTCCACCGCCTGGAGTCCCTGCCCGACGCGATCGCGACCACCGTCGCCACCCTCCCCACGCCGTCGCCCTGACCCACCCTCCCCGGCCCGGGCTCCCGGCTTGGCCGGTGCTCAGGTCGCGGCGACGATGCGGCTCTGCACCACGTGCCCGATCCCGTCCAGCGCGACCAGCGCCGCCGCCAGCTCCTGCTCGTGCGCCGCCCCGCCGGCCCAGCTCACCGTCACGTAGTGGCCGAGCGCGCGGGCCTGCGCCCGGCTGGCCACCGCGTCGAACAGGACGCCCTGCCGCACGAACCCGTCCCTGCCCAGCGCCGCCACCAGCGCGTCGGCCGCCCGCCCGTCGCTGAGGTTGAAGATGACGAACTGCCCCGCCAGCGCGCCACCCCGGTAGGTGGCCCGCAGCGCCTGCGTGCACCCGGCGGCCGAGACACCCCACAGGACCTCGTCGCAGTCGGCGAACTCGCGCGCCTCCTCCCGCCGCATGGCGCCCAGCGCCTGTCCGGCGGCGGTGAAGACCTCCTGCGAGGTCAACGGCGCCCGGTCCTTCTCCCGGGTGTCCACGGCCGCGTAGAAGGCGGACGTCGACTCGCCGTGGAACGAGGCGGGCCTCGGGTCGTCCCGGCGCAGCCACAGCCAGCAGACCGCGGCGATGACCAGCACGTTGGCGACCACGACGGGAATCACGACGCGACGGGACATCATCCGGCCGCCCTCCTGCTCGCGACGACGATGACGACATGACACACGGGACACAGGGCACGTACGGGTTCGGGGCGGGCGGACATCAGGAGGACGGCCCCGTGATGGACACGACCCGGCGGTAGACGGCCTTCTCCGCGCCGCGCATGGCCAGCGTGAGCGAGACGTAGTCGTCCTTGGCCCCCGGCTCGGCGCCGTCGACGCGGCCGAGCCACACCAGGCCGACGTAGTGGCCGAGGGCGTAGCCGCCGGCCTCGGAGTAGCCGCCCGCCGGGAAAGCGCCCTTGGACGAGGCCAGCGGGCGCGTCCAGCCGCCCCGGTAGAGGGTGCGCAGGGAGTTGACCAGCTCGGTGGCCGACTGGCCGTCCTTGAGGTTGAGCAGCGTGTACTGGCCGACGTAGCGGCCGTCGGAGCTGACGTAGAGGCCGCGGGCGGCCTGGGCGCATCCGGCGTCCGCGACCTGCTCGGTGAGGCGCTCGCCCCACAGGGCGGCCGAGCAGTCGGCGTCGAGCTTCTTGGCCACGAGCTTCAGCTTGAGCCTCTTGGTGACCGCCAGCTCGCTCTGCCCGAACACCTCCTTCTCGGTGAGCGCCTTGCCGTCCTTGGCCCGGTCGGCCAGGGGGTCGAACAGCTTGGGCGAGTTCCACCCCCGGAACACCAGCGGCAACGCCGTGTCCGGCCCCAGCACGGCCGCGCCGGACTCGCGCTCCGGCGTGTAGGCGCCGATCGAGGTGGCGACGACCGCCACGCCGGCCACCGCGGCCAGGAGGCCGAGGACCGACGCGACGATCACGATCAGCTTCTGCTGCCGGGGGCGGAGGCCCAAGGCGGTGAGCAGGGGGAACTGCCAGTCCGACGGCGGGGTACGCCGCCGCTTCCGCGACCCGCCCGCCGCCTCCGCCTCCTCGTCACCCGGCGACCGGTCCGCGCCCGCCGCCGCCCAGCCCTCGTCATCCGACGACCGCGCCCCGCCTGGCTTCCTCCGGCTCCCGGCGCCCTGAGAGCGCGGCCCGGCCGGGAGCTCCTGGCTCGCGTCGCGCCGAGAGCGTGGCCCGGCCGAAAACTCCTGACTCGTGTCGCCCTGAGAGCGCGGCCCGGCCGGGAACTCCCGGCTCGCGTCGCCCCGAGAGCGCGGCCCGGCCGGGGTCTCCTGGCTCGCGTCGCCCCGCGATCGGGTCCGTCCGGCTGCCGTCCTGCCTCGTGCCGCAAGGCCGCCGGGGTCCGTACCGCCCGGGGCGGTGCCGTGCGCCGTCGCGTCCTCGCCCGCCAGCGCCGCCAGGCTGTCGGGGGCGAAGCTTTCCGCCGCTACCCGGTCCTCCGCGAAGAAATCGCCCCTCGCCTCATCGCCACCGTCGTCGTCACGGACGTCCTTCGCCCGCTTGCCCCGGCCGAGGAGCCCCTTGCCCCGCCGGCCCCGGCCGGCCTCTTCAGCCTGGACGTCACCGCTCCCCGCGCCCGGCCCCCGGTCCCCGCCCCCAGAGCCGCCGGCCGCCCCGCCACCGGCACCGGCACCGGCACCTCGGAACGACGCACGGGGGCCATCACCCGTCAGGTCACCGCCAGGACCGCCGAACGACGCACCAGGACCATCGACCGCCCAGCCCCCGGAACCAGCAGGCGACGCGCCTGGGCCGGTGAACAGTGCGCCGGGGCCGGTGGACGACGCATCAGGGCCGGTGGACGACATGCCGGGACCGGACGACACGCCAGGGCCGATGGACGACGCACCGGGGCCGGTGACCACCGCCCAGCCGCCGTCGTCAGCCCCAGCCAGTGCCCGGTGACCACCACCGGCGGAACCGCCCGTCCCGCGGCGACCACTGCCGGTGGAGCCACCCGACGCACGACGTCCACCGCCATCAGGACCGCCTGATACCCGGTGACCACCGCCACCGGGGCCGCTGTTCCCACGGTGATCGCCACCACCGAAGCCGTCCGACGGACGACGGCCGCCGCCAGGACCGTCCGACGCACGACCCCCGCCGCCGGGAATGTCCGGCACACGATGACCGTCACCGAACCCGTCCGGCGTACGACGACCGCCACCGCCAGGAGCGTCCGGCGTGCGGTGGCCGCCGCCACCGGAGCCATCCGACGCACGGCGGCCGCCGCCGCCAGGAGCGTCCGATGTGTGGTGGCCGCCGAGTGGGGCGTCCGGGGAGCGGTGGTGTCCGCTGTTCGTGTCGGGCGGTGGTCGGTGGTCGCCGCCGTCCGGGCGCGCGGTGGGCCGGCCGGAGGCGTCCGTGCCCTCGGACGGGTGGAACGGGTTCCAGCCGCTTCCCTCGGCGCGGGCGCCTGCGCGCCTGCTGCCGGACGAGCGGGCACGTCGTGACCGGCCGGCCCGGGGCGTGCCTTCCGGCTGGCCGTCGTCGTAGGACGGGGCCGCGGCGGCGGACGGGCCGGGGTCGCCGCCGTACCCCGTGCCGGCGCCCTGCGCGCCGCTCGCCGGGCTCGGGCTGCCGTACTCGCCGGTCGAGCCGTAGCCGCCGGTGGAGCCGTATTCGCCGGTCGAGCTGTAGCCGCCGGTCGAGCCGTACTCGCCAGTGGAGCCGTACTCGCCAGTGGAGCTGTAACCGCCGGTGGAGCCGTACTCGCCGGTCGAGCCGTACCCGCCGGTCGGGCTGTGCTCGCCGGTGGAGCTGTGCGCGCCCCCGGGTCCGCCAGGGGCGTATCCCCCGGAGGGGGGCTGGGCGCCGCTCGCGGGGCTGCGGCCGTTCAGGTCCGGGGCGGGGTACGCGCCGCTCGTCGGGCCGCTTCCGTAAGGGCCGGGTGGCGGGTGGCCGCTGCCGGTGGGGGCAGCGGCGTTCGGGTAACCGGCGGCGCCCTGGTAGCCGGGGTCCCCGGCGCCCTGGTAGCCGGGGTCCCGGTACGGGGTGTTCGGGTGGTCGGGGGTGGCTGGGCGGGGATTGTCGGGGGAGGCCGGGGCGGGGAAGGCCGCGTCCGCGGACATGGGGCCCGGGTAGGGGGTGTCCGGGTCCGGGCGGCCGTCCTTCGCGCGGGAGCCCGCTCTCCTGCGGGCCATCACAGGCCCGCCGCCCCGATCAGATGGCCCAGCCCGAAGGTGACCGCGGCCGCCACCGCTCCCACCACGAGCTGCCTCAGCCCCGAATACCACCAGCTTCGCGCCGTCACGGCCGACACGATAGCGCCCGCCGCGAACAACGCCGCACACGAGACCACCGCCGAGACCGTCAGCTCCCGGCTCCCCAGCACGTACGGCAGCAGCGGCAGCACCGCCCCCACCCCGAACGACAGGAACGACGACACGGCCGCCACCAGCGGCGACGGCAGACCCCCGGGCGTGACGCCCAGCTCGTTGGCGGTGTGGACCTCCAGAGCCCGTTCGGGGTTGCGGGAGATCTGCCGGGCCACCTCGGCGGCCAGCGTCCGGTCCACGCCCCGGTCGACGAAGGTCTGGGCGAGCTCGTCCTGCTCCGCCTCGGGGTGGCGGCGCAGCTCGCGCCGCTCGACGGCGATCTCGGCCTGGGCCAGCTCCCGCTGGCTGGCCACCGACACGTACTCGCCGCCCGCCATCGACAGCGCCCCGGCGGCCAGGCCGGCGACGCCGCTGAGGGCGATGACCCGGGAGTTGGCGGTGCCGCCCGCGACCCCCGCGATGAGCGCGAAGTTGGACACCAGGCCGTCCATCGCGCCGAACACCGAGGGCCGTAGCCAGCCGCCCGTGACGTCGCGATGCCGGTGGTGGGCCTCCGCGCTCTCGCTCATCGGGAGTTCGTCTCCTTGGGGACGTCGCTCCCGGTGCCCTCCCCGGGCTCGTCCGCCGTCCTGGCCGCCTGGGTCCCGGCCACTTCCTGGGTGTCGGCGAGCCCCGAGGAGGACGGGGACGAGGAGGGAACGGCGGCATGGGCGGGGTCGGTGGCCGCCGGAGGATCGTCCGTCCCCGAGCCGGAGGCCGTCGCGGGCCTGTCCGGCGTAGGACCGTCCGGCGTAGGACCGTCCGCCGGAGGATCGTCCGCCGCGGGGGCGGTGTGGCCCCCGGCCGGGTCTCCGGTGTCGTCGGTCGCCTCGGTACGGGCCGGGGCGGCGTCGGAGGCGAGCGGGTCGTCCGTGGAGCCGGGGTCGGCCTGGTCGGATTCGTGGGCCGGGTCGGTGTCGGCGGACGGCGGCACGACGACCTCCGTGCCCTCCTTGTTCCTGGTCGCCCAGAAGTAGATCAGCGCACCGACGAACAACACGATCGACGTCCACTGGTTGATCCGCAGCCCCAGGAAGGTCACCGCGTGGTCCACCCCGCCGACCGGGTCGATGCGCAGCCCCTCGATCCAGAAGCGGCCGAGCGTGTAGCCCGCCACGTAGAGGGCGAACAGCCGCCCGTGGCGGAGCTGGAGGCGGCGGCCCACCAGGATGAGGGCGAAGCCGAGCAGGACGTCCCAGATCGACTCGTACAGGAAGGTCGGGTGGTAGAGGACGCCGGGCTCGCCGCCGTGGTCGATGTCGATCTCCAGGCCCCACGGCAGCGTGGTCGGGCCGCCGTACAGCTCCTGGTTGAACCAGTTGCCCCAGCGGCCGATGGCCTGCGCGAAGGCGATGCCGGGCGCGATGGTGTCGGCCAGGGCGCTCATGGACAGGCCGCGGCGTCGGGCGGCCAGCCAGACGCCGAGCGCGCCGAGCGCGATCGCGCCCCAGATGCCGAGGCCGCCCTCCCAGATGAACAGCGCCCGGTAGGGCTCCTTGACCGCGCGGCTGCCGAAGTAGGTCTGCCAGTCGGTGATGACGTGGTAGAGCCGGCCGCCGATCAGGCCGAAGATGACCGCGGGGACCGCGATGTCAATGATCGTCCCCTTCTGGCCGCCACGCGCGCGCCAGCGGCGCTCGCTCAGCCAGACGGCGACGATGACGCCGAGCACGATGCACAGTGCATACGCTCGGATCGGGATGATCCCGAGGTACCAGACCCCCTGGGAAGGGCTGGGAATCGAGGCTAGGGGCATGTCAGGTGAGGGTAGCGGAAGCGCGGCTACTTGGCCGCCTTCGTCACCGCATCGCGCAGCTCCGAGGGGCTGAACACCACCGCATTGTCCACTTCCGCGCCGTTCAGCTTCAGCGTCGGCGTGTGGGTCAGCTTCTGCCCGTCCAGGATCTTCTGGCTGTACGACTGGTGCGCCTGGACGTTCTTGCCCGAGGTGACGCACTGCTCGAAGCCGGCCGCGTTCACCCCGGCGGTCTTGCCCCACTGCAGGAGCTGGCTGTTGGTGAAGCCCTCCTCGTTCTCGGGCGGCTGGTTCTGGTAGAGCAGGTCGTGCAGGGCCACCCACTGCTTGCCGTCGGTGACGCAGCGGGCCGCGTTGGCCGCGCGCAGGGAGTTGGAGCGGGTGGGCTCCTGGGAGAAGATCGTGATGGGGTGGAAGACGACCTTGGCCTTGCCCTCGGCGGCGAGGTTCTTGATGGTCTGGCCGCTCACCCGCTCGGCCTCCTTGCAGGCCGGGCACTGGAAGTCCTCGTAGACGTCGAGCACCGGCTTCTCGACGCCGCTCTTGGCCATGACCACGCTGCCATCGGGCTGCACGGTGACCGGCGCGAGGCCGGCCGCGGCCTCCTCCGGCTTGGACGTGCTGGCGGCGTACCACCAGCCGGCGCCCACGGCGGCGACGGCGACCACCCCGGCCGTGACGTAGGTGACGACGCGCTTGCGCCGGTCGCGGGCGCGGGCGGCGGCCTGCTGCTCCCTGATCTTCTCGCGCGCGCTGCGGGTCGTCGTCCGCTCGCCCTTGCTCATCCCTGGTCCTCCACGTCATGGTCGTCGAAGTCGTCGTCGGCACCGTCGCCCCCGAGGCCGAGAGCGCCGTCGAGCGCGAAGCGGCCCGGCGGGAAGCGGACCGTCCAGGCGCCGAGCAGCGTCAGGCCGAAGTCGCGCAGGATGTCGAGCAGGTAGGTCGGCTCCTGCCCCACCCCGAGCTGCCCGCCGCCGCCGAAGCAGCCGCAGTCGATCCGCAGGCCGTGCGCCCACGCCCAGGCGATGCCGAACACGAACGCGAGCATGAGCAGCGCCGCGATCGCGGCGGCCACCCTGGTCAGCAGACCGACCACCAGCAGCACGCCGACGACGATCTCCAGGATCGGCAGGGCGTAGCCCACCGCGACGGCGACCGAGTCGGGCAGCAGCTGGTAAGCCTTGACCGCCACGACCGAGTCGGACGGGTTGCCGATCTTGAGCGCGCCTGCCGCGATCAGCACTCCGCCCAGCACCAGCCGGGCGGCGGTCGTCACCCAGGGTATCGGCAACCTCGCGCTCGGTGACGATAGTGACGCGTCCACGGGTCATCTCCTCTTTCTCTGCGCCGGACCTGCGCACAGTACCGGGACTCCATCGGACCACGCCCGGGATAAGCGCCGCTTAAGCCAGTTTTCCCGCCCCCGCCTGGGATGTTGGCCGTTTTTACTGGGTTAAGGTAGAAATTACTCATGCGAGTAAGAGGGCTTCTCGCCCTGGCGGTGGACATCGCCCTGCCGATCGGCTTCTACTACGGGCTGCGTTCCGTCTGGGGCCTGGAGGAGCACCGGGCGCTGGTGATCAGCTCGCTCGTCCCCGGGCTGAGCGTGGTCGCCGACCTGGCGCGCGGGCGCCGTCCCGACCGGCTGGCCCTCTTCATGACGGCCATGATCCTGGCCAGTGCCCTGATCTCGGCCTTCGTCCACGACGTACGCTTCCTGCTGGCCAAGGACGGCTGGTTCATGGCGGTGGCGGGGCTGTGGTTCCTGTCGACCGCGCGCGGGCCGCGGCCGCTGGCGTTCGTGTTCACCCGTTTCGTCCTGGAGGGCCGGGTCGGGCCGCACCGCGAGCCGTGGGACGTGTTGTGGGAGCGGCTGCCGCCCTTCCGCAGGATCTGGCGGGTGGTGACGGTGATCTACGGCATGGGGCTGCTGGTGGACGCCGCGGTGCGGGTGGTGATGGCGTACACGCTGCCGGTGGACGCCGTGCCGGGGCTGGGCGCGGCCCAGTACGTCGGGTGGCTGGTGCTCATGCAGGTCGCCATCAACGTCTACCTGGTGCCCAGCGGGCTCTACAGCCGCTGGTCCCCGCTGTACGCCCCCCTCCGCGAGCGGGGCGCGCCCGTCACGAGCACGTGAAGCGGGCCTCGCCCCAGTCGGCGTGGTCGTTGCCGTTGCCGTCACCGCCGTCCTCGGCCACCAGGTCCGCGTACCGGGCGCCGGACAGGTCGGCCACCAGCTCGTACGCCCCGTCCGCGGCCCTCAGCACCGGGCTGCCGGCCCGCTCGGCCCCGTCGGCCAGCACCGCGAACCGCACCGACCCCCGCGTGGCCTGCACGTCGTCCACGCCGACGAAGGCCCGCAGGGCCGTGCAGTGCCCGCCCAGGAAGTAGCGGACGCGGGCGGGCGCGTGCGTGCCGAGCCCCTTGGCGAAGCTCCGCCCGCCGATGACGATCGGTCCGCCGTCGGCCTCGCCGGTGTCGCCGTTGGACCGGTCGCGCTCGACCGGCCCCCAGCCGTTGTCGGCGCTGACCCACGGCAGGTCGGAGGCGTAGGCGTCGGCCCGGGGCGGCGGCGGCAGCGTCTGGACGCGGGCCGTGGCCGTCAGCGTCCTCGGGGTGCCCGCGACGGTGTAGACGGCGGTGGCCTTCAGCTCGTACGTGCCGTGGGGCGCGTCGGCCGGCGGGGTGACCTGCCAGACGGTGGTGAGCGTGGCGCCGGGGCCGGCCGTGCCGGTGCCGTCCCCGGTCACCGTCCAGCCGTCGGGCGCCTGCAACGTCACCCGGACGTCCTCGGCCGCGGCGTCCTCCAGGTTGGTGAGGACGGTGGTGACCTCGTTGGCGGCGCCCTGCTCGAAGGCGGGCACGCCGGGCGTCACCTCCAGCGTCCCGCAGGCGGGCGCGTCCTGGGCGGGCCCGAGGTCGGTGACGGCGAAGTCGTCCAGGACGAAGTCGGCGCCGGGCTGCTCGGGGCGCAGCGAGCGCAGCCCGACCCACACCTCGCCGCAGCCGCCCACCACCCGCTCGGTGAAGGCGGCCGTGGCCCGCTGCTCGGGCAGGTCGGTACGCCGGGTCTCCACGCTGGTGCCGGGGCCGGTGTCGTAGCCGGTGACCCACTGGTAGGTGCCGGCCTGCGCGTTCTGGTAGGAGAAGGACACCTCGTAGGCCCGGCCGGGCGCGAACCGGGCGGTCTGCGGCAGCGTGCGGTAGATGAGCCCCTGGCGCTCCTCGTGCGCCTTGAGCGACCAGTCGCCGTTCAGCACGTCGTCCACCGCCTTGCCGCGCCACCCGGCCTGCGTGTACGGCTCGTGCCGCTGCGAGCGGTGCGTGCGCGCGTCGAACGACCCGCCCGCGTCGCCCTTCACGAACGGCCCCCACCCGGGATCGTCCGACTCGAACGTCTCGACCGGGACGGGCGGGCCGCCCGGCGTCAGCCGCACGTCGTCCACCCGCACGTCCCCGTCGCCCGCCGCGGCCGCGATCCGCAGCGTGGCGGACGTGCCGGTCGCGGTGAAGGTCGCCGCGACCCGCTGGAAGAAGGTGTCGTGCTTGTCGTCGGAGGCGATGTAGTTCCTGGCCGTGGAGCGCTCGACGGTGACGCCGGACCCGCCGGCGGACAGCGTGGTGGCGCGGGCGCGTCCCGGCTCGATCTCGACGAAGGCGGAGGCGGTGTAGGCCCGGCCGGGCCTCAGGCCGGTCAGCCGCTGCTCCAGCCGCGCCTCGGGGCCGCCGCCGAGCACCGCGAACCGGCGGCCGAGCTCGTCCCGCGCGGCCCGGACGGGGCCGCTCGTCCGCCATCCGGCGAGCCGGTCGGAGTTGAAGCCGGGGTCGCGCACCCCGCTGCCCTGCCCCCATCCGGGGTCGGCCTGCGCGGGCGCCCTGCCGGGGCCGGGCACGCGGGGGTAGAGCACGTACGCCACGCCCGGCTCCGCCCGCAGCGTGATCCGCCCGCCGGACGGGACGGCCGTGCCCGCCGGGACCCGGCCCTGGTCGGTGAGCCGGTAGACGCTCATTGGCCGGTCGGCGTCCCAGGTCGTGTCGCCGCCGGCGGCGTTGTAGTGGTAGTACTTGCCGCCCCACGGCAGCAGGTACGCGTCCCCGGAGAGCACCTTGTGCCCGCCCGCGAACAGCTCCCGCCGTCCGTCCCGGTACGTGCCGCGTACGCCGCCGGTGAAGACGATCTCGTCGGCGCCCCAGCGCATGATCTCGTGGTGCTGGAGGAACTTGGCCGGCAGGTTGTTTTCCCAGACGTTGCGGAGGAAGGCGGTGAAGTCGTTGCGCGCCTGCCAGCCCTCGAACTCGACGATGCGGGCGTTGCCGAGGATGGGGTGCGGGTTCCAGACGTCCTTCTCGTGGTTGCGGATGAAGCGGATGATCTGCGAGTTCAGCCCCTTGTTGGTGACGCCGCCGTAGCCGAGGTCGTTGGCCCAGTGCGACCACAGCGACGCGCGCTCCAGCTTGTCCGACCACTCGGTGGCCACCTGCCAGCCCTGGGCGCGCAGCTCGGCCAGCATGCGGTCGGCCACCCAGCCGAACGGCCGGTACACGTCCACGTACAGCACGGCCAGGTTGCGGTCCGTCTCGCGGCGCAGCCGCTCGAAGCGGCCGGCGAGGGTGCCGCGGGTGAGGTCGCCGCGCTGGTCGATCAGGTACGCCTGGTCCAGCCAGTTCCAGCCCTTGGCGGCCGGATCGACCAGTTGCTCGCTGAAGGAGCGGGCCTCCGGGTAGGCCTCGGTGGCGTTGACGTGCGCGCCGAACTCGGCGTTCCAGGCGCGGCCGGCCCTGAGCAGCGTGTTCAGGTCCGCCAGGCCGCCCGCGCGGCGGTTGTAGTTCCCGCCGTAGTCGGGGTGGGCCGAGTCGTGGCCCTCGGACTGGTAACCCTTGAGCAGCGCGAGCTGGCCGAGGCCGTCGGTGGCCAGGGAGATCCGCTTGACGTCGTCCAGCGTGCGCAGGAACGGGTGCGTGGCCTGGCTGGAGAAGTTGAACGGGATGTGCGCCGCCACCCGGTCCTTGGTGCGCTCCGCGCCGGGCGGCCTGATCTCGATGCCGCGGAAGGCGATCGCGCCGTCCTGCCAGTCCACGGCGCCGTCGCCGTTGGCGTCGGGGGTGAGCACCACCTTGGCCCAGGGCGGCTCCTCGGTGAACGGCGCGCCGGCCGCCCGGTGCGTCCACTGGCCGCTCCACACGGCGACGGTGACCGCGCCGGAGCCGTCCTTCCTGGCCTGGTGCCAGAGCCGGGCGGCGTCGCGGTCGGTGACGCCCGAGGGGCGGTCGTAGCTGGAGTTGGTCTCCACGGCGGCGGCCAGGCGGGCGGTGCTGACGATGGCGTACGACGCCCCGACCGGGGCGCTGTCGGGCGCGGTGCCCGCGGTGACCGGGGCCAGGACGTCGGCGGTTCGGGTGGCGTTGGGGTCGAGCCTGGTGAAGGCGGTGGCCGCGCCGGGCTGCGCGCTGGAGACCGACACCAGGTCGTGGCCGGGCAGGTCGATCGTGCCGACGCGGAAGGCGGCGGTGTCGGCCACCTCGTCGATCCGGAACGTCGTCACCCGGCCCCGGACCCCCAGGGAGGCCGCCAGCGCGACGCCGGGCAGGTCGGGGAAGGTCAGCCGGTAGCGGGCGGTGGCGCCGTCGTGGCCGGTCAGCCTCACCTGGGCGGTACGCGGCTCGCCGTTGAGCACCACGGAGGGCACCGCCGTGCCGCCGCCCAGGGTGGCGCCGGTGGCCCGGTCGGTGTAGCCGAGGACGCGGGGGAAGGCCGGGTCCAGCTCGACGCGCAGCGCCGCCGACGCGATCACGACCGGCTCGGCCACGCGGGCGGGCGCGGGCGGCAGGTTCTGCGTGGTCGGGCTGGGCGGCGGCGGCCCGGTCGGCGCCGGCTCGGGCGAGGGCAGCTCGTACGTCGGCGTGGGCTGGGACGTGGCCCCCGGTTCCGGCGCGCTCCCCACGGCGGACGAGGCCGGATCGGACCGGGCCTGGTCCGCTCGGGCCTGATCCGGCCGGACTCGATCTGGCTGGGCCAGGTCCGACCGGGTCTGGTCCGGCCGGGCCCGCTCGCCTTGAGCCCCTGCCACCGTGGCCGTGGCCGGGGTCGTGAGGGTGAGGGCGAGGGCTGCTGCGAGGATGACGGGACCTGGACGCATAGGAGTCCCTCCGGATCATGCGTCACACCGCTCGGGAGCCCCGATCATCGCCCCGCCCGGCCGCCCCCGCCATGCACTTACCCGCCATATTCACAAATTTCCGCAGAAAACGGTAAAGCGCGGCCCTCAGCGAGAGGAACCGCGCTCCGTCCGGCGCCAGGTCAGCGCCGTAAGCCCCGCGCCAGGTCAGCGCCACACGCCCCGCGCCAGGTCAGCGCCGCACGCCCCGCGCCATGTCGCGGGCCAGCGCGGCGCAGGACTCCCGCCCCGCCGCCTCGTCAGGGGCGTCCAGCAGCCGCCGGATGAACGCCGACCCCACGATCACCCCGTCGGCGTAGGAGGCGACCTCGGCCGCCTGCGCCCCGGTGCCGACCCCGAGGCCGACGCACACCGGCAGGTCGGTGTGCGCCCGGGTGCGCTCGACCAGGCCCTCGGCGGCGACGTTGACGGTCTCGCGGGCGCCCGTGACGCCCATGAGCGAGGCCGCGTACACGAAGCCGGTGCAGCAGTCGACGACCGCCTTGATGCGCTCCTCGGTGGAGCTGGGCGCGACCAGGAACACGGTGTCGATGCCGGCGGCGGCCGAGGCGGCCCGCCACGGCTCGGACTCCTCGGGCGTCAGGTCGGGCGTGATCGTGCCCGCCCCGCCCGCGTCGGCCAGGGCGCGGGCGAAGCGCTCGGCGCCGTAGCGGTCGACCGGGTTCCAGTAGGTCATGACGAGCGTGGCCGCGCCGGTGGCGGCGACCCCTTCGACGGTGCGCAGCACGTCGGCGATGCGGGTGCCGTTGGTCAGCGACCGGTGCACGGCGTCCTGGATCGTCGGCCCGTCCATGAGCGGGTCGGAGTAGGGCAGGCCGATCTCGATGACGTCGCAACCGGCCTCCACCAGGGCCGCGGCCGCGGCGACGGCACCGTCCTTGGACGGGAAGCCCGCGGGCAGGTAGCCGATGAGCGCGGCCCTGTTGTCCGCCTTGGCCTTGGCGAACACCGTCTGAAGAGTCGTCATGTCTGTCCGTTCCGAAGGTCGAGTCCCACCATGATGCTCCGGCGCGGGCCCGCGCCGGGAGGGCGACTCGTCAGAGGTTGAAGTATTTCATCGCCGTGCCCATGTCCTTGTCGCCGCGCCCGGAGAGGTTGACCAGGATGGTCGCCTCGGGGCCGAGCTCGCGGCCCAGCTCCAGCGCGCCCGCCAGGGCGTGGGAGGACTCGATGGCGGGGATGATGCCCTCGGTGCGGGCCAGCAGCGAGAACGCCTGCATGGCCGCGTCGTCGGTGATGCCGTGGTAGACGGCCCGGCCGGAGTCCTTGAGCCAGGCGTGCTCGGGGCCGACGCCCGGGTAGTCGAGGCCGGCCGAGATCGAGTGCGACTCGATGGTCTGGCCCTCGTCGTCCTGCAGCACGTACGTGCGCGAGCCGTGCAGCACGCCGACCGTGCCGGCGGTGAGCGTGAGCGCGTGCTCGCCGCTCTCCAGGCCGCGCCCGGCGGCTTCGTAGCCGTGGAGCTGGACGTCCTGGTCGCCGATGAAGGCGTGGAAGATGCCGATGGCGTTGCTGCCGCCGCCGACCGCCGCGCACACCGCGTCGGGCAGCCGGCCGGTCAGCTCCAGGATCTGGCGGCGGGCCTCGACGCCGATGATGCGGGCGAAGTCGCGCACGATCTCGGGGAACGGGTGCGGGCCCGCGATGGTGCCGAACAGGTAGTGGGTGGTGTCGACGTTGGTGACCCAGTCGCGGAAGGCCTCGTTGATGGCGTCCTTGAGGGTCTGGGAGCCGTTGGTGACCGGCACTACCTTGGCGCCGAGCAGCTTCATCCTGGCCACGTTGAGCGCTTGGCGCTCGCAGTCGACCGCGCCCATGTAGATGACGCACTCCAGGCCGAGCAGGGCCGCGGCGGTGGCGGTGGCCACGCCGTGCTGGCCGGCGCCGGTCTCGGCGATCACCCGCTTCTTGCCCAGCCGCTTGGTGAGCAGGGCCTGGCCCAGCACGTTGTTGATCTTGTGGGCGCCGGTGTGGGTGAGGTCCTCGCGCTTGAGCACGATCCTGGCCCCGCCGGCCTGCTCGGCGAAGCGCGGCACCTCGGTCAGCGTGGTGGGCCGGCCCGCGTAGGTGCGCAGCAGGTGGTCGAACTCGCGGATGAACTCAGCGTCGTTCTTGGCCTTCTCGTAGACCGAGGCGACCTCGTCGAGGGCCGGGATCAGCGCCTCGGGCACGAACCGGCCGCCGAAGATGCCGAACTTGCCGTGGACGTCGGGATCGTTGCCGTGCGCGGCGTTGCCCGCCAGGTCGGCGGCGGTCAGGATGGTGCCTTCGTTTGCCACTGCTATCCCTCTGCTGAGTGGTCGGGGCGCGTCGACGGGTGGGCGCCGGCGGTCACCAGAGCCTCCACGGCCTTGCGCGGGTCCTTGCCGGTGACCAGGCTCTCCCCCACCAGAACGGCGTCGGCGCCGTTGCGGGCGTAGGCGAGCAGGTCGTGCGGGCCGCGCACGCCCGACTCGGCAATCTTGATCACATTATCGGGGATCTTCGGCGCGAGCTTCGTGAAGACCTCGCGGTCGACCTCGAGTGTCTTGAGATTGCGGGCGTTGATCCCGATGACCCGTGCCCCGGCGGCGACCGCCCGGTCGAGCTCCTCCTCGGTGTGCACCTCGACCAGCGGCGTGAGCCCGATCGACTCGGCCCGCTCGATGAGCGAGACCAGGGCCTCCTGCTCCAGGCAGACGACCATGAGCAGGGCCAGGTCGGCGCCGTGCGCCCGGGCCTCCCAGAGCTGGTAGGAGGTCAGGATGAAGTCTTTGCGCAGGATCGGGATGTCGACCCGGGCGCGCACCGCGGCCAGGTCGTCGAGGCTGCCGCCGAACTTGCGTTGCTCGGTCAGCACGCTGATGACGTGGGCGCCGCCCGCTTCGTAGTCGGCCGCCAGCGCGGCGGGGTCGGCGATCGCGGCCAGCGCGCCCTTGGACGGGCTGGAGCGCTTGACCTCGGCGATCACCGACACCTTGTCGCCCCCGAGGGCGGCCATCGCGTCCCTGGGCGGCTGTGCCCGCTCGGCCCTCCGCTTGAGCTCGTCCATGGACACGGCCTGCTGGCGTGCCGCGAGGTCGGCGCGCACCCCGTCGAGGATGTCGTCGAGGACGCTCGGCCCTTCCGTCCGCTCACTCACGCGCTTGGGGTCCCTCCGGATCGACTGTGGGGGTGGCCGAGAGTTCGCGTCGCGTCCGCTCTCCGCCTTGTCCTGCGATGGTATCGGCCCGCGCGGGGTACCTCACCCCGGGGCCCGGGTCCGGACGTGCCCTAGGGGGCGAGGAACGCTCCGAAAGGCAGGTTCCGGACGACCCAGTAGACCATGACGATCGCCAGGAAGGCCCACAGCCACGCCGGGTGGGCGAGCGTCGTCCTGCGGGGCCGGCCCTGCGCGGCGCGTACGACCCATCTGCCCCACCAGAACAGCAGGAACGGCAGGGTCGCCACCATGAGGGGGTTGAGCCCGAGCGCCGCCACCGGGTCGAGGTGGGCCAGCGCGTGGATGCCGCGCAGCGTGCCGCAGCCCGGGCAGTAGAGGCCGGTCAACCACAGGAAGGGGCAGGTCGGGTAGTGGCCGGGCTGGTTGGGGTCGACGACGCCGACGAACGTGACCACCGCCCCGGCCGCGGCGGCAACACCGAGCGGCGGGAGCAGGCCCTTGAGCCGTCCCGTGCGGTGCCGCCCGGTCGTCGCGAGGTTCATGGCTCCAGTATCCGCCCTTGCGGCTCAGTAGTTCGAGACGTTGGAGGCGACGGTCGCGTAGATGAGGAAGAAGTACGCGATGATCGCGATGACGCTCAGCACCCAGGCGACGATGCCGAAGATCAGCGAGCGCTTCCACCAGGTCTTGGCCTCCTCGCTCGCCTGCACGGCGCCCGGGTAGTCGCCGACCTGCCACCGCTGGTTGACCTGCGACGACTTCATGATCGCGACGATGCCCAAGGGGAGGCAGCAGAAGATCGTGGTCAGGATGGCCGGGACGAGGTGGTTGTCCGGCGGCTGCTGGCCGCCGTAACCGCCGCCCGGAGGCTGGCCGTAGCCGCCGTAGCCGCCGCCGCTGGGCGGCTGCTGCCCGTAGCCGCCGTAACCGCCGCCGCTCGGCGGCTGCTGCCCGTAACCGCCGCCGCTCGGCGGCTGCTGCCCGTAACCGCCACCGCTCGGGGGCTGCTGGCCGTAGCCGCCGCCGGGCGGCTGCGAGCCGTAGCCGCCGTCGCCCTGGTTCCCATACGTCATTGCTCTGACTCCTCAAGTCGTGCGAGTGCGCGGCAGCCTAGCGAGAAACCAGGTCTTACGTGGACGAACATCCATCCTGCGGACAATTCGTAATCGGACTGCAAGCGGCAGGTCACTGTCCGGTCAGTAACTGGACGAGCTGGAAGCGGCGGCGCCCAGTCCGATGATGGACAGGATCATCCCGCCGAACCAGATCAGCAGCAGCACGTTGATCACGATCATGACGTACGACGTCACCAGGCCGCCCACCGCCAGCCCCTGGCCCTCCTCGCCGGAGCGCTTGATGCGGTTGAGCGCGATGTGCCCCAGGATCACGCCGACGATGCTGGTCAGGCCACAACTGATCATGCCGACGATGCCGAGGACGAGCGAGGCGACCGCCATGCCGTTGGTGGGGCGCGACGGGGGCGGGGGCGCGCCGTAGGGGTTGTTGTAGCCGTAGCCGCCGCTCGGCGGGAGCTGGCCGTAGGCGTAGTTCTCCTGCGACTGGCCGGAGCCGTAACTGCCGCTGGGCGGCTGCTGCTGGCCGTAACCGTAGCCGTAGCCCCCCGAGGGCTGCTGCTGCCCGTAGCCGTAACCGTCGCTCGGCTGCTGCTGGCCGTAACCGCCGGGCGGCTGCTGTTGCCCGTAACCTCCGCCGGGCGACTGCTGGCCGTAACCGCCGCCGGGCGGCTGTGCGCCGTAGCCGCCGCCCTGATCCCCGTAACTCATGCCCCTGGCTCCTCGTGTCCGTGGTGGGTTGCATCCGGCAGCTTATTGAGGAAATGGCGGCCGAGCGGACAGAGGTTCAGAACAGTGCTGATTTCGTCACCGGCGGCGTCAGCGGGGATCGGTGGGGTCGTCGCCCCGGTCGAGGGCGTCCCACAGGGCCTTGTCGTCGTGCCCGGCCCGGCTCCGCGGATCGCCCGCGACGGGATCGCCGCTGGTCGTGGCGGGCTCGCGCCGCTCGTAGCGGGCCGACATGCCCGCCCACCGGCCGCCGCGGACGATCGCCAGCACGCCCCCGGCGGCCAGCAGCACCGCGCCCGCGCCCGCCACCACGGGCCAGAGCGCCACGAGCCGCCAGGACAGCCCGGTCGCGGCGTGCAGCGCGTTGTGGGCGCCCAGCCACTCGGTGACGGTGGTGTCGTCCAGCGCCGTCCACGTGCCGGCGCCCGCGCCGATCCCGCACAGCGCCAGCAGGCCGCCGACGACGCGGCGCCCGGCGCCCTTGGTGGCCAGCACGGCGACCGCTCCGGCCAGGCCGGCCAGCGCGACGGGCGTCAGCACGGGGCTCAGGTCGCCGCCGGTGGGCGCCTCGGCCCCGGCCTGGGCGAGGCTCACCCAGGCGCGGCCGGCGGCCAGCAGCACCAGCAGGCAGCCCAGGACGGTGAGCGCCAGCCAGGACAGCAGCTCCCCGCGGGCCGCCGCGCCAGGTCTCACCGAACGCCCTGGGCGAGGGCGCCGGCGTCGAAGCAGGTGTGGTCGCCGGTGTGGCAGGCCGCCCCGACCTGGTCGACCTTGACCAGGACGGCGTCGCCGTCGCAGTCGAGCGCCACCGACTTGACGTGCTGGACGTGGCCGGAGGTGTCGCCCTTGACCCACAGCTCCCCGCGGCTGCGCGACCAGTAGGTGGCCCGGCCGGTGGTGAGTGTCCGGTGCAGCGCCTCGTCGTTCATCCACGCCAGCATGAGCACCTCGCCGGTGTCGTACTGCTGGGCCACGGCGGCGACGAGGCCGTCGGGGTTGCGCTTGAGCCTCGCGGCGATCTCGGGGTCGAGGGAGTCGAGGGACATGCGTCCATTCAACCAGCCCGCCCCCGCGCCCCGGCCATCGCCGCGCGCCTCAGGCCAGGGCCTGCGAGAGCGTCTCGTAGATGGGGAACAGCGGCGCCAGGTTGGTCCTGCGCAGCCGACGCAGCACCTGGCCGTCCGGCGCCACCAGCGCCATCGACCCGTCGCGCTCGCGCAGCGCGGCGAGCTGGCGCACGAGGACGCCCAGCCCCGTCGTGTCGATGAACGTCAGCTCGCTCAGGTCGACCACCAGGCGCGGCCCGTGCGCCGCCACCGCCTCGCCGAGGCACTGCCGCACCCGGGAGGCGTTGTCGACG
This sequence comes from Nonomuraea sp. NPDC050783, assembly GCF_040802095.1. NCBI lineage: Bacteria > Bacillati > Actinomycetota > Actinomycetes > Streptosporangiales > Streptosporangiaceae > Nonomuraea > Nonomuraea sp. NPDC050783. The sequence continues at coordinate 289,582 of NZ_JBFAHK010000003.1, forward strand.
TCGACCTCCCCGGCCAGGCTCACCACCACCAGCTCGCCGTGCCGGCGCCGGGACATCTCCAGCACCTCGGCGCTCGTGTTGCTCATGTCCCCTCCCCTGGGGCGCTCCCCGCGGGAAAAAGGTACACCGGCCGGAGCCGCCGTCACAGCGGGTTTTGCCGAGAACGCACTACGTGATGGCGTGCCGCCGGGTATTTTCTTGACCCGGCGGGTGCTAGGGAGAGGCGTCCATCGTGATGTACGTCGCGGGTTCCGTTCTCGACCCGGAGCTGGGGGATCACGTATGCCTGCCGTTCGACGGCGAGCGCGAGCGGAGGCGGGCGACGGTGGTGTTCACCGTCAACGGGCTGCGCCGCCGGGTCAAGGTCGTGATCATCACGCACGCCGACAGCCCCGGGCGGACCCGCGGCTGGCTGGCGCCGCTCGTGCCGGGCTTCGCCGACGCCGAGTCGGCCGGGCAGGTGGAGATCCTGGCCTGCGCCGACACCCACTTCACCGCGGGCGGCCTGGACCCCGAGCGGGTGTTCCGCGGGCTGGCCGAGGCCCACGAGCGCGCCCGCAGGCACGGCCAACACGGCGTCTACGCGCTCATCGACGCCTCCTGGGGCGCGCGCGACGTGCCGGGGCAGGCGGCGCTGGAGGCGGCGGCCAACGAGCTGTTCGGCGCGCGCTGGCTGGCGGCCGTGTGCCAGTACGACCGCGCCCTGTTCCCCCGCGAGGCCATCGACCAGGCGGCCGCGCTGCACCCGATCGCGCCCGAGCAGGCGTTGCTGCGCTTCGCCTGCACCTCCCGCCCGCCGGGGCTGCGGGTGTGGGGCGACGTCGACCTGACCAACCGGCAGGCATTCGCGTCGGTGCTGGCCCGGCTGGAGAGGGAGCCGGGCGAGGTCGTCGTGGACGCCTCCGGGCTGGGCTTCATCGACGCCGGGTCGGCGCAGCTGCTCACCCGCACGGCGCTGGCCAGGCCGGCCGGGTCCACGGTGGTGGTGTGCGGCGCGGCGACGGCGCGGGTGCTCAGGCTGATCAGGGCGGAGGAGTGCCTCACCGTCCGCCGGGTGGGCGATGGGTAGGCAGGTGCTCGGTGTCGCCTTCGGGCGCGGGCGCATCACGTTCCTGCGCAGGACGGTCACCGAGCACGCCGCTTACGAGGGGCTGTCGGGGCGGCGGCTGGAGGACTTCGTGCTGGCCGTCAACGAGATCACCACGAACGCCGTCGTGCACGGCGGCGGGCACGGCAGGCTGCGGCTGTGGTCGCAGGCCGGGCGGCTGTGGTGCGAGGTGGCCGACGAGGGGCCGGGGCTGCCGCCGGGGTGGATGGGCGACCTGCGCCCGCCCGCCGGGTTCGCGGGCGGCGGGCGGGGGTTGTGGCTGACGTGGATGTTGTGCGACCACATCACGATCGTGTCCGGGCCCCGGGGCACGATCGTGACGTTCGCGTCGGGGCCCGGCTGACCGGCGGGGCCCCCGGCGCGGGCGGCCGGTCAGGAGCGGGTGCGGGCCAGGAGCGGGCGGCCGGTCAGGAGCGGGCGGCGGAGACCCAGGAGGCGTGCAGGTCGGCGTAGACGCCGGGCTGCCGCACCAGCTCGGCGTGCGAGCCGCGCTGCACCAGCCGGCCGGCGTCGAAGACCAGCACCTCGTCGGCGTTCTCGGCGGTCGAGAGGCGGTGGGCGATCGAGACGGCGGTACGGCCGCGGGTGACGCCCTCCAGGGCGCGGGCCAGGCGTACCTCGGTGGCCGGGTCCACGGCCGAGGTGGCCTCGTCCAGCAGGAGCAGGTCGGGGTCGGCGAGGTAGGCGCGGGCCAGGGCGACGAGCTGGCGCTCGCCGGCCGACAGCGACTCGCCGCGCTGGCCGACGGGCGTGTCCAGGCCGGCGGGCAGGCCGTCCAGCCAGTCGGCCAGGCCCAGCTCGGTCAGCGCCAGCCCGATCTCCTCGCGGGTGGCCGACGGCTTGCCGTAGCGGATGTTCTGCTCCAGCGTGCCGTCGAACAGGAAGCCGTCCTGGGGGACCATGACGATGCGCTCGCGCAGCGAGGAGAAGCGCACCCTCCGCAGGTCGTGGCCGTCCACGGTGACGCGGCCCCCGACCGGGTCCATCAGCCGGGTCAGCAACTTGGCGAAGGTGGTCTTGCCCGAGCCGGTCTCACCGACGATCGCGACGCGCGAGCGGGGCGGGATCTCCACCGAGACCTCGCGCAACACCGGCGCGCCGCCCGGGTAGGCGAAGTGCACGTTCTCGAAGGCGACGGAGATGGGGCCGCGCGGCAGCTCGACGCCCTTGTCGCCGGGGTCGGCCACGTCGGGCGGGGTGTCGAGGACGCCGAGGATGCGCCGCCAGCCGGCGACCGCGTTCTGGGCCTCGTTGAGCACCTCGGTGGCGGTCTGCAGCGGCGAGACGAAGAGCGTGACGAGGAACAGGAAGGCCACGAGCCGGCCCTGGGTGATGTCGCCCGACAGGCCGAGCCGCACGCCGAGCAGCACGATCCCGGCGATCGCGACGGCGGCCACGATCTCGGTCAGCGGGAAGACGAAGCCGACGATGGTCTGCGCCCTGGTCTGGGCGGCGCGGTTGGCGTCCACGGCCCGGTCGATGCGCTCGGCGGTGCGCCGCTCGGCGGCGTAGGCGCGGATGACGGCGGCGCCGACCACCGACTCGCTGACGGCGGCGAGCATGTCGCCGGTGCGCTCGCGCACCACCGTGTACGCCCGCGACAGCAGCCGCTGGAAGCGCGGCAGGGCGATCATCAGCGGGACGAAGCAGGCCCACACCAGCAGCGTGAGCTGCCAGGAGTAGACGACCATGAGCACGGTCGCCACGAAGAGCTGCCCGAGCGAGACGATGATCATCAGCCCGCCCCATTGCATGAACGTGCTGATCTGGTCGATGTCGTTGGTGACGCGCGAGACCAGGGCGCCGCGCCGCTCGGTGTTCTGGGTGAGCACCGACAGGTCGTGCACGTGCCGGAAGCCGCGCACCCGCAGGGTGGCCAGGGAGGACTCGGTGGCCTTGTAGAGGCGGACGTTCATGACGTACGCGGCGGCCGCCGTCAGCAGGACGGCGGCGGCGCAGATCACCACGGCCCTGGTGATGTACGGCACGTCGGGCGTGCCGCTCTTGAGCCCCTGGTCGATGGTCTGCTGGACGGCGATCGGCACGATGATCTTGCCGACGGTGGCGACGACCGCCAGGGCCAGCGTGACCGCCAGGCCCTTGCGGAACTCGGGGGTGAGCGACAGCCCCTGCCGGATGGTGGCCAGCGCGGAGCGGTCGGCGTTGCCGTGGATGCCCTGGACCGTCATGCGCTGACCTCTTCTTCCTCTCCCGCGGAGATCTCTTCGTCGCCGGCGGCGGGGGCGTCGAGTGCGGCCCGCTCGGCCTCCTCGCGCTCGTAGGCCGTCACCAGGTTGCGGTAGCCCTCGCAGCGCCCGATGAGCTCCTCGTGCGGGCCGCGGTCCACCACCCGCCCGTGGTCGAGGTAGACGACCTCGTCGGCGAGCGCGATCGTGGCCATGCGGTAGGCGACGACCACGACGGTGGAGGCTTCGGCGGCGTCCCGGAGCCCGTGCAGGATCCTGGCCTCGACCTGCGGATCGACGCTGCTGGTCGCGTCGTCGAGCACGAGCAGGCGGGGGCGGCGGGCGACCGCGCGGGCCAGGGCGAGCCGCTGGCGCTGGCCGCCGGACAGGGAGGCGCCGCGCTCGCCGACCCGCGTGTCCAGCCCGGCCGGCAGCCGGGCCACGAAGCCGTCGGCCTGGGCCAGCCGCAGCGCGGCCCACACGTCCTCGTCGGGGACGTCCAGGCCGAGCGCGACGTTGCCGCGCACGGTGTCGTCGAACAGGAACGTCTGCTGCGGGACGAGGGCGACCGAGCGGGCCACCGAGCCGTAGGCCAGCGCGCGCAGGTCCTCGCCGTCGAGCAGGACCGCGCCCCGGGCGGGGTCCACCAGCCGGGCGAGCAGCTGCACGAGCGTGGACTTGCCGGAGCCGGTCGGGCCGACCAGCGCGACGGTACGGCCCGCGGGCACCTCGAAGGTGACGTCGTGCAGCACCTCGGCCTCCCCGTAGCTGTAGGAGACGCCGCGCACCTCCAGGGCGGCGGGGGCCGCGGAGGCGGTCTCCGCCCGGCCGTAGTCCATGGAGCCGGTGGCCTCCAGCACGGCCTGCACCCGCTGCCAGCCGACGACGCTGCGCGGCAGCTCGGCCAGCACCCAGCCGAGCGCCCTGATCGGGAAGGCCAGCAGCGTGAACAGGTAGGCGACCTGCACCAGGTCGCCGGAGTCGATGGAGCCGCCGGCCAGCCGTACCGCGCCGACGGCCAGCACCGCGAGCACGCCCAGCGTGGGCAGCGCCTCCAGCATCGGGTCGAACAGGCCGCGCACCCGGCCGACGGCGATGTTGGCGTCGCGCAGCTCGTGGGCGCGGCGCAGGAAGCGCTCGGTCTCCAGGTCCTCCCTGCCGAGGGTCTTGACGACCAGCGCGCCGTCGAAGCTCTCGTGCGCGATCTCGCTGACCTCGGCGCGGAGCTGCTGGGCGCGGGTGGCCAGCGGGCTGAGCCGGCGCTGGTAGACGAGGTTGAGCACGGCGATGGCCGGGAAGATCAGGAAGCCCACCAGGGCCAGTACGAGGTCGGTGAAGACCATCGCCACGGCCGCGGTGACCAGCATGACGATCACGCCGACGGCCATGGGCAGCGGCGCGAGCGGGGCCCAGGCGGCCTCGGCGTCGGCGCTGGCGTTGGACAGCAGCTGGCCGGTGGGGTGCTGGTGGTGCCAGGACAGCGGCAGCCGCAGGTACTGCTTGGTGACGTCCCGGCGGGACCTGGCCTGCATGCGGTACTGCATGACACCGGCCAGGATGCGCCGCCCGGCCACGCCCAGCGCCTTGAGCAGCGCGGCGCCGAGGATGAGGCCGGCACCGGCCCATAACGTGCCCGCGGCCACCCGGCCCTCGGCGAAGGCGGCCAGCACCACGTTCTGGGTGGCCCAGCCGAGCGCCCAGGCGGAGGCCACGGTCATGCCTCCGTAGACGGCGCTGGCCAGCACGGCCAGCGCGAAGACGCCCTTCTCGGTGCGGATGGCCACCCCAAGGACCCGCAGTCCTTGACGCATGACGGCCGAGGTGACCTTGCTCGCCACTCGGTAGGCTCCCTCATTACTCGCGTATGTAGATAAGTGAGTACATCACTCCTGATCGTGTTGTTATTCCCGCGGGTAGGGTGAGCACGTGACGCATGCCCGCGACGAGCGCACCGCGCTGTGCGACCTCCTGGACCGCCTCGGCCCCGACGCTCCCACCCTGTGCGCGGGCTGGAACACCTACGATCTGGCCGCCCACCTGGCGCTGCGCGAGCGCCGCCCGGACGCGATGCCGGGCATCGCGCTCAAGCCGCTGGCCGGCTACACCGCCTCGGTCCAGAGCGGCCTGAAGGCCAGACATCCCTATCCCGAGCTGGTGAGCATGATCCGCCGGCCCGGCGGCGTCTACGGCCTGGCCCCCTTCCTCGACGAGGCCGTCAACACCCTTGAGCTGTTCGTCCACCACGAGGACGTACGCCGGGCCCAGCCGTCGTGGGAGCCCCGCGACCTGCCCGCCGACCTCGACCGGGTCGTGTGGAAGCGGGTCTCGTCCGGGGCCCGGCTCATGCTGCGCCGCTCGCCGGTCGGCGTGGTGCTGCACCGCCTCGGCGGCGGCGTGGCGCTCGGCGGCCCGCGCCAGGGCCCCCGGGTGGAGGTCACCGGCCCCGCCGCCGAGCTGCTGATGTTCTGCTTCGGGCGGCAGGAGCACGCCCGGGTGGAGCTGACCGGCGACCCCGCCGCGATCGCCCGGCTGCGCGAGGCCCGGCTGGGGATTTAGCGGTCCGCCGGGCAGAAGTCCCGGCGCGGCTGGCGCTCACGCGTGCCTTCAAGCCCGTACCATGACAGGGAATAGTTGCCCCCCGGTTATGATCATGAACATCTTCGCCGTGGATGCCAGTGATCGCCCAGATCCGGGTATATACGGCTGGGAATGGACTGCAGGAGGCCCCCCATGCAGGTCAAGAAGGTGATCACCTACGTGGCTATCGCGTTCGTGGTCTTCTACCTGTTCACCCGGCCGGCCCAGGCCGCCGACGCCGTGAATGGTGTGATCAACGGAATCTTCCAAGGAGCCGACCAGTTGGCTGTGTTCTTCTCACAGGTTCTGACATAGCCCACGCTCCTGTCCGCGTCAGGTGCTTCCCCGCAGTGCCGGATCGTGTTACGCAGACAGGATGAGAGATCGCCCCAGCGGCACCAAGACCAGCCAGCTCGACCCCCACGCACGGCGCATCCTCGAACGGACTGAGCTCGAGGGCATCGAGCTCATCCGCTTTCTGTACGTCGACCACGGCGGTGTCATCCGCGGCAAGGCGGCGTCCCGATCGCGGCTGGCCGAGCGCCTCGGCACGGGCATCGGGCACACGGTGGCCATGATGGCGATGAACATGCTCGACCAGCTCCAGGACGTCGAGCACCTCGGACCGGTGGGTGAGGTCCGCATCGTCCCCGACCCGACCACCTACGTCCCGCTGCCCCACGCCCCCGGCGCGGCGGCCATGCTGTCGGACCTGCGGCTGCCCGACGGCTCGCCCTGGCAGGCGTGCGCGCGCACGTTCCTCAAGGACGCCGTCGCACAGCTCGCCGGCGAGGGGTACACGCTGCTCGCGGCGTTCGAGCCGGAGTTCACGCTCGGCCGCCTCCTGCCCGACCCCGGAGGAGGCCACGACCGGCTGGTCCCGCTCGACGACTCGCTCTGCTATGCCAACACCGGCTTCGACACGGCGCACGACTACACCATGAAGCTGGTGCGGGCGCTGGAGACGCAGGGCCTGCGCGTCGAGCACTACCACCCCGAGCTGGGGCCGGGCCAGCAGGAGCTGTCGATCAGGTACGCCCCCGCGCTGCGCGCCGCCGACAACCACGTGCTGCTCCGCGAGACCGTGCGCGGCGTCGCCATGCGCATGCAGCTGTGGGCCTCGCTGGCACCCAAGCCGCTGGCCGGCCAGGCGGGCAACGGCGCCCACCTGCACCTGTCGCTGTGGAGCGACACCACCAACCTCTTCGGCGCCGACGACGAGATCCGCGACGCCTTCGTCGGCGGCCTCCTCGCCCACCTGCCCGCCCTCACCGCGCTTACCTGCGGCAGCGTCAACAGCTTCCGCCGGCTGGCGCCGCGCAGCTGGGCCGGCGCGTACGCGGTGCACGGCCCCGACAACCGGGAGGCCGCGATCCGGATGTGCTCCCCGCTGGGCGACAGCGGCGAGCCCAACGTGGAGCTGAAACCGTCGGACTCCTCGGCCAACCCCTACCTGTCGCTGGGCGCGGTCATCCACGCCGGCCTGGACGGCATCCGCCGCAAGCTCGACCCCGGCGAGCCCGTGGACGTCGACCCCGACACCCGGCCGGGCCGCTACCCGCGCCTGCCGTCCTCCCTCGGCGAGGCGCTGGACGCGCTGGAGGCCGACGAGCTGCTGATGGAGGCGCTTGGCCCGCTGCGGCGCAGCGCGTACCTGGCGGTCAAGAGGTCCGAGGCGGCCGCGTTCGCCGCCCAGGACGTGGCCTACGAGCTGTACCACCACGTGCGCGCCTTCTGACGCGCGCGCGGCACCGTCACGGGACGGTCAGCGGACGGGATGGCCCGCCGTCCGCAGCGTCTCCTTGACCTCGGCGATCTTCAGCGTGCCGAAGTGGAAGACCGAGGCGGCCAGGACGGCGTCCGCGCCGGCCGCGACCGCCGGCGGGAAGTCCTCCAGCCGCCCGGCCCCGCCGCTGGCGATCACCGGCACCCGGACGGCGGCCCGCACCGCGCGCAGCATCTCCAGGTCGTAGCCGTCGAGCGTGCCGTCGCCGTCCATCGAGTTGAGCAGGATCTCGCCCACGCCCAGCTCCTCGCCGCGCGCCGCCCACTCCACCGCGTCGATGCCGGTGCCGCGCCGCCCGCCGTGCGTGGTCACCTCGAACCCGCTGGCCGTGCCGGGAGCGCGGCGGGCGTCCACCGACAGCACGACGCACTGGGCGCCGAACCGGCGCGACGCCTCGGTCAGCAGCTCCGGCCGCGCGATGGCGGCGGTGTTGAGCGACACCTTGTCGGCGCCGGCCCGCAGCAGGCGGTTGACGTCCTCGACCGAGCGCACCCCGCCGCCGACGGTGAGCGGGATGAACACCTGCTCGGCGGTCCTGCGCACCACGTCGAGCATGGTCTCCCGCTCGCCGGAGGAGGCGGTGATGTCGAGGAAGGTCAGCTCGTCGGCGCCCTCCTCGTCATAGCGCCGCGCCAGCTCGACGGGGTCGCCCGCGTCGCGCAGGTTCTCGAAGTTGACGCCCTTGACCACGCGCCCGGCGTCCACGTCGAGACAGGGGATGACTCTTACCGCCACGGTCATGCTCGTAGTGCCTCGATCTCTATCTCGACCAGCATTCTCGGGTCGACCAGGCCGGCCACCCGTACTCCTGTGCAGGCGGGCCGCACCTTGCCGAAGATCTCGGCGATGGCCCGGCCCACCAGGTCGAAGTGACGCTGGTCCACCACGTAGTAGCGGACCATGACGACGTCCTCGCGGCTGAGCCCGCCCATCAGGACGGCCTCCAGCGCGATGTCGATCGCGGTCAGGGCCTGCTGGTAGGCGTCGCCGACGTGGCGCACCTCCCCTTCGACCGTGGCCGTGCACCCGGACACGATGACCCGCTCCCCGACCACCACGGCACGCGCGTAGCCGTACCGCTCCTCCCAGATCCCCCCAGAGAAGACCCTGGGACCGGTGCTCTGCATGCCGACGCCACCCACGCTCATTCCGCCCCCTCCCGGCGCAGCTACACGCGTACCGCGGCCAGCGCGTCTTCCAGTGTGAACGCGTGAGCGTACAGGGCCCTGCCCACGATGACCCCCTCCACTCCGGCGGTACCGAGAGAAGCCAGTGCGACCAGGTCATCGAGACTGGAGACGCCGCCGCTGGCGATGACCGGCCGGTCGGTACGCGCGCAGATGCGGCGGTAGAGGTCCAGGTTGGGGCCCTGGAGCATGCCGTCCTTGGTGACGTCGGTGACGACGTAGCGGGGGCAGCCGTCGGCCTCCAGCCGGTCGAGCACCTCCCACAGGTCGCCGGCGTCCTCGGTCCAGCCGCGCGAGGCCAGCGTCGTGCCGCGTACGTCCAGGCCGACCGCGATCCGGTCGCCGTGCTCGGCGATGATCTTGCGGCACCACTCGGGGTTCTCCAGCGCGGCGGTGCCGATGTTGACCCGGCGGCAGCCGGTGGCCAGGGCGGCGGCCAGCGACTCGTCGTCGCGGATGCCGCCCGACAGCTCCACGTTCACGTCGAGCCGGCCGATCACGTCGGCCAGCAGCTCATGGTTGCTCCCCCGGCCGAAGGCCGCGTCGAGGTCCACCAGGTGGATCCACTCGGCGCCGGCCTCCTGCCAGGCCAGCGCGGCGGCCAGCGGCTCGCCGTGGACGGTCTCGGTGCCGGCCTCGCCCTGGGTCAGGCGGACGGCCTGGCCGTCCACGACGTCCACGGCGGGCAGCAGTACGAGCGACATTCTTCAGGTCCTCCGGTCGAAGGCGAGAGTCACGACAACGGGCACGATCAGCACGGACAGGACGAGCACGGCGAAACTGGCCGCCACCGAGCCCCACAACAGCCAGGCCAGCGCCTGGACGAGCAGGAAGGCCGCCCCCACCACGACGTTCTGGACGCGGTGGCGGCGGGCGAGCACGCCGCCCTGGCGCCGCACCCGCACCGGCCGCGGCACCAGCCGGGCCAGCAGGGCACGCCGCCGGGCGCGGCGGGCCTGCCGCTCCTCGTTGGCGCGCATGGCGCGCGCCCGCTCGGCCTCGCGCTCGGCCCGCAGCCGCGCCCGTTCCTTGCTCACCGCTCCCCTAGCTCAGTCGAGGGTGTTCAGCCAGTTGGCCAGCAGGGTGGCGCCGGCGTCACCGGACTTCTCCGGGTGGAACTGGGTGGCCGACAGCGGGCCGTTCTCCACGGCCGCCACGAACGGCACGCCGTGCTCGGCCCAGGTGACGACCGGCTCGGCGAAGCCGTCACCGGTGCGCAGCTCCCACTCGCGCACCCCGTAGGAGTGCACGAAGTAGAAGCGGGTCGCGGCGTCGAGCCCGCCGAACAGCACGCTCCCGGCGGGCGCCTTGACGGTGTTCCACCCCATGTGGGGCAGGACGGGCGCCTCCAGCCGCTCCACCGTGCCGGGCCACTCGCCGCAGCCCTCGGTCTCCACCCCGTGCTCGACGCCGCGGGCGAACAGGATCTGCATGCCGACGCAGATGCCCAGCACCGGCCGGCCGCCGGCCAGCCGCCGCCCGACGATCTGCTCGCCGCGCACCGACCTCAGCCCGGCCATGCACGCCGCGAACGCGCCCACGCCCGGCACGACCAGCCCGTCGGCCTCGACCGCCGCGTCGAAGTCGGCGGTCACCGTCACCTCCGCGCCGGCCCGGGCCAGGGCCCGCTCGGCCGAGCGCAGGTTGCCCGAGCCGTAGTCGAGCACGACGACGTTCTTCCTCACCACCACAACACTCCCGCCGTGACCGCCATCGCCGCGCCCACCGCGCAGACGACGGCACCGATCTTGAGCCCCTGCCTGGCCAGGGAGAACACCCCGCCGACCAGGAACATCCCGAGGAACACCAGAACGACGGCGATGACGTTGTCGGTCATAGCACGCCCTTGGTGCTGGGCACCCCCGTCGCGCGGGGGTCGAGCTCGGACGCCTCCCGCAGCGCCCGCGCCAGCGCCTTGAACTGGGCCTCGACGATGTGATGCGCGTTGCGCCCGTAGGGGACGTGCACGTGCAGGCAGATCGCGGCCTGCGCGACCAGCGACTCCAGGATGTGCCGGGTCATGGTCGTGTCGTAGTCGGGGCCGATCATCGGCGCCATGCCCTCGGGCTCGGCGTGCACGAGGTAGGGGCGGCCCGACAGGTCGACGGTGACCTGGGCGAGGGACTCGTCCAGCGGGCACGACGCGCTACCGAACCGCCTGATGCCCGACTTGTCGCCCAGTGCTTCGCGGAACGCGGCGCCCAGCGCGAGCGCGGTGTCCTCGATCGTGTGGTGCGAGTCGATGTGCAGGTCACCCTCGGTCTTGACGGTCAGGTCGAACAACCCGTGCTTGCCGAGCTGGGCCAGCATGTGGTCGAAGAAGCCGACCCCGGTGGACACCTCCACCCGGCCGGTGCCGTCGAGGCCGACCTCCACCAGAACCGAGGTCTCCTTCGTGACGCGCTCGACGCGGCCTACGCGGCTCACAGGACTCCTTCCAGGGCGGCGCGGAAGGCCGCCATCTCCTCGCCGGTGCCGATCGACACCCGCAGCCATTCGGGCGGGCCCACCTCGCGGATGAGCACGCCCCGCTCCAGCATCCCCTGCCACACCCCGCGCCGGTCGGGGAAGCGGCCGAACAACACGAAGTTGGCGTCGGAGTCGGCGACCTCCAGGCCACGGGAACGCAGCCAGGCCACCGTCGCGTCGCGCTCGCGCCGCAGCGCGTCGACCGTGCCGAGCAGCTCGGCCCGGTGGCGCAGCGCCACCCGCGCCGCCGTCTGGGTGAGCGTGGACAGGTGGTAGGGCAGCCGCACCAGCAGCAGCGCCTCGATCACGGCCGGGTGCGCGGCGAGGTAGCCGAGCCGGGTGCCGGCCATGGCGAACGCCTTGGACATCGTCCGGGTGACGATCAGCCGCGGGTGCTCAGGCAGCAGCGTCAGCGCCGACGGCGTGCCCTCGCGGGCGAACTCGGCGTAGGCCTCGTCCACCACGACCATGCCCGGCGCGGCCCCGAGCACCGCCTCGATCGTCGCCAGCGGCTGGGCGGTGCCGGTCGGGTTGTTGGGCGAGGTCAGGAAGACGACGTCGGGGCGGTGCTCCTCGATCGCCGCCACGGCCTTGCCGGGGTCGAGGGAGAAGTCGTCCTCGCGGCTGGCCCTGATCCACTCGGTGCTGGTGCCGCCGGTGATGATCGGGTGCATCGAGTACGAGGGCTCGAACCCGATCGCCGTGCGGCCGTGGCCGCCGAAGGCCTGCAGGATCTGCTGGAGCACCTCGTTGGAGCCGTTGGCCGCCCACACCTGCTCGGCGCGCAGCCCGTGGCCGAGGTAGGCGGCCAGGTCGGCGCGCAGCGCCAGGGCGTCCCTGTCGGGGTAGCGGTTGAGCGCGCCCGCCTGCTCGCGGATCGCCTCGGCCAGGTCGGCCACCAGCTCCGGCGAGGGCGGGTAGGGGTTCTCGTTGGTGTTGAGCCGGACCGGGACGTCGATCTGCGGGGCGCCGTAGGGCGACTTGCCCCGGAGGTCGTCGCGGAGGGGCAGATCGCCGAGCGTCACGTCGCCGGGTGTCATGCCGCCGGACGCCATGCCGCCGGACGCCATGCCGCCGGATGCCAGGTCGCCGGGGCTCATTCGGCCGGCTCCGTGGTGGGCACCCGCCAGTCGAACCGGGCGCGGATCGCGGCGCCGTGCGCGGGCAGGTCCTCGGCGTCGGCCAGGGCCGTCACGTGCCCGGCCGCCCCCGCGAGCGCGTCGCGGGTGTAGTCGACGACGTGGATGCCGCGCAGGAACGACTGCACCGAAAGGCCGCTGGAGTGGCAGGCGCAGCCGCCCGTGGGCAGCACGTGGTTGGAGCCGGCGAGGTAGTCGCCGAGCGAGACCGGCGCGTACGTGCCGACGAAGATCGCGCCGGCGTTGCGCACCCGCGCGGCCACGGCGGCGGCGTCGGCGGTGTGGATCTCCAGGTGCTCGGCGGCGTAGGCGTCCACGACCCTGAGCCCGTCGTCGAGGTCGCTCACCAGCACGATGCCCGACTGCCGGCCGCTCAGCGCCTCGGCGATGCGCGCCGAGTGGCGGGTGGCCGAGACCTGGCCGGGAAGCTCCTTCTCCACGGCGTCGGCCAGCTCGGGGCTGGTGGTGACGAGCACGGCGGCGGCGATCGTGTCGTGCTCGGCCTGGCTGATCAGGTCGGCGGCGACGTGGACCGGGTCGGCCGTCTCGTCGGCGAGGATCGCGATCTCGGTCGGGCCCGCCTCGGAGTCGATGCCGATGCGGCCCTTGAGCAGGCGCTTGGCGGCGGCGACCCAGATGTTGCCGGGGCCGGTGACCAGGGCGGCCGGAGCGCACTCCTCGGTGCCGTAGGCGAACATGGCCACGGCCTGCGCACCGCCGACGTTGTAGACCTCATCGACGCCGAGCAGCGCGCACGCGGCCAGGATCGTCGGGTGCGGCAGCCCGCCGAACTCCTTCTGGGCCGGGCTGGAGACGGCCAGCGAGGGGACGCCCGCCTCCTGAGCGGGGACGACGTTCATGACCACGCTGGAGGGGTAGACCGCGCGGCCGCCGGGGACGTAGAGGCCCACCCGGTCGACCGGCACCCACCGCTCGGTGACCGTGCCGCCGGGCACGACCTCGGTGGTGACGTCGGCGCGCCGCTGGTCGCGGTGGACCAGCCGGGCCCGCCTGATCGACTCCTCCAGCGCCGCGCGCACCCGCGGGTCGAGCTCGGCCAGGGCGCGCCCGATGGCCTCGGCGGGGACGCGGGTGGTGGCGATCTCCACGCCGTCGAACCTGGCGGTCAGCTCCCGTACGGCCGCCACGCCGCGATGGCGCACGTCGTCGCAGATGGGCCGCACCTTCTCCAGGGCGGCCTCGACGTCGAGCTCGGCGCGGGGCAACACGTCGCGCAGGTTCGCCGGCAGGGAACCGCGCATGTCGATACGGGAAATCACCCTCACAGTCTACGGAGTCCGAGGGCTGAATCTCGTTCTGTCCACACTGCGGGACGGCCCGGGCGGAGGGCGCGCGGAGGAGTGGACGGCTGCCGATCCGGGGCGCACGACGGCCGCGGGGCGGCATTCGCCTATACCGCCGCGCGGCCGTCGTCGCCCCGGACCGGGCCTGCCGGGGCGGTCGCCGTGGCCGCCACGGGGGTACGGCCACGGCTCGGGAAAGCTTTGGGGTTCTCTCTCTGCCCTCGGCGCCGCGCGTTGTAACGCCGCCCGCCTAAATACTTTGCGTCATGAACATTACGGAAAGTTAGCCCCGCAGCTTGACGGCCACCCGCGCGGCGCGCCGCTGCCGGATCCGTCACGACACGGGCCCCCTGAATACGCTTCGTCTCCTTATCGTGACTTACAGTAACGAGGAGATTGCACCCGTATCGACGCGCAGGGGGACATCGTGGGAGGCACCGTGAAGGGCAGCATGAGGGCCGGAATGGGGGGCGGCACCGCGAGGGGCACCGTGCCGGGAACACCCGTCACGGCACTGGCCGCACCGGCCGCATTGACCGCACCGGCCGTACTGGCCGCATTGGCCGTACTGGGCACACTGGCCGCACTGGCCACGATCGCGATCGCGCCACCGGCGGCCGCCGACCGCCCGCCGGGCACCGCCCGCGAGCATCCGCCCGCCGCCGCACAACCACCCGCCGCCGTGCAGCCGCAGGCCGTCGTGCAGCCACCCGTCGCCCGGCGATCGCCCGTTACCGGGCACTCGTCCGCCGTCGGGCAGCCGCCCGCCGCTGGACAGCCGCCCGTCGTCGGGCAGCCGCCCATCGCCGGGCAGCCGCCCACTGCAGGGCAGGCGCTCGCCACCGAGAAGTCGTCCGTCGCCGGGCAGTCGCCCGTGGTGCCCGTCAGCAAGCGGGCCTCGGATGGCGCCGAGTCGTCGCCGGTGATGCGCCCCGGCCGGGCCGTCCGCTACTGGACGCCCGCCAAGCAGGCCAAAGCCAAGGCCGCCGAGCTGCCGTCCACCCAGCGGCCCCTCCTCGCCACGTCCGCCCAGCGGATGCTCAGCGTGCCCGTCGGCAAGCGCATCACGCCCGGCGGCGACGCCAACGGCTACGCCCGCGTCCACCGGCCGTACAGCGAGGGCGCGCGCAGCCGCGTCAACGGCCGGCTGTTCTTCGTCAACGCCGGCGGGCGCGGCGACTCCTGCAGCGCCTCCGTCGTCAGCTCCGCCTCCCGGCTGCTGGTCGTGACCGCCGCCCACTGCGTCTACAGCGTTCCCGAGGGCGCCGCCCGCGGGAAGTGGCACAGCAGCTTCGCCTTCGTCCCCGCCTACGACGGGCGCGCCGCCGGGGAGCGGCAGCGCGAGCCGTACGGGCGCTGGGGCGGGCGGCGCGCCTGGAAGCCCGACGGCTACACCGGCCTGCCCGGCGGCGACTGGAACTCCACCTACGACGTGGCCCTCATCGAGGTCGGCCGGCGCGGCCGCACCCTGCAGGACGCCGTCGGCGCCTTCACCCCCATGCGCAACCAGGGCGGCCGGCACACCATCGTCACCGACGGCTATCCGGGCGTCCTCGGCAGGAAGCCGTACGACGGCAGGGACCAGCTCTGGTGCCTGGCCCGCACGCAGCCCGCCCGCTCCCTGGCCGCCGCCTCCGCCGCCGCCACCGCCCCCGTCACGGCGTACGCCGCCCCCGCCCCCGCCCCCGCCGCGATCACCGCCGCCGTGCCCGCCACCACTCCCGCCACCAAGCTGGAGACCTACAACTGCCACCTGTCCAAGGGCCACAGCGGCGGCCCCTGGATTCTCAAGGGCACCCGCGACCTGATCGGGGTCCTGTCCGCCGGCACCGAGGACGGCCAGGCCGACGGCTACTCCGTCGCCAACGCCCTCAACATCGAGAGCTACGGCGCGATCGTCGGGCAGGCCGACCCGCGCGGCGTGTACGACGCCCTGTCGATCAAGGCCACCGGCCCGGCCCACGCCGTACGCCAGGGCGAGGTCACCGCCGTCACCGCCACCGTCACCATGCGCGGCCTCATGGGGGCGACCGAGGTGCCCGTCACCTTCCGCGTCCCGCCCGGCGCGAGCCTCACCGCGGTCAGCGGCGCCTCCTGCCGGCACGCCGCCCAGGAGGCCACCTGCGTGATCAGCGCCATACGGCCCGGCCGGCCCGTGCAGCTCACCGCCCGCATCCGCCTCGGCCGCGACGCCGCCAAGCAGGTGCCGGTCACCGCGCACGTCGCCGCCACCCGCCTGGACCCGTCGCAGCGCGACAACACCGCGGTGTTCCGCGTCCCGTCCCGCGCCTGACGCCCCGGCCGGCATTCAGCGGCCCGGCCCGCGCCCGGCGGTCCGGCCCGGCCGGCGCCCGGCGACCCGGCCCGCGTCCGGCGGCCCGGCCGGCTTCCGGCGGCCTCATGTCCGCGCCGGTTCCTTGAGCGTGCGCGCCACCAGCCAGGCCAGGACCGGGAAGGCCACCAGGCAGGCCAGCGCCGCCCGCAGCGAGGACGCCTCCGCGACCGCGCCCACCAGCGGGCTGGTCAGGCCGCCCACGCTCACCGCCAGCCCCAGCGTCACGCCGCCCGCCGTGCCCACCCGGCTCGGCAGGAAGTCCTGGCCCAGCGTGACGTGCAGGGAGAACGGGACGTACAGGGCGATCGAGGAGGCGGCCACGAACACGTACGCGGCGGGCCCCGGCGCGAGCACCACGCCCGCGACCGCCGGGATCGCCGCCGCGTACGCCAGCCGCACCGTCCGCACCCGCCCCCAGCGCGCCGCCAGCCGCCCGCCCAGCACCGTCCCGGCCGCCCCGCCCGCGAACAACACGAACAGCGCCACCGCCCCCGCCGTCCCGCCGCCCATGAACAGCGCGACGAACGTGCTCAGCCCCACGTACACCACCGACCGGAACACGATCACCAGCGTCAGCCGGGCGAACGAGCGCCAGTCGTCCCGCCCCCGCCGCGCCCCGGCCGCCGCCGCCCGCGCTCCCCCGCCGCCCGTCAGCGCCCGCACCGCCGGCAACGTCACCAGCGCCCCTGCCACCGCCGGCACCGCCAGCAGCGGCGAGGCCCCTAACCCCCACCCCGCCAGCAACGGCGTCACCAGCACCGGCGCCGAGGCGAAGCCCAGCGTCCCGCCCAGCGAGAACCAGCTCATCCGCACGTGGCTGCCCGCGCTCGCGATCCGCGCCAGCCGCGCCGACTCCGGATGGTACGCGGCCACCCCCAGCCCCGACAGCGCCACCGCCAGCCACGTCAGCGCGTAGGAACCGGCCGCCCCGCCCGCCGCCACCCCCGCGCCGGCCGCCACCATGCTCACCGGGATCAGCCACGGCATGCGCCACCGGTCCGTCAGCACCCCGAACAGCGGCTGCACGACCGACGACGACAGCGTCGCCGCCAGCACCACGCCCGAGACCGCGACGTAGCCGTAACCGCGCTCGGCCACCAGGAAGGGCACGAGCGCGGGCACCGCGCCCTGGTACAGATCGACGGCCGCGTGCCCGGCGGCCAGCATCGGGACCCTGTTCACCCTCCGATCCTCACCCGGCCGCCCGCTGTCCCGCTTCCGATAAAGTGCCAACCCATGCCGGAGATCCGCCACCAGGCACAGGCCCCCACCGGGCGGCGCCCGCTCGCCCCCGGCGGCGCCATCGACGCCCACCGGCACGACACCCACCAGATCGTGTACGCCTGCCGCGGCGTCCTGTCGGTCACCACGGACGCCGGCACCTGGGTGGCCCCCGCCAACCGGGCGATCTGGGTGCCCGCCGGTACCGTCCACGAGCACCGCGCCCACGGCGACACCGACCTGCGCCTGGTCGGCCTCACCGGCAACCCCCTCGCCCTCGGCCGCCCCGCCGTCCTCGCCGTGGACCCCCTGCTCCGCGAGCTGATCGTCGCCTACACCGGCGAGCCCGCCCCCTCCCCGGCCGGCGGGGGGACCGGGAACGAGGGGACCGGGAACGAGGGGACCGGGAACGGGAGGACCAGGGACGGGGCCGAGCGCGACCGGCTGCTGGCCGTGCTGCTGGACCGGCTCAGGCGCGCCCCCGAGCAGCCCCTCCACCTGCCCGCCCCCCGGGACCCCCGGCTCGCGGCCGTCTGTGCCGCCCTGCACCGCGACCCCGCCGACCGCCGCACGCTCGCCGCGCTGGCCGCCGGCACGGGCGCGAGCGAGCGCACGCTGACCCGGCTCTTCCACCGCGAGCTGGGCATGAGCTTCCCCCAGTGGCGCACCCAGCTCCGCCTGCATCACGCGCTCCTGCTGCTGGCCGACGGCCTGCCGGTGACCGCCGTGGCGCACCGGTGCGGGTGGGCCTCGGCGAGCGCGTTCATCGACGTCTTCCGCCGGGCCTTCGGGTACACCCCGGGCCGCGCCTTTACAATGTAGATTCAGTACAATCGTTACTCGTGAGCAAAGCGAAAGGCAAGGGAGGCGGCGGCACGCCGGCCACGATGGCCCTCACCAAGGCCAAGGCCGACTTCACGCTCCACCCGTACGAGCACGACCCCTCCGCCCAGGCCTACGGCGAGGAGGCCGCCGACGCGCTCGGCGTCCCCTACGAGCGCATCTTCAAGACCCTGGTCGCCGAGGTCGAGAGCGGCCTGGCGGTGGCCGTCGTGCCGGTGTCGGGCAAGCTCGACCTCAAGGCGTTCGCCGGCGCGCTCGACAGCAAGCGGGCCGCGATGGCCGAGGCGGCCAAGGTCGAGCGGGTGACCGGCTACGTCGTGGGCGGCATCAGCCCACTGGGCCAGCGCAAGCAGCTCCCGACCGTGGTCGACTCGTCGGCGCTCGACTTCGAGACGATCTACTTCTCGGCCGGCAGGCGCGGCCTCCAGATCGAGACCGCGCCCGCCAACCTCGTCACGCTCACCCGCGCCATCACCGCCGCCATCGCCAAGGCCGGTTAGGGCGTCCCCGCCGGATCCGGGACGCGGACCCGGTCCGGCTGACTCGTGCCCGCCGATCGTGTCAAACTGCGGCAGACGAGGCAGGCGGGGGCGGCGCAGGCGGGGGCAGCGCAGGCGGGGGCAGCGCAGGCGGGGGCAGCGCAGGCGGGAGGCGGGCCATGTGGCCGTTCGTGGGCAGGAGCGCCGAGCTGGGCCGCGTCACAGCCGCCCTGCGCGACCCCGCGACGGCCGCGCTGGCGATCACCGGCCCGCCGGGCGTGGGCAAGAGCCGGCTGGTCTACGAAGCGCTCGCCGCGCTCGACCCGTCCCGGTTCGTCGTGCACGCCGTGCCGGCCACCTCGGCCAACTCCGACGTGCCGCTCGGCCCGCTCGGCGTGCTCGTCCCCGACGGCGTGGTGGGCGTGGCCAGCCGCGGCGTGCTGGTCCGCGCCACGGTCGCCGCCCTGGCCGCCGGGAGGCGGCGCGCGGTGGTCGTCGTGGACGACGCCCACCTGCTCGACGACGAGTCGGCGGCGGTGCTGCGCCACCTGGCGCGCATGCGGGCCGCGTTCGTGCTGGTGGTGCTGCGTGCCGGGGAGCCGTTCTCCGAGTGGCTGGCCGCGCTGTGGACCGAGGGGCTGGCCGAGCGGATCGAGCCGGCGGCGCTGTCGGCGTCCGAGGTCGGGCAGGTGCTGCACGAGGTGCTCGGCGGCCAGGCGGCCGAGCTCACCGTACGCCGCCTGTACGAGCTGACCGCGGGCAACCCGCTCCTGCTGCGCGAGGTCGTGCTGGCCGGCATGCAGGCCGGGACGCTGGCCGAGACCAAGGGCGTGTGGCGGTGGGAGGGCCCGTGGCTGGTCGCCCCCCGGCTGACCGAGCTGGTGGCCAGACGGCTCGGCGCTCTGGACGACCAGGAGCGGTGGGCCCTCGAACTGCTCGCCCTGGCCGAGCCCGTCTCCGTGGGCGTGGTGACCCGCGTCGTCCCCGAGGACCTGCTCGCCCGCCTGGAGGCGCGTGGCCTGCTCTGGATCCAGCGCGACGGCCGCCGCTCGCTGCTGCGCCTGGCCCACCCCCTGTACGGCGAGGCGCTGCGCGACGGCTGCCCCGAGCTGCGCACCCGCAGGGCCAAGCGCGTGCTGGCCGAGGCGATCGCCGCCACGGGCGCCCGCCGCCGCTCCGACGCGCTGCGCATCGTGCGCTGGAGCCTCGACGCCGGCGTCCAGCCGCCCGCCGGCATGCTGCTGACCGCCACCCGGCGCGCCTGGACGCTGCTCGACCTGCCGCTGGCCGAGCAGCTCGCTCGCGCGGCCACCGAGACGGCCCTGCTGAACGGCGACGCCGAGCAGGGCATCGGCGCCGCGCAGGCCCTGTGGCGGGTGCTCATCTCGGGCGAGCGCACCGGCGAGCTCATGGCCATGCTGGACGTCATGGACGCCGTCGCGGCCACCGACCGCCACCGCGACAAGATCGCGTTCGGCCGTGCCGAGACGTTGTTCTGGGGGCTCGGCGACCCCGCCGCCCACCGCGCGCTCCCCGCCCGCGGCGCCGCGCTGAGCCGGGAGCACGCCGAGGAGCTGGCGGCCCTGCGCTCGGTGTTCGCGGCGTTCTCCGGCGATCTGCGCCCGGCGCTGTCGGAGCTGCCGCCGCTGTTCGAGGCGGGGGTGGCGAACAAGGAGGCCGAGGCCAAGGCCCGCCTGGTGCACGAGCTGGCCGTCGCCTACGGCGGCCGCCCGCCCGCCACGCCGCATGACGCGCGCGACCCCGTGCTGGCCGACGCGGTGGAGAACATGCCGTGGATCCCGCCGACCACCGCGCTGTTCCAGGTGCAGGGGGCGCTTCTGGCCTGCCGTACGGACCTGGCCGCGCGGCTGGCCCGGCGCGAGCACGAAGCCGCCCTCGCCCACGGCTGGGAGTACGCGCTCATGGTCGCGGCCATCGCGATGGCCCAGGTCGCCCGCTTCACCGGCGACGTGGAGGAGGCCCGGCGCAGGCTGCGCGAGGCCGTCGTGCTGCACCGGCCGGACACCGTCACCGGCCGCCTGCTCCACCGCCTGCTCTACGGCGAGGTGGCCCACGCCGAGGCGCTGGCGGGCGAGGCCGACGCCGCGCGGGACGCGCTGCGTACCGCCGACCGCCTGGAGTGGCCGCCGGCGACGATGTTCGGGCTGTGGGCCGACCTGGCCCGGCCCTGGGTGGCCGCCGCCCGCGGTGACGCCCGCGCCGCGGCCGGTCTGGCCGTCGCGGCCGCCGCCCGGGCGGAGACGATGGGCGCCACGGCGGTACGCGCCCTCGCCCTGGCCGACGCCGTCCGCCTCGGCGCCGCCGTACGTCTCGACCCAGCCGTACGCCTCGACACCACCGGACGACCCGACACCACCAGACGACCCGACACCACCAGACGACCCGACCCCACCAGACGACCCGACCCCACCGGAGGACCCGACACCGGCATGCGCGCCGGCGCGCCGCCGCCTGGCGGCGACTCCCCCTACCTGCGCTATGCCGCCGCGATCACCTCCGGCGACCCCGCCGCGCTGGAGGCGGCGGCCGGCGACCTGGCCGGCCTCGGCCTGCACCCCCTGGCCGCCGAGGGGTACGGCCGGGCCGCGCGCCTGCACCAGGAGCACGGCCGCGGCCACACCGCCCGGCGCTGCTGGGGCCGGTCGGCCGAGCACCTGCGCCGCTGCCCCGGTTTGGTGCTGGCCGAGCGGTCGCCCTCCACCGCCGAGCTCACCGCCCGCGAACGCGAGGTGGCCACGCTGGCGCTGACCGGACTGTCGCACCGGCAGATCGCCGAGCGGCTGGGCATCTCCAAGCGGACCGTCGACAACCACGTGGCCCGCGCCTACGCCAAGCTCGGCGTCACCAGCCTCGGCGAGCTGCGCGACGTGCTACGGCCCTGATCCCTCGCGCCCTGATCCCTCGCGCCCGGGACCCTCGCGCCCGGGGGCCCGTCGCGTCCCCGGCGGTCAAGCCCGCAGGCCGGCCCGCGCGGGCGGCGGCGCGGTCGCCCCTCCCGTCCACGACGACGGCGCCGCGCTCCGCAACGGGGTGAAGTACCACAGGAAGGAGAGGGTGGGCGCGACCACACCGACGTTCAGGTCGGCTCCCGACCCGCCGCTCCCGCCGAAGCCCGCCCCGCTGACGTACGCGTGCAGGTCGATCCAGGCCCGGTAGTCGTGGCGGGCCGCGCAGGCGAAGTCGCCGCTGACCGCCGCGGACCCGCCCGGCGCCGGATTGCTGAACAGCAGCTTGTTCTCCCCCACGTTGAACCCGGCGTCCCGCGCGATGACGAACTCCGGCCCGGTGACCACGGTCCCCGCCGTGAGGTCCTCCAGGCTGACGGCGAGGGTCACCGACAGCTCGGAGGAGTTCCACGAGCGCTCGACGTGGAAGCGGGAGTCGGCGTCCAGCACGAACGTCGCCCCGACCTGGACCACCGAGGGGCCGTCGATGCGCCCGTTCTCGTTGCGCGGGACGCCGATCGACGCGCCCAGCGAGGTGATCTGGTCCGCGGTGGAAGGCGCGCCGCGGTTGGTCGCCATGCGCAGCGCCAGGTGGCCGGTGGCCAGGTCGTGCACGGCGGGCGCGACGGTGGGAGATCCGAGGACCGCTCCACCGGCCTCCCACGTCCAGCCGACCCTTGCGAAAAACGTCATTGTCCGTCCTCCTGTCGGCTGTCGTCAGCGGGGTGGCCCGGCCGGGATCCGCAGGGCCGTCTGGCCGGCCAGGCTCTGCCTGGTCAGCTCGGCGCTGTGCTGGAGGCTGTCGCCGTTGGCGCGCAGCTGCTCGGTACGCAGCCGCCAGGCGCGGTCCCGTACCTCCGAACCGCTCGGCCCCTGCCCTTCGGCCGCCTGTCCCTCCCCGGCCGGCGTGGTCGCCGCGGCCCCCGTGGCCGCAGCGGCCCGCGCGGACGGCAGGACCATCGCCGCCGTCGTGACGACCGCGGCCGCACCCGTCAGCCGCAGCAGCCCTCTCCTGCCGACGGACGGCTCGTGGCCGCCGTTCCGCTCCTCGTGCTGCTCCTCGTGCTGCTCCTCGTGCATCGCACCTCCACACCGTGGTTCTCCTGGACCACGATGGTGGCCGCCGCACGGGCCCCCTGTCGTGAGCACGCACGTGCTCAGTCCCGCGCGACCGTACTCAGGGCGGCGGCCCGGCTCCGCCGGCCGAGGGCGGAGCGTCCCTCGGGAACGGGAACCCGGATCACGGCGGCGTCCCCCGTCTCGCGGTCCAGGGGACCCGATCGAGGACGCCGTCGTGATCGGCGTGCGGTCATGACACGTGGAGGCCCTGCCGCCAGGACGGGTACGCCGGCCGCCAGCCCAGCTCGCGCTTGGCCTTCGCGTTCGACGCGCCGCGAAGCTCGGTCATCAGCACGACGCCGGCCTCTCCGGCGGCCAGCCGCCCGACGAGCCGGGGCACGCGCATCGGCTCCTTGGCGCCCAGCTTGCGGGCCAGCTCCGGCAGCCACTCGGCGACCGGGGCGGGGTCGTCGTCGACGATGTTGTAGATGCCACGGGTGCCCTTCTCGATCGCCGCCACCGTGGCCTCGGCCGCGTCGGCGATGTGGATGAACGACCACACCCCGCTGCCCTCGCCGACGACCGGGAACTTCCGCTTGCGGATCATCTCCAGCTGCTGGGAGCCCGGCGCCATCGAGGTGCCCGGTCCGTAGAACGCGCCGTAGCGGAGCACGATCCCCTCGGTCCAGTCGGCGCCCAGCACGGCCTTCTCCAGATGCCCGACCGCGGCGATCATCGGGGCCATCTGCTTGATCGGCGACGGGTCGAGCTGGTCCTCCTCGGTCTTCACCGGCCCGCCCGTCCGGGCGTAGGTGAACGCCCCGTTGCTCGCGGCCACGAACCGCCGCACCCCTACCGCGCGCCCCGCCGCGAGGAGGTTGTCGGTGCCCTCGATGCGCAGCCGGTCGGTGGCGGCGAAGCTGCGGTCGAAATGACGGGTGTCGATGTGCCCGATGGCGGTCAGCTGATGGACGATCACGTCCGGCCTCGCCTCGCGCACGGCCGCCTCGACCTGGCCGCGATCGAGCGCGTCGGCCACGACCGGCACCGCGCCCAGCTCGGACAGCCTGGCCTTGCTCGCCTCGTTCCGGGTCATGGCGAAGACCTCGTGCCCCGCACCGACGAGGCGAGGCACCAGCTGCCCGCCCATCACTCCGGTCGCCCCTGCTACCAGCACCCTCATGGTCCACTCCTGGTTCACGTGCTCTTGCCTTCAAGGACGGTGCCGATCGACGGCCGCCCGCCCCCGCGTACTTCTTGAGCTCGGCCGCGAGCTGGATCGCCGCCGTGGCTCAATGACTGCCATTATGTGCACTCATTGCACTGTCGTGCAACTGATGCACGACGGTATACTCAGGACGGAAACGCCGTCAAGCCGGCCGTGACCGACAGACCCGAGGAGGGGCAACACGCCGATGACCATTGAGAGACCAGCCCGCAGCGGCGGCCGGGAGGCCCAGCGCCGCCGCACCCGCAAGGCGATCGTCGATGCGGCGGTACGCCTCACCGCCGGCGGCACCACGCCGTCCGTCGACGAGATCGCGGCCGCGGCCGACGTGTCGCGGCGCACGATCTACATGCACTTCCCGGCCCTGGACCAGCTGCTCATCGACGCGACGGCCGGGGCGCTCAACGAACCGCCGGTCGAGGCGGCGCTGTCCGATCCCGCGCTCGCCGACGACGCCGCAGGGCGGGTCGAGGCCCTCGTCCAGACGCTGCTGAAGTACTCGCCGCAATCGCTCGCCCTGGGACGCCGCATGATCCGTCTGACCGTGGACCCGCCACTGAACGGCGCCCCGGAGCCGGTCGGCCCGCGCCGCAGCCAACGCCGGATCGAGTGGCTGGACAAAGCCTGCCGGCCACTGCGCGACACCCTGGGCGAGCAGTCCTACCAGCGCCTCATCTCCGCGTTGACCATGGTGGTCGGCTGGGAGGCGCAGGTAGCCCTGCGCGACGTCCGCGGGCTCGACCCGCAAGCCGAGCAGGAGGCCATGACCTGGGCCGCCCGCGCCCTCGTGGAGGCCGCGATCAGGGAGCACGACCAGCGGCAGTGAACGCCCACGGGGGCGCGCCACGGTGAGCCCTCCCCGTCGCGCCCGCCGCTCCGGTTCCCGCGCATCGCAGCCGTCGTCCGGCATCCACAGGGGAACCGCCGCCGGCGACCCGCTGGAGCGGCGGGCGCAGGCAGCCCGCCCGCCGTCCTCCGGCCGGTCGCACGGCCGGTCACACCGGCGGTCGCACCGGCGGGGTCAGCCGGCCGGATGGAGCCGGGCTAATGAGCGCCCCGCTGCTCCCGCGGGGCCCACGGCGCGTGCGGCTACCGGGGTTGCGAGCGTGCTCCGGACTGCGGGCGCGCCCCGGACTGCGGGCGCGCCCCGGGCTACGGGTGGTCCCGCCAGACGCGTGACCGCTCGGCCCCGGGCGGCCCCTGCCACCCGTGCGGCTCCCGGGCCCCCGGCCCTGTGGTGCCGGGCCGCTTCCGTCCCGCCCGCGGCTCCGCCGCCTCCGGCCGGGCCGGCCGCACCTGCGGCCGGTCGGCCCCGGGGCCGTCCCGCCCTGCCCGTGACCGGTCGGCCTCGGGGCCGTCCCGCCCTGCCCGTGACCGGTCGGACTCCAGGCGGTCACGCCCTGCCTGCGGCCGGCCGGGCTCCGGGCGGTCCCCCCATGCCCGCGACCGGCCGGATTCGGGACGGTACTGCCGCGCCTGCGGCCCGCCGGGCTCCCGACGGTCCCGTCCCGTCCGGGAGCGGCCGGGCTCGGGGCTGAGGTGCCACCTCGGGGGCGGGAGCTCGTGCGGGCGGCCGCGGCGCGGCGGCCGTTCCAGGGACGGCACGCCCGGCGCCTGGCCGAGCAGCCACTGGAAGAGCTTGCGGTGCCGCTGGGCGAAGGCCCGGTCGCCGCGCCGTTTCTCGCGCTTCTCCTCCTCGGCCTGCGCCTTTTCCAGGCCGGGCGTGTCACCGCCGCCGAAGCGTCCCATGTCCGGCTGGTGGAAGCCCCTCGGCTCCATCTCCCGCAGCGCCGGCCCCATCGACTCCACCCAGATCGGCCCGGGCAGCGACGCGCCCTGCACCGCGCCGTAGTGCTGGTCGCCGATCTGCACGCCCTGCAACGGGAAGCGGTAGGAGCCCCGGATGTCGCCGACGCTGACCGCGGCCGCGAGCTGCGGCGTGTACCCGGCGAACCAGGCC
The DNA here is from genome assembly GCF_040802095.1 of Nonomuraea sp. NPDC050783. Taxonomy (NCBI): domain Bacteria; kingdom Bacillati; phylum Actinomycetota; class Actinomycetes; order Streptosporangiales; family Streptosporangiaceae; genus Nonomuraea; species Nonomuraea sp. NPDC050783. Next base: position 315,429 of record NZ_JBFAHK010000003.1, read on the forward strand.
GAGGTGTAGCCGTTGTTGGTGCCGGTCTTGCCCGCGGCCGGGCGGCCGATGCTCTGCCCCTTCATGGTGCCCTTGTCGAAGACGCCCTCCAGCACGTGGTTGACCGCGTCCGCGACCGGTTTGTCCAGGGCCTGCCGGCAGGAGGGCGGGACGCGGGTGCGCCGCCCGTCCCTGCCGACGATCTCGATGATGGCCAGCGGCCGGCAGTAGGAGCCGCGCGCCGCGAAGGCCGCGAACGCGGCCGCCACCGTCACCGGGTCCATCTCGTTGACGCCCAGCGTGAACGTCGGCACCTCGCGCAGCGGCGTCCCGTCGGCGCGGGCCACGCCGAGCGCCCGGGCGGTCCTGATCACGTTGCAGAGCCCGACCTTGCGCTCCAGCATCATGTAGAAGATGTTCACCGACTTCCAGGTGCCGGTCTCGATGCTGTGCGGGCCGCCCTCGCCCTCGCCGCTGGCGTTGAGCACGCGGGTGTCGGGGTCGTTGACCGGTCGGCCCGCGCAGTTGCGGTAGCCCTGGCCGGGCACCAGCGCCCCGGGCGTCTGGAAGCCGTCGCCGAACCTCCATCCCTGCCGCAGCGCCGTGGCCAGGGTGAACACCTTGAACGTGGAGCCGGCCTGGAAACCCTGCCCGCCGCCGTGGGCCACGTCGGCCACCAGGTTGAAGGTGGTCTTGGGGCCGTTCTTGCGGTTGCCGGGGTTGCGGCCGAAGCGCTTGCTGGCCGCCATCGCCCTGATCCGGCCGGTGCCCGGCTCGACCATGGCCTCGGCGGCCACCTCGGTGTCCTCGGGGCTCACGTGGCGGCGGATGGCGTGCTCGGCGGCGCGCTGCGCGATCGGGTCGAGGCTGGTCCTGATGGTCAGCCCGCCCCTCGCCATCCGGGCCCGCCGTTCGGCCGGGGTGTTGCCGAAGGCGGGGTTGGACAGCAGCTCGCGCTGGACGTACAGGCAGTAGAACGGGTAGGCGCTCTGCTCGCAGCCGCCGGGCTCGGGCCGCAGCCGGATGCCGAGCGGCGTGCCCTTGGCCGCCTGCGCCTGCCGCTGGCTGATGAGCTTCAGCCCGGCCATGCGGTCCAGGACGAGGTCGCGCCGCTCCTTCAGCCGCTGGCGGTGCGCCCCGCCGAGCGAGGGATCGGTCGAGTACGGCATCCGCACCGCCCCCGCCAGCGTCGCCGCCTGGCCGAGCGTCAGGCGCGCGGCCGAGGTGGAGAAGAAGCGGCGGGCCGCCGCCTCCACGCCGTGCGCGCCGGCGCCGAAGTAGGCGATGTTGAGGTAGCGCTCCAGGATCTGGTCCTTGCGGTACTTGCGTTCCAGCGCCATGGCGTAACGCAGCTCGGTGATCTTGCGGGCCAGGTTGGGTGCGCGGGCGCGGTCGCGCTCGTCGTCGGTGCGGGCGCTCTCCACCAGGATGTTCTTGACGAGCTGCTGCGTCAGGGACGAGCCGCCCTGGCGGATGCCGCCCGCCTGGGTGTTGGTCAGCAGCGCGCGCAGCGTGCCGCGCACGTCGAGGCCGCCGTGCTCGTAGAAGCGGGCGTCCTCGATGGCCACGATGGCCCTGCGCATGATCGGCGCCACCGCCGCCAGCGGCACGGCCGTCCTGTTGGCCTCGTAGAACTGGGCGAAGGTCCGGCCGTCCTTGTCCAGCAGCCTGGTCACCTGCGCCAGCGGCTCCTCGCGCGGGGCGGGCGGCGGCTGGGCGAAGGTGTCGGCGACGCTCTTCGCCGCCAGGCCGCCCCCGCTCACCACGGGCGCGGCCAGCGCCGCCGCCAGCACCCCGCCGAGCGCCCCGACCAGGCCGAGCGTCCCGGCGGATCTGAGTACGGTCACTCAGACGATGTGCAACCGGATGATCACCGGCAAACACCCGATTCCGGGCTCTTTACCGTTGCCTGCGAATGTTCAGACCGAGCGACTCGAACTGCTCGTACGGCTGGTGGTAACCACGCTCGATGTGGTGTACCCCGCGCAGCGTGGACGTCCCGTCGGCCACCGCCGCCGCCAGCACCGCCGAGAACCCGGCCCGGATGTCGGGCAGCGTCACGTCGGCCCCCTTGAGCTGCGACACGCCGCGCACCACCGCCGAGTGGCGGGCGTTGGTGTCGTGGTAGCGGCAGGCCGGGCCGCCCAGGCACTGGTCGAACACCTCGATCTCGCAGCCCATCTTCTGCAGCGCGGGCACGTACACCAGGCGGTTCTCGAAGACCGTCTCGTGCAGCACCGACATGCCGTGGCTCTGCGTGAACAGCACCATCAGCGGCGTCTGCCAGTCGGTCATGAACCCGGGGTGGGTGTCGGTCTGGACGGCCGCCGCGCGCAGCCCCTCCGGCGGCGCGGTGGCGCACAGGTAGTCGTCGTTGATCTCGAAGTCGGCGCCCATCCTGGCCAGCGTGGTGATGGCGGTGACCAGCCGGTCCTGCGGGCAGCCGTGCACCCGCACCTGTCCCCCGGTCACCAGGCCCGCCGCCAGGTACGAGAACGCCTCGATGCGGTCGCCGGTCAGCCAGGTGGAGGCGCCGCGCAGCCGCTCGACGCCCTCGATGACGATCCGGCGGTCGGGCGACAGCTCGATCCTGGCCCCCATCCGCTGCAGGAACAGCGCCAGCTCCACCACCTCGGGCTCCATGGCGGCGTTCTTCAGCACGGTCTTGCCCTCGGCCAGCACCGCCGACATCAGCACCGTCTCGGTGGCGCCCACGCTCGGGTACGGCAGCTCGATCCGGGTGCCGTGCAGCCGGCCCGCCTTGGCGTAGATGCCGGTGTCGCCCACCTCCACCTCGGCGCCCATCGACCGCAGGGCCTCCACGTGGAAGTTCACCGGCCGCCGCCCGATGGGATCGCCGCCGACCAGCGGCACGAACGCCTCCCCCGCCAGGTGCAGCAACGGCCCGAGCATGAGGATGGGGATGCGGTTGAGCCCGGTGAACGCGTCGGGCACCCGCGGCTCGATGTGCGATCCCCGCTCGATCGTGATCTCCGGGCCGTCGAGCCGCACGTGGATGCCGAGCGCCTCCAGCATGGCGGCGGTGATGCCGACCTCGCCCACCTCGGGCGCGTTCTGGATGCTGCTCTCGCCGGTGCCCAGCATCGCGGCGACCATGTGCTTGGAGACGCCGTTCTTGGAACCGCGTACCACGACGTCCCCCCGGAGCGGGCCGGAGGGTTCAATCAGCCAGACCTCTTCTGCGTTCACGAAGCGAGCCTAGCCGGGGGATACCATCGAGTGATTCGGACGTACATATGAGGGGGAGTGGAGTGGCGAGGGAAGTGCGCGTCTTTGCGGCAACTGTCCTCGCACTCGCCACTCTCGGGATCGGCGCCGGGCTGCTCTGGTCGGCCCTGGCGCCGCGCGCCCCCTACCAGGTCACCCGTGCCGGACTGGTGCTGGCCGACCCGTCCACCCAGGCGCTCATCGCGGCCGACGGCTGGTACGCGGTGATCACCGGCGGGCTGGGGCTGGCCTGCGGGGCGGTCGGGTGGTTCGCCGGGCGGCGGTGGATGGTGGGGGTGCTGGCCGGGCTCGGCGTGGGCGGGGTCGCGGGGGCGGCGCTGACGTACTGGGTGGGGTCCACGTTCACGATCGGGGCGGTCACGGTGGAGGCCGCGGCGGCGCCGGGGGTCAAGGTCGTGCCCGGGGCGCTGGAGCTGACCGCCAACGGCGTGTCGGTGGCCTGGCCGCTGCTCGCGGTCGGGCTGTTCGGCCTGCTGGAGGGCATGCACGGCTACCAGGACTCCCCGCTGCGCCGCCCGCTCGCCGGCGCCGGCCCCCTTCCCGGTGCTCCCTCCTCCCCTGACCGCTCCCCCGGCGGCGACGTCCGCCCGAACGGCAACACGGACGGGGGCGGCGGCGCGGACGAGGGCGGCCACACGGACAGGCGCGGCCACACGGACGAGGGCGGCGGCGCGGGCCCCGCCCGGGACGGGTAGAGGAACCGGCTCAGAGGGGCGGGCGGCGCCGGCCGTGGCCGGTGGCCTGTTCGAAGGCGCGGGCCACGCGCAGCACCTGGGCGTCGGCGAACGGCGCGCCGACGATCTGCACCCCCACCGGCAGCCCCTCCGGCGTGAACCCGGCCGGCACCGAGGCGGCCGGCGCGTGCAGCGCGCTGATCCAGTACGCCGAGCGCATCCACGTCATGTAGTCCGGCAGCCTCTCCCCGTTGATCTCGCTGACGTACGGCTGCTCGACCGGGAACGGCGGCACCTGGCTGACCGGCGCGATCAGCACGTCGTAGGTGTCGAAGAACTCCGCCATGCGCTGGTAGAGGCGGCTGCGCGCCCGCTCGGCCCGGGCCAGGTCGGCGCCGGTGACCTGGCGGCCCTGCTCGACGTTCCAGGCGGTGTTGGGGCCGAGCCGGTCGAGGTCGCCGAAGGACAGCGCGTAGTGCCAGGCCCGGTAGGTGCGGAAGGCGTCCTCGGCGTCCCAGAGGTCCAGCTCGACCTGCTCCACGTACGCCCCGAGCCGCTCGAACACGGCGGGCGCGGTGGCGGTGACGGCGGCGGTGCGCGGGTCCACCGGCAGCCCGCCCAGGTCGGGGCTCCACGCCACCCGCATCCCCCGCACGCCCTCCTCCGGCTCGGGCGCGAAGATCTCCTTGATCGCGTACGGCGAGCGCCGGTCGAACCCGGCGATGGCGCCGAACATCAGCGTGACGTCCTCGACCGTCCGCGCCATCGGCCCGAGGACCGACAGCGTGTACCAGGCGTTGACGTCGGAGATCACCGGGATCCGGCCCGGGGTGGGGCGCAGGCCCACGACGTTGCAGAACGAGGCCGGGTTGCGGAGCGAGCCGCCCATGTCGGAGCCGTCGGCCAGCGGCACCATGCCGGTGGCCAGCGCCACGGCGGCGCCGCCGCTGCTGCCGCCCGCCGACCTGGACAGGTCGTAGGGGTTCCTGGTCGCGCCGAACACCTCGTTGACCGTGTGGGAGCCGGTGCCGAACTCGGGCGTGTTGGTCTTGCCGATGCTGATCGCCCCGGCCGCGCGCAGCCGCTCGACGATCAGCTCGTCCTGGTCCGGGACGTGGTCGGCGTAGAGCGGCGAGCCGTAGGTGGTGCGGATGCCGGCGGTGTCGAGGAGGTCCTTGTGCGCGACGGGCACGCCGTGCAGCGGGCCGTCCGGCTCCCGGGCGTCGGCCGCCTTCGCCGCGTCGAGCGCCTGCTCGGCGACCAGGGTGACGATGGCGTTGACGTGCGGGTTGACCTGCTCGATGCGGTCGAGGCAGGCCCGGACGACCTCCACGGCGCTCACCTGCCCGGCCCTGATCAGGCCGGCCAGCTCGGTCGCGCTGAGGTAGTGCAGTTCGCTCACGCTGACGATCCTGCCCCACGGGGGACGGCCGGGCGACGGCGAGGGTTGCCCACCGCCGCCCCGCCACCCTGTCGAGATCAGGCGCCCCAACCGTCAGCCCTGGGCGCCGGCCTTCCGGTCAGGCGCCCCGGGCTCCGGGCTTTCGGGTCAGGCGCCCAGGCAGGCCGGGCCGAGGAGTTGCTTGAGGTCGCCCATCAGGGCCGGCGACGGGGTGACGCGGAGCCGGTCGTCGACCCGCATCACCGTCGTGCGCGGCCCGTTGTGGACCTGCAGGTGCACCTCGGACGTGCCCGGATGGGTGGTGAGGATCTCCTTCAGCCGGGTCACCACGGGCGGCGTGCAGCGGGTCAGCGGCAGGCTCACCAGCAGCGGCCCGCCGGCCTCCTGGGTGAGGTCGGGCGCGGTCACCTCCATCGCGATGATCTTGGCGATGTCCTCGCGCTTGTCGATGCGCCCCTTGACGAACACGATGGCGTCCTCGGCCAGGATCGTCGCGCACAGCTGGTAGGCCGACGGGAAGATCATCACCTCGATCGAGCCTTCGAGGTCTTCGAGCTGGGTCAGCACCCAGGTGTCGCCCTTCTTGGTGACCTTGCGCTGCACCCCGCTGAGGATGCCGCCCACCGTCACGATCTGCCCGTCGGGCCGGCTGTCGTCCTGCAGGGCCGCGATCGAGCAGTCGGCCCCGGCCGCCAGGATGTGCTCGACGCCGAACAGCGGATGGTCGGACACGTACAGGCCCAGCATCTCCCGCTCGAACTGCAGCAGCGTGGTCTTGTCCCACTCCCCCGGCGGGATCTGCACGTCGAACGTCTGGTCCTCGCCGCCGTCGATCGCGCCGAACAGGGAGTCCTGGCCGATGGCCTCGTTCTTCTTGATGTCGATGATCGCGTCCACGGCCTGCTCGTGCACCATGACCAGGCCCTTGCGCACGTGCCCGAGCGAGTCGAACGCGCCGGCCTTGACCAGCGACTCGATGACGCGCTTGTTGCACACCAGGGCGGGCACCTTGCGCAGGAAGTCCTTGAAGTCGGTGAAGCGGCCCTTCTCCTTGCGGGCGGCGATGATGCCGTCCACGACGTTGGCGCCGACGTTGCGGACGGCCGACAGGCCGAAGCGGATGTCGGTGCCGCGCGGGGTGAAGTCGAAGTCGGAGTCGTTGACGTCCGGCGGGAAGACCTTGATGCCCATGCGGCGGCACTCGTTGAGGTAGAGCGCCGACTTGTCCTTGTCGTCCTTGACCGACGACAGCAGCGCGGCCATGTAGGCGGCCGGGTGGTTGGCCTTGAGGTAGGCGGTCCAGTAGGCGACCAGGCCGTAGCCGGCGGTGTGGGCCTTGTTGAAGGCGTAGTCGGAGAAGGGCAGCAGGATGTCCCACAGGGCCTTGACGGCGGCGTCGGAGAAGCCGTTGTCCTTCATGCCCTTCTCGAAGGTCACGAACTGTTTGTCCAGCTCGGACTTCTTCTTCTTGCCCATCGCGCGCCGCAGCAGGTCGGCGCCGCCCAGCGAGTAGTTGGCGACCTTCTGGGCGATGGCCATGACCTGCTCCTGATAGACGATCAGGCCGTGGGTCGTGGACAGGATCTCCTCGAGCGGCTCCTCCAGCTCGGGGTGGATCGGGGTGATCTCCTGCTGGCCGTTCTTGCGCAGCGCGTAGTTGGTGTGCGAGTTGGCGCCCATCGGGCCGGGGCGGTAGAGGGCGAGGGCGGCGGAGATGTCCTCGAAGTTGTCGGGACGCATGAGCCGCATCAGCGAGCGCATGCCGCCGCCGTCGAGCTGGAAGATGCCGAGCGTGTCGCCCCTGGCCAGCAGCTCGTAGGCCTTGCGGTCGTCGAGCGGCAGCTTGAGCAGGTCGATCTGCTCGCCGGTGGTGGCCTCGATCATCTTCAGGCAGTCGTCGATGATCGTGAGGTTGCGCAGGCCCAGGAAGTCCATCTTCAGCAGGCCGAGCGTCTCGCAGGTCGGGTAGTCGAACTGCGTGATGATCGCGCCGTCGGAGTCGCGGCGCATGATCGGGATGTGGTCGGTCAGCACCTCGGCGGACATGATCACGCCGGCGGCGTGCACGCCGGTCTGCCGGATCAGGCCCTCCAGGCCGCGCCCGAGGTCGATCGTCGCCTTGACGTCGACGTCCTCCTCGTAGAGCTTGCGCAGCTCGCCCGCCTCGGCGTAACGCGGGTGGTCCTTGTCGAAGATGCCCGACAGCGGGATGTCCTTGCCCATGACGGCGGGCGGGAAGGCCTTGGAGACCTTGTCGCCCAGCGCGTACGGGTAGCCCAGGACGCGGCCGGCGTCCTTGATGGCGGCCTTGGCCTTGATGGTGCCGAACGTGGCGATCATGGCGACCTTGTCGGCGCCCCACTTCTCGGTGACGTACCGGATCACGTCGCCGCGCCGGCGCTCGTCGAAGTCGATGTCGACGTCGGGCATGGACACGCGCTCGGGGTTGAGGAAGCGCTCGAAGATCAGGCCGTGCGGGATCGGGTCGAGGTCGGTGATGCCCAGCGCGTACGCCACCAGCGAGCCGGCCGCCGAGCCACGCCCCGGGCCGACCCGAATGCCGTTGTTCTTGGCCCACATGATGAAGTCGGCGACCACGAGGAAGTAGCTGGGGAAGCCCATCTGGACGATGACCCGCAGCTCCTTCTCGGCCCACTCGCGGTGCTCGTCGTCGACGCCCTCGGGGAAGCGGCGCCGCAGGCCCTTCCAGACCTCCTGCCGGAAGTATTCCTCCTCGCTCATCCCGTCGGGGACGGGGAAGGTCGGCATGAGGTTCTTGTAGGTGAAGAAGCCCTCGGGATCGACCTTCTCGGCCACCAGCAGGGTGTTGCGGCAGCCCTCGGCCCACAGGTCGGAGGAGTCGACGGCGCGCATCTCGTCGGCGGTCTTGATGTAGTAGCCGGTGCCGTCGAAGCGGAAGCGGTCGGGGTCGGACAGCTGCTTGCCGGTCTGGATGCACAGGAGGGCGTCGTGGGAGGCGGCGTCGGACTCGTAGGTGTAGTGGGAGTCGTTGGTGACCAGCGGCGGGATGCCCAGCTCCTTGCTGATGCGGGTCAGCCCGTCGCGGACGCGGCGCTCGATGTCGAGGCCGTGGTCCATGATCTCCAGGAAGAAGTTGTCCTTGCCGAAGATGTCCTGGTATTTCGCGGCGGCCGCGAGCGCCTGGTCGTACTGGCCGAGGCGCAGCCGGGTCTGCACCTCGCCGGAGGGGCAGCCGGTGGTGGCCATGAGGCCGTCGGCGTGCTCGGCCAGGATCTCGGCGTCCATGCGGGCCCACTTGCGCACGAACCCCTCGGTGTAGGCGCGCGAGCTGAGCTTCATCAGGTTGTGCAGGCCCGTCTTGTTGCGGGCCCAGATCGTCATGTGGGTGTAGTAACCACCCGCCGAGACGTCGTCCTTCTTCTGGTGCGGCTCGCCCCACAGCACCGGCCGCTTGTTGTGGCGGCTCTCCGGCGCGACGTACGCCTCGATGCCGATGATCGGCTTGATGCCCGCGCCGGTCGCCTGCTTGTAGAAGTCGTAGGCGCCGTGCATGTTGCCGTGGTCGGTGATCGCGATCGCCGGCATGCCCAGGTCGCCGACCTGTTTGAACATCTGCTTCAGCCGGGCGGCGCCGTCCAGCATCGAGTATTCGGTGTGCACGTGCAGATGGACGAACGAGTCGCTGGACGACATGGAGCGGCGCCTCCCGGGTCTGCCTGATCCTGATGGTGCGCTCCGACTCTAGTGGCCCGCGCCGACAATCCGGAGCCATCCCGCGGCGATCACCGGACCGGCGCGCCGGGGGTCCGCGCGATCAGCGGCGCCGATATCGTCGTGGCCACGAAGAGTGACGGAAAGGACGCGGAGTGCGCACGGAGACCGACGAGGGATACAGGCCCGCGCTGGGCAACCGGCAGGTCCAGATGATCGCCATCGGCGGGGCGATCGGGGTGGGGCTGTTCCTCGGGGCGGGCGGCCGGTTGCAGGCCACCGGGCCCGCCCTGGTGCTGTCGTACGCCGCGGCCGGGCTGGCGGCCTTCTTCGTCATGCGGGCGCTCGGCGAGCTGGTGCTCTACCGGCCCGCGTCGGGGTCGTTCGTCGAGTACGCCGCCGAGTTCATCGGGCCGTGGGCGGCCTTCGCCAGCGGCTGGATGTACTGGGTCAACTGGGCGTTCACCGGCATCGCCGAGCTGACCGCGATCGCCGCCTACATCCATTACTGGGCGCCCGCCTTCCCCCAGGCGCTGACGGCGCTGATCGCGCTCGCCCTCGTGCTGACGGTCAACCTGCTGTCGGTGCGGCTGTTCGGGGAGATGGAGTTCTGGTTCGCGCTGCTCAAGGTGGTGGCGATCACCGCCTTCCTGGTGGTGGGGCTGGTGCTGGTGGTCTTCTCGATCGGCGGCGCCGGGGCGGGCAACCTCGTGGCGCACGGCGGGTTCGCGCCCACCGGGCTGCCGCTGGTGCTGATGAGCCTGCAGTCGGTGGTGTTCGCGTACGCCTCGATCGAGCTGGTCGGGATCGCGGCGGGCGAGACGGTGCGGCCGCGCGAGGTCCTGCCGCGGGCCATCAACGGCGTGGTGTGGCGGATCGCGATCTTCTACGTCGGGTCGGTGCTGCTGCTGGCGATGGTGCTGCCGTGGACCGCCTACCGGGCGGGGGTCTCGCCGTTCGTGACCGTCTTCTCCGGGCTCGGCGTGCCGTGGGCGGCCGACGCCATGAACCTCGTCGTGATCACGGCGGCGCTGTCGTCCTGCAACTCCGGCCTGTACGCCACCGGGCGCATCCTGCGCTCGATGGCCGTGAAGCGGGAGGCGCCGCGGTTCGCCGCCGCGCTCAGCACGCGGCACGTGCCCATGGGGGGCGTCCTGTTCACCGCCGCCATGTTCCTGGCGGGGGTGGCGCTGTTCTACTTCCTGCCGGAGCGGGCGTTCAACATCGCCACCGCGGTCGCCTCGCTCGGGGTGATCACCACCTGGGGGGTGCTGGTCTACTGCCAGACCCGGCTGCGGCAGGCGGGGCACCGCTCGGCGTTCCCCATGCCGGGCTCGCCCTACACCAACTGGCTGACGCTGGCGTTCCTGGCGCTGGTGGTGCTGCTGATGCCGTTCGCCGACCGCGATCAGCGGGTGGCGTTCTTCCTCATCCCGGCGCTGGTCGTGGCCATCGCGCTGGGATGGCTGCTGGTGCGCGGGCGGCGCGGAGGGCGGGCGGGGACGGGTTAGTCTCGATGGGGCACGAAGTCCGCCGTTCGGGGGGAGGCCGCACTGGACGCACCGGAACTGGACGCACCGGAACGGGACGCACCGGAACGAAACGTGCCGGAAACCGAGGGCGCTGTCCGAGCGGCGCCCGTCGCTGCCTCGCCCGTCGCTGCCTCGCCCGTCACTGCCTCGCCCATCACTGTCCCGTCCGTCGCTGCCCCGAAGGCCGGCGGGCCCGGGGTGGCGCGGGTCGCCGTCGCGGTGGCCCTGGGTGTCGCGTTAGCCCTGGCGTGCCTGCCCCTGGGGGTCCTGCCCAAGCTGGCCTGCGCCGTCCTCGACGCCGGTTGCCCCGACGGGGCCGCCCCGGCCGGGCGGCTGCCGGAGCGGGTCCGCCTGACGCCGTTGCAGGCGGCGCAGAGCGGCGCGTACGTCGCGCTCGGCGACTCCTACTCCTCCGGCGAGGGCGTCTACGACCTGGACCGGAAGCCGGTCAACGACGGCGCCGACCGCTGCCACCGCGCCACCGGCTCCTACGTCCCCCTGATCGCCGGCACCTACCGCTTCGCCGGCGGCACCGCCTTCTACGCCTGCAGCGGCGCCACCATCGCCCAGCTCTTCACCGGCCAGTGGGGCCAGCGGCCGCAGGTCACCCGCGTCGGCCCGGCCACGAGCCTGGTGACGTTGAGCATCGGTGGCAACGACACGGGCTTCACCCGGGTCCTGACCACCTGCATCGCCAAGCTGCCCTGGTCGTCGGCCTGCGTCGACCAGGACACCGCCGTCGGCCGCCGCATCGAGCAGCTGCGCACCGACCTGCTCAAGGTCCTGCGGGAGCTGCGCGGCCGGGCGCCCGGCGCCAGGATCGTCGTCCTCGGCTACCCGAGGCCGTTTCCCGAGGACCCGGTCTCGCCGGTCGACAACCTCGGCGTGGACGACCAGCGGTGGCTGAACGGCGTGACGCGGCGGCTCAACGACACGGTGGGGTCCGTGGTGCGCGACTTCGACCGGGCGATCGCCGCCTTCGGCGGGCCGGGCAGCGCCGAGTACGTGGACGCGTACGAGGCGTTCACCGGGCACGAGGTGGGGCGGCCGCAGCCGTACCTGAACGGGCTGGCGCTGGACACCGACCCGTTCAAGGTCAACGCCCGCAGCTACCACCCGACGGGCGACGGCTACCGGCGCTTCGCCGAACTCGTCAGCGCGCAGATCGCCGCCGGCCCCGGCCGCCCGCTCGGCAACTTCCGCCCCGTCGCTCCTTGATCACCGGCGTCCGCCAGGGCATGGCGGGCCGTCGGGGCTCACCGCCGGCGGGCGCGCTCCTCCGCCAGGTGGAGGCCGGCCTCGATGACGGCGTTCATGACGGGGGCCAGGCGGGCCTCGCCGAGGGACGGGGCGCGCAGGGCCATGCGGGCCACCAGGGCGCGCTCCCTGGCCGGGTCGCGGCCGGCGAAGCCCCCCACGGGCTTGAGGCGCTGGACGGTGCCCGCGAGGGCGGCACGCCGTTCGAGGAGGGTCGCCAGGGCGGCGTCCACCCGGTCGATGGCGGCGCGGCACTCCGGGATCGTGGCGGGCGACTCGGGCCGCAGCAGCGCCCCGACGACCGTCACGGCCTCCTGCGCCACCCGCATCGCCGCGAGCGCCTCCACCGTCCCCGGCGAGCCGGGGGAACGCGGGCCGGGAAGCGCGGGGGCGGGCGGCTCGTCCCGCGCCGGAGCGGCGCCCAGGAGGCGGGCCGGGGCGGGCGGCTCGTCCCGCACTGGGACGGCGCCCTGGAGGCGGGCAGGAGCGTGCGGCTCGTCCCGCGCCGGGACGGCGTCCAGGAGGCGGGCCGGGGCGTGGACGATGAGGCCGTCGGCGCCGGCGGCGACGGCGGCCGCCGACAGGCCGGGGTCGGCCGAGACGTCGGCCAGGACCGGCCGCCCCGACGCCGCGCGGGCCGCCCGCATCAGCCCGAGATCGAGCCGCCCGCCCTCGCACAGGATCACCCGCCCGTCGCCCTCGGACGCGCAGTAGGCGGCCAGCTCCAGCCACTCCTCCAGCGAGGCCCCGGGCCGCCGCTCGACGACGACGGGCAGTCCGAGCCCCGCCGCCGCCAGGACCAGCGGGATGTCCCGGGTCCACGCGGCTCCCACCACCACGGCGTCCGCCAGCTCGGCGATGGCCGGTAGGTCGGCGGCGGTGCGCGGCTCGGCGAGCACCGCGCCGCGGCGCCCGGCGTCCCCGCCCTTCCCGCCCTTCCCGTCCTCCCCGCCGGTGTCGGCGGAGACGGCGGGGACAGCGGCGCGCAGCACCTCGTGAGCGTCCGCCGCCGCCGGATGCGCCCGCAGGCTCACCCGGTCGCCGATCACCACGGCGGGCCCCTCGCCCACCAGCAGGCCGCCGACGGCGATCGCGTGCTGTTCCGCGTGCTGTTCCGCGTGCCGTTCCAAGGTCGATGACATGGCCGAAACCTCTCCATACGGGCCGGCCACCCTCATACGCCCTGCGCAGGGAGCCGGCGGGGGAAACGAAAAAGGCAGAGACGGGGGTGTCTCTGCCTCGTGCCGGCTCCAGGTGGTCGCTAGCTGCCGACCGGCCCTCCCGGAGCCGGCTCGGTAAACGCCTTGCGACAAGTCATATCCGCACCCTACACCCGCGTCCCACCTGCCGGATGGCGCTTCTCGCATGGCGGACTGTCCTTCGAGCGAGTCGCCGTTGATCCCTCGCTATGGGAGTATTTCTTGGCCGAGAGGGAGGGTTTGAGGCCGTTGATGTCGGATCGTAAGCAGGCGGGACGTCGCATCGCCGGCCGCTACCACCTGCAGGAAATCATCGGCAGGGGCGGGATGGGCATCGTCTGGCGGGCCCACGACGAGCTCCTCGACCGCACTGTCGCGGTCAAGGAGGTCCGGTACGCGGCCGCCTTGGGCGAAGAGGTGCAGCTCCTGAACCGGCGCACGATGCGCGAGGCGAGGGCGGCGGCCAGATTCGAGCATCCCAACGTGATCGTCGTCCACGACGTGATCGAGGAGGACGACCGTCCCTGGATCGTCATGCAGCTCGTGCAGTCGCGCTCGCTGGGGGCGGTGATCAAGCAGGAGGGGCCGCTGCCGCCCAAGCGGGTGGCCGAGATCGGCCTGGCCGTGCTCGACGCGCTGCACCGCGCGCACGAGGCGGGCGTGCTGCACCGCGACGTCAAGCCCGAGAACGTGCTGCTCGCCGACGACGGCCGGGTGGTGCTGACCGACTTCGGCATCGCCACGCTGGAGACCGAGACGCAGCTCACCGTGACGGGGCTGGCGGGCACGCCGGCGTTCATCGCCCCGGAGCGGCTGAAGGGGCTGCCCGCGCGGCGCGAGTCCGACCTGTGGTCGCTGGGCGCGACCCTCTACACGGCGGTGGAGGGCCGCTCGCCGCACGAGCGCGGCATGGCGCTGGCCACGATGCACGCCGTGCTGACCGACGAGCCCGACCCCGCCCCGCACGCCGGCCCGCTGGCCGAGGTGATCTCCGGGCTGCTGCGCAAGGAGCCGGTGCAGCGGCTGACGTACGAGGAGACCGAGCGCATGCTGCGCCAGGCCCTCGCGCAGGCCAGCCCGCGGCTCACCGCGCAGTTCCCGACCGCCGTGCCCGAGCAGGCCGCGCCGCGCAAGGCCACCGCCCCGGCCCGGCCGCGCAAGCAGCCCTATCAGCCCAAGCCGCCCGCCGAGGACGACACCCCGACCGACCCCGACCTCGCTCCCGCCCTCGCCTCCACCCCGCCCGAGACCGGCGCGCGGCTCACCCCCGTGACCGGCGGGCCGAAGCCGCCGGCCGAGTCCACCGTGGACGCGCGCGACCCGTCCCAGCGGCGGCCCGGCCCGGTCATCGCGGCGGCCCTGGCCGTCATGCTGGTCGCGGGCGTGGCCGGCTACCTCGGCCTGCGCTCGGTCCCCGGCGACGACCCCGACGACGGGGGCGCCTCCGGGGCGGCCGTGACCACCTCGGCGTCCGCCCCGCCGTCACCGAGCGGGAGCGGGGGCACGCCGTCCGCCGGCCAGTCGGCCACGCCGAGCGTGAGCACCACCCCGACGACCACCCCGACGACCACGCCCACGGCCACCGCCACCCCCACGGCCACGCCGAGCCCCACCCCGAGCGAGGACAAGACGGAGGCCACGCTGCCGAAGGGCTGGAAGTGGTACAAGGACAAGAAGATGGGCTTCACCATCGGGCTGCCTCCCGGCTGGGACGAGTGGGACCGCAACGGGCGGCAGGTCAAGTTCAAGGGGCCGGGGGCGGCGCCCAACGCGTACGTGATGGTCGAAGAGGCCGTCAAGCCGGGCAAGGACCCGTACAAGGACTGGAAGAAGCAGGAGCCCTACCTCAAGCACAACTTCGGCGGCTACAAGAAGCTCGACATCAAGCGCGTCGACTACCAGAAGTCCGCCGCCGACTGGGACTTCACCTGGAACACCAACACCGGCAAGACGCGGGTGCGCAACCGGGGCTTCCTCACCGACAACGGGCGCGCGTACGCCATCTACTGGCACACCCTCAACAGCCACTGGAAGGACGATTACCACTTCTTCGAGGGGTTCTGCGCGTCGTTCAAGCCGGCCAAGTAGGCTTCCCGCCGTGCGTGTCAGCAACCGCTACCGTCTGCTCGAACCCCTCGGCGAGGGCGGCATGGGCGTGGTGTGGCGGGCCTACGACGAGCTGCTGGACCGCACCGTCGCCATCAAGGAGGTCCGCTACGCGGGCGTCGGCGACGCCCGTCGGGCCGAGCTGAACCGCCGCACGATCAGGGAGGCCAGGGCGGCGGGCCGCCTCGACCACCCGTCGGTGGTGGTCGTCCACGACGTGGTCGAGGAGGACGGCCGGCCGTGGATCGTCATGCAGCTCGTACGCTCCCGCTCCCTGGCGCAGGTGGTGCGCGAGCAGGGGCCGCTGCCGGCCGGGCAGGTGGCGGTGATCGGCGGCCGGGTGCTGGACGCGCTGCGCGCCGCGCACGCGACCGGGGTGCTGCACCGCGACGTCAAGCCCGAGAACGTGCTGCTCGCCGACGACGGCCGGGTGGTGCTGACCGACTTCGGCATCGCCACGCTGGAGGCCGAGGCGGGGCTGACGGCGACCGGCGGGCTGGTGGGCACGCCGGCGTACATGCCGCCGGAGCGGCTCAACGGCGAGCCGGCGCGGCCGGAGTCCGACCTGTGGTCGCTGGGCGCCACCCTGTACGCGGCCGTCGAGGGCGAGCCGCCGTTCAAGCGCGAGTCGTGGCCGGCGACGGTGGCGGCGGTCCTGCGCGACCAGCCGGAGCCGCCGCGCCGGGCGGGCGCGCTGGCGCCGGTCGTCATGGGGCTGCTGCGCCGCGACCCGGCCGCCCGGATGCCGGCCGAGGAGGCCGCGCGGCTGCTGTACGAGGTCGCCACGACGCACACCCAGCCCGCCGCGCCGTTCCCGGCGGGAACCGCCGGGCCGTTCCCCGGAGGAGGGACCGGCGGGCCGTTCCCCGGAGGAAGGACCGCCGGGCCCTTGCCCGGAGGAGGGACCGGCGGGCCGTTCCCCGGAGGAGGGACTGCCGGGCCCTTGCCCGGAGGAGGGACCGACGGGCCGGCAGCCGGGGGAGGGACCGGCGGGCCGGCGGCCGGGGGGTCCCGCTCGCCGGGTGCCCCGCACACCACGGTGCCGGAGCGGCGGCGGCGCGGCAGGGCGCTGCGCGTCGGGCTGCCCGCCGCCCTGGTGGCGGCGGCGGTCCTGGGCGCGGGCGGCATGCTGCTCCACAACCGCCTGGCGGACGGCTCCTCGACGACGGCCGACACCGGGGCGGCCCCGGTCGTCACAGCCTCCGCGACCTCGGCTCCCACCAGCCCGGTCCCCACCAGCCCGGAGCCCGGGAGCCCGAGCGCGACCCCGGCGACCTCGCCCGGCGGCTCCGGCGAGCCGGACGCCACGGCACGCCCGCTCCCCGCCGGCTGGCGCACGTTCTCCAGCACGCCCGGCCGCTTCACCATCGGCCTCCCCCGGAACTGGCAGGTCAGGAAGAACCCCACGAGGGACAGCGTCTCCCTCACGGGCCCCGGCACCCCGGGGACGCTGATCGTCGAGTGGACCGTCCCCGACCAGCCGTGGCGGGACCCGAAGCGCCACTGGCTGGGCCTGGAGAAGGAGATCCTGGCCAGGAACGAGTTCCAGGGCTACACGCGCGTCGGCATCACCGGCGTCAGGTACCTTGGACGGCAGGCCGCCGACTGGGAGTTCACCCGGATGCGCTCAGGAAGCCTCATCCATGTGATCAACCGGGGGTTCCGCACCGCCGACGGCCGTCCCTTCGCCCTCTACTGGGAGACCCCCGACTCCCGCTGGGCGCGGGACCGCCACTACTTCGACGCCTTCACGAAGACCTTCCGACCGCTGTGAAAGAGCTGTGAAAGAGCAGGCGCACTTCTGGCGACATCCCGCGGTGCCGGAGACGGACCTGCTCAAGGCCCGTTACGTCACCCACCGCTTCTCCCGCCACGTCCACGACGGCTACGCCATCGGCCTGATCGTCCAGGGCGTGGAGGAGTTCGACTACCGGGGCACCACGCACCGGGCGGGCGCGGGCGAGCTGGTGCTGGTCAACCCCGAGACGGTGCACACCGGCCAGGCGGGCACGCCGGACGGCTGGTCGTACCGGATGTTGTATCCCTCGATCGAGGCGCTGGCCGCGATCGCCGCCGAGCTGGGCGCGCCCTACGCGACCCCGCACTTCCCGCGCCAGGTGGTGCGGGACGAGGCGGTGGCGGCGCTGCTGGCGCGGGCGCACCGGGCGGCCGAGCGGGGCGACGCCCTGGCCGCCTCGACGCTGAGCCGGACGATGTTCGCCCGGCTGCTGGCCCGGCACGCCGCGCCCCGGCCGGTGCGCACGCCGCCCGGCGACGGGGGGCGGGCCGTGCGGGAGGCGGTGGAGCTGCTGCACGCGAGCCTGGTGGACCCGCCCGCGCTGGAGGAACTGGCGGCGGCGGTGGGGGCGCGGCCGTTCGGGCTGCTGCGGGCGTTCAAGGAGGCGACGGGGCTGCCGCCGCACGCGTACCTGACCTCGCTGCGGGTGCGCACCGCGCGCCGCCTGCTGGAGGGCGGGATGCGGCCGGCACGGGTGGCCACCGAGGTGGGCTTCACCGACCAGGCCCACCTGACCCGGCATTTCCGACGCGTGGTCGGCGTGCCGCCGGCCGCCTACCAACGTGCCGCAGGAACGTACAAGACGGACGAATCGCCCGCCCTTTAGCCTGCCGTCCCATGAATGGAACGACACGTCGTCCCGCCGCCGTGCGGGACGGTCTGGGTGTGGGCCTGGCGGTGGGGCTGTCCGGGCTCGCCTTCGGGGCCGCGGCCGTCACCGCGGGGCTGAGCGTGCCGCAGGCGTGCGTGCTGAGCCTGCTGGCGTTCACGGGAGCCTCCCAGTTCGCGCTGACGGGAGCCGTCGGCGCGGGCGGCGATCCGCTGGCCGCCGTCGCGGGGGCGCTGCTGCTGGGCGGCCGCAACACCTTGTACGGCCTGCGCCTGGCCGACCTGCTCCAGGTACGCGGCCCGCTGCGGCTGCTGGCCGCCCAAGGCGTGATCGACGAGACCGCCGCGGTCTCCCTCGCCCAGCCCGACCGGCGGGCGGCGCGGACGGCGTTCGTGGTCACCTTCACGAGCCTCTACCTGACCTGGAACCTGACGACGCTGGCCGGCGCGTACGGCACCGCGTTCCTGGGCGATCCGGGCGCCTTCGGGCTGGACGTGGTCGGCCCGGCCGCGTTCCTCGCCATCCTGTGGCCCCGGCTGCGCGCCAGCGGCGAGCTGCGCGCCCTGGCGGCCTGCGGGGCGGCGATCGCGCTGTGCGCCACCCCGTTCCTGCCGCCCGGCGTGCCGGTGCTGCTGTCGGCTGCGGCGGTGCTGCTGGTCATGCTCCGCACGGGACGCGGAGCGGAGGTGGGGGCGCGATGACGCTGTGGTGGGCGATCGCCGCGCTGTGCGCCGGCTGCTACGCGCTGAAGCTGGCCGGGCTGGCCGCCCCGCGGCGGGTGCTGGACCATCCGACGGTACGCAGGTTCGCCGAGCTGGTGCCGGTGGCGCTGCTGGCCGCGCTGATCGCGGTGCAGGCGTTCACCGAGGAGGGCGCGCTGCGCGTCGACCCGGCGCGCACGGCGGGGCTCGTGGCGGCGGTGGTGGCGCTGCTGCTGCGCGCGCCGTTTCTCGTGGTGCTCTTCGGGGCGGCGGGAGTGACCGCGCTTGCCCGGCTGGTTCTGGGGTAGTCGCGGTGCATGTCCGATTCCGCAGCGGTGATGGTCGGCGGGCGATATCGCCTGGTCAGGACGATCGGCAAGGGCGGCATGGGCAAGGTCTGGCAGGCCCATGACGAGGTCCTGGGCCGGGACGTGGCCGTCAAGGAGGTCATGCCGCCGCCCGACCTGAGCGAGCCCGAGCGCGAGGTGTTCGCCCTGCGCACCTTCCGAGAGGCGAGGGCGGCGGGCCGGGTGGCGCACCCGGGCGTGGCCACCGTGTACGACGTACTGGAGGAGGACGGGCACCCGTGGATCGTCATGCAGCTCGTCCCGTCCCGCACGCTGGGCGAGCTGATCCGCGAGGACGGCCCGAGGTCCCCCGAGGAGACGGCCAGGATCGGCGTGCAGCTCCTGGAGGCCCTGCGCGCGGCGCACGCGGCCGGGGTGCTGCACCGCGACGTCAAGCCCGACAACGTGCTGCTCACCGAGGACGGCCGGGCCGTGCTGACCGACTTCGGCATCGCCACCACCGAGGGTGACTCCACCGTCACCAGGACCGGCGTGCTCATCGGCACGCCCGCCTTCATCGCGCCCGAGCGGGCGGCGGGCAGCCGGGCCTCGGCCGCCTCGGACCTGTGGTCGGTCGGCGTGACGCTCTACGAGGCCGTCGAGGGCCACTCCCCCTTCCAGCGGGACAATCCGCTCATCACGCTGGGCGCGGTCATGCACGCCGAGCCGGAGCCGCTGGTCCGGGCGGGCGCGCTCGCCCCCGTGCTGCACGGCCTGCTGCGCAAGAACCCGGCCCAGCGCATGACCCTGGACGAGGCCGAGCGGCGGCTGGCCGCGGTCCTCACCGGCGCCCCCGCCGAACCGCCCGGCCCGACCCCCACCATGATCATGCCCTCCGAGCCTTTGGGGGACGCGAGCGCGGCCGGGGGCTTCGCGGCCGGCGCAGCCGCGGCGGGCGGGTCACCCGCGAACGGCCCCGCCCCGGGCGTGACCCCGGCAGGCGGTTCCGCACCGAACAGGACTCCAGCGGACGGTTCCGCTCCTGGCAGCACCCCAGCGGTCGCGTTCGCCCCGGGCGGGCCCACAGCAGGCGGGCCCGTAGCAGGCGGGCCCACGGCAGGCGGGCCCGCAGCGGCCGGTCTCCCCGCCACCGGGTCCGCCCAGGACGGGACCTCCGCGAGCGCGACCCCGCCAGGCGGGCTCGCGGCAGGCGGGACCACACCGCACGTGCCCCCCGTAGGCGAGTTCCCGACCGGTGGGCCGGCAGCCGTCGGTCATCCAGCTGACGGATCTACCCCGGACAGGACCCCTGCGGGCGAGACCCCGCCAGGCGTGCTCACAGCAGGCGGGCTCGCAGCGGGCGGCGCCTTAGCGGGCGGAGCTCTGGCGGGCGAGGGCGCGGCTCCCCATCGCGCGACCCCCGCCAACGGAACCCCCTCCGACGCGGCCTCCCCCGGCACGACCTCTCTCGGCGGTGCCTCCGCCTACGCGGCCTCTCGTGGGGCCTCGCATGGGGCCTCGCATGGGGCCTCTCCTCATGGGGCCTCCGCCTACGCGACCCCCACCGACGCCGCCTCCGCCCATACAACCCCCTCCGGCGCGGCCTCCGCCTACGCGGCCTCTCCTGGGGCCTCTCCTCATGGGGTCTCCGCCTACGCGGCTTCCCCTCATGCGGCCTCCTCCGACACCGCCTCCCCCTATGCGGCGTCCAGCGGTGCGGCGGGCGTGGCAGGTACGGCGGCAGGTGGAGACGGGACCGGACCCACCGGCGGGGCCGCGGGCGCCGGGGGCGGGCGGCGGCGCGGGCTGCCGCTGGCGCTCCTCGTCGGCGGCGCGTTGCTGGTCGCCGTGCTCGTCGGCGGTGTGGCCTGGTGGTCGAGCCGCGCGAACGAGTCGGTAAGCACCCCGCCGTCCACCAAGCCCGCGGTCGCCACGCACTCCCCGTCGCGCTCCGCCTCCGAGGAGCCGTCCTCCGCCCCGCCGTCCGAGCAGTCCCGGCAGGAGGGCGTCACGTCCCCCCAGCGCACCGGGGACGCCCCGCGCCGCGGCGGCACCCCGCCCCCCACCGGGGACCAGCCCAGCGGCCGGCCGAGCCAGAAGAAGACCCCCGCCAGGACACCGGCGGAACGCCCGTCCGACCGGGGCAACTCCGGCCAGGACAACTCAGGCCGGGACGACTCCGGCCAGGGCGGCTCCGGCGCGGACAACGAGGACACCGGGAACGAGGACACCGGCAACGAGAACGCCGAGCCGGCCGCCTCCCCCGGCGCGGTCGAGGGCTCCGGCTGACGGCGAACCCCGGCACCCCGGCCCGGGTCGGACCCACGTCCAGAGCGGGGTCCGGGTCAGGCCGGGGTCAGGACTCCTCGCGGACGAGGTCGAGCGCCTTCTGCAGGTCCGCGGGATAGTCGGTGCTGAACGACATCCACTCCCCCGTCGAGGGGTGCTCGAACCCGAGCGCGACCGCGTGCAGCCACTGCCGGGTGACGCCCAGCCGGGCGGCGAGCGTGGGGTCGGCGCCGTACAGCAGGTCGCCGACGCACGGGTGGCGCAGGGCCGACATGTGGACCCGGATCTGGTGCGTACGCCCGGTCTCCAGCTTGATGTCCAGCAGCGAGGCCGCCCGGAACGCCTCGATCGTGTCGTAGTGGGTGACGGACGGCTTGCCGCCGGCCACCACCGCGAAGCGGCCGTCGCCCGACGGGTGCCGGTCGATCGGCGCGTCCACCGTGCCCCGGAACGGATCGGGGTGCCCCTGGACCAGCGCGTGGTAGCGCTTGTCCACGGTGCGCTCCTTGAAGGCGCGCTTGAGGTGGGAGTAGGCGTGCTCGCTCTTGGCCACCACCATGGCGCCGGTGGTGTTGGCGTCCAGGCGGTGGACGATGCCCTGACGCTCGGCGGCGCCGCTGGTGGCGATCGTGTGACCGGCGCCGAGCAGCCCGCCGATGACCGTGGGGCCGGTCCAGCCGACGGTCGGGTGGGCGGCCACGCCGATGGGCTTGTTGACCACGACGATGTCGTCGTCCTCGTACACGATGGTCATGCCGGGCACCGGCTCGGCCACCGGCATGGGCGTGGTGACCGGCGGCGGCAGGGTGACCTCCAGCCAGGCGCCCGCGCGTACCCGGTCGGACTTGGCGGGCTCGCGGCCGTCCACCAGCACGTCGCCGTCGCTGATCAGCTCGGCGGCCCGGGTGCGGGAGAAGCCGAACAGCCGCGACAGCGCGGCGTCCAGCCGCTCGCCCTCCAGGCCGTCGGGAACCGGCAGGCTGCGCTGCTCACTCACTGCTGCTCACTCACTCTCGCCCGCCGTCCTGCCCTCGCGGGTCCCGTCGATCTGTACGTTGCGCCAGGCCAGCAGCACCGCCAGGATGCCGCCGCAGACGATGGCCGAGTCGGCGACGTTGAAGACGGGGAAGTAGTCGATGACGGGGAAGTGGCCCGGCAGCACCTCGATGAAGTCGACCACGTGCCCCTGGAGCTGCGTCGGCCGGCCGAAGCCCGACGGGTAGCGCAGCAGCCGGTCGGTGAGGTTGCCGAGCGCGCCGCCGAGCAGCAGGCCGAGCGTGACGGCCCATGCCCTGCTGCCCAGCTTGCGCGCGGTGCGGACGATCGCCACCACGACCCCGGCGGCGACCAGCGTGAAGACGAAGGTCATCCCGGTGCCCATGCTGAACGCGGCACCGGAATTGAAGATCACCCGGAACTGCAGGACGTCCTGGATGACGACCAGCGGTGCCTCGCCCTCCAGCGCTCGCAGCGCCACCGTCTTCGTGACGAGGTCGGCCGCGTAGATCACGGCCGACAGCCCGACGAGAACGGCGAGCAGGCGACGGCGAGGTCTGCCTACCGGCGCTCCTCCTTCTGCTTGCAGGCCACGCACAGCGTCGCCCTCGGGAACGCCTGGAGGCGTTCCTTGCCGATCGGCTTGTGGCACGATTCGCACACTCCATAGGTCCCTGCGTCGATCCTGGCGATCGCACGTTCGTTCTGCGCGACCAGATCGCGCGCATTCAGGGTAAGGGCGATCTCGCGCTCGCGCTCGTACGTCTTGGCTCCGGCGTCCGCCTGGTCGTCGCCGGCCCCCTGAGTGATCTCTCCAGAGGCTATCGCGCTCTCGTGGCGGAGGATGTCCGCCTCCAGCTCGGCGATCTCCCGCTGGAGACTGCCGCGTACCTCGGCCAGCTCCTCTTCCGACCACATCGACGGTGTAGCGGTCTGCGTGACTGCCGCCATGGCTGCCTCCATTGCTGATCAAGGCCTTGAGGTGCGGGCAGCTTAGGATCCGCATAACGGAACGACAAACGACCCGCCGGGCTGTTTACCTCACCCGTACTATCCCGCCTCGCGCAACTAACTCCTCCTCAGCGGCGTCCATTCCCACAACTTTGTCGGCGTTTACGCCGGGCGTACCGATGCGCGGGTCGGGGCCGTGGGAACGCCACCAGGGAAACCTGGAAGCTCCCGCTCCTACTCTGCGTTATGGTTTGAGTCTGCAAGGCGTTGATGGGGCCCGACTGTGAGGGATATCACCCCGGAGCCGCCGGAAGAACGGCTCCACGGAGCTCATTAGAACCGGCAGCAGACCGAATGAAGAGGGCTCCGCCCGCGTGCGGGGTCAAGAAGGGTGGTACCGCGGAGCCGCACGGCTTCGTCCCTTCACGCTTGTCCTGGCCGACGATCAAGCGTGGAGGTCACGCCCGAGATGTCTTCCCCAACCTTCCGCTCTCTTCCCGCGCAGGTCGACCTGCCCGCGCTCGAGCATGAGGTCCTCGACCGCTGGCGGGACGGGAAGATCTTCGAGCGCTCCGTCGAGCAGAACGCGGGCAACCCCGCCTGGGTCTTCTACGAGGGCCCGCCCACCGCCAACGGCCTGCCCGGCGTCCACCACGTCGAGGCACGCGTGTTCAAGGACCTCTTCCCCCGCTACAAGTCGATGCGCGGCTTCAGCGTCCCGCGCAAGGCCGGCTGGGACTGTCACGGCCTGCCGGTCGAGGTCGGCATCGAGCGCGAGCTGGGCCTGTCCGGCAAGCGCGACATCGAGGCGTACGGCATAGCCGAGTTCAACGCCAAGTGCCGCGAGTCGGTGCTGCGGCACGTGGACGCCTTCGAGCAGCTCACCGAGCGGATGGGCTACTGGATCGACCTGTCGCAGGCGTACCGGACGATGGACCCGTCCTACATCGAGTCCGTGTGGTGGTCGCTGAAGGTCGTCTTCGACAAGGGGCTGCTGTTCCGCGACTTCCGGATCACGCCGTACTGCCCGCGCTGCGGCACCGGACTGTCCGACCACGAGCTGGGCCAGCCCGGCGGGTACGAGACCGTCTCCAGCCCGTCGGTCTACGTCCGCATGCCGGTCACCTCCGGGCCGCTGGCTGAGCTGGGCGCCGCGCTGCTGGTGTGGACGACCACGCCGTGGACGCTGGTGTCCAACACCGCCGTCGCCGTGCACCCCGACGTCACCTACGTCGCGGCGCGCACCCCCGACGGCGAGGTCCTGGTCGTGGCCGAGCCGCTGCTGTCGGTCCTCGGCGAGGGCGTCACCGAGGTCGCCCGCTACACCGGCCGCGACCTGGAGCGCACCACCTACTCCCGGCCGTTCGAGCTGGTCGACATCCCCGACGCCCACTACGTCGTGCTCGGCGACTACGTCACCGTCGAGGACGGCACCGGCCTGGTCCACCAGGCCCCCGCCTTCGGCGCCGACGACATGGCGGTCATCAAGCGCTACGGCATGCCCGTGGTCAACCCGATCGGCCCCGACGGCCGCTTCCTCGACGACGTGCCCATGGTCGGCGGGAGGTTCTTCAAGGACGCCGACGAGGAGCTGACCGCCGACCTGGACGCCCGCGGCCTGCTCTACCGCGGCGGTCACCTGGAGCACAGCTACCCGCACTGCTGGCGCTGCCACACGGCGCTGCTCTACTACGCGCTGCCCTCCTGGTACATCCGCACCACCGCGGTCAAGGACCAGATGCTGGCCGAGAACGGCAACACCAACTGGTACCCCGAGACGATCAAGTGGGGCCGCTTCGGCGAGTGGCTGCGCAACAACGTCGACTGGTCGCTGTCGCGCTCGCGCTACTGGGGCACGCCGCTGCCGCTGTGGGTGTGCGGCGAGGACGACACCCACGTCACCTGCGTCGGGTCGATGGAGGAGCTGGGCACGCTGGCCGGGCGGGACGTCTCCGCCCTCGACCCGCACCGCCCGTACGTGGACGACGTGACCTTCCCCTGCCCGTCCTGCGGCGCCGAGGCCCGCCGCGTGCCCGACGTCATCGACGCCTGGTACGACTCCGGCTCGATGCCGTTCGCGCAGTGGGGCGAGCGGGGCAAGCCCGAGGGCGTCTACCCGGCGCAGTTCATCTGCGAGGCCACCGACCAGACCCGCGGCTGGTTCTACTCGCTCATGGCGGTCGGCACGCTGGTCTTCGGCCGTTCCTCCTACGAGAACGTGCTCTGCCTCGGCCTGATCCTGGCCGAGGACGGCCGCAAGATGAGCAAGCACCTCGGCAACATCCTGGAGCCGATCCCGCTGATGGACCAGCACGGCGCCGACGCGCTGCGCTGGTTCATGGCCTGCTCCGGCTCGCCGTGGTCGGCCCGCCGGGTGGGGCACAACGTCCTGGAGGAGATCGTCCGCAAGGTGCTGCTGACCTTGTGGAACACCTCGTCGTTCTTCGCCCTGTACGCGGGCGCCGAGTCCTGGACGCCGTCCCGGCTGGCCGAGGCCCCTCCGGCCGCCGAGCGGCCGCTGCTCGACCGGTGGGCGCTGGCCGAGCTGCACCGCACGGTCGCCGAGGTCACGGCGGCGCTGGAGGAGTACGACACCCAGCGCGCCGGCCGCCGCCTGGCCGACTTCCTGGACGACCTGTCCAACTGGTACGTGCGCCGCTCGCGCCGCCGCTTCTGGCAGGGCTCGCAGGAGGCGTTCGCCACCCTGTACGAGTGCCTGGAGACGGTGCTGCGGCTGATGGCCCCCATCACGCCGTTCATCACCGACTACCTCTGGGACGTGCTCCGCGCCGACGACGCCCCCGCCTCGGTGCACCTGGCGTCCTGGCCCGAGGTGCGCGAGGACCTGCTCGACCCGGTGCTGTCCGACCGGATGGCGCTGGTGCGACGGCTGGTGGAGCTGGGCCGCTCGGCCCGCGCCTCCTCCGGCGTCAAGACCCGCCAGCCGCTCCGGCGGGCCCTGGTGGGCGCGCACGGCTGGCCCACGCTGCCGGACGAGCTGCGCGGGCTGGTGGCCGACGAGCTCAACGTCCAGGCCCTGGAGGATATGTCGGGCTTCAGCGCCGATCTCGTGTCCTACACGGTCAAGCCCAACTTCCGGGCGCTGGGCAAGCGGTTCGGCTCCAGCACCAAGCTGGTGGCCGCCGCCGTCACCGCCGCCGACCCGGCCCGCGTGGCCCGCGCCATCCGCGCCGGCCAGACGGTCATGGTGGAGGCGGGCGACCTGGGTGAGATCATGCTCGGCCCCGACGACGTGATCGTCAACGAGCAGCCCAGGGCCGGCTGGGCCGTGGAGACCGGTGCCATCGGCGCGGGCGCAGGCGAGACCGTGGCCCTGGACCTGGAGCTGACGGACGAGCTGCGCCGCGCCGGCCTGCTGCGCGAGGTCGTCCGCCTGGTGCAGGAGGCCCGCAAGGCCACCGGCCTGTCGATCAGCGACCGCATCGAGCTGTGGTGGTCCACCACGTCCGCCGACCTGGCCGCCGCGCTGCGCGAGGAGCCGGGGGTGGTGGCGGAGGAGGTGCTGGCCACGTCGGTGACGGAGGGCACCGTGGACGGCCTGCCGTCCCACACGGACGAGGACCTGTCCCTGACCTTCCAGCTCCGCCGCGCCTGACCCGGACCGCCGGAGGGGCGCGCCGCACGAACGCGGCGCGCCCCTTCGCGTGTCCGGGCTCGCGTGTCACCGGTGTGCGGCCGTTCGTGGCGCGCGTGAGGTCGAGGGGTGCGGTCAGGACCTCAGGACCTCAGGTCTCAAGCCTCAGGTCCCAGATCTCAGGTCTCAGGTCTCAGGAGACGGTCTGGCGGTCGTGCTGGCAGACCGAGCAGCTCGTCAGCCCGGCCGCCTCGGCCGCGGCGACCGTCATCGTCTCGACGCCGCTGTCCCCCGCGCCCTTGATCAAGGGACAGTCGGTGCTGTGGTAGCGGCGGGTGCCGATGATGACCTTCACCGTGCCCGGACGCGGGCTCTTGGGAGCGGGAGGCTCGTCGCCGCCCTTCGCGTCCGCGCCCCCGGCCTTCCCGCCCGCGGCGGTGTGCGGCTTGCCGGG
Source organism: Nonomuraea sp. NPDC050783 (assembly GCF_040802095.1). Lineage (NCBI taxonomy): Bacteria > Bacillati > Actinomycetota > Actinomycetes > Streptosporangiales > Streptosporangiaceae > Nonomuraea > Nonomuraea sp. NPDC050783. The sequence continues at coordinate 342,420 of NZ_JBFAHK010000003.1, forward strand.
CGCCCCCGCCTGACCCGCACCGGCCCCGCCGGGACCGGAGGGCAGGGGTCCCTTGGGCTTGGCCTGCGACTCGGCCGAGGACGGAGGCCGCTCCTGCGCCGTCTTCCCCCCGGCCCCTGCCGCCGGCTCGGGGCGGGGCGGGGCGGTCGAGGAGGTGATGCGCGGCTGCGGCGCCGTGGCCGGTCCGGAGGCATCGTCCCCGCCGTCCCTCGCGTCCGCAACCTGCCCCGGCCGGCCACCGGCCTGCTCGGGCTTACCCGGCTGCCCGGCCTTGCCGGCCTGCGTGGGCTTACCGGTCTGTGCGGACTGGCCCGGCGACTGCCCGGACTGCTCCGGGCCTGCCGGGCGAGCGGGTTCGGGCGAGCGGGCGGGCCCGGACCCGGTCCCGGCCGGGCGAGCGGGCTCGGGCGTGGGGCGGGCGGGGGTGCCCGGTCGCGGGCTCTTCCCCTCGCCGGGAGGACGCAGGAGAGGTTCGGTCCGGCTCGACGTGCCGGTGGGGGCCGCCTCGCCGGGGGCGGGCACGATGCGCGGCAGTGAGGGGTCGGTCCGCTCGGCGTCGTCCTCCGGCGCCTCGCCCTTGCTCCCGGACGTCCCGGGCTTGGACGCGGGCGTACCGGAACCGGAGCCGGAAGGGGAGCCGGTGCTCTCCGCCTCGGTACGAGGGGCCGTGGGCTTGCCACCGGCGGCCCCCGGCTCGCCCCCACGGGTCCCGGGCGCGGCACCACCGGTCCCGGGCGCGGCACCACCGGTCGCGGGCGCGGCACCACCGGTCGCGGGCGCGGCACCACCGGTCCCGGGCGCGGCGCCGGATGCCCCCGGCTTCGCGCCGGCGGCGGCACCGGGCTTGGCCGTGGCACCGGGCCTGGCGCCGGTACCGGGCGATGCGGCCGGACCGGGCGATGCGGTGGGAGCGGGCGATGCGGTGGGAGCGGGCGGCTTGCCGGGCGCGGTGCCGGTCTCCTTGGACTCGGCGGCGGTCTTGCCCTGGGCGCCCTTCGCCTCGGCGGTCCTGCCCTGGGTCCCCTTGGACTCAGCGGTTCCGGCCTGGGCGCCCGTGGACTCGGCGGTCTTGCCCTGGGTGCCCTTCGCCTCGGCCGAAGCGGGTCCCGGGCGGGGGTCCTTGCCGGGCTGCGGGGGCTCGGAGCGGCTCGCGTACGGCGGTGGCCGGAAGACGGCGGTCCGCGTCTCCGCCTGCTCGTCGTCCGGCTCCGGGGCGTCCGACGAACCGGGAGCGTCCGGCGACCCGGAGGCGTCAGGGGCGGGGGCGCCGGCGGCGGCCGACCGGCCGAACCACCCGGTGGCACCCTCCTCGCGGGCGGCGGGCTCCGGGCTGGGGGTGGAAGCCGTGCTGCCGGGCTTCGGCGGCGCGACCGGCGGGCGCGGGTCGCGGGTCTCCGCGGAGGTCTCGGCCCGGCTCTCCGCGGCGGGCGCGGAGCCGGGGGCGGCAGCGGGCTCGGGGTCGGCGGCAGGTGGCAGCTGCCGTCCGCCGAGCGCTGCGTCGGGAAGGCACGCCGTGCAGGGCGTGAAGCCCTCCTCGCGCGCCTCCTCGTAGGTGAGCTCCTCGTGCTGCCTGCCGGCGAGCTGCCGGCAGCCGGCCACGTGGTAGCGCTTGCGGCCGGGGATCACCAGCACGATCGCGTCGGGGGCGACACCGCCTGCCGGGGGGCGGCGCGGACCGGTGGCCGGAACGGTCACCGTCCGCTGCGGCGGTTGCGGCTGCGGACGCGGGTGAGGCGGCGGCTGGTGAGTCACAGGACCGGTCTGGTTGTACGGCGGCGAGCCGGGCGGCGGCGGCATGAGCCCTGCGGGAGGGTTGGCCGGCGCAGCGGCCCGCCCACCACCGGGGAACAGCTCGTGTCGCCGCAGGAACGCCCCGATCACCAGGAACAGCGCGGACAGCACGCTGACCACGATGGACCACATGATCAGGAACGGCTTCGCCAGTACGAAACCCGCGATCAGCAGCACGACCGCCGCGAGCACCAAACCAGCACTGATAAGGATCACAGAGGGCTCTTTCGAGTGACAGGTCCTAGTGACCCGTTACTTTACCGGCGGTCGTTGTGAGGACCGTCACCGCCGGGGAAAACGCCCTGCGGAGCCTCGCCGCCGAACGGGTTGGGGCTGCCCGGAAGCGGCGGCTGGCCGCCCTGGGGCACGGCGTGCATGGCCGGAGCCTGGCCGCCGGGACCACCGGACATGACCGGGAACCCGCCACTGCCCTCGGCGGAGACGTTGAGCTCGGCGAGCTGGTTCTCCAGGTACAGCTTGAGCCTGCTGCGGTACTCGCGCTCGAAGCTGCGCAGCTCCTCGACCTTGCGCTCCAGCTCGTCGCGGGTCTGCACCAGCGAGCCCATGGCCTGGCGGTGGCGCTCCTGCGCGTCGCGCTCCAGCGTCTCGGCACGGGCGCGGGCGTCGCCGATGACCTGCTCGGCCTGGCGGCGGGCCTTGGTGAGGATCTCGTCGGCCTCGCGGCGGGCGCGGGTGACGGTCTCGTCGGCCTCGCGGCGGGCGTCGGCGATCGCCTGGTCGGCGGTCTGCTGGGCCAGGGCGAGCACGCGGGCCGCGGTGTCCATGTTGTCCTCGGCGGGAGGCATGTTCATGGCCACGGGGACCGGCGGCTGCTGCTGCACCGGCGGCGGCTCGGGGGCCCGCATGGGCTCCGGCTGCGGCGGCGCCATCATCTCGGGCTTGGGCTGCTCCTGAACCGGGGCGGAGGCCATGGGCATGCTCATGCCGCCCGGCACCTTCCCGCGCAGGCACTCGGCCAGCTTGGCGCGGAGCTCCTCGTTCTCTTGGATCAGGCGGTCGAGCTCAGCCTCCACCTCGTCGAGGAAGGCATCGACCTCCTCCTCGTCGTAGCCCGGCCGCAACCGGGTGGTACTGAACTGCTTGTTCCGCACATCAGCGGGCGTCAGCGGCATCTTTTGGTCTCCTTGGCGCGCTTGGGAGTCTGTCCGGAGGGACGGTAACCCGAATCACTTCAGCGCGGACACGAGTTGGATCACGCCCTGCGCGACACCGGCCCGCTCACCGCAGCAGCCCCGCGAGCTGAATCAAGATCAGGACCACGATGAACAGGACAGTGAAGCTTAGGTCAAAGGCCACCGTACCCAACCGGAGCGGAGGAATGAAACGGCGGAGGAACTTCAACGGAGGATCCGTCGCGGTGTAGGTGGCCTCCGCCAGCACCAGCACGACGCCTGTCGGCCGCCAGTGGCGGGCGAATGCCTGCACCGTCTCGAAGATCATCCTGCCGATGAGCAACACCAAGTAGAGGGACAGGACAACCACCAAGATCTGACCTACGATCCCCACGGCCCGGCCGCGCCTCCACTTCTGGTGAGCCCTCCCGGCCTCGCCGAGACCTGGTCGGGTGGATGGACATACAGAGACTCTAACTCTGATTGAAGAACCCGCGTTCCGCGATTCGAGCCTTGTCCTCGGCGGTCACCTCAACATTGGCAGGGGACAACAGGAACACCTTGTTGGTAACACGTTCAATGCTTCCGTGTAGGCCAAAGACCAGACCTGCCGCGAAATCGACGAGCCGCTTGGCGTCGCTGTCAACCATCTCGGTCAGGTTCATGATGACCGGGGTGCCGTCACGAAAGTGCTCGCCGATGGTGCGCGCCTCATTGTACGTCCGCGGGTGCAGCGTCGTGATGCGGGCCAGATCGGTCGTACGGCGCTCCAGGATCGCCGTGGAGGGCCTGGGGGCGGGCACCGGGGCGTCGGCCTCCTCGTCGCGGTCCTGGACCGCCGCGGGCCGTTCCTCGCCGGTCCGCTGCGCCTCGTCCTCGTAGGCGTAGTCGTCCTGGTAGGTCTCGTACCTCTCGTAGCGGTCGTCCTCCACGAGACCGAGGTAGACCGCCATCTTGCGCATCGCGCCGGCCATCGCTACGTCGTCCTCCTGCTCATGGTCGCCCCCCGTGGGGGCCCGGCGGCGGGCGCCCGGGGCGGTAGCCGTGACCCCTCGAACCCTCCGCCATCTTCGACCTCTACCTGATCATGGGCTTGAAGACCCACTTGAGGGGACATTACCTGACGAAGGGCTTGCGACGGCCGAGCAACGCCGTACCGACGCGCACGTGTGTCGCGCCGTGGGCGATGGCCTCGTCCAGGTCGCCGCTCATCCCGGCCGAGATCATCGTGGCGCGGGGATGCCGCTCGCGCACCAGCGCGGCCACCTCGCGCAGCCGGGCGAACGCCTTGGCCGGCTCCTCCCCCAGCGGCGCGACCGCCATGACGCCGCCCAGCCACACGCCCCCGGCCCCGGCCACCTCGTCGGCGAGCTCCAGGACGTCGGCGGGGCGGGCGCCGCCCCGCTCCGGGTCGTCGTCGAGGGAGACCTGGATCAGGCAGCCGACGTCGCGGCCCTGGCGGACCGCCTCGCGGCTGATCGCCTCCACCAGCCGCACCCGGTCGACGGAGTGGATCACGTCGGCGTACCCGACGACGGAGCGGACCTTGTTGGTCTGCAACTGGCCCACGAAGTGCCAGGTCAGCGGCAGGTCGGCCAGCTCGTCCGCCTTGGGCGCGGCCTCCTGGTCGCGGTTCTCGCCGACGTCGCGCACGCCGAGCCCGGCCAGGATCCTGACGTCCTCGGCGGGGCGGGTCTTGGTGACGGCGATCAGCGTGACCTCGCCGCGGTCGCGGCCCGCGGCGCGGCAGGCCGCCGCGATGCGCGCCTCGACCTGGGCGAGCCCGGCCGCGATCTCGTCCCTTCTCACCTGAGTCTTCCTTCCGGTACCGGCGTTCCCGTGCTCGGGCTCCTCGCGCGCACATGACGGCGCCGCTCCCGTCACCCTGGGGAGCGGCGTGGGACGCCCGCGCTACTTGAGGAAGTCAGGGACGTCGAGCTCCTCCTCCTGCTCCTCGAAGATCACCCGGGGGCGTTTGGCGGGCTCCGACATGCGGGAGGTGATGGGCGTGGGCGGATTGGCGGGCTCGGGCGTGGGCCGGGGGATGGAGACGGGGCCGGAGGGCTCGTCGGCGGGCGGCTCGTCGGCCGGCTCGGCGACCGCCTGCACCGGCTCCACCGGGCGCACCGGCTCGGGCCTGGGCTCCTGCCGCGGCTCGGGGCGGAACTCCGCCCGGGGCTCGGGACGCGGCTCAGGACGGGGCTCGGGCCTGAACTCCGCACGCGGCTCGGGGCGGGGCTCGGGACGCGGCTCGGCGCGGAACTCCGCACGCGGCTCAGGGCGGGGCTCGGGGCGCGGCTCCGGACGGAACTCCGCACGCGGCTCAGGACGCACCTCAGGACGCGGCTCAGGGCGCAGCACGGGCAGCTCGGACTTGACGCTGGGGGACGACACGCTCGGGCGCGCGGGCGAGGACACCGGCGGCGCGGGCGGCGGCGCGGCGGCGGCACGGCCCATCGGCCGCGGCACCTCCTTGACGGCCGGCCCCGGCACGTCGTCGAAGCCGGCCGCGATCACCGTCACGCGCACCTCGTCGCCGAGCGCGTCGTCGATGACCGTGCCGAAGATGATGTTGGCGTCGGGCGCCGCGGCCATGGAGACGAGCTGCGCGGCCTCGTTGATCTCGAACAGGCCGAGGTCGGAGCCGCCCGCGATGGACAGCAGCACACCGTGGGCGCCGTCGATGCTGGCCTCCAGCAGCGGGCTGGAGACCGCCATCTCGGCGGCGGCCACCGAGCGGTCGTCGCCGCGGGCGTGGCCGATGCCCATGAGCGCCGAGCCCGCGCCGGACATGACCGACTTGACGTCGGCGAAGTCCAGGTTGATCAGGCCGGGGGTGGTGATGAGGTCGGTGATGCCCTGGACACCCGACAGCAGCACCTGGTCGGCGGCCTTGAAGGCGTCCAGCACGCTGACCTGCCGGTCGGAGATCGACAGCAGCCGGTCGTTGGGGATGACGATCAGCGTGTCGACCTCGTCGCGCAGCGTCTCGATGCCCGCCTCGGCCTGCATCGCCCGGCGCCGGCCCTCGAAGCTGAACGGCCGGGTGACGACGCCGATGGTGAGCGCGCCGAGCGACCTGGCGATGTTGGCCACGACGGGCGCGCCGCCGGTGCCGGTGCCGCCGCCCTCGCCCGCCGTGACGAAGACCATGTCGGCCCCTTTGAGGACTTCCTCGATCTCCTCGCGGTGGTCCTCGGCCGCCTTGCGCCCGACGTCGGGGTTGGCGCCCGCGCCCAGTCCGCGCGTGAGCTCGCGGCCCACGTCGAGTTTCACGTCGGCGTCACTCATCAGCAGCGCCTGGGCGTCGGTGTTGATGGCGATGAACTCGACGCCCTTGAGTCCCTCCTCGATCATCCGGTTGACGGCGTTGACTCCGCCGCCGCCGATGCCGACGACCTTGATGACCGCGAGGTAGTTCTGCGGTGCTGCCACGACGAGGGGCCTTTCCGCTCGTTGACTTGCCATTTCGGTGCGGATTGTCTCCGCTTTTCTCAGTTCGGGTAACTCTCAACCTCAGGTTGAGATTTAGATTTATGTCAACCTGAGGATTGATACGGACAGTAGGAGTTACGCTCCTGGCGGGTCAACTAACCGCGCCGCAAGCACGTCCGGCGTGTCGCGGGCTGTCCGTTTCGCTCCGAGGTCACGCCTGGTCGGGGCACTCCCCTGCCCTGTCCCCGCTTTAGGCTCTCACGCCGCGGGCCCCCTGCGTACAGGCTGGGCGATGCCCTTGCCGCTGACTTGCCAGACCCTGACGTTCTTGATCACCTCAGGGCCGGTCGCTTCCTGCCCGATCACTTCAGGGTCACCACGTCGGGTGAGCTGACGTCGTAAACGGTGGCCTTCTCCCGTTTCAGCAGCGAGGCCAGAATGCGGCCCTTCTCCTCGGGCCGGTCGGCGCCGCCCCAGACGACGGTGCGGCCGTCGGACAGCTCCAGCGTCACGCCCTCGGCCGTGCCCGCCCGGACCTGCCTGACCTTGGGGGCGATCTCGTCAGGGACGGCCTGGACGACCCGCAGGGCGGCCACGGTGGCCGGATCGCTCGCGGCCGGGTTGTCCACTCTCAGCAGCGGCAGCAGGGGCGGCGCGGCCGGCTTGACCTCGATGACGACGCCGTGGCCGTCCACGATCGCGAACCTGCCGGCGGCCGGGATCGCCGCGACCGGCTCCCGCTCGGTCACCTCGATCTTGAGGGTGCCCGGCCAGACCCGATCCACCTTCGCACCGGCCAGCTGCCGGATGCCGAGGACCCGGCTCTGGACGCCCGCCAGGTCGACGGTGGCCAGGGGATGCAGGTCGGGCACGCCGGCCTGCTGTCTGATGCGCTCGCTCGGCACTGTGAGATTTCCCACGATCTCGATCGAGCGCACGCCCAGCACGGGCGAGAAGAACACCAGCCATGCGGCGCTGCCCACCACCCCCGCGGTGAGCAGCACCAGGAACGCCTTGCGCGCCTTCATCGCCCTCCCACCCATGTCGGCACCGAACCTACGCCCGCTCCCGCCCGCGCGCCCGCGCGCCACGCCCGGGACCTCGCGTTTTCCTCCGGCACCCGTCGCGGGTCAGGAGAGGCGGGCGACGATCTGGGGGCCGAGCTCGGTGACGTCGCCGGCGCCCATCGTCAGGACGATGTCGCCCGGCCGCGCCCGCCGGGCCACCAGGGCGGGCACCTCGGCCCGGTCCGGCGCGTACGACACCCGCTCGGCCGGCAGCGGCACCCGCGAGGCGACCATCGCCCCGGACACCCCGGGCTCGGGGTCCTCGCGGGCGCCGTAGACGTCGAGCACGATGGCCTCGTCGGCGAGCCCGAGCGCGGCGCCGAACTCGTCGGCGAAGAACCGGGTGCGCGAGTAGAGGTGCGGCTGGAAGATCGCGATGACCCGCCCGTGGCCGGAGTAGGAGGCGACGACGTCGCGCGCCGCCCGCAGGTCGGCCGACAGCTCGGTCGGGTGGTGGGCGTAGCTGTCGAACACGGCGACCCCGCCCGCCTCGCCCTTGGCCTCGAAGCGCCGCTTGGCCCCCGTGAAGGCCCCCAGGCCCTCCCTGATCTCCTCGAAGGACAGCCCCAGCTCGTCGGCCACGGCGATCACGGCGGTGGCGTTGAGCGCGTTGTGCGCCCCGGGGACGGCCAGCCGCACGTCGCCGCGCCCCTCGATCGCGAAGACCGTCCCGAACCCGTCGGGCCGGACGCCGCGCACGCGGTAGTCGGCGCCCTCGGCCGTGCCGTAGGTGCGTACCCGCAGCCCGCGCGAGCGCGCCCGGACGGCCAGCTCGGCCGCGCCCGGGTCGTCGGCGCACAGCACCAGCAGCGAGCCGACCCGGTCGGCGAAGCGGGCGAAGCTGTCGTGCACGGCCCGCGGGTCGCCGTAGTTGTCGAGGTGGTCGGCCTCGACGTTGGTGACCACGGCGATGTCGGGGGCGAGCATGAGGAACGAGCCGTCGCTCTCGTCGGCCTCGGCCACGAACACCGTGCCGGAGCCGTCGTCGGCGCCGAGCCCGGTGGTGACGAGCTGGCCGCCCACGCAGTAGGACGGGTCGGCCCCGCACTTCTGCAGCGCCACGGTCAGCATCGAGGTGGTGGTGGTCTTGCCGTGGGTGCCGGCGATGGCCACGGCGGTGCGCCCGGCCATGACGGAGGCCAGCGCGGCGGCCCGCGGGATGATCCGCAGCCCCTGCTTGAGCGCCTCGCCCAGCTCGGGGTTGGAGTCGCGGATGGCGGTCGAGACGACGACGGTGTCGACGTCGCGGATGTGGGAGGCGGCGTGGCCGATGTGCACCACGGCGCCCAGATCGCGCAGCTCGGCGACCATGTCGGAGCTGCGGGCGTCGCTGCCCGACACCCGCACGCCGCGCTTGAGCAGGATGCGTGCGATGCCGGACATGCCCGCGCCACCGATGCCGATGAAATGCACCCGCCCCAGGTCTTCGACACGGACGGGATCGACCAGCTTCACGAGACTCATCTGGCTATCTCCAACACTTTCCTGGCAAGCATGATATCGGCGTCCTTGCGGCCGAGCCGTGAGGCGGCCTCCGACATGGCGGCGACGCGCTCGGGATCGTGCAGCATCGGCAGCACGTTGCGGATGATCCAGTCGGCCGACAGCCCGGCGTCGTCGACCATGAGCCCGCCCCCGGCGCGGACGACCCGCTCGGCGTTGATCGCCTGCTCGCCGTTGCCGTGCGGCAGCGGCACGTACGCGGCCGGCAGCCCCACCGCGGTCAGCTCGGCGCAGGTGAGCGCGCCGCTGCGGCACAGCGCCACGTCGGCGGCGGCGTAAGCGAGGTCCATGCGGTCGACGTAGGGCAGCAGGACGTATTGGGGGTCGCCGGGCGGCGGCTCGTGCTCGACGGTGTTCTTCGGCCCGATCACGTGCAGCACCTGCACCCCGGCCCGGCGCAGCGCGGGAGCGGCGGCCAGCGCGGCCTCGTTGATCGAGCGGGCCCCCTGCGAACCGCCGAACACCAGCAGCGTGGGCCGGTCGCTCTCCAGCCCGAACCACGAGCGCGCCTTGTCGCCCGTGGACAGCCGGTCGAGGGTGACGATCTCGCGCCGCAGCGGCGTGCCGATGAACTCGGCCTTGGGCAGCGCGGCGTCGGGGAAGCCGGTGTAGACGTGGTCGGTGAGCCGGGCACCCAGCCGGTTGGCCAGCCCGGGGCGCGGGTTGGCCTCGTGGACGACGATCGGCAGGCCGCGCCGCTTGGCCGCGAGGTAGGCGGGCGTGGCGACGTAGCCGCCGAAGCCGACCAGCACGCTGGCCTGGACCCGGTCGAGCAGGCCCGCGACGGCGTTGATCGCCCCGGCCAGCCGGCCCGGCACGGTCAGCAGGCTGGGGGTGATCGCCCTCGGCAGCGGGACGGCCGGGACCAGCTCCAGGTCGTAGCCCCTGGCGGGCACCAGCCGCGTCTCCAGGCCGCGCTCGGTGCCCACGCAGGTGACGCCGATGCCGGGCTGGAGATGACGCAGCGCGTCCGCAAGGGCGAGCGCGGGCTCGATGTGCCCGGCCGTCCCCCCACCGGCGAGGACCACCCTCATCACGGTCACTCCCTAACGTGTCGCTCGGCCTCTGGTCGTTCCCCCCAGGCCAAGCCAGCTTAGGGCCCGCGCGGCCGGTCCGGGGCCACGAGCGGCCAAGGCCTCACGCGCGCCGGGCTCGCGTTTGGCGAACGACAGCAGCATGCCGAGCGCGGCGAGCGTGGGCAGCAGCGAGGAACCGCCGTAGGAGACCAGCGGGAGGGGGATGCCGGTGATGGGCAGGACGCCCAGCACGGCGCCCATGTTGACGGTGGCCTGCCCGACGATCCAGGCCACCGTGGCGGCCGCGGCGAGCCTGATGTAGGCGTCGTTGACCCGGATGGCCACGCGCAGCCCGGCGTAGCCGAGCAGCCCGAACAGCGCGACGACCAGGAGCGTGCCCATGAGCCCGAGCTCCTCGCCGACGATGGCGAAGATGAAGTCGCTCTCGCCGTGAGGCAGCCAGCTCCACTTCTGCCGGCTGCTGCCGAGGCCGAGCCCGAACCAGCCGCCCGAGCCCATCGCGATCTGCCCCTGCACGGCCTGGTAGCCGTCGCCCTGCGCGTCGGCCCACGGGTTGAGGAAGGCACCGATGCGCCGCATGCGGTAGGGCTCCACCTTGATCATGATGGCCGCGGCCAGCACGGCCAGCGCCATCAGGCCGCCGAACAGCTTGATCGGCGCGCCCACCACCCACAGCAGGGCCAGGAAGATCATGAAGAGCACCAGCGTGGTGCCGAGGTCGCGGCCCAGCAGGACCATGACGACCAGGATGGCGGTGCCCGGCATGAGCGGGATCAGCAGCTGACGCCACTCGATGCGGCCCTGCCGCGCCCGCCGCGCCAGCAGGTCGGCGCCCCACAGCACGAGCGCCAGCTTGGCCGGCTCGGACGGCTGGACGGTCAGCGGGCCGAGGTAGATCCACCGCTGCGCGCCCAGCTCGGCGGAGCCGATGAACAGCACCATGACCAGCGCGATGATGGCCAGCGCCATCAGCGGGTAGCCCGCCCAGCGGAAGAACCTGGCCGGCAGGCGCGAGCAGGCGTACATGAGCGGCACGCCGACCGCGGCCGAGACCGACTGCCTGAGGAACCACGAGAACGGGCTGCCGGTCTTCTGCAGCGCCTCGATGCTGGAGGCCGACAGCACCATCATCAGGCCCAGCGCGAGCAGCAGCGCGCTGCACATGATGATCAGGTAGTAGGTGGTCAGCGGCTTGCCGAGCAGCTCGCGCAGCGCGGCCAGCTGCTCGCGGAACGGGTTGCCCTGGGCCCTGGCGGCGCCCGGCGGACCGGCGGCGTCCGGCCGGCCGGCCTCGCGCTCCCCCGCGCCCGGGCGGGCGCGTTCCTCGGCGGTCGCGCTCACACCGCTCCCTCGGCCCGCTCCTTCAGCCCGCGTACGGCGCGCGCGAAGGCCTCCCCGCGGGCGGGGTAGCCGGGGTACATGTCGAGTGAGGCCGCCGACGGGGAGAGCAGCACGGTGTCGCCGGGACGGGCCAGGCGAGCGGCTTCGGTGACGACTTTCTCCATCGCACCAGTGTCGCGATCGGCGATGTCCACCACGGGGACATCCGGGGCGTGTCGCGCGACGGCTTCGGCTATCTTCGCCCGGTCCGCGCCGAGCAGCACCGCGCCGCGCAGCCGGGGGGCCGCCCCGCGCACCAGCTCGTCCACGTCGGCGCCCTTGAGCTGGCCGCCGGCCACCCACACGACCGACGGGTAGGAGGCCAGCGCCGCTGCGGCGGCGTGCGGGTTGGTGGCCTTGGAGTCGTCCACGTAGTCCACCCCGCCCACCCGCGCCACGTGGGCCAGCCGGTGGGGGTCGGGGACGAAGTCGCGCAGGCCGCGCGCGACCGCCTCGCCGGGCACGCCGAACGCGCGGGCCAGGGCGGCCGCGGCCAGGGCGTTGGCCACGTTGTGCGGGGCGAGGGGCCGGATGTCGCCGAGCGTGGCCAGCTCCTCGGCCGCCTCCACCGGGTCGGCCACGAACGCCCGGTCCACCAGCAGGTCCTCCACCACGCCGAGCTGGCCGCGGCCGGGGACCCGCAGCGTGAACCCGACCGCGTCCGGGTAGGGCGCGGCCAGCCGGGTGGCCTCGCGGTCGTCGGCGTTGTAGATCACGGTGCCGGCGCGCTCGTAGACGCGGCCCTTGGCGGCGGCGTACTCCTCCATCGAGCCGTGCCAGTCGAGGTGGTCGGGGGCCACGTTGAGGATCGCGGCGGCGTGCGGGGCCAGCGTCGCCGACCAGTGGAGCTGGAAGCTGGACAGCTCCACGGCCAGCACGTCGTACGGCTCGGCGACGGCCCCCACCACGGGGACGCCCACGTTGCCCACGGCCAGGGCCTTGTGGCCGGCGGCCAGCAGGATGGAGGTGAGCATGCGCACGGCGGTGGTCTTGCCGTTGGTGCCGGTCAGGGCGAGCCACGGGGCGGCGTGCTCCGGGCGCAGCCGCCAGGCCAGCTCGACCTCGCCGACGACCTCCACGCCCGCCTCCAGCGCGGCGGCGACGAGCGGGTGGTGCGGCGCCCAGCCGGTGGTGACGAGCCGGCCGGTGCCCTCGGGCAGGGCCATCGGCCCGAACCGGGTCTCGACGCCGAGCCCGGCCAGCTCGGCCGCGGCGGCGAGCTGGCGCTCCCCCTCGGCGGCCTCCACGACGACGACGCGCTCGCCGCGCCCGGCGAGGGCCCTGGCCACGGCGGTGCCGGAGACGCCGAGCCCGGCGACGCAGGTGAGGGTCATGGCTTGGGCATCCACTCGACGTAGAACAGGCCGAGCCCGAGCGCGGCGCAGAGCATGGCGACCAGCCAGAAGCGGACCACGATCGTGGTCTCCGCCCAGCCCTTCAGCTCGAAGTGGTGCTGGAGGGGGGCCATGCGGAAGACGCGTTTGCCGGTCATCTTGAAGAACCCGACCTGGATGATCACCGACAGGGTGATGATCACGCACAGGCCGGCGAGGATGATGAGCAGGAGCTGCGTGCGGGTGGCGATGGCCAGGCCGGCCAGCACGCCGCCGAGGGCCAGCGAGCCGGTGTCGCCCATGAAGATGCGGGCGGGCGGGGCGTTCCACCACAGGAAGCCGATGAGCGCGCCGAGCACGGCGGCGGCGACCACGGCCAGGTCGAGGGGGTCGCGCACCCAGTAGCAGTTGGGGCCGAGCTGGTCGATGCAGTTGTTGCGCAGCTGCCAGTTGCCGATCAGCACGTACGCCGCCAGCACCACGCCGGAGGCGCCGCTGGCCAGGCCGTCGAGGCCGTCGGTGAGGTTCACCGCGTTGGAGAACCCGACGATCATGATGAGCACCCAGATGGTGAACCCGATGATGCCGATCGAGGGGCCGATGTCGCGCAGGAACGACAGCCGGGTCTCGGCGGGGGTGATGCCGTAGACGTTGGGCTGGCGTACGACGAGGACGGCGAAGACCGCGCCGACGACGAGCTGGCCGAGCGCCTTGGCGCCGCTGCGCAGGCCGAGGCTGCGCTGCTTGTAGATCTTGATGAAGTCGTCGAGGAACCCGACCGCGCCGAGGCCCGTCATGAGGAACAGCACCAGGGCGCCCGAGACGGTCGGCGGCGTGAGGGTGGCCAGGTGGGAGGCGCCGTAGGCGAACAGGGCGGCCAGGACGAACACCGTGCCGCCCATGGTGGGGGTGCCCCGCTTGCCGTGGTGGGCCTGCACGCCCTCCTCGCGGATCTGCTGGCCGTAACCGCGCCGCGAGAACAGCCGGATCGCCAGCGGGGTGCCCAGCATCGAGAGGATGAGGCCCACCGCGCCGGCGATGACGATGTTGATCACTGGGCGGAACCTCCGAGGATCTGCTCGGCCGTCCGCTCCAGGCCCATGGCCCGCGGGCCCTTGACGAGCACCGCGTCGCCGGGGCGCAGCAACGCGTTCAGCTCGGCGGCGGCCGCGGCGGCGTCGGGGACGTGCACGATGCGCGGCTGCGGGTGCCCGGGGGGCCCGGAGGCCGCCCGCGCGGCGCCCTCGTGGGCGCCCTCCAGCACGGGCTCGGCGTCGGGGCCCGCGACGACGAGGCCCGCCAGGCCCGCCCCGCCCGCCATGACGCCCAGCTCGCGGTTGAGCGCGGGCCCCTCCTCGCCCAGCTCGCGCAGGGCCGCGATGACGGCGAAGCGCCGCCGCCCCTGGCCGAGCACGGCGAAGGCGTCGAACGCGGCCCGCATCGAGTCGGGGTTGGCGTTGTAGGCGTCGTTGATCACGGTGACGCCGTCGGGGCGCTCGGTGACCTCCATCCGCCACCGGCTGCGCGGCGTGGCCTCCGACAGCTCCTCGGCGATGGTGGCCACGGGCAGCCCGAGCTCGTAGGCGGCCGCGGCGGCGGCGAGGGCGTTCTCGACCGCGTGGCCGCCGTAGAGCTGGAGCGAGACGGGGGCCGCGCCGGACGGGGTGCGCAGCGTGAAGGAGGCCCGCCCGCGCTCGTCCAGGGTGACCCCCTCGGCCCGGATGGCCGCGTCCTCGCCCCGCCCGTAGAAGGTGACCCGCGCGTCGGTGCGCCCGGCCATCCCCCGCACGTACGGGTCGTCGGCGTTGAGCACCGCCACCCCGTGCCGCGGCAGCGCCTCGACCAGCTCGCCCTTGGCCTTGGCGATGGCCTCCTTGCCGCCGAACACGCCGAGGTGCGCGGTGCCGACGTTGAGCACGACGCCGATGCGCGGGGGCGCGATGCGGGTCAGCTCCCTGATGTGGCCGATGTTGCGGGCGGCCAGCTCCAGCACCATGAAGCGGGTGTCCATGTCGGCGCGCAGCACGGTCAGCGGGTGGCCGAGCTCGTTGTTGAAGCTGCCGACGGGGGCGATGGTCGGCCCCATCCTGGCGGCGAGCCGGGCCAGGAGGTCCTTGGTGGAGGTCTTGCCGGCCGAGCCGGTCACGCCGATCACGGTGGTGGCGGGCAGCGCGGCCACCTGCGCGGCGGCCAGCCGGGCCAGGGCCGCGGCGGCGTCCGGCACGATCACCGACGGCGCCTCGACGGGGCGGGTGGCCAGCACGGCGACGGCCCCGGCCCGGACGGCCTGCGCCGCGTAGTCGTGACCGTCCACCCGGGCGCCCGGGAAGGCGACGAACAACGATCCCGGTTCGACGGCCCGCGAGTCGATCACGACGGGCCCGCGCACCACGGCGCGGGGATCGGCCATGCCCGACAGGGTGCCGGAGGTGATCTCGGCGATCCTGGCCAGAGGCAACGGGATCATCAGTGCTTCCTGCTTTCCGTGCTTTCCTTGCGTGCGTGGATCGCCTCGGCGACGACCTCGCGGTCGTCGAAGGGGATCACCTCGCCTGAAACGTACTGGCCCTGCTCGTGACCCTTGCCCGCCACGACGATCACGTCGCCGCGCCCGGCCCTGGCGATCGCCAGGCCGATGGCGGCCGCGCGGTCGGGCTCAATGATCACATGAGCGCGGGCGTGCTGCGGAACGCGGAGCGCTCCTTCCATCATGGCCGCGAGAATGGCGAGCGGATCCTCCGTACGGGGATTGTCGCTCGTGAAAATGGCCACATCCGCCAGCTCCGCGGAGATCTCGCCCATGATGGGTCTTTTGCCGCTGTCGCGGTCGCCGCCGCAGCCGAGCACGATGACCAGCCGGCCCGCGGTGACGGCCCGCAGCGAGCGCAGCACCGACTCCACGGCGCCGGGCTTGTGCGAGTAGTCCACGACGGCCTGGAACTCGTCGCCGGCGGTCGTGACGCGCTGCATGCGCCCCGGCACGCCGGCCAGCGCGCCGACGCCGCGCACCGCGGTGTGCAGCGGGATGCCGGCCTCGACCAGGGTGACGACGGCGCCGAGCGCGTTGGCCACGTTGAACGGCCCCGGCAGCGCGATGCGCGCGTCGGCCTCCACGCCGCCCGGCCCGGTCACCCGGAACGCGCTGCCGTCGGCGCCCAGCCGCACGTCGACCGCCCGCCAGTCGGCCTCAGGGTCGCCCTGCGCCGAGAACGTCGTCATCGGCACCTTGGCCCGGTGCAGCAGCTCGCGGCCGTAACGGTCGTCGAGGTTGGTCACCCCGGCGCGGCTCAGCTCCGGCTGGAACAGCCGCGCCTTGGTCGAGAAGTAGTCCTCGAAGTCCTTGTGGAAGTCGAGGTGGTCCTGGGAGAGGTTGGTGAACAGCGCCACGTCGTAGAAGACGCCGTCCACCCGGCCGAGGGCGAGCGCGTGGCTGGAGACCTCCATCGCGGCCGCGGTGACGCCCTGCTCGCGCATGAGGGCGAACAGGCCGTGCAGCGTCGTGGCCTCCGGCGTGGTCAGCGTCGGCTGGAAGCGCAGCTCGCCCGCGCGGATCTCGACGCCGCCCACCAGGCCCGTGGTGTGCCCGGCGGCGCGCAGGCCCGCCTCCAGCATGAACGTGGTGGTGGACTTGCCGCTGGTGCCGGTCACGCCGAGGACCTGGATGTCGTGGGCCGGCTGGCCGTACACCCAGGAGGCGATCTGCCCGAGCAGCGCGCGCGGGTCGGGCACGATCAGCACCGGCAGGCCGGTGGCGACGGCGGCCTCGCGCCCGGCCCGGTCGGTCAGGATCGCCACCGCCCCGCCGGCCATCGCCGCGGCGGCGAACGTCGCGCCGTGCACCCGGCTGCCGGGCAGCGCCACGTAGAGATCACCCCGCCGGACGTCGCGGGAGTCGATGGTGACGCCGGTCAGGGCGGCGTGTGGCGACCGCGACGTGCCGGAATCGGCGTCGAGCATGGTCGCGAGCCCGGTCAGCGGACGGGGCGGACTGGTCGTGGGACGCATAGACGACGGGGGACGCACGGCGAGAGCGTACCCTTCCTGGTCACTCCCCGGCGCGCGTACGCACCGGCGGCACGGTGGAGCCTGTGGCAGGAATCTTCTTGCTCTTGATGGCGAACGTCATCACATCCTTGAACACGGGGGCCGCCAGCTCGCCGCCGAAGTGCCCCTTCTTGGGGTTCTGCAGCACCGACAGGACCACCAGGCTCGGCTTGTCCGCCGGGGCGAACCCGACGAACGAGGCAGTGTAGCCGTCGTAGCGGCCCAGGGAGGCGTCGTAGCGGTTGGCGGTGCCGGTCTTGCCCGCCACCCGGTAGCCGGGGATGGCGGCCAGGTGGCCGGTGCCCTCCTCGCCCACGGCGCTCTCCAGCATGGTCGTGATCTCCTTGGCGGTCGTCTCGCTCACCACCCTGGTCCGCTTGCTCTCGGGGGCCGGGACGAACTTGCCTGTGGCGTCGGTCGTGCCGGCCACGATCCGCGGCTCGATCCTGACGCCGCCGTTGGCGATCGTCTGGTAGACGCTGGCCATCTGCAGCGCCGTCACCGACACGCCCTGGCCGTAGGCGATCGTGCAGCTCTGGCTGCCGGACCACTTCTTGTAGTCGGGCAGCAGGCCCGCCTCGGCGCCCGGCACGCCGCCGCCCGGCCTGCTGCCGAAGCCGAACGCCTTCAGCATCCCGTACAGGCGGGCGCTGCCGATCTTGCGCGCGGCCATGACCGTGGCGACGTTGCTGGACTCGGCCATCGCCTGGCGGAACGTCATCGACTCCGTCCCGTGCGCGTGCGCGTCGTGCAGCACCTGGTCGTAGCACCTGATCCGGTCGGGCACCTGGAACACCGTGTCCGGGGTGGCCGCGCCGGCCTCCAGCGCGGCCGCGGCGGTGATCACCTTGTTGGTGCTGCCGGGCTCGAAGACGTCGGCGGCGGCCTTGTTGATCTGGCTGGACGCCGGGGCCGAGCGCCAGTTGCCGAGGTCGAGCTCGGGCGCGTTGGCCATCGCGACGATCTGGGCGGTGCGCACGTCCATGACGATGACCGTGCCGCTGTCGGCGCCGGACTCCCTGACCTGGTCGCCGATCGACTTCTGGGCGGCCCACTGGATGTCGCGGTCGATGGTCAGCCGGATGTCGCGGCCGTCCACGGGGGCCGTGCGCTGGCTGCTGGTCATCGGGATGCGCTGGCCGTCGCGGCCGGTCTCCACGCGCTGCTGCCCGTCGCGGCCGGCCAGGAGCTTGTCGCTGGCACCCTCGACGCCGACCAGGCCCTTGCCCTCGTCGCCGACGAAGCCGATGATGCTGCCCGCGAGGTCGCCTGCCGGGTAGAGGCGGCGGTAGGTCTTCTTCGCGCTGAGCGCCGGGATGCCCGCCTGCTGCAGGCGGCTGGCCACCACCGGATCGACGTCGGTGGCCAGGCGCTGGTAGCGGGTGTCGGTCCTGGCCAGCTTGGCGGCGATGTCCTGCTCGCTCTTGCCGAGCTGCTGGGCGAGGGCCTTCGTCACCTTCGCGCGGACGTCCGGCTTGGTGATCTTGGACGGGTCGATCGACAGCTCGCGGGCCTCGACCGTCACCGCCAGGTCGTGGCCGTTGACGTCGGTGATCGAGCCGCGCTTGGCGGGGATGGTCTCGACGTGCTGGCGCTGGTCGGCGGCGGCGGCCTCGTACACCTTGGAGTCCAGGCCCTGCATCTGGATGAGGCGGCCGGCGAAGATCGACAGCACGAACGTCATGCCGATCAGGCCAATGTTGATGCGGCGGCGCGGGTTGCCCAGGCGCAGCACCAGGGGCGGCCTGGGCGGGCGCGGCGGCGCGGGCGGCCGGCGCCACGGGCTCCTCGGCGGGGGGACGTCGCCGCCCCGCGTGCTCCTGGCGCCGTCCCCGGCGCGGCGCCCGGCGGCCCGCTCGCGCTCCTGGCGGGAGCCGCCGGCCGGGGCGCGGCGCGACGCCCCGTCCCCGTGCTCGTGCCGCGAGCGCGCCTCGGCGTCGCGGGCGCGCGGGTCGTCGTCGCGCCCGCCACGGGCGCGGGGGGCGTCGTGGCGGCGGTCGCGGGCGGGCGGCTCGTCGGCGCGGTCGTCGCGGAGGCGGCGGCCGTCGCGGCCCTGGACGCGCCCGCGCACCCGCTCGTCGTCGCGACCGGCGGGACCGCGGCCGGCGTCGTCACGATCCACGGAACCACGTCGGGGACGGCCGGCGTCGTCACGGCCGGAAGCGGGGCGGCGGGAGCGGCGGACGTCGTCGTCGTCGGCGCCACGGCGCGGGCGACCGGCGTCCTCGCGGCCGGAGGTAGGACGGCGGGGGTGATCGGCGTCCTCGCGGCCCGAAGTGGGACGGCGCGGGCGGCCGGCGTCCTCGCGGCCGGAGGTAGGACGGCGGGGGTGATCGGCGTCCTCGCGGCCCGAAGTAGGGCGGCGGGGGCGGTCGGCGTCGTCGCGGCTGCCGGGGGTCCGGTCGCGCGGGCCGGGGTCGCGGCTCTGGGCGGTGGCGCGGCCCCTGGGGTGGTCGTCGCCGTCCCGGGAGGGGCGCCGTCGCCCGGCGGGCTCGCCGGCGGCACCCCGCGGGCGGGCGCGGCCGTCCTCGGCGCGGCCGGAGCCCTCCTCGCGCGGCGCGCGCCGGCCGTCGCCGGGACGGCCGCGCCGGTCGTCGTCCGGACGGCCGCGCCGGTCGTCGCCGGGGCTGCGTCCCTCGTCGGAACGGCCACGCGGGTCGTCCCCGCGGTCGCCGTCCGTACGGCCACGGCCCTCGCCGGAACGGCCACGGCCGTCACCCGGGCGGCCGCGCCCTCCGTCCGGACGGCTACGGCCGGAACGGCCGGGGTCGTCGTCGTGGCCCGGGTCGGACGGGTCGCGGGGCGGCCGGGTGCGGTAGCCGTCCTCGTGACCGAACGGCAGGTCCAGCGGGTCGGGCCGCTTGCGCGGCTGGCGCGGCGGGGTGTCCGGCGACGCCGGGCGGCCCGCCCCCTCCGAACGGGCGGAGCCGCCCTGGCGCCCCGCCCGTCCCGGCCCGCCCGGCGTACGACGAGCGGCGCCGGGCCCTCCCTGAGAGCCGGCGCCGCCAGCGCCGCGGCCGGGACCCTGCCCCCTGCCGCCTGATTCCCTCACCGTTCCGTGTCCACCCGGTTTACCTGGCCGTCACCGGCGCTGTCCCAGCCGTTGACGTTGTCCCAGTCGGGGTGCTGCCCCTGCTGCTCGGCGCGCTCGGCGATGACGCCGGGCTGGGTGTTGCGCTGGTACTCCTGCTCGATCTTCTCCTTCTCCAGCCGCGCCACCGCGATCTCCTCGCGCAGGGTGGCGTCGGTGATGGTGTCCTTGGCCAGCATCGTGTTGAGCAGCAGCAGGCTGACCAGGCCGCCGGACATCAGCCCGACGACGAGCAGCACGAACGGCGTGCGCTGCCGCCGCGCGAGCCGCCGGCGCCGCGCGGGCTCCGGCCCGGTCTCGGCCCGCCAGGCCGGGCGCGCGTCGGGACGCGCCGCCGGCCGCGTCCGGCCCGGCCCTGCCGTCCTGGGCCCGGCCGTCCTGGGCTCGGTAGTCCTGGACCCGGTCGTCCTGGACCCGGCCGTCCTGGGCACCGCCGTCCTGGGCGCCGCCGTCTTGGGCTCGGTCAGCTTGGACCTGGCCGACGCGGACCTCGCCGCCGCCGGCTCGGCCGGCTTGGGCCTGGCCGGCGCGGGCTTGGCCGGATCGGGCTTGGCCGGATCGGGCTTCGACTGGTGCGGCGCCCCGGCCCGGCGCGCGCCGGTCCTGGGGACCGCCGTGGACCCCGTCTTGGGCACCGCGCGGCGCACGGCCGCGCCCCGGCCGGTCTCCTGCTCAGTCGTCAACACGGATCCTCTCTGCCGCCCGTAGCCGGGCCGAGGCCGCCCGCGGGTTGCGGGCCACCTCTTCTTCGCTCGGGAGCTCTGCTCCCCTCGTCAGCAGGCGGAACCTCGGCTGGTGAGCCTCCAGCGGGACGGGCAGCCCGGGGGGGCTGGTGTCCCTGGTTCGCGCCGTGAGGGCCTGCTTGGTGAGCCGGTCCTCCAGTGAGTGGTAGGAGAGCACGACGACTCGCCCACCCAGCGCCAGCGCGTCGAGCGCCGCGGGCAGCGCCGCCTCCAGGGCGGACAGCTCCGCGTTCACCTCGATGCGTAGCGCCTGAAAGGTTCTTTTGGCGGGGTTTCCCCCGGTGCGCCGGGTAGCGGCGGGAATCGCATCGCGCACGATGTCCGCCAGCCGCTTGGTCGAGGTTATGGCCTCTTTGGCCCGTTCCTTGAGGATGAGGCTCGCGACACGCGGGGCGAATCGTTCCTCGCCGTAGACGCGCAGGACGCGGGTCAGCTCGGCGGCGCTGTAGGTGTTGACCACCTTCTCGGCCGTCAGCTCCTGCTGCGTGTCCATGCGCATGTCGAGGGGCGCGTCGTAGGAGTAGGCGAACCCGCGGCCGGCCTCGTCGAGCTGGGGCGAGGACACCCCGAGGTCGAACAGCACCCCGTCGACCGTGGTGTGCCCGGCGCGGGCGAGCACCCCCTCCAGGTCGTCGGAGGAGGCGTGCACCAGGGTGATCCGCTCCGCGTACGGGCCGAGCCTGCGGGTGGAGTGCTCGATGGCGAAGGGGTCGCGGTCGATGCCGATCAGACGCAGTGCGGGGAAGGCCGCGAGCAGGGCCTCGGAATGCCCGCCGAGGCCGAGGTTGGCGTCGACCACGACGGGACGGGGGCCGGTCAGCGCCGGGCCCAGCAACTCCAGTACGCGCTCCAGCATCACCGGAACGTGACCGCTCGTGCCGACGTCGCCCTGCAACTCCAACCCCCCTCTCGCGTCCTTGCTCGCGGATGACGCGTACTGATCGATCCGGATCGTCCTGGGTCCCCACCCGGTGCCGCCCGGCCAGGTCCCCATCCGCACCCTCTTCGTGGGCGTCTGCCCACTGACACCGGGGAAGGTGCATCAGTTGACAGACAGTGGTTGCGGGTGGAGACCTCGCCGAACGACAACACCGACGGATCGACCGTGGTTCTCACAAGATCCCTGGCAGCACCTCCTCCGACAGATCGGCGAACGCCTGCTCCTGTTCGCTGAGGTAGGTGTCCCACGCCTGGGCGTCCCAGATCTCCAGCCGGGTGTTGGCCCCGATGACGACGCAGTCACGCCGCAGCCCCGCGTACTGGCGCAGGCCCTGCGGGATCGTGACGCGCCCCTGCTTGTCTGGTTTCTCGTCGGACGCGCTGGCGAAGAAGACGCGGCTGTAGTCACGCACCGCCTTGGCGGTGACCGGGGCGGTACGGAGAGCCTCGGTAATGCGCTGGAACTCCTCCACGGGAAAGACGTAGAGGCATCGCTCCTGGCCTTTGGTGATCACAAGACCCTCCGCCAGCTCCTCACGGTACTTAGCCGGCAGGAACAGCCGTCCCTTGTCGTCCAGGCGCGGGTGGTGGGTGCCGAGGAACACCGGCGCCACCTCCCGTGCCTAGCGAAGCGCACAGCGCTGGCGCACCGTGCTCTCCACTGCGCACCACCATACTCCACTTCTCCCCACCGTCAACTGATTCGAACGCTCTTCATCCGCGCTTTCCCTTGCGTTACCGCAGGTCAGAGCGATGGGGCGGAGTGGTGGGGGGCACGCGGCCGATCACCTCGCACGGGCGTGTCGAACATTTGCCAGCACCGGGAAATAGCCGCCCAGGGCCGGACGAAGAGCCGGGTGGAGGAATGGGGGGCGGCGCGCGGGGGTCAGTGTCACGGGATACGGACCCACATGCCACCTAATCGGGAACATCGCCCAGGTTCCCTGGAATATCCACAAATGTCGCTCGCGAACCCACAGCGTCGTAGGGTCGTACACACAATGGAAAAGGAATGGCATGGCTCCCGCAATGGCACCGCCGGGACAGCCGTCGCACTTCTCATGGAGGCCTGGTGGCAGTAACCCATGACGTCCCTCCCCAGCTCGACGAGCTGGTCACCGTAGCCCACCGGATCCGCGAGGCGATCGAATCGGTGATCGAGGGCAAGAGCGACGCGGTCCGCCTCACGCTCACCGTCCTGCTGGCCGAAGGGCACCTCCTCATCGAGGACGTCCCCGGCGTCGGCAAGACCATGCTGGCCAAGGCGCTGGCGCGTTCCATCGACTGTCCCGTCCGGCGGGTGCAGTTCACCCCCGACCTGCTGCCGAGCGACATCACCGGCGTGAGCGCCTACAACCAGCAGACCCGGGAGTTCGAGTTCAAGCCGGGGCCCGTCTTCGCCAACATCGTGGTGGGCGACGAGATCAACCGCGCCTCCCCCAAGACGCAGTCCGCCCTCCTGGAGTGCATGGAGGAGCACCAGGTGACGGTGGACGGCGTGACCTACCAGCTCGACGCGCCGTTCATGGTGATCGCCACCCAGAACCCCATCGAGATGGAGGGCACCTATCCCCTCCCCGAGGCGCAGCGCGACCGCTTCACCGCCCGCGTCGCCATGGGCTACCCGGAGCCCAAGGCCGAGCTGGAGATGCTCGACGTGCACGGCGGCACCTCGCCGCTGGACAAGCTGGAGCCGGTGGCGACGACGTCGGAGGTGCGCGCGCTCATCGAGGCCGTGCGCGGCGTCTACGTCTCCCAGCCCGTCAAGAAGTACGCCATCGACCTCGTGGTGGCCACCCGCCACTCCCCCGACCTGCGGCTGGGCGCCTCGCCCCGGTCCACGCTGCAGCTCGTGCGGGCCGCCAGGGCGCACGCCGCGCTGGCCGGCCGCGACTACGTCATCCCCGACGACCTGCAGGACCTGGCGGTCCCCGTGCTGGCGCACCGGCTGCTGCCCAGCGTCGAGGCCCAGGGGCAGCGCCGGCTGCCGGAGCAGGTGGTCACCGACCTGATCAGGCGCGTGCCGGTGCCGGAGACGCGAGCGTCGTGAGAGCCGGACTGCGGGCGCTGACCAGCAGGGGCAGGTCGTTCCTGGCCTCCGGGATCGCGGCGATGCTGATGGCCGTCATCCTGGGCGAGAACGACCTGTTCAGGATCGGGGTGCTGGTGACGGCGCTGCCGCTGCTGGCCGCGATGGTGGTGGCACGCACCCGCTACCGGCTGAGCTGCGCCCGCCGGCTGGACCCGCCGAGGGCGGAGGTGGGCGGCGAGGCCACCGTGACCCTGCGGCTGGAGAACGTCACCCGGCTGCCCACCGGGCTGCTGCTCATCGAGGACACCGTCCCGTACGCGCTGGGCGTGCGGCCCCGGTTCGTGCTGGACCGGGTCGAGCCGCGCGGCGTGCGGGAGATCGACTACCGGGTGCGCTCCGACCTGCGGGGCCGCTACCCGATCGGGCCGCTGTCCATCCGCATCGCCGACCCGTTCGGGCTGGTGGAGCTGAGCCGCTCGTTCACCATCAGCGACACGCTCGTGGTGACCCCGCACGTGGCGGCGCTGCCGCACGTACGGCTGTCGGGCGAGTGGTCGGGCGGCGGCGAGAGCCGTACCCGCAGCGTGGCGGCGGCCGGCGACGACGACGTGGCGCCGCGCGAGTACCGGCAGGGCGACGACCTGCGCCGGGTCCACTGGCGCTCCACCGCCCGCCGCGGCGAGCTGATGGTGCGCCGGGAGGAGCAGCAGTGGCAGAGCCGCGGCGCGCTCCTGCTCGACACCCGCCGGCACGCCCACCGCGGCGAGGGGCCGCGCTCGTCGTTCGAGGTGGCGGTCTCGGCCGCGGCCTCCATCGGCGTGCACCTCGCCCGCGAGGGCCTGGGCCTGCGCCTGGTCACCGACCAGGGGCCCGAGCACCTGACCGACAGCGGGCTCAGCTACTCGCTGCTCGACACCCTCGCCGTCATCCGGCACAGCCCGGCCCGCTCCCTGGAGATGGGCGTCGCCGCCCTGCGGCAAGGCGGCGGCGACGGCCTGATCGTGGCGGTGCTCGGCGCGCTGGAGCCGGAGGAGGCGAGGGAGCTGGCCCGGCTGCGGCACAGCGGCATCACCGGCGTCGCGGTGCTGCTCGACGTGAGCACCTGGGACGGCGGCGCGCCGGGCTCGACGGAGAACCACGAGGCCGTGCAGACCGTGCTGGCCGGTTACGGCTGGCGCATCGTCCGGCTGCCCGCGGGCGCCTCGATCGCGTCGGTCTGGCAGGACGCCGCGCATCGCGGCAGGTACGTGCTCAACCCCGCCGGAGGTGCGGTATGAGACTGACCATCGCCTCCGGAGTGGCCGCGTTCACCGCCGCCGTGCTGCTCTACCCC
The DNA here is from genome assembly GCF_040802095.1 of Nonomuraea sp. NPDC050783. NCBI lineage: Bacteria > Bacillati > Actinomycetota > Actinomycetes > Streptosporangiales > Streptosporangiaceae > Nonomuraea > Nonomuraea sp. NPDC050783. Next base: position 367,282 of record NZ_JBFAHK010000003.1, read on the forward strand.
CTCTTCGAGGGCGGGACCTGGTTCTGGTCGTCGCTGGGTGTGGTGCTGGCCGTGGTGGGGGCCGGCCTGGTGAGCAGCCGCCTGTCGCTGCCGGCGTGGGCGGCGCCGCTGCTCGCCCTGGCCGCGGTGTGGATCTACCTGACCATGTCCTTCGCCGCCGAGGAGGCGTGGGGGCTGCTGGTGCCGACCAAGGCGTCGGTGCTGGAGCTGGGCCGGCTGCTCGGCGTCGGCTGGGCCGACATCCAGCGCTTCGCCGCCCCGGTGCCCGCCACGGAGGGCATCGTGCTGCTCACCACCGGCGGGGTGGCGCTCATCGCGGTCACCGTGGACCTGTTCGCGGCGCGGCTGCGGCGGGCGGCGCTGGCCGGGCTGCCGCTGCTGGCCCTGGCCACCGTCCCGGCGACGATCCTGCCCGACCCGATCAGCTGGCCGGCGTTCATCGTCGCCGCGCTCGGCTTCGTCGGCCTGCTCATCGCCGACGGGCACGAGCGGGTGGGCCACTGGGGGCGGGCGGTGCTGGTGCGCCGGACCCGCATGGCGGTGACGCCGTCCTCCGGCGCCTCCCGCTCCTCCGCGCCGCGGGGCACGGCCGACACCAGCGGGCTGCGGCTGTCGGGCAAGCGGATCGGGTTCGCCGCGATCGCGCTGGCCGTGCTGCTGCCGGCGCTGCTGCCGTCGATGGAGCCGGTGTCGTTCTTCCAGTTCGGCGTGGGCGGCAGCGGGACCGGCGGGCGCGGCAGCTCCATCAGCATCCCCAACCCGATCGCGAACCTGAAGGGCCAGCTCGAACTCCCCGAGCGGCGCGTGGTCCTGACCTACGCCAACAACGACAACCAGCCCCGCTACCTGCGGATCTACGCGCTCGACACCTTCGACGGCCAGCAGTTCGGCATGACCAAGCCGCGGGGCCTGGCCGAGGACCGGACGGACAACGGCCCGCTGCCGGTGCCGCCCGGGCTCACCGAGCGGACGAAGGTCACCAACGTGGTGACCGACGTCCAGATCAGCGACGAGATCGAGGAGCTGAAGTTCCTGCCGCTGCCGTACCCGCCGCGGGAGATCCAGGTGGACGGCGACTGGCGGGCCGACGCCGACACGCTGATGGTCTTCTCCATCGGCGACGAGGCGGCCGGGCTGGACTACCAGGTGGCCACCACCGAGCCGGCGCCGACCCGCGAGCTGCTGGAGTCGCTGCCCTACGACCGGGACGCGGTGGACCCCCGCTTCCTGCGGCTGCCGGGCAACCTGCCGCCGGAGATCAGGCGGCTGCCCCGGCAGATCCTCGGGGACGGCGTGTCCTCGCCGTACGAGGCGGCGGTGAAGCTGCAGAAGTGGTTCACCCAGGACGGCGGCTTCACCTACAACCTGCGTACCCAGGGGCACAGCAACTCCGCGCTGGCCGACTTCCTGCTGCACACCCGGGCCGGCTACTGCGAGCAGTTCGCCGCGTCGATGGCGGTGCTGGCCCGGCTGGTCGGCATCCCGTCGCGGGTGGCGATCGGCTACACCGGCGGGACGGCCGTCGGCGGCCGGTGGCAGGTGGGGACCAACGACTCCCACTCCTGGCCGGAGCTGTACTTCGACGGCGTGGGCTGGCTGCCGTTCGAGCCGACGCCCGCCGGGGCGCTGGGGCAGGGCAGCGCGCGCGTGCCGGCGTACTCGGTGCCCGCGCCCGAGACGACGGGCCGGGCCACGACGCCGACGCCGGGCTCCAGCAGCTCCGCGGCCGACGAGCCGATCGACCCGGGCGCGCGGCAGAACCCGCGCGCCGTGGACCGGGAGAGCCGGCTCCTGCCGACCGGCTCGCTGCCGCAGGAGGAGTCGACGCCGCTGATCGCCAAGGTCGGCGTCGGGCTCGGCGCGCTGCTGCTCCTCCTGCTGGTCCCCGCCGCGATGCGGCTGGTCACCAGGAACCGGCGGGTGCGCGCGCTGGGCGGCCGCCCGGCGGCTGCGGCGGGCCCTCCGGACGGGCCCGCCGCCAGGGCCGCCGCCGGCGAGGGCCGCGCCGACCGGCATCCGTCGGTCGCGGCGGTCTGGGCCGAGCTGGACGACGTCCTGTACGACTACGGCCTGGCCCGCCAGTCCAGCGAGACCCCGCGGGCGCTGGCCCGGCGGCTGGTCCAGCAGTACGAGTTCGACGCGGAGGCGGCGGCGGCGCTGTCGGCCATCGCCGCGACCGTGGAGCGGGTGCTGTTCGCCCGCGACCCGGGCCGGGTCGGGCCGCTGCGGAAGGAGCTGCGCACGGTGCGCCAGGCGCTGGCGGCCACGGTGTCGCGGGGGCGGCGGATCCGGGCGGTGCTGATGCCGCCGTCCACGCTGCGGCGGCTGCGCGGGCTCGGCGAGCGGCTGCTGGACGGGTTCGACCTGCTGGAGACGATCCGGCTGCGGCGCACGGCGGCCCAGAAGGGCTCCTGACCCGGCGGGGAACTCCCGGCCCCTGACGGCCCACGGGCCGGGAGCGCCCTCGCCGGGGCGGGCCGGGTCGTCGTCGGAAGTCGTGGAACGCGAAGAGCGTGCGGCTCCTCCCCGTGAGGGAGGGGTCGCACGCTCTTCCGTTCGCGGCCTTTTCGTTCGCGGCCTTTTCGTTCGCGGCGCGCCCGGCCGGCGGGGGGCCGGCGGTCGCGCGTCCGGCCCGTTCACGGAGCCGGACGCCGGTGCCGCTGCTGCCGTCTCCCTGCCCCGGCCCGGAACCCCGGTCGTCACCGACCCGGCCGGAGTGCGGGGTGCGGCAGGCTCAGCGCTCGTCGTGGCGGCGGCGCCAGCGCTCTTCCATGCGCTCCATGAAGGTGCCCCGGTTGCCGCGGCGGACCTGCTTGCCCGGCGCCGCGGCCTGGCCGCCGGCCGGTGGGGAGTCGCCGAACCCGTTCATGCGTTTCCAGCTGGACAGGCCCCACAGACACGCCGCGAGCATGACCACGAAACCGCCGACGCCGAGCGGGATCAGAGCGGCGCCGCTCAGGACGACGCCGACCATCATGACGACGACGCCGAGGGCGAAGCCGATGGTGGCCTTGACGAGGCGGCGCCTGTAGTGACGGCGGGGGTCACTGATCCTTACGGTGTTGGCCCACTTCGGGTCCTCGGCGTAGAGGGCCTGCTCGATCTGGTCGAGCAAGCGCTGCTCGTGCTCAGAGAGCGGCACGGCGCCTCCCAAGGACAGCCCCAGGACGGGGAGAACGGCAACGGACGACACGGGGTGTCCGGACCTCGCGGTCGGTTATCCCCAGAATACGAGGCTGTAGACGTAGGCGAAAGCAAACGTCCAACGCAGACCAAACCGGAGGTGACGTCATGGCTCCATTGTGGCCCATCTCGCCCCCCTTCCCCCAAAATCGCGACTCCGGCGCACCACAAAGTAGGGACATCGGCGTCATGTCTCTATTTCATCAAGCTTGCCACGTACGAGCGATGCTGGGACCACCGCATCGGGACCAAATCTCCGGATCGCCTTGTCCATCGCCTGCTCGGCCTCGCGCCAGCCGGTCTCCCGCTCGCCCAGGGTGAGCTGCCGGGTGGCCTCCCCGGCGGGGCGGAGGTTCTCCATCCGCACCCCCACCAGGCGCAACCGCACCCGCTCCAGCCCGGCGGCGTCGTACAGCTCGCAGGCGGTGGCGTAGATGACCTGGGCCACGTCGGTGGGCTCCCGCAGCGTGCGCGAGCGGTTGATCGTCGTGAAATCGGCTCGGCGAAGCTTCACACTTACCGTTCTTCCCACCTGACCGCCCTTACGCATCCTGGCCGCCACCCGCTCCGACAGGCGCAGCAGCTCGCGCTTGATGACCTCGGGGTCCTCGACGTCGGTGGCGAAGGTCTCCTCGCCGCCGATGCTCTTGTCGGGGACGTGGGGGCTCACGGGCCGCTCGTCGCGGCCCCAGGCCAGCGCCGCCAGGTGGGCGCCCACCGCCTGCCCCAGCTCGCGCTGGAGCGTGTCCAACGGCACTCTGGCGAGGTCGCCGACGGTGCGGATGCCGAGGCGGACCAGGGACTGCTCGGTGCGCTCGCCGACGCCCCACAGGGCCGAGACCGGCAGCGGGTGCAGGAAGGCCACCACCTCGCCGGCGGGGACCACCAGCAGCCCGTCGGGCTTGCACTGCTTGGAGGCGAGCTTTGCCACGAATTTGCTGGCGGCCACGCCCACGGAGCACGTGATGCCGTAGCGCTCCAGGACCTGCTCCCTGATCAGCGCGGCGACGGCCGCGGGCGGGCCGAGCCGCCGCCGGGCGCCGCCGACGTCGAGGAACGCCTCGTCGGAGGCGATGGGCTCGACCAGCGGGGTGATCGCGTGGAAGATCTCCATGACGCCCTTGGAGACCTCGGAGTACTTCCCGTGGCTGGGCGGGATGATCACCGCCTGCGGGCAGAGCCGGCGGGCCCGGCTCATCGGCATCGCCGAGTGCACGCCGTAGGCGCGGGCCTCGTAGGTGGCGCTCAGCACGACGCCGCGCCCGGCGGGCGAGCCCACGATCACCGGACGGCCGCGCAGCTCGGGACGGTCGAGCAGCTCGACGCTGGCGAAGAAGGCGTCCATGTCGACGTGGAGGATCGGGCAGCCGCTGTCATCGGCCCCGGTGCGCGGAGCGGGGCCGATGCCGGTGATCTGCTTGCGGGACACGCGTCGATTCTATCCGAACACCAATTCGACAACAGGGGGAGGCGGGCGCTCAGGCACGGTGCCCGAGCACGTGCAGCTGGGTCGCGATGTCACGCAGCACCGGATGCGCGGCGGCGGCCTGCTCCAGCGCCACCAGGGACTCGGCGGCGCCGGGCTCGCCGTCCACGAGCCGGCTCGGCACCAGGTCGGCGAAGACCCGCACGCCGTGGACCGGGCCCACGGTGAACCCGGTGGCGCCCAGCAGCTCGGCGAGCGCCGCGGCGGTGAAGCGGCGGGGCGTGGGGTCGCGCTCGCCCCAGGTGCCGGACGGGTCGCCCAGCACGGCCCGGGCCTCGTCGAACTGACCGGCCAGCGCGCGGTGGATGGCGCTGGCGACGGGGTTGGCGGCCAGCACGCTCACCGCGCCGCCCCGGCGCAGCACGCCCGCGACGGCGGTCAGCGCGCTGAGGGGGTCCTCGACGTACTCCAGGACGCTGTGGCACAGCACCAGGTCGGCGCTGTCGCGGTCGAGCAGCTCGCCCAGGCCGTCGGCGTCGCCCTGCAACGAGCGCACGCCCACGCCCTTCTCCTTGGCCCGGCGCTCCAGCGCGGCCAGCGAGTCGGGGCTGGGATCGACGACGGTGACGGCATGGCCCAGCGCGGCCAGCGGAACGGCGAAACCGCCGGTGCCCCCGCCGGCGTCGACGATGTCGAGCGCCTCGCGGCCGGTGGCCGCGGCCCGCTCGGCCAGGACCGACCGCAGCGCGTCCCAGACGACGGCGGTGCGCACCGCCGGGGTCCTCGTGACGCTTTCAGCACGCAACGTTCGGCTCGCCTCCCTCTCGCCCCCGCGAACTGCTGCTTCGCGGCCGGCTCCTTCGCGGACGCGCCCAGCCTACGCCGTACGGGCGTCGGCCCGCTCCCGGTGTGCGCGACAGGACTGCGGGAACACGAGAAGAACGCGGGGAAAGGGGCCCCGGGTACAGAGAAGGGCGCGTCGCGGCTGGTGACGCGCCACATCTCCGTACGCTCTCAGCCGCCCGCACCCCACACAGCCAGGCGGTCGGCCCCCGCCGTGACGGACGCGCCCCTCGCCTCGCGCGCCCTGAAGGCAGGCGTGGTTGGAGGCTACCCCGAACGGGCGGTCGCGACGGTGTCTAAAGGGTGAGGCTTGGCTTGAGTTGCTTGAAGCGGGCCAGCAGGCCGTTGACGAAGTGGGGGGACTCGTCGGTGGACAGCTCGCCGGCCAGGTGCACCCACTCGCTGATCACCACGCCCTCGGGGACGTCGGGCATCCACAGCAGCTCGTACGTGCCGCCGCGCAGCAGGTTGCGGTCGACCGCGGGCATGCGGTCGAGGGTCCAGCCCTCGGCGTAGGTGGTGATCAGCTCGTCGATGCGGGCCAGGTGCCGGGCCACGCCCTCGACGATCGCCGAGGTGTACTCGTTGACCGGGGGCTCCTGCCGCTCCACGCGCTCGGCGAGGATCTTCAGCGGATCCTCGCCGCGCAGCTCCGCCTCGAAGAGGATGTCGAGCGCACGCCTGCGCGCCTTGCCGCGTGCCGACACCTCAGGCCCGGCCGAGGTACTCGCCGGTGCGGGTGTCGACCTTCACCTTCTCGCCGGTCGTGATGAACAGCGGCACCTTGATCTCCGCGCCGGTCTCCAGCTTGGCGGGCTTGGTGCCGCCGGTGGAGCGGTCGCCCTGCAGGCCGGGCTCGGTCTCGGCGATGGTCAGCTCGGCGGCGGCGGGCAGGTCGACGTAGAGCGCGGCGCCCTCGTTGAAGGCCACCGTGGCCGTGGTGTTCTCCAGCATGTAGTTGGCGGCGGTGCCGACCGTGGCGGCGGGCACGTTGACCATGTCGTAGGTCTCGGTGTCCATGAACACGAAGTCGTCGCCGTCGCGGTAGGAGTACTGCATCTCGCGCTTGTCGACGTTGGCCACGTCGACCTTCACGCCGGCGTTGAAGGTCTTGTCGACGACCTTTCCGGAGAGGACGTTCTTGAGCTTGGTGCGGACGAACGCGCCGCCCTTGCCCGGCTTGACGTGCTGGAACTCGACAACGCTCCAGAGGTCACCGCCCTCGAGCCTCAGCACCATGCCGTTCTTGAGGTCGTTGGTCGTCGCCACTCGTTCTTCTCCCGCGTGCGGCCGCTCTAAAGGACGAGCAGCTCCTTGGTCGTCTTGGTGAAAAGTTCCGGCCCGCCCTCACGGGTCACAAGGGTGTCCTCGATCCGGACGCCGCCCCGGCCGGGGAGGTAGACCCCGGGCTCGACGGTGATCGGAACTCGATCCTCTAGTCTACCGGTCCGCGAAGGGCCCAGGAACGGCTCCTCGTGGATCTCCAGGCCCACGCCGTGTCCCAGGCCGTGCCGGAAGTGGCCGCCGTGGCCCGCGGCCTCGATGACCGAGCGGGCCGCCCGGTCCACCTCCTCGACGGCGGCGCCGGGGGCGAGCGCGTGCCGGCCCGCCCGCTGGGCCGCCGCCACCAGGTCGTACAGCTCGCGCTGCCAGCCCGCGGGCGGGCCGAGGCTGACGGTCCTGGTCATGTCCGCGTGGTAGCCCTGGTGGCGGGCGCCGAAGTCCATCGTCACCAGGTCGCCGCGGCGCAGCTCCCGGTCGGTGGGCGCGTGGTGCGGGACGGCGCCGTTCTCGCCCGCGGCCACGATCGAGTCGAACGCGGGCTTGTCGGCGCCCAGCTCGGCCATGCGGCTCTCCAGCAGCCGGGCCAGCTCGCGCTCGGTCATGCCGGGGACGATCCGCCCCGCCACGTCGGCGAAGGTCTGGTCGGTGATCGCGCAGGCGGTGCGCAGCAGCTCCAGCTCGGCCTCGTCCTTGACCGCCCGCAGCTCCTCCACGACCGGCCCGAGCGGCACCAGCCCGTCGCCGAGCCGCCGGTAGGTGGCCACGCTCATGCTCGCCGCCTCGATGCCCGCGCCCGGCTCGGCCAGCCGGCCCGCCACGTCCGTCGCCTCGACCACCGGGACGTCCAGCGCACGGGCCGTGCCGATGTAGCGGTTGTCCGTGGCCAGCAGCGCGCTGCCGTCCGCCCTGACCAGGACGGCGGCGTTCGAGCTGTCCAGGCCCGTCAGGTAGCGGACGTTGACGGGTGAGGTGACGAGCAGGGCCGGGACCTCGCGGGCGGGCAGCAGCGCGGCCAGCCGGGCCCGGCGCGCGGCGTGATCGACGGTCATCCCGCCAATGTACGGCCAAGCCGCGTCATCCGCCCTGGACGGCCCACTCGCGGATGAACTGCGCCAGCGGCCCGGCCCGCTCCATGTCGCCCTTCTCCTGGGCGCGCAGCAGGTCGCGGTAGACCCCGGCGACGTGGCCCATCGCGGAGTCGGGGCGGCCCTCGGCGGACTTCCTGGCCGCCTTCCTGAGCTCCTTGCGGGCCTTGTCCGCGACCCGCGGGTTCATACCGCCCGAGCCGACCTGGTGCGTCATCGCCTCGTCGAACGCGGCCAGCCACCTGTCCCAGCCACCCGGCGGGCCCTGCCCGGCGCTGAGCGTGCCGCGGACGGGGGGCGTCTCGCGCAGCACGTCCGGGGGGCCGATGTCCGGTCCGAGCGTGGCCACGACGCCCGGGGACGGCTCGGGGCCGCGCGTGGGCTCGCCGGTGGGCCAGTCGGACGTGGTGGTCGGCGTCCGGCCCGGCACGGCGTCCGTGGTCTCCGGCGCGCTGGACGTCGCGGCGGGCGTGTGCTCGGCCACCGGCTCGTCGCCGCCGCGCGTGCCGGCCCACAGGACCATGCCCAGGGTCACCACGACGATGGCCGCCAGGGCCACGCCGAGCTGGACGAACAGCTTGCGGTTGCCGGGCGGGGGGTCGGGCGGCAGGTCCCCTGCCTGGTAGACGGCGGTGTCCCCGGCCCGCGCCCCGGCACCCCCGGCCGGCCCGTGAAGGCCCGTGTGGCCGGCCGGTCCGGGGTGGCCGATCGGTCCGGCGGCACCCGGGTGGCCGCCCGGTCCGTGAAGGCCCGGGTGGCCGGCCGGTCCGGCGGGGCCGGCCGCGAGGCCGCCGTCCCTCAGCAGGGCGCCGGTGACGGGCACGGCGCCGGGCGGCGGGGGCGGGACGGGAGTGGGCGCGTCGGGGTTGGCGCGCGGGTGGGCGATGGCCACCAGCGCGCGGCGGATGGCCTCGCCGCCGGCCGGGCGGCGCGCCGGGTCCCGCGCGACCATCGCCAGCACCAGCCGGTCCAGCTCGGCGGGCACCCCGGCCCTGAACGCGCTGGGCGGCGGCACGTCCTCCTCCGGCTCCCCGCTCCCCGGTCCGCGGCTCCCCGCCTCCCCGCTCCCAGGGCCGTCGCTTTCCGGACCGTCGCCCCCTGAGCCACCGCTCCCCGGGCCGTCGCCCTCTGAACCGCCGTCGAAGGGGAGGCGGCCGCACAGCAGCTCGTAGCAGACGCATCCCAGCGCGTACACGTCCCCGGCGGGCGTCGCCTCGCCGCCGGCGGCCCGCTCGGGTGCCAGGTACCGCCGGTCACCGCCGGGGGCATCCCGGTCGCCGAGCCCGAACCCGACGACCTTGAGCCCGCCGCTGCCGGCCCGCCGGAAGCTGTCGGGGCCGATCTCCCCGTGCACCACCCCGGCCCGGTGCGCCGCGTCGAGCCCGGCCGCCGCCTGCCCGACGAGGTCGCAGGTCTCCACCACGCCCAGGACGCCGCCCGCGGCCTCGCGCTCCTCCCCGAGGCTGAGCCCCGTGAGGTACTCCATCACCAGGAACGGCGCCCCGTCGTGCTCGCCGATGTCCAGCACCATGGCCACGTTCGGATGGATGACCTTGGCCACGGCCTGGGCGTGCTGCCTGAGCAGCTCCCGGGACCCGGTGCCGCTCAGCACCCTCACGGCCACGACCCAGTCGGCGCGCGTGTCGTACCCGCGCCACAGCTCGCCCACCGGCCCGCCGCCGATGCGCTCCTCCAGCCGGTACCGGTCGGCTATCAGCGCCGGCGTCGTCGCGTCGGACATATCCCCGCCAAAACTCGGAAATCATGATTTCCGACCCACCATAGGCCCCACGCGCCCCGCCGGCCTCCCGATCGCCCCCACCGGCGGCGGTCGCGGCACCGTACGCCGGGTCCGGACATGCGCGAAGGGCGGGAAGCACGGAGCTTCCCGCCCTTCGCGTCGCGGTCAGGCCGCGGCCGGCTCCGGGACGCGCGGCTGCCCGGCGGCCAGGGCGTCGTCGAGGGACTGCGGCGGCGCGTCGAAGACGGCCGTGTCGAGGCGGCCCTCCGAGCGGGCCACCACCACGGGCACGACCATCTGGCCGGCGACGTTGGTGAGGACGCTGGGTCTACGCTCAGCACCGTGCTGACCTTCGCCCTCGACATCGGAGAGACCATCCTCCGCGACGACCGCTACTGGAACTCCTGGGCCGACTGGCTCGACATACCACGCCACACCCTCTCCGCCCTCGTCGGAGCCGTCGTCGCCCAAGGCCGCGACAACGCCGACGCCCTCCGTCTGCTCCGTCCCGGCATCGACCTCAACGCCGAATACGACGCCCGCGAAGCCACCGGACGCGGCGAACACATCGACGAAGACGACCTCTACCCCGACGTGCGTCCGGCACTGACCGCCCTCCGTGCCGCCGGCCACCAGGTCCTCATCGTCGGCAACCAGACCAGACGCGTCGCCGAGCTGCTCCGCGCGCTCGATCTCCCAGCGGACGGCATCGCCACGTCCGGTGAATGGAGCGTGGCCAAGCCCTCCCGGCACTTCTTCACCCGGCTCGTCCACTTCGCCGGGACCACACCTGACCAGATCGTGTACGTGGGCGACCACCCCGCCAACGACATCGCCCCGGCACAGGCGGCAGGACTCCAGACCGCGCACATCCGGCGCGGCCCGTGGGGACACCTCTGGGCGAACCAGCCCGAAGCCGCCGCCGCAGACTGGCGGATCAACTCCCTCAGCGAGTTGGTCACCCTCGTCCGGTAGATCGGGGGTGCAGCGACCGCCCAACACCTGGGCAGGGCCGTCACCAGGCCGCTACAGTCCGAGACGAACGTCTCGGACCGGAGCTCCCCATGCCAGCGGCGCCGCACGGCGGCATCGGGCGGCGGGTCGCCTACTACCGCCCGCCTCATCGCCTACGTCCGCACGGAGACCTTCTTCGCCGCCGGCGCCCACGCGGCGGGCCTGCGCGCACTGGAGCACGCCCTCGACGCCGCCCCGTCGCCGGACGACAACGGAACAGCCGCCGCCCGCGGAGCCCTGCACATGCGGGCAGCGGTCATCGCCGGCCGCGCCGGTGACGTGGCCGGGACCGACACCCACCTCGCCGAGGCACGCCGTCTCGGCGTCCAGGTGCCCGAGGGCGTGTACGCGGGCACCGCGTTCGGCCCGCACTCGGCCCGCACTCGGTACGCATCCACGAAGTGTCCGTCGCGGTCAGCCTCGGCGGCGACCACGTGCACCGGGCCCTGGAGGTCGCCCGGAAGATCGCGCCGCAGCACACACGGGACCACCGCTGGGTGCGCGAGGACGCGGCCACGCTGCGCCGCCTGAAGCGCGCCGACGCCGGCATTCAATTCGATCTTGGATGACCGGCGCCTCGACGGGCACAGCCCGACCCCCGGGGAGAACCGTCCATGTCACTCGCCGGAAGGAACGACTCGCGGCGGATGACGACAGCGCCGGACCCAGGCGCTCGAAGTCATCGCGCCCGATCCAGCCGCACGCTGACGAACGATCCGAGAAACGCGGGGCGTCGCGACGGCACCGGCGCTTCTCCTCCGGGCGTAAATCCGGAGCGGTCGGCACGGGGCTCCTCCAGACAGCGCGAAGGGCGGGAAGCACGGAGCTTCCCGCCCTTCGCGTCGCGGTCAGGCCGCGGCCGGCTCAGGGACGCGCGGCCGCCCGGTGGCCGGGGCGTCGTCGAGGGACTGCGGCGGCGCGTTGAAGACGGCCGTGTCGAGGCGGCCCTCCGAGCGGGCCACCACCACGGGCACGACCATCTGGCCGGCGACGTTGGTGGCGGTGCGCATCATGTCGAGGATCGGGTCGATGGCCAGCAGCAGGCCGACGCCCTCCAGCGGCAGGCCCAGCGTGCTGAGGGTGAGCGTCAGCATGACGGTCGCGCCGGTCAGCCCGGCGGTGGCGGCGGAGCCGACGACCGAGACGAACGCGATCAGCAGGTAGTCGCCGAGGCCCAGCGGCACGCCGAAGACCTGGGCCACGAAGATCGCGGCCAGCGCCGGGTAGACCGAGGCGCAGCCGTCCATCTTGGTCGTGGCGCCGAACGGCACGGCGAAGGAGGCGTAGTCGCGGTCCACGCCGTTGCGCTCGACGGTGACCCGCTGCGTCAGCGGCAGCGTGCCGACCGACGAGCGGGAGACGAACGCCAGCTCGATCGCGGGCCAGGCGTTGCGGAAGAACTGCACGGGGTTGACCTTGCCCCAGACGGCCAGCACGGTCGGGTAGACGGCCAGCAGCACCAGCAGGCAGCCGATGTAGACCCCGGCGCTGAACTTGGCCAGCGGCGCCAGCAGGTCCCACCCGTAGGTGGCCACGGCCTTGCCGATCAGGCCCGCCGTGCCGATGGGGGCGAGCCTGATGACCCACCACAGCGCCTTCTGGACCAGCTCCAGCACGGAACGGCCGAGGGCGAGCAGCGGCTCGGCCTTCTCGCCGACCGCCAGGGCGGCCGCGCCGAGCACGGCGCCGAGGAAGACGATCTGCAGGACGTTCACCTCGGTGAAGGCGGTGACGACGTTCGTGGGCAGGATGCCGGTGACGAAGTCGAGCCAGGTGCCCGCGTGGTCGGGGGCCTTGGCGGCGCCGGTGTCGAGGGTGACGCCGCGCCCGGGGGCGATGAGCAGGCCGAGCCCGATGGCGAGGGTCACCGAGACCGCGGCGGTGATCAAGAACCACATCAGGGTCTTGGTGGCGAGCCTGGCCGCGCCGTTGACGTTGCGCAGGTTGGCCACGCTGACCAGCACGGCGGTGAAGACCAGCGGCGGCACGGCGAGCTTGAGGAGCTGGACGAAGATCTGGCCGACCCTGCTGAGGGTCTCGGCCAGCCAGGCCACGTCCCAGACGCGGGCGGCGAAGCCCAGCGCCACGCCGGCGGCGAGGCCGACGAGGAGCTGGAGCGAGAAAGAGAATCTCTTCACGGGAGAAAAGCTCCGATAGGTGAGGGGTGGGATGGATCGACGGGTCGCGGGGTCAGCGACACAGCGACGTGTGCAGCCGGCACAGGTCGACGTGCAGCCGCTCCACGAGCAGCACGATCACCACGGAGAACCTCACGAGGCGCTTCAACACCGGTGAGACCCGGAGCATTCCTCCCGAAAAGAGTGATTCATCCCACTCGCTGGATCAGCCGGCGATGTCCTTGATGCGCTCGATGAGCCGCACCCGCTCCTCGTGCGTACGCCCGAGCGGCGCCACGTTGAGCGTGGTCACCCCCGACTCCTTGAACGCCTGCACCCGGTCGCGCACGAACCCCTCGCTGCCGATCAGCGACATCTTCTCCAGCAGCTCGGCCGGCACCTGGGCGGCGGCCTCCTCCTTCTTGCCCGCGAGGTAGAGGTCCTGGATCAGCTCGGCCTGCTTCTCGTAGCCGTAGCGGCGGGCCAGGTCGTTGTAGAAGTTCTTGCCCTTGGCGCCCATGCCGCCGATGTAGAGGGCCGCCATCGGCCGGCCGAACTCGCGCAGCCCGGTCACGTCGTCGCCGATCGCCAGGGACGCCTGGGCGATCACGTCCAGCTCGCCCAGCTCGGGGTCGCGCTTGGCCCTGCCGGCGGCCAGGGCCTCCCCCCACACCTCGCCGGCCTTCTCCGGCACGTAGAAGATCGGCTCCCAGCCCTCGGCCAGCTCGGCGGCCAGCTCGACGTTCTTGGGCCCGATGGCGGCGACCACGATGGGGATGCGGGGGCGCACCGGGTGGTTGATGATCTTCAGGGCCTTGCCCAGGCCGGTGCCCTGGCCGGGCGGGAGCGGCACCTGGTAGTAGCGTCCCTGGTGCTCCAGGCGCTCGCGCCGCCACACCTTGCGGCAGATCTCGATGATCTCCCTGGTACGCCCGATCGGCGCGGTGTACGGCACCCCGTGGAACCCCTCGATCACCTGCGGCCCCGACGCGCCGATGCCCAGCGTGAAGCGCCCGTCGGAGACGAAGTCCAGCCCGGCGGCCGTCATGGCCATGAGCGTCGGCGTGCGCGAGTAGATCTGCAGGATGCCGGAGGCGATCTCCAGCCGCTCGGTCCTGGCCGCGATGTAGCCCATCTGGCTGACCGCGTCGAAGGAGTAGGCCTCGGCCACGAACACGATGTCCAGCCCGGCCTTCTCGTAGTCCGCCAGCTCGGCGACGGTCTCCTTGAAGCCGCCCGAGTAGTTGAGTGCCATACCGATGCGCATGCCGGGGCTCCCCATGAACCGAATGATGTTCCGTTTCGACGCGACCAGGCTATCGCGTCGGATGCCGGTGGTGGAGCGGCTAGCCTGTGACGGGTGCTGAGTCGGGTTGTCGTGGTGCTGTCGGCGGTCGTGACCGCGGCCCTGGCGGGTCATGGGCTGATCCCCACGCTCGGCGGGTTCACCCCGGTGCTGGAGAGCCTGCTGCCCTGGATCGGGCTGGCGGTGCCCGCGCTGCTGCTCGCCGCCGCGCTGGCCCGCTCCACGGTGGCCGCCGCGGCCGCGCTGGTGCCCGGGGTGGTGTGGGCGGCCATGTTCGGCTCGACGCTGCTGCGCACGTCACCGGGCGGCGCCGGCGACCTGTCGGTGGGCACGGTCAACGTCGGCGTGCGCAACGACGCCTCGGGCGAGGCCGTCCGGGCCATCGCCAAGGACCTCGACCTGCTGGCCGCGCAGGAGCTGACGCCCGGCGGCCCGGCCGCCAAGCAGCTCAACAAGATGTTCAAGTACCACTACGCGGTCAGCACGGTCGGCCTGTGGAGCCGCTACCCGCTCACCGGCACCGCGCCGCTCGACGTCGGCATGGGCTGGCCGCGCGCCCTGCGCGCCGTGGCCGCCACCCCCAAGGGCAAGGTCACCGTCTACGTCATGCACCTGGCCTCGGCCCGCCCCGGCCACACCGCCTCCCGCGACGCCTCGCTGGCCCGGGCCCGCGAGCTCGTCGACGCCGACCCCGGCAAGCGCATCCTGCTGCTCGGCGACCTCAACACCGCCACCACCGACCGCGGCATGCGCGGCCTCACCCCGCCGCTGACCGACGCGCAGAGCGTCGCCGGCGACGGGTTCGGCTTCACCTGGCCGGCCGAGTTCCCCGTCACCCGGCCCGACCACATCCTGTTCAAGGGCATGACGGCCACCAGGGCGGGCGTGGCCCCGGCCACCGGCAGCGACCACCGCGCCGCCGTCGCCTCATTCCGCCTGTAGGCCCGCCCGGAGGGCTTCGAGGTCCTGCGGGGTGTCGATGTCGGCGGGGTCGCCGTGGGCGTCGCACGGCACCTCGGTGACCAGCTCGGGATGGGCCCGCAGGAACGCGCGGGCGCCGACGTCGCCCACCGCCCGCTCGGCCACCCCGGCGAAGTGCTCGCGGGCGATGAGCACCGGGTTCCTGGGCCGGCCCCCGTACGTGGCGACCGCCAGCCCGGCGCGCGCGGCGATCAGCGCGCGTACCGCCCCTGGCCGGATCAGCGGCTGGTCGACCAGCGCCACCACGACGGCCGCCGCCTCGGCGGGCAGCGCGGCCAGGCCCGCGCGCAGGGAGGAGCCCATGCCGGAGGCCCAGTCGGGGTTGCGCACGGTGACCGCGCCGCGTACCTGCGCGTCGGCCGCGCCCAGCACCACCACGACCGGGTGGCAGCCGCCCTCGGCCAGCAGGCGCACGCCCCGGTCCACCAGGCGCTCGCCCGCGTACCCGACCAGCGCCTTGGGCGTGCCGAGCCGCGCACCCCGGCCGGCGGCCAGGAGCAGCCCGGCGATCATGCGTTCTCGTGGTGGATGCGGCCCTCGGTCGTGGACAGCGGGCGGCCGGTGCCGCCCCAGCGGAGCTGGATCAGCTCGGCGGCGATCGACACGGCCGTCTCCTCGGGGGTGCGCGCGCCGAGGTCCAGCCCGATGGGCGAGCGCAGCCGGGCCAGCTCCTCCCCGGTGAGCCCGGCCTCGCGCAGCCGCTCCAGGCGGTCCTCGTGGGTGCGGCGCGAGCCCATGGCGCCGATGTAGCCGGCGCCGGTGCGCAGCGCCACCTCCAGCAGCGGGACGTCGAACTTCGGGTCGTGGGTGAGCACGCAGATCACGGTGCGCTCGTCCACCTGGACCGAGGCCAGGTAGTCGTGCGGCCACTTGACCACGACCTCGTCGGCGTCGGGGAAGCGCTTGGCGGTGGCGAAGACGGGCCGGGCGTCGCAGACGGTGACGTGGTAGCCGAGGAACTTGCCGACCCTGGCCACCGCCGCGGCGAAGTCGATCGCCCCGAACACCAGCATCCGCGGCGGCGGCGCGAACGAGTGCACGAACACCGCCAGGTCGTCCAGCCGCCGCTCCCCCTCCGCGCCGTAGCGCCTGACGCCGGTCGCGCCCTGGGCGAGCATGCCGCGGGCGTCGTCGTCCACGGCCTCGTCCAGGCGGCGCGGGCCGAGGCTGCCCGAGGCGCGGCCGGGCCAGATGACGCGGCGCGCGCCCACCCGGCCGGGGCCGGACACCACGGTGGCGACGGCGACCGGCTCGTGCGCCCCGATCGACGCGGCCACCTCGCCGAGCTGCGGAAAGGTCTCCAGGGAGACGGGCTCGACGAGGATGTCGATGATGCCGCCGCAGGTGAGCCCGACGGCGAAGGCGTCGTCGTCGCTGACCCCGTACCGCTGCAGCACCGGCGCGTCGATGTCGGTGGCCAGCTCGAACACCGCGCCCTCGACGCAGCCGCCGGAGACGCTGCCGACCACCTCGTCGCCGCGCACCGCCATCGCCGCGCCCGGCGGGCGCGGCGCGCTGCTGAACGTGCTCACCACCGTCGCCAGCCCGAACTTCAGCCCCGACCTCCACCAGCGCATGATCTCCGGCAGCACGTCACGCATGGGCGAGCCTTTCGCTGAGTCGCTCGAAGGCGGCCAGGCTGTGCCCGGCCACCAGGTCGTCGAGGTACGGCAGGGCGGCCCGCATGCCGCCCGTGAGCGGCTGGTAGTCCTCGTACCCCTTGTGGGGGTTGACCCAGATCATCCGGTACGCCTGCCTGGACAGCCGGGCCAGCTGCGTGGCCAGCAGCCCGGGGTCGCCGCGTTCCCATCCGTCCGAGGCGATCACCACGATCGCGCCCCGTGCGCTGAAACGGGCGAGGAACTCCTTGAGTTCCGCGCCGAGCCGGGTGCCGCCGCTCCAGTCGGGGATGGCCCTGGACACCTCGTCGAGCGCGGTGCCCGGGTCGCGGTGGCGCAGCTCGGCGGTGATCGGCGTGAGCCGGGTGCCGACCGAGTAGACGCGGGTGGCCCGCGGCTCGCTCCTGACCAGCGCGTGGGCGAAGCGCAGCAGGGTCTCGGCGTACGGGGCCATCGATCCGCTGACGTCCACGAACAGCACCACCGCGCGGGGCCGGGTGGCGTGCCTGCGGTGGCGCAGCCCGGCCACCTCGCCCGTGCGCAGCGCCTCGCGGATCGTGCGGCGCCGGTCCAGCGCGCCGCGCGGGGCCTCGGCGAAGCGGCGCGAGCGGCGCCGCGCCCGGCCCGTGCGCAGCAGGGCCAGCATGCGGTGCACCTCGGCCCGCTCGGCCTCGGTCAGCCTGGCCACGTCCCGGTGGCGCAGGATCTCGGCGCGGCTCGCGGTCGCGGGCGCGGCCGACGGGTCGTCGCGGCCGTCGCGGCCTTCCTCCTGCCCGTCCGCGTCCTCGCGGGCGGCCAGGTGGCGGGTGACGCTCGTGACGGCGGCGCGGGCGAGCGTGGCGCGCTGCCCGCCGAAGTAGGCGGCGAAGCAGCGGTCGTAGCGGGGCAGGTCGTCGGGGGTGGCGCACAGCGTGGCGCGGCCGGCCCAGTAGAGGCCGGCGCGGTCGGTGACGTCGAGGTGGTCCAGCGCCGCCAGCAGGCTCCGCGTGCGGTCGTGGTCGGCGCCGACGCCGGCCGCCCGCAACGTCCTGGCGAACCCGGTCAGGGTGGCGGCCAGCCCTTCCAGAGGGTCGCCGGCCCCGCGGTCAGCCATGCTGGAGCAGCCCGTTGCCGAGCACGTTGGCCACGTCCTCCCGGTACTTCAGCGCCGCGCCGAGCGTGGCGGCGGCCAGCCCGGGGTCCAGCTCCCTGGCGCCCAGGGTGAGCAGGGCCTCCGTCCAGTCGAGGGTCTCGGCCACCCCCGGCGGCTTGACCAGGTCGGCCTGCCGCAGCCGCTCGGCCGCCCTGGCCACCTGGAGGGCGAGGGTCTCGGTGCAGGCGGGCAGCCGCCGCAGCAGGATGGCCACCTCGCGGTCGAAGCTCGGGTGCTCCAGCCAGTGGTAGAGGCAGCGCCGCTTGAGCGCGTCGTGGACCTCGCGGGTGCGGTTGGAGGTCACCACGACCACCGGCGGCTTCTTCGCCCTGATCGTGCCCAGCTCGGGGATGGAGATCGTGAAGTCGGACAGGACCTCCAGCAGGAACGCCTCGAACTCGTCGTCGGCCCGGTCGATCTCGTCCACCAGCAGCACGCTGGGCTGCGTCTCGACGGCCTTCAGCAGCGGGCGGGCGATGAGGAAACGCCGGTCGTAGATCTCGCCCTCCAGCCGGGCGGCGTCGGTGACCCCGGCCGCCTCGGCGGCCTTGAGGTGCAGGAGCTGGCGGGCGAAGTCCCAGTCGTACAGGGCCTGGGCGGCGTCCAGCCCCTCGTAGCACTGGAGCCGGATCAGCGGCGCCTTGAGCAGCGCCGCCAGGGTCTTGGCCAGCTCGGTCTTGCCGACCCCGGCCTCGCCCTCCAGGAACAGCGGCCGCCCCATCCGCAGCGCCAGGAACGCGGCCGTCGCCAGCCCCTCGTCGGCCAGATAGGCGTGCCGGTCGAGCAGCTCGACGAGCTTTCCCGGCGACTGGATGTCCATTGTCCTGATTGTCGGCCGCAGCACGCTTTCAGGCTAGCTCTCGGGCGCCTCGCCGCGCTCGTGGATCAGGGCCGACAGCTCGGCCGTGGCCCGGCGGGCGCGCTCCTTCTCCGAGCCCTGGATGCCCATCGCGCCGATGGAGCGGCCGTCGGAGAAGTCGACGCGCGGCCAGGGGTCGCCCTCCGCCAGCGTGACGTCCAGCACCTGCGCCCAGGCGTAGCGGTGGGTGCGGACGGCGTTGACGACGGTGAGGCCGTCGGCGTCGGCCCGCACCCGCACCCGCCCCAGCAGGTGCAGCACGTACGCCACCGCGCCGCCGAACGCCACGATCGCGATCCGGTCAGGCAGCTTGAACGGCTCGGCGATGAGGATCGCCATGACCACCGCCCCCGCCACGACCAGCGCGGCGAAGCCGTAGGCGACCAGGCGCGGGACACGCGGACGCCAGGTGACGGGCAGGGGCGGCGGCGGGACGGCGGGCTCGGGCACGAGGAGAACCTACCGCAGGTCAGGCCAGGTCCCTCAGCAGGAGGGCGGTCTCCAGCGCGGCCACGGCCGACTCGTAGCCCTTGTCCTCCTTGCTGCCGGGCCGGCCCGAGCGCTCAAGGGCCTGGTCGAGCGTGTCGCAGGTGAGCACGCCGTTGCCGACCGGGGTCCGCTCGTCCAGCGAGATCCGGGTCAGGCCGGAGGTCACCGAGTCGCAGACGTAGTCGAAGTGGGCGGTCTCGCCGCGGATCACCGCGCCCAGCGCGACCACCGCGTCGCAGCGGCGGGCCAGCGCCTGGGCCACCACCGGGATCTCCAGCGACCCCGGCACCCGCACCACGGTGGCCAGGGCGCCGCTGTCGTCGCAGGCCTGCACCGCCCGCGCCACGAGCTGGTCGGTGATCTCGGCGTGCCAGCTCGCCGCCACCACGCCCACCGTCAGGCCCGCGGCGTCCGGCGCCGTGGCCGCCGGCCGTCCCTGCCCGCTCATGAAGCCTCCGAGATGTCGTGGCCGAGGCGGTCGCGCTTGGCCTTGAGGTATCGCTCGTTGTAGGGGTTCATGGCCACGGGCATGGGCTCGCGGCCGAGGACCTTGATGCCGTACCCGTCCATGCCCTTGAGCTTGGCCGGGTTGTTGGTGAGCAGCCGCACCGACCTGACGCCGAGGTCGGCGAGGATCTGCCCGGCGTTGGAGAACTCCCGCGCGTCCACCGGCAGCCCCAGCTCCAGGTTGGCGTCCACGGTGTCGGAGCCGTTGTCCTGCAGGCTGTACGCCTTGAGCTTGGCCAGCAGGCCGATGCCCCGGCCCTCGTGCCCGCGCAGGTAGACGATCACGCCGCGGCCCTCCTGGGCGATGGCCGACATCGCGTTGTCGAGCTGCACCCCGCAGTCGCAGCGCAGCGAGCCGAACACGTCGCCGGTCAGGCACTCGGAGTGCGCCCGCACCAGGACGTTCTCGCCGTCGCCGAGGTCGCCGTAGACCAGCGCCATGTGCTCGCCGCCGTCCAGGGCGCTGGCGTAGCCGTAGCCGCGCCACACGCCGTAGACGTTGGGCAGGCGCGTCTCGGCGACCCGGGTGACCATGCTCTCGGCCCGCCGCCGGTAGTCGACGAGCTGCTCGATGGAGACCAGGGCCAGGTCGTGCTCGTCGGCGAAGCGGCGCAGCTCGGGCAGGCGGGCCATGCTGCCGTCGTCGTTGACGATCTCGGCCAGCGCCCCGGCCCCCGACAGGCCGGCCAGGCGGGCCAGGTCCACGGCGGCCTCGGTGTGGCCGCGCCGGGCCAGCACGCCGCCCTCGTGGTAGCGCAGCGGGAAGACGTGCCCCGGGCGGACCAGCTCGTTGGGCTCGGTCGCGGAGTCGGCCAGCGTGCGGATGGTCCTGGCCCGGTCGGCGGCGGAGATCCCGGTGGTGACGCCGTCGCGGGCGTCCACAGTGATCGTGTACGCCGTGCGCATGCGCTCCTTGTTGTGGACGACCATGAGCGGCAGCCCGAGCCGGTCGAGCTCCTTGCCCTCCATCGCCACGCAGATCACGCCGCTGGTGTGCCGGATCGCGAACGTGCACAGCTCGGGCGTGGCCTTGACGGCGGCGAAGATGAGGTCGCCCTCGTTCTCCCGGCTCTCGTCGTCCACGACCACGACGGGCCTGCCGTTGCGGATGTCCTCGATGGCGCGCTCGATCGGGTCGAGCTCGATCCTGTCCTCGCTCACGGGCTTATTCATCGGGCCACCGCCACCTGCGGCGGGGCCGTCCGTTCCCGGTACTCCCGCAGCCACTTGACGAACCCGATGACTACCAGCACGAAGAACACCCCGTACACCCATCCGGAGACGACCAGCCCGGAGCTGAACGCCAGCGGCACCCCGACGAGGTCCACGGCCACCCACACGATCCAGAAGTCGGTCAGCGCCCGCCCCTGCGCCCAGGTGGCCATCGCGCTGCCGACGAAGATGTAGGCGTCGGCGGCCACCAGGAACGCGCCCTTCGGCAGCGGCACCTGCGCGCCCCACGACAGCTTGGTGAACCAGAACAGCAGCCCGACCAGGGCGGTGCCCACCAGCAGGCCGCCGATCAGCAGCGACCGCTCCCACCAGACGGCCGGCCTGATGGGCAGCTGCCTGCCGTCCTGCGTGCCGCGCCGCCACGCCCACCAGCCGTAGACCGCCAGGCCCGCGAACAGCGCCTGCTTGAGCGCGTTGCCGGTGATGTGCACGCTGATCGAGGCGATGAACAGCAACACCGCGCCGGCGAACTGCACCGGCCAGGTCCACATCGACTTGCGCATGGCCAGCAGCACCGTGGAGAGCGCGGCGATGTTGCCGACCAGGTCCGTCCAGAGCACATGTGTGCCGAATATCGTGAATCCGGCGTTTGCCCAGTTCACTGCTTGACCACCAGCCTTTCCACATACTTCGCGATCACATCGACCTCAAGGTTGACCAGGTCGCCCACCCGGCGCTCGCCCAGAGTGGTCAGCCGCAGCGTGGTCGGGATGAGGCTCACGCCGAAGCCGTCGTCGTCAACCGTGGTGACCGTCAGGCTGATTCCGTCGATCGCGATCGAGCCCTTCTCCGCGACGTACCGGCTCAGCGTCCCGGGCAGGGAGAAGCGCAGGTCGTCCCAGTTGTCCCCGGGAGCGCGGGACAGCAGCACGGCGGTGCCGTCCACGTGGCCCTGCACGATGTGGCCGCCGAGGCGCTGGTCGGCGCGTACGGCCCGCTCCAGGTTGACCGCCGCGCCGGGGGTCAGCGCGCCGAGGGAGCTGCGTTCGAGCGTCTCCCTCATGACGTCCACGCCGAAGACGTCGTCCGCGGTCTCGACCACCGTCAGGCAGACGCCGTTGACCGCGATCGAGTCGCCGTGGCGGGCGTCGGAGGTGACCAGCGGGCCGCGCACGGACAGCCGGGCGCCGCCGCCGTCCTGCTCGACGGCGACGACCTCGCCCTTTTCCTCAATGATTCCGGTGAACATCGATCATTGCTCCCTGCTGGGTTGTGCGATGGGGCGGGCGATCAGCCGGATGTCCGGCCCGATCGGGGAAATCTCCTCAAAAGTCAGGCGGTGAAGGGCGCCGATCGTGCTCACCCCGGCCGGGCCGAGCGCGGCGCGGCCGGAGCCGAGCAGCGCGGGGGCCACGTACGCGACCACGCGGTCGATCAGGCCCTCGCGCAGGAACGCTCCGGCGAGCGTGGGGCCGCCCTCCAGGAACACGCTGACGACCTCGCGCGCGGCCAGCTCCGTCAGCAGGGCCCGCAGGTCGAGGCCGCTCCCGTAGCGGGGCAGGCGCAGGACGTCGGTCTTCGGCGGGAGATGGCCGGTGCCGGCGTCGGCGGCCACGGCGAGGAGCGTGGGGGCCTCGTCGTCGAGCACGCGGGCGTCCGGGGGCGTGCGCGCGTCGCTGTCCACCACGACCCGCAGCGGCCCGCCACCGGCCCCGGCGGTCCCGGCGGTCCCGGCGGTTCCGGGTGCGGCGGCATCGGGTAGGGCGGCACCGGAAACGACGGCCCCGGGCGCGGCATCGGGCGCGGCATCGGGTGCGGGGGCGGGGCGGGCGGTCAGGTGGGGGTCGTCGGCGAGGACGGTGCCGACGCCGGCGACGATCGCGTCGGCGGCCGCCCGCAGCCGGTGGACGTCGGCCCGCGCCTGCGGCGAGGTGATCCACTTGCTGGTGCCGTCCTCGGCGGCCGACCTGCCGTCCAGCGTGGCGGCGAACTTCCAGGTGACGTGGGCCCGGCCGAGCCGCGCGTACGTCAGCCACTCCTCGTTGACCCGCTCGGCCTCCGCCGCCAGCACGCCCGTCGTCACGGCGACCCCGGCGGCCCGCAGCCGCGCCGCGCCGCCCGCCGCCCGGGGGTTGGGGTCGGCGACGGCGACCACCACGCGGGCGATCCCGGCGTCGAGCAGCGCCCGGCTGCACGGCCCCGTGCGCCCGGTGTGGTCGCAGGGCTCCAGCGTCACGTACGCGGTGCCGCCCCTGGCCCGCTCGCCCGCCTGGGCCAGGGCCACGACCTCGGCGTGCGGCCCGCCCGCGTACGCGTGGAACCCCTCGCCGGCGACCGCTCCGCCCGCGTCCAGCACGACGCAGCCCACGACCGGGTTGGGGCTGGTGGTGCCGTGGCCGCGCGCGGCCAGCGCGACGGCGCGCGCCATGTGCCCAGCATCGTGCCCGGCATCGTGCAGGGCGTCCTGCTCGGGTACCTCCACCCGGGTCTCCTACTCGCCAGTAGCTTCCAGCCACGGCGGGCCCCGGGGGACTCACGTGATGCGGTGATGCACCACAGAAGGCATCCGGCGGATACGCCGGACACCTCGCGCGCTACCTCCCATCCGGACTTTGACCGTCGGTCCCGGAGTTCCACCGGGTCAACCGGCCGATGGCATCGGCCGGGTCGCGGACTATCACCGCCGGTTCGGAATTTCACCGACCCCGGAGCACGCTAGCTCTCTTCTCCCATCAGTGTGCCATGTCCGAAACGTCGGGCGCGACCGCCCCCCGTACCGGAATTCAGGCGGCCATCATCCGGCGCGCCCTGCGGGCCGCCGGGGCGTAGCGGACCTGCGGCGGGACCAGCCCGATGCCGGTGTGCAGGGTACGCAGGGCCGCCGTCGCCCACAGGTCGCCGACGGGCGTGGCGGGCAGCCCGTACAGGCGCCTGGCCCAGCGCGGCAGCGTGGCGAAGGCCAGTAGCGTGAGCGCGGGCAGGGCGGGCTTGAGCGGGGCCAGCAGGAGCGGCAGCGGGGCGTTGAGCGACAGGCGCAGCGGGTGGGCGGCCTCCGGGACGAAGCGCAGGCCCGGCCGCTCGGCCTCGATGTAGTCGCGCAGCTCGCCGACCGAGCCGGGCACGTCCTCGGGCTTGAGCCCGACCACCTCGGCGGCGCGCCGCCACTCGGCCACGAACGCGTCGGCGTCGGCGTCGCTCAGCCGCACGCCCGCCCGCCGCGCGACCGACAGGTAGGAGTCGACCTCGCCGACGTGCACCCAGCGCAGGGCGGCCGGGTCGTCGAGCCGGAAGGTGGCGCCGGTGTCGGGGTCGTGGGCGGTCAGCGTGGCATGGATCTTGCGGACCCGGCGCCCGGCCCGCTCGACCTCCTCGGTGCTGCCGTACGTGCGGACGCGGACGAACTCGGTGGTGCGCTGGAAGCGCGACCAGGCCTCGGCCGGGTCCATGAGCGCGGAGTTCTGCAGCACGCCGCGCATCGCCCTCGGGTGCAGCCCCTGCATCAGCAGCGCGCGGAAGCCGCCGACCAGGAGGATGGGCTCGCCCATCACCCGCCAGGTCACCGAAGTGGGACCGAAGATGCCAAGGTCGCTCATAAGTGAATAATTACCCAGCCGGCCGGTCGTTCATGTCAAGAGGCGCGCGCGGCGGCCGCCCGCAGCTCGTCCACCGCCGCGGACGGGTCGGAGGCGCCGTAGACGGCGCTGCCCGCCACGAAGACGTCGGCGCCCGCCTCGGCGCAACGCCCGATCGTGCCGGCGTCCACGCCGCCGTCGACCTGCACCCAGATCGAGCCGCCATGCCGCTCCACCAGCGCCCGCGCCCGCCGGATCTTCGGCAGCACCACATCGAGGAACTTCTGCCCGCCGAAGCCCGGCTCGACGGTCATCAGCAGCAGCATGTCGAGCTCGGGCAGCAGGTCCTCGTACGGCTCGACCGGCGTGGCCGGGTTGAGCGCGAGCCCGGCCCGCGCGCCCTGGGAGCGGATCTCGCGCAGCGTGCGGACCGGCGCCTTGGCGGCCTCGGCGTGGACGGTGACGCTGCCCGCGCCCGCCTCGGCGTACTGGGGCGCCCAGCGATCGGGATCGGCGATCATGAGGTGGCAGTCGAGCGGCGTCGGGGTCGCCTTGCGCAGCGCCTCGACCACGGGCAGCCCGAGCGTCAGGTTGGGCACGAAGTGGTAGTCCATGACGTCGACGTGCAGCCAGTCGGCGTTGGGCACGGCGGCGGCCTCGTCGGCGAGGCGGGCGAAGTCGGCGGCGAGGATGCTGGGCGAGATCTGTACGGCCATGATTCCGCCCAGTCTAGTGAACGGCCGCCGCCCGCTCCCCGCGGCCCGCCCGGCCCCCGTCCCCGCCGGGCGCCGGAGCGTCAGGGGCGTTTGCGGAGCAGGGCCAGGAACATGGCGTCGGTGCCGTGGCGGTGGGGCCAGAACTGGGCGTGCGGGCCGGCGCCGAGACCGTCGACCTCGGGCAGGTAGGAGCGGGCGTCGAGCTGCTCCACGTCGGGCCGGCCGGCGACGGCGTCCCCCACCACGACCCGGGTCTCGGCCAGGTGCGGCGAGCAGGTGACGTACGCGACGACCCCGCCCGGCCGGACCGCGTCAAGAGCGGTGCCGAGCAGCCGCCGCTGCAACCTGCCCAGCTCGGCGATGCCCGCCGGGTCGCGCCGCCACCGGGCCTCGGGCCGCCGGCGCAGCGCGCCCAGCCCGGTGCAGGGCGCGTCGAGCATCACCCGGTCGAAGCCGCCGGGACGCCAGGCGGGCTCGGTGCCGTCGGCGGTGACGACGGCCGCCCGCCGGGTGGTCTGCCAGACCAGCCGCGCCCGGTGGTACTGGACGTCGGCCGCCAGCAGGCGCGCCCCGCCGGGGAACGCCGACCGCCCGCCGGCCTCGTCGCCGTGGGTGGCGATGGCGTCCAGGAGGCCCGCCTTGCCGCCGGGGCCGGCGCACATGTCCAGCCACAGCTCCCCCGCCTCCCCCTCGGCCCGCCCCGCGGCCGGTGCGCCGGCGAGCGGGACGCGGGTCAGGGCGAGGGCGACGAGCTGGCTGGCCTCGTCCTGGACGGCCGCGCGGGTATCCGCCACGGCCTCGATCTGCCCGGGGTCGCCCTCGCCCAGGTACGCCGCGTACGGCGAGTAGCGGCCCGGCGTGGCCCCGGCCTCCTCCAGCTCCTTGACCGAGCTGCGCCCAGGCCGGGCGACCAGGGTCACCAGGGGGCGGGCGTTGTCGGCGGCCAGCAGGTCGGGCAGCTCGTCGTCGCCGCCCAGCGCGTCGCGGAAGGAGGAGACGATCCAGCGGGGGTGGGCGTGCGCGACGGCCAGGTGGCCGACGGGGTCCGTGACGGGGTCGGGCGCGACGATGGGCAGCCACTCGTCGATCGTCCTGGACGCGATCTTGCGCAGCACGGCGTTGGCGAACTTGGCCGCGCCGGGGCCCACGCGCAGGCGTACCAGGTCGACCGTGGTGCCGACGGCGGCGTGCGGCGGGACGCGCATGCGCAGGAGCTGGTGGGCGCCGAGCCGCAGCGCGTCGCGCACGTCGGGGTCGGGCGCGCGGTCGCTGCACACCTCGATGATCGCGTCGTAGGTGCCGAGGCCGCGCAGCGTCCCGTAGGCCAGCTCGGTGGCCAGCGCGGCGTCGCGGCCCTTGATGCCGCGCTCGCGCAGGACGCGCGGGAGCAGCAGGTTCGCGTACGAGTCGCGCTCGTCCACGGCGCGGATGACGTCGAAGGCGGCGATCCTGGCCTCGTCCCTCGGCACCCGCCGCCCGCCGCGCCCCTGCCCGCCGCGCCCCTGGCCCTGACCGCCACGGCCACGCGCCTGGCCGCCACGGCCCTGTCCCTGTCCTTGGCCGTCCGCGCCGCTCATGCCGTCGAACTTCCCCCGCCGGCTCACTCGAAGATCTCGCTGCCTTCCGGGCGGACTCCGCGAGCCCACTCCACGGCTTCCATGAGCCGCTTGCCCTGCGGCTGCACCTCACCCAGCTCCACCGCGTCGGTGGCGGTGCCGACGAGCACCCGCGCCTTGGTGGCGGCGATCTCGCCGGGAGCCAGCCGCTCCCCCGGCACCGGCCGCACCGGGCCGAGCTTGACCCGCTGGCCCCGGAACGTGGCCCACGCCCCCGGGTTGGGCGTGCAGGCCCGGATCAGCCGGTCGACGTGCATGGCGGGTTTGTCCCAGGCGACCCGGGCGTCCTCGACGTTGATCTTGGGGGCGATGGTGACGCCGTCGGCGGGCTGCGGGCGGGCCTCCAGCGTGCCGTCCTCGATGCCGTCGAGCGTGGCGGCCAGCAGCCCGGCCCCGGACACCGACAGCCGCTCCAGCAGCGTGCCGCTGGTGTCGCCGGGGCGGATCTCCTCGGTGACGACGCCGTAGACCGGCCCGGCGTCCAGCTCCTTGACGATCCGGAACGTGGTCGCGCCGGTGATCTCGTCGCCGTGCAGGACGGCGTGCTGGACGGGCGCCGCGCCGCGCCAGGCGGGCAGGATCGAGAAGTGCAGGTTGACCCAGCCGTGCCGGGGCACGTCGAGCGCGGACTGCGGCAGCAGCGCGCCGTAGGCGACCACGGGGCAGCAGTCGGGCTCCAGCGCCCGCAGCCGGTCGAGGAAGTCGGGGTCGCCGGCCTTGCGCGGGCGCAGCACCTCGATGCCCGCCTCCTCGGCGAGCTCGGCCACCGGCGAGCGATGGACCTGGCGCCCGCGCCCGGACTGGGCGTCGGGACGGGTGACGACCGCCACCACCTCGTGCCGGGGCGAGTCGATCAGGGTGCGCAGCGACGGCAGCGCCGTGCCCGGCGTGCCCGCGAAGACCAGACGCATGCCTGTCAGAGCGCCTTTCCGCCGGTGGCGTGCGGCGAGAACTTGACGACCGGCGCGGACAGCCCGCTCCACTCGGCCTCGCGGACCGCCCGCATGGCGAGCTTGCGCTGCTTGGGGTCCATGCGGTCGATGAACAGGATGCCGTCGAGGTGGTCGGTCTCGTGCTGGAAGCAGCGCGCCATGAGGTCGGTGCCCTCCAGCGTGACCGGCTCGCCGTGCATGTCGAAGCCCTTGGCCACGGCGCGCACGGCGCGCGGCGTGGGGAACGACAGCCCGGGGAAGGACAGGCAGCCCTCCTCGCCCTCCTCGTCCAGCTCGGACGACAGGTCGAGGTCGGGGTTGACGAGATGGCCGAGCTGGTCGTCCACGTAGTAGGTGAACACCCGCAGGCCGACGCCGATCTGGGGGGCCGCCAGGCCCGCGCCCGGCGCGTCCATCATCGTGTCGGTGAGGTCTTTGACCAGCTTGCGGAGCTCCTTGTCGAAGTCGACGACCGGGGCCGCCGGGGTGCGCAGCACCGGATCTCCGAACAGCCGGATCGGCTGGATCGCCAAAGGGTCACTCCGTTTCGTCGATGAGGGATCAGCCCAGTTTAGTGTGCTCCAGCGAGCGTGCCTTCATGGCCGCCTTGCGCGCCGCCTTGGCCACCGACCCGTCGTCGTGGCGGGCGGCCAGCAGGTCGAGCACCGCGAGGGTGTCGGGGTGGCCGACGGCAGGCATCTCGCCGATGAGCTTGACGAGGTCCTCAGGCGGGTCGAGCCGGGCGGCGGGCCCGGAGAGCCGGTCTCCGGACGGCTGCGACCCCGACAGGTGCAGGAGCGCGGCCAGCGAGTCGACCGCGAGCCAGGTGTGGTCCTCGGGGCTGAGCGCCGGGGCGGGCAGGTCGCGGATGTGCAGCCAGGAGGCGGCGTAGCGGCGTACGAGCGGCTGGTCGAGCGCCTCCCTGAGGGGCGCCTCGGCCTCGGGCCCCAGCTCCTCCAGGATGGCGCCCACCGCGCCGCGCTGCCCGGCGGTGCCGGTGGCGGCGATGGCGACGAGGTCGCGCGCGGCCGACTCGGGCGGGCGGCGCTCCAGCCACCCGGCCACGGCGCTCTGCGTGGCGGTGCCCCTGACCAGCGCCTCGACCAGCTCGGCCGCCGACAGGTCGGCGAAGACCTCCACCTCTTCCGTGGTCGGCGCGTCGTGGCCCTCGCGCAGCAGGTCGCGGCGGACGGCCCACACCCCGAGCGGGGTGAGCGCGGTGCGCCCGGCGGGCGTCTGCTCGACCAGCCCGCAGTACGTCAGCAGCGACAGCGCCTGCAGCAGCTCGGCCGGCAGCGCGGCGGCGAGCCTGCGCATCTCGGCCTGCCCGGGGTCGCAGGCGACCTCGTGGGACTGCAGGATGCCGCGGGCGAGGTTGGCCGTGGCGACGCCGGAGCGCACGGAGTAGATGGTGGCCAGCATCTCGGCCAGGTGGCCGTCCACCACGGCCGAGCCGGTCAGGCCCTGGTCGGCCCGGTCGAGGACGTCCATCACCACGCCGTCCCAGAACTCCAGCGCGGCCTCGACGGTGAGCTGCATCGACAGCGGCCCCCTGGAGGCGCGCCCGGCCACGATCCGCAGCAGCCCGGTGTTGACGGCGACGACCCAGACCAGGCGCAACCGGTCGGCGGTCAGGCCGAGCCTGGCGGCCGCGATCGCGGTGTCGGCCTCGCTCAGGTGCCCGTCGGCGCCCACCGCACGCTCGCCCGTCCAGGCGGTCAGCCGGACGGCGTCGGCGACGAGCGGCACCTCGGGCACCGCCCGGGCCAGCTCGGCGTCGGACGCCAGCAGCACCGGCGGGAAGGTCAGCGCTTCGTGCTCCTCAGCGGGAGGCGCCTCGGGCTGCCGTGGGGGCACGGCGGCCTGCTCATCGATCAGCTTGCGCAGCTCGGCGAGGTCGAAGACGTTGTTGGCCACTCACGAAACTTACTGCACAGCAGTCACATCAGCGTACTCAATGGATCGTCCTGGAGCGGGCTTTGAAGGCCGCCTTGCGGGCCGCCTTGGCGACCGTGCCATCGGGAATGGAACGTCCCAGCAGCTCCAGGACGTCCACGACGTCGGGGTGGTCGACCCGCCACATCTCCTCGATCATATGGGCGGGCGGGCCGGAGGCCGCCATGTTCTCGGCGAAGATCTCCGGGTCCTCCTCGGCGGCCGGCATGGCCAGGGCGAGCATGTCGACGCTGACCCACAGCAGCTCGTCCTGGGTGAGCTGCGGGGCGGGCAGGCCCCGGGTGGCCAGCCAGTGGATGGCGTGCGGGCGCAGCTCGGGGTCGTCGAGGTGCTCGCGCACCTGGGGCTCGGCCTCGGGGCCGAGCCGGTCGACGATGGTGACGGCGATGCCGCGCGCCACCGCGGGCGCGCCGGAGGCGGCCGACAGCAGCTCGCCCGCGGCCTCGCCGGGCGTCCTGCCGCTGAGCCAGCGGTCGATGTCGCTCTCGGCCAGCTCGGCGGGCACGCCTTCGAGCAGCCCCTGGATCAGGCCGAACGCGTCGGCCTCGGCCAGGTCGGGGGCCTGCGGGGCGTCGAGGC
Source organism: Nonomuraea sp. NPDC050783 (assembly GCF_040802095.1). Lineage (NCBI taxonomy): Bacteria > Bacillati > Actinomycetota > Actinomycetes > Streptosporangiales > Streptosporangiaceae > Nonomuraea > Nonomuraea sp. NPDC050783. The sequence continues at coordinate 397,412 of NZ_JBFAHK010000003.1, forward strand.
CGAGCGACAGGTAGTGCTCGCGCAGGCCCCAGACGGCCAGCGGGGTGAGCTCCGCCTCGCCGTCCCGGACCTCGATCAGGCCGCACCAGGACAGGCGGGCGAGCACGGCGTCGAGGTCGCCGTGGCCGTCGCCGGACAGGTCGTCGAGGTAGTCGCCGATGACGCCGACCGGCACCGGCACCTGCAGCCGGTAGAGCATGTCGAACAGGTCGTACAGGCCCTCGTCGATCTCGGCGGAGCCGGTGACCGAGCCGCGCGGGTCGCGCTCGACGATGCCGGCGACGGCCTCGGCCCACTCGCGCAGCGGCTCGTCCGCGCCGGGCAGTGGCCGCTCGCGCAGCATGGGGACGGCGCCCAGGGCGGCGGCCAGCTCGCCCGGCGGAGCCAGCCGGGCGGCGGGCAGCGGGGTGCAGCCGGGACAGTCGCAGGGCGCCTCGCCGAGGTCGGGCACCTCGCCGGACGGGATGGCGACCGACTGCTCCAGCGACTCGGGGCCGATGGAGCTGAACAGGCTCTTGGCCATGCCGAAGTTGGAGGTATCGGCGAGCGCCTCGGGCAGGCGCGGCTCGATGTCGGCGATGCGCTCGCGCATGCGGGCGGCCCGCTCCTCGGGGACGGCGCCGGTCTCGCTGAGATAGGCGACCAGGGTGCGGGCGGCGGCGATGGTCTCAGGGGCGCTCTCCGGAGGTGCGATGACCTTGCGCGGGTAGATGGACAGAAGCAGCTCGTCGAAGGTTTCGGGAGTGAAATCACCGAGTTCGTTGACGTTGAGGTAGTCGCTGGCGTAGTCGCAGAGCAGGCGGACCTCGTCCGCGTCCACCTCGACTTCCCGCGCGCGCCCCCAGGCGCGCAGGTCGTCGATGGCTTGGTTCACCCATTCGATCGACACATGGGCACGCTAACGGCTGGTCCCCAGATGAGCGAATCGGGGAAACAACCTAAATCAGGTCGAGCGGGTCGACACTCACCCTCACGACATCTGGTGTCTTACGCGCCGCCCGGACCCCGCTCGCCCCCTTGAGGGCCGTCGCCAGCGCCGCGCCACCGTTCCTGCGCACGCGGATCATGGCCCGCTCCTGGCCTGCGTCGTCCACGGGGACGGGGCCGAGCACCTGCGCGTCGGCCGGCAGGTGGGCCTCGTCCAGCATCTGCCGGACGGCGGCGGCCGGGCCGGTGAGCGTGGCCATCCGCACGGCGGGCGGGAACCCCAGCTCGGCCCGGTCGGCCAGCTCGCGCTCGGCGTGGGTGATCGGGTCCCAGCGCACCAGGGCCTGGACGGCGGGCAGCGCGGCGTCGGCCAGCACCACCAACTCGGCGGCGGGGCGCAACAGGGCGGCGGCGTTCATCCAGCGGCGCACGGCCTCCTCGGCGGCCCGCAGGTCGGCCCGGCCGAGCAGCGCCCAGCCGTCCAGCAGCACGGCCGCCGCGTACCCGCCCTCGGCCACCGGCTCGGCGCCGGGCGTGGCGACGACCAGGGCGCGGGTGGCGGGCACGGTGGCCAGCACCCCGTCGCGGCCGGACGTGCGCACCGGGACCGACGGGAAGGCCCGGCCCAGCTCCTCGGCGGTGCGGCGGGCACCGATGACCACGGCCCGCAGGCGGGGGCTGCCGCACGAGGGGCAGCGCCAGGCGGCGTCCACCCGGCCGCACCAGCGGCAGTAGGGGGCGGCGTGGCCGCCACGCAGGGCCAGCGGGCCGTGGCACGACGCGGCCGGCGCCCCACCGGCCTCCAGCGGGAGCCCGGCCGGATCGCCCTGCCCCGGCTCGCCGGGGAGGGGCCTCTCGTCCGGCCACCGGGCCGCGGAGCCGGACGACGCGCGGGAGTGGGCACCGGACGGCGAGCGGCCCGGGGCACCGGACAATGATCCGGCCGGGGCGAGGAGCGGGATGGCGATCGGGCCCGGGCCGTCCGGGGCGGGCCCGCCGGACGGCGGGACGGCGGGCGGGACGAGCAGGGTGCGGGTGGGCGGCAGGACGCAACGGGCCGGGGTCCGGCAGTGGTGGCAGGCGAGGGCGGGCAGGTAGCCGCGCCTCGGCACCTGCACCAGCACCGGCCCGCCGCCGTCCAGCCCGTGCCGCAGGGCACGCCAGGCGAGGCTGGGCAGCCGGGCCTGCCGGGCGGCCTGGTCCTTGGCCAACTCGGCGTCCTCCCCCGCGGGCCTGACCCTGGGGGCGAGGCTCCTGATCGTGGTGCGGGCGGCCACGATGGGCCGGGCCCAGCGCCCGGCGACGAGCTGGGTGGCCTCGGCGGTACGGGCGTATCCGCCGATCAGCATGGCCGCGCCGGTGCGGTGCGCGCGCAGGCCGAGGACCTCGCGGGCGTGCGGGTACGGGGCCAGCCGCTCGGCGTGCAGGTCGTCGCCGTCGTCCCAGATCGCCACCAGCCCCAGCTCGGCGACCGGGGCGAACATGGCCGCCCGGGTGCCGACCACGGCCCGCACCTGGCCGCGCAGCACCCGCAGCCAGCGGCGGTAGCGCTCGGCCGGGCCGAGGTCCGCGGTGAGCGCGACGTGCCTGCCGGGGCCCAGCACGCGGGCGAACTCGGCGTCGGCCAGCGCCACGTCCTTGCCGTCGGGGACCACGACCACCGCTCCCCTGCCGCCGTCCAGGGTGGCCCGCACGGCCTCGGCCATCGGCCTGGTCCATCCGCGCGCGCCGGGCAGCGCGGACCAGACGGCGCGCGGCGCCCTGCCGCCGCGCAGGGCGTCCAGGAAGGACGGGCCGGTGGGGTAGGCGTCCCAGGCACTCCCGGGGGCGTCCTCGGGCGTCTGCGCCCCTTCCCGGGGGCTCTCCGGCTCGTCCTGGCCCCGGTCCTCGTCCTGGGGCGGGCCGGGCGTCTCGGCCTCGGCCCTGGCGTGGCGGGGCGGTACGGCGAGGCGGAGCACGTCGATGAGGGTGCCCGCGTAGCGGTCGGCGACCGCCCTGGCCAGCCCGGCGATCTCGGGGGTCAGCACCCGCTCGGGGGACACCACGCGTTCGAGCGGCGTCAGGCGGCCCTCGTGGTCGCTCTCGTCCACCCGCTCCAGCAGGAAGCCGTCCACCAGCTTGCCCGCGAACCGCACCCGCACCCGCACCCCCGGCTCGGCCGTCTCGTGCATGGCGGCGGGCACCAGGTAGTCGAAGGGGCGGTCGAGGTGGGGCAGGGGGTTGTCCACGGCGATCCTGGCCACGGGCCGCTCGGGGGCGGGGACGACGGCGCCCTTGGTGTCCTTCGCCGACTCCTTGGACGAGGCCGGGGGCCGCACGGCGTCGAGCGGCAGGAGGGCGTCGTCGGAGTCGGTCACGCACTACGTCTACCAGACCGGGCCGACCCCGGACGCCCACCCCCGATCCCCTCGCCCGAACGAACGAATCCACCGCTCAGCTGAAGAGGACCGCCCAACCGAGCCCCCGTAAACACCCGAACGGCCACAACACCGACCCACCGCCAGAGGGACCCCCGGCCAGACGAAGGACCGCACGGGCAGCAAGTCCCACGGACGAAGGCCCGTCAACGGCAGGTCCGTCCATCGGACGAACAGTCCGTTGCACGACCCGCCCGTTGCACGACCCGCCCGTTGGATGGGCAGCCGTTGGATGGGCAGCCGTTGGATGGGCAGCCGTTGGATGGACGGCCACGCGTCGGACGAGCGGCCAGGCGTCGGACGAGCGGCCAGGTGCCGGCCGGGCAGGGCATGCGTAGGCCCTTCACACGCTTGACGCCCCTCGAACGCCCGACGACTCCGCGAACGCCTGACGCCCATCGGGTATCCGGCGGCCCTCAGGCCCCTGAGCCCGCCAAACGCCGGAGTGCCCTCAGGGGCTCGGCGATTCGCCGGGATGCACCGGCGCATCGGGCGTCCGGCAGTTCGGCGGGTGCCCGGCGGCTCGTCGGACGCCGGCCGTTCGCGCCGCCGTCGGACCGCCGACCGGACGGCGGAGCATCCGGACCAACGGCCACCTGGACCAACGATCATCTGGACCAACGGTCATCGGAACCGGCGGTCATCGGAACCGGCGGCTCGGCACGCGCGCGACCACCAGGACTCGCAGCACCAGGGCTGGGCCACCCGGAGCTCGCGACCATCAAGGATGGGGCCACCGGAGTTCGCGGCCCTCGGGGATGGCGGCCTCTAGGGTTCGCGCAACCCCCGAGACCGCACCACCGCCCAGGCAGCGCGACCAAGAGGCCGGGCTCCCGATCGGAGACCGCACGGCCCGAAAGCCGCACCGCCGATCGGGGCCCGCCCGATCAAAGCCGCGCAGCCGCCGGAAAACGGCGGCCGCGCGAAAGAAACCAAAGCCCCGTCACGAGCCAAGCCCCGTCAAGGCCCAAAGCCCTATCAGGACCGAAGCCCGATCACGAGCCAAGCCCCGCCAAGGCCCAAAGCCCCATCAGAACCCAAGCCCCATCACGAGCCAAGCCCCGTCAGGACCCAAGCCCCATCAGAACCCAAGCCCCATCACGAGCCAAGCCCCGTCAGGACCCGAGGCCGACCAGGGCCTGAGGCCCGTCAGGAGGGAAAGGGCGGGCGGCCGGGTGGTCAGAGGCCGGCGGCCGTGCGGAGGGACTCGGCGCGGTCGGTGGACTCCCAGGAGAAGCCCTCGCGGCCGAAGTGCCCGTAGGCGGCGGTCTCGGAGTAGATCGGCCGCAGCAGGTCGAGGTCGCGGATGATCGCGGCCGGGCGCAGGTCGAACACCTGCAGCACGGCGCTCTGGATCTGCTCCACCGGCAGCTTCTCGGTGCCGAAGCACTCGACGAACAGGCCGACCGGCTGCGCCTTGCCGATCGCGTACGCCACCTGCACCTCGCACCGGTCGGCGAGCCCGGCCGCGACGACGTTCTTGGCCACCCAGCGCATGGCGTACGCGGCCGAGCGGTCGACCTTGGACGGGTCCTTGCCGGAGAACGCGCCACCGCCGTGGCGGGCCATGCCGCCGTACGTGTCGATGATGATCTTGCGACCGGTCAGCCCGGCGTCGCCCATGGGGCCGCCGATCTCGAAGCGGCCGGTCGGGTTGACCAGCAGCCGGTAGCCCTCGATGTCGAGGTCGAGGTCGGCGAGCACGGGGTCGACCACGTGCTCCTTGATGTCGGGGGTCAGCATCTCCTTGAGGTCGATCTCGGCCGCGTGCTGGGTCGAGACGACCACGGTGTCGAGGCGGACCGGTCGGTCGCCGTCGTACTCGATGGTGACCTGGGTCTTGCCGTCGGGCCGCAGGTAGGGGACGGTGCCGTTCTTGCGGACCTGCGACAGGCGGTGGGCCAGGCGGTGGGCCAGCGTGATCGGCAGCGGCATCAGCTCGGGGGTCTCGCGGCAGGCGTAGCCGAACATGAGGCCCTGGTCGCCCGCCCCCTGGCGGTCGAGCTCGTCGCCGTCACCCTCGACGCGGTGCTCGTAGGCGTCGTCCACGCCCTGCGCGATGTCGGGCGACTGGGCGCCGATGGACACCGACACGCCGCACGAGGCGCCGTCGAAGCCCTTGTGGGAGGCGTCGTAGCCGATCTCCAGGATCTTCTCGCGGATGACGCCGGGGATGTCGACGTAGGTCTCGGTCGTGACCTCGCCTGCGACGTGAACCTGGCCGGTAGTGATGAGCGTCTCGACGGCGACCCGGCTCTTGGGGTCGTCCTTGAGCATGGCGTCGAGAATCGCGTCACTGATCTGGTCGGCGATCTTGTCCGGGTGGCCCTCGGTGACCGACTCGGAGGTGAACAGGCGACGTGACAACTCAGTGGCTCCTCAATGCAGCGGCTGCTGACGAATCGACGGCCCGGGACATCGGGACGCTCGCCGGGGCCTCGCCGAAGTCTAGCCCCACCCGGTGCCGGGTCGCGAAACCGCGCCCACGCGTCCCGGCAGTCACAGGTGTGGCAGCGGGTCGGGCGGCAGCGTCTCCGGCGCGAACGCCTCCGCGTCGGCGGCGGCCACCACCGCGGCGTACTCCTCGTCGAAGTCGAAGGCGAGCGAGCCCAGCTCGATCCGCGGCCCGGGCAGGATGGGGCCGAGGCGGGTGCGGCGCGGGAACTCGGCGTACACGCCGACGGGGCGGTCGGTCCTCAGCGTCCTGGTGGCGAGCACCGCGATGGCGGTGTCGGTGACCACGACGAGGAAGTGGCCGGTGCCGGCCGGTCCGGTCGCGGACGCGGGGAACACGTAACGGATGTCCCCCTGGTCGCCGAGCAACGTCCTACACCGATCCCTGACAGCAGTACCCAGCGGCATTCCGTCCCCCTTCGCCCCAAGTATCCGCAGGCGTACGGGAGTGTCGCAACAGGTGATTGGGTAATCGGTCTTACACGCTTTGTACGATTTACCCGCTTTTGTGACGTAGGTCACGAAAGGCGGGCGGCCACCAGGTCCCAGACGGCGTCCGCCACGTCCTCCTTGGGCCCGCGCGGCACCTCCACCGGCTCGCCACCCGCCACCAGCACGGTGGCCGCGTTGTCGGGGGTGCCGAAGGCCAGCCCCTCCCCCACCTGGTTGACCACCAGCAGGTCGCAGCCCTTGCGGGCGAGCTTGGCCTGGCCGTTGGCGAGCACGTCGTGGGTCTCCGCCGCGAAGCCGACGATCACGCGAGGGCTCGCGCCGGGCTCCCGGCGGCGCAGCTCGCCCAGCTCGGCGAGGATGTCGGGGTTCTTGACCAGGCGGATCGGCTCGGGCTCGCCGTCGGTCTTCTTGATCTTGGCGTCATGGCGGTCGGCGGGCCGGAAGTCGGCCACGGCGGCGGCCATGACGACCACGTCGGCGCTCGCGGTGGCGGCCAGCACCGCCTCGCGCAGCTGCGCCGCCGACTCCACCCGGACGATCGAGGCCCCGGCCGGGTCGGGCAGCGCGACGTTGGCGGCCACGAGCGTGACCTCGGCGCCACGCGCGACCGCCGTGCGGGCCAGGGCGTAGCCCTGCAGGCCGGACGAGCGGTTGCCGAGGTAGCGGACCGGGTCGAGCGCCTCGCGGGTGCCGCCGGCGGACACCACGACCTTGCGCCCGGCCAGGTCGAGCGGCCTGCCGCGCAGCACGCGCAGGCAGACCTGGAAGATCTCGGCGGGGTCAGGCAGGCGCCCGGGGCCGGTGTCGGCGCCGGTGAGCCGCCCGACGGCCGGGTCGATGACGATCGCGCCGCGCTCGCGCAGCGTGGCGACGTTGGCGCGGGTGGCGGGGTGCTGCCACATCTCGGTGTGCATCGCGGGCGCGAACACGACTGGGCACGTCGCGGTGAGCAGCGTGTTGGTGAGCAGGTCGCCGGCCAGCCCGTGCGCCGCCCTGGCGAGCAGGTCGGCGGTCGCCGGGGCCACCACGACGAGATCGGCGCCCTTGCCGATGCGTACGTGGGGCACCTGGTGAACGTCGTCCCACACCTCGGCGGACACGGGGTTGCCCGACAGGGCGGCCCAGGTGGGCGCGCCCACGAACTTCAGGGCCTCGCGGGTCGGGACGACCCGCACCTCGTGCCCGGACTCGGTGAACAGCCGCAGCAGCTCGCACGCCTTGTAAGCGGCGATGCCGCCGCTGACGCCCAGGACGACCTTCATCGAAGGGTCAGGCCGCGCCCTCGATGGGCTCGGAGGTCAGCAGCCCCTCGGAGACCTCGCGCAGCGCGATGGACAGCGGCTTCTCCTGGGCGTGCGTCTCGACCAGCGGCCCGACGTACTCCAGCAGGCCCTCGCCGAGCTGGGAGTAGTAGGCGTTGATCTGACGAGCACGCTTGGCGCCCATGATCACCAGGGAGTATTTGCTGTCGACGATGTCGAGCAGCGCGTCGATCGGCGGGTTGGTGATGCCCTCCGCGGCCGCAGTGGTGCCTGCCACGATGTCAGACCTCTCGTTTGGCGGTTGTCGTGACCCCCTGAGGGTCAGTCATCAAGGCTATCAGCCGGTCGCACACGTCCTGGACGCTCGTGTTGATCAGAGTCAGGTCGAACTCGGGCTCGGCGGCCATCTCGACGCGCCCCATCTCCAGGCGGCGGGCGATGACGTCCTCGGGCTCGGTGCCGCGGCCGCGCAGCCGCTTCTCCAGCTCCTCCCAGGTGGGCGGGGCCAGGAACACCAGCAGGGCGTCGGGCATGGTGCCGCGCACCTGCCTGGCGCCCTCCAGGTCGATCTCGAGCAGCGTGGGGACGCCCGCGGCGAGCTTCTCCAGCACCGGCTCGCGTGGCGTGCCGTAGCGGTTGCCCGCGAACTCCGCCCACTCCAGCAGCTCGCCCGACTCCACCAGCCGGTCGAACCCCTCGTCGTCGACGAAGAAGTAGTGGACCCCGTTGACCTCGCCGGGCCGGGGCCTCCTGGTGGTCACCGAGACCGACAGCCACACCTCGGGGTGTGCCCGCCGGAGCTCGGCGACGACCGTGGACTTGCCGACGCCCGACGGCCCTGACAGGACCGTCAGCCGTCGTTCGTTCATGGGCGGGAAGCCGACCTCCGCCCCCGGTCCGACCGCCTCGTGGGCACTGACACCGCCGGACCAGGACCTGTCGGTCACTTTCCTACCCCCTGCTGAACCCGCGTTTCCGTGTGGAACAGAGATTAGCTCTCGTTGCCACCGAACTCGCGCTCGAGGGAGGCCCTCTGGTTCGCGCCGAGGCCGCGTACGCGACGCGACTCGGCGATCGCAAGCCGCTCCATGAGCTGCTTGGCGCGGACCTTGCCCACGCCGGGGAGCGATTCCAACAAAGCCGACACCTTCATCTTGCCGATGACGTCGTCGGTCTGCCCATCCTTGAGCACCTCAGCCAGAGAAACCGCGCCATGCTTGAGCCGGTTCTTGACCTCGGCACGCTCTTTACGGGCCTTGGCAGCCTTCTCCAGGGCTGCGGCGCGCTGCTCAGGGGTCAGGGGAGGAAGAGCCACGCCGGGTCACCTCGAATTTCTGTCGATGTACTCGGACGGGAAGGGAAACTAGCTGGTCATCGCCCCCTAGGCAACGCCAAGAGCGGTTTCTCTCGTCACAAAATCCACTTCATCACTGTCCGTGATCGTAAAATCACCCACTGCTGATCAAATCGTCCTCACATCCGCGTTCGCGCGTCGGGTCGCGACGATGTCGCGAAACGCAACGACGATCACGGCCCCGCCCGCCGCCGGTGTCCGAAACCCGGTCCTCACCAGGCCCGAAACCTGGGGTCACCACCTCTTTGATCTTGCAGGGAAGCCCCGCTATGATCTTGCCGAACACCTTCCGCGGCGGCCCCGTCCCCGCACCGGGGCCGCCCTCCCGCGCGTCCGCTCAGGACGCGCGGCGCAGGGAGGCGGCGATGGCGGCGGCGGCCGCGCCCGGGTCCGGGGAGCCGGTGATGGGCCGGCCGATGACGAGCAGGTCCGCGCCGTCGGCGAGCGCCCGCTCGGGCGTCGCCACCCGCATCTGGTCCTGCGTGTCGGCCCCGGCGGGCCGCACGCCGGGCGTGATGAGGGTGATGGACTCCCCCACCTCCCGCCGCACGGCCGACACCTCGTGGGGCGAGCACACCAGCGCGGTGGCCCCCGCCTCCACCGACAGGGCGGCCAGGCGGCGCACGGCGTCGTCGGCGGGCCCGAGCAGCCCGATGCGCTCCAGGTCGGCCTCCCTGAGCGAGGTCAGGACGGTGACCGCGGCGATCATGGTGTGCGGCGCGGCCTCGACCGCGGCGCGGATCATGGCGGGCCCGCCGGCGGCGTGCACGGTCAGGATGGCCGGCCGCAGGCGGGCGACGGCGCGGGCGGCGCCGGAGACGGTGTTGGGGATGTCGTGCAGCTTCAGGTCGAGGAACACCTGCACGCCGCTGGCGCCGCGCACCGAGGCGATGACGTCGGGTCCGTAGCGCATGTACAGCTCCAGGCCGACCTTGACGGTGCTGACGTGCGGGGTCACCAGGGCCGCCCATCGGGCGGCGGTCTCCAGGTCAGGGGCGTCGAGGGCGACGGCGATGGGTGCGGGTGTCAAGACGTGCTCTCTCTCGGTCGTTCAAGGGTCGTGGTGCTGAGGAGGCGGGCACGGCGCGGACAGGCCCGGGGCGCGTCACGGCGTGCTCTCCTCGGCGTCGAGGAGCAGGTGCCGGGGGGCGCTGCCCGGCGGCCGGTGCGCGAGCCCGACGGCGTCGGCGAGCCGCTGGAGCCCGCGTGCCCGCAGCAGGTCCTCCAGCTCGCGCTCGATGCGCAGGCAGGCGTACGGGTCGTTGAACAGGGCCGTGCCCACCCCGACCACGCAGGCACCCGCCAGGACGAGTTGGAAGGCGTCCCGGCCGGTCGTGACGCCGCCGATGCCGATGAGCGGCACCCCGGGCAGCGCGGCGTGGACCTGCCACACGCAGCGCACGGCCAGCGGCAGGATGGCCGGCCCGGACAGCCCGCCGGTGACGGCGGCCAGCGAGGGCCGCAGCGCCTCGGTGTCGATGGCCATGCCGAGCGGGTTGTTGATCATGGACAGCGCGTCGGCTCCGGCGTCCACGCAGGCCCGGGCGACGGCGACGATGTCGGCCACGTCGGGGGCGAGCTTGGCCACGACCGGCACGTCGTAGCGCATGACCGAGCGCACGGAGGCGATGACCTCGGCGGCGGCGCTGCCCTCGCGGGCGAAGATGCGGCCGCGGTCCTCCATGTTGGGGCAGGAGAGGTTGACCTCCAGCGCGGTGACCCCGGGCGCGTCGGCGAGCCTGCGGGCCAGCTCGGAGTACTCGGCGACGGTGCCGCCGCCGATGGAGACGATGGTCCTGATGCCGCGCTGGGCCAGCCAGGGCAGCTCCCGCTCCAGGAACGCCTCGATGCCCGGCCCCTGCAGCCCCACGGCGTTGAGCATGCCCGAGGGCGTCTCGGCCATGCGGGGCGTGGGCCGCCCGGCGCGCGGCGCCATGGTGATGGAGCGGGTGGTGAGGGCGCCGAGCCGGTGCAGGTCGAAGAACTGGGCCAGCTCCCGCCCGGAGGAGGCGCAGCCGGCGGCCGTGGTGATCGGGTTGGCGAGCTCAACGTGCGCCAGAAATGTCCGCATATCAACTGACATGTCGCGCACCGCCTCCGGGGGCGCCGAGCGCGTCGAACGGGATCGTTCCCACGTCCTCGAACCGCACCCGCTCCCCCCGGAACACCGGCCCCTCGGCGCACGCCCGGACCATCCTGGTCGCCCCGTCGTCCCCGATGACCGGGATCACGCACGTCATGCAGATCCCGATGCCGCAGGCCATCCGCTCCTCGACGGCCACCTGCACCGGGATGTCGAACTCCATCGCCACCGCCGTCACGGCCCGCAGCGTCTCCATCGGCCCGCAGGCGTAGACGGCGTCGGCCCGGGTGTCGGCGATCACCGAGGGCAGCGCGTCGGTGACCTTGCCGCGCAGCCCCAGCGAGCCGTCCTCGGTGGTCAGCGTGGTCGTCTCGGCGATGCGGCGGGCCCGCATCGCCCCGAAGACCCGCTCGGCCCCCGCCCCGCCCAGCACGAAGTCGACCCGGCAGCCCCGCGCCAGCAGCGCGTCGGCCAGCGGGAACAGCACGGCCGAGCCGTACTCGGCACCGACCAGCACGCAGTGGGCCGGGTCGCGGGGCAGCGGGAAGGGCCGGCCGAGCGGCCCCACCAGGTCGAGCGTGTCGCGGGCGCGCCGCTCGGCGAGCCAGGCCGTGCCCCGGCCGCGCACGGTGAAGACCAGCTCCACCGTGCCGCCGTAGTCGGACTTGACGTCGTGCACCGAGAACGCGCGCCGCGTCACCATCGAGGTGTGCCCCCCACCGACGGCCACGGAGACGAAGTGACCGGGGCGGAAGCGCTCGGCGATGCCGGGCGCCACCACCGTCAGCGCATGGTAGGCGTCGACCCGGCGCGTCGTCAGCACCGTGCCCGTCACCTGCACCGGAGTGCCGGCCAGTCGTCTTCACCTCCCGTGGCGGGGCTCGGCCGCGGGCTCAGCCCCGCAGCGCCCGCGCGTGCTCCTGGAGAGACCGTACGCCCACGTCGCCGCGCACGATCGCCTGGATGCCCGCCGCCGCGGCCGCGAGCCCGGCCACCGTGGTGATGCACGGGACCCCGCGCAGCACCGCGGCGGTGCGGATCTCGTAGCCGTCGAGCCGCGGCCCGGACTGCCCGGGACTGCCGAAGGGCGTGTTGACGATGAGGTCGACCTCGCCGTCGAGGATGGCTTGCACGCTCGTCGGCTCACCTCCCGGCCCCGGCCCCTCGCTGTGCTTGCGCACGATCTTGGCATGGACGCCGTTGCGGCGCAGCACCTCGGCGGTGCCCTCGGTGGCGAGGATCTCGAAGCCGAGGTCCGCCAGCGCCTTCACCGGGAAGATCATCGCACGCTTGTCGCGGTTGGCCATCGACACGAACGCGCGCCCGCCGGTCGGGAGCTGCCCGTACGCGGCGGCCTGCGACTTGGCGTAGGCGATGCCGAAGAACCCGTCGATGCCCATGACCTCGCCCGTGGAGCGCATCTCCGGCCCCAGGACGATGTCCACGCCGCGGAAGCGGTTGAACGGCAGAACCGCCTCCTTGACCGCGATCGCGGCGTCCAGGGGCAGCGTGCCGCCGTCGCCCTCGGCGGGCAGCATGCCCTCCTCGCGCAGCGAGGCGATGGACGCGCCGAGCATCACCCGGGCCGCCGCCTTGGCCAGCGGCACGGCGGTGGCCTTGGACACGAACGGCACCGTGCGCGAGGCCCGCGGGTTGGCCTCCAGGACGTACAGGACGCCGGCCGACATCGCGTACTGGACGTTGAGCAGCCCGCGCACGCCCACGCCCCGCGCGATGGCCTCGGTGGCGGCGCGGATGCGCTTGATGTCGAAGCCGCCGAGCGTGATCGGCGGCAGCGCGCACGCCGAGTCGCCGGAGTGGATGCCGGCCTCCTCGATGTGCTCCATGACGCCGCCGAGGTAGAGCTCCTCGCCGTCGTAGAGGGCGTCCACGTCGATCTCGATGGCCTCGTCGAGGAACTTGTCGACGAGCACCGGGTGGCCGCCCTCCTGGGCCGCCATGTAGGTGCTCAGCGTCTCCTCGTCGTAGACGATGGCCATGCCGGCCCCGCCCAGCACGTACGAGGGCCGCACCAGCACGGGGTAGCCGATCTCCTCGGCGATCTCCCTGGCCTCGGCCACGGTCAGCGCGGTGCCGTGCTTGGGCGCGGGCAGCCCGGCCTCGGCCAGCACCCGCCCGAACGCGCCGCGCTCCTCGGCCAGGTGGATGGACTCCGGCGAGGTGCCCACGACGGGCACGCCGGCGTCCTTGAGCGCCTGCGCCAGGCCCAGCGGGGTCTGCCCGCCGAGCTGCACGATGACGCCCACGACCGGCCCGGTCTGCTGCTCGGCGTGGACCACCTCCAGGACGTCCTCCAGCGTCAGCGGCTCGAAGTAGAGCCGGTCGGAGGTGTCGTAGTCGGTGGAGACGGTCTCGGGGTTGCAGTTGACCATGACGGTCTCGAACCCGGCCCGCGACAGCTCGAACGAGGCGTGCACGCACGCGTAGTCGAACTCGATGCCCTGCCCGATGCGGTTGGGCCCGGAGCCGAGGATGATGACCTTCCGCCGCTCGCCCCGCGGGACCTCGTTCTCCTCGTCGTAGGTCGAGTAGAGGTAGGGCGTCCTGGCGGCGAACTCGGCGGCGCAGGTGTCGACGGTGTTGTAGACCGGCCGCAACCCGAGCGCGTGGCGCAGGTCGCGCACCCGCGCCTCGTCGATGCCGCGGATCTCGCCGATCTGGGCGTCGCTGAAGCCGTGGTGCTTGGCCCGCCGCAGCACCTCGGCGGTCAGGTCGTCGGCCTCCGCGACGGCCTGGGCCTCCTCGTGCAGCAGGAAGAGCTGGTCGATGAACCAGGGATCGACGCTCGTGGCGGCGTACAGCTCGTCGGGCGTGGCGCCGGCCCTGATGGCCTGCTGCATCGTGCGCAGCCGGCCGTCGTGCGGGGTGCGGCAGGACTCCAGCAGCTCCTCCTTGTCGCCGACGTGGCCGGCCCAGGTGAAGGAGGAGTTCTTCTTCTCCAGCGAGCGCAGCGCCTTCTGCAGCGCCTCGGGGAAGGAACGGCCGATGGCCATCGCCTCGCCCACCGACTTCATGTGCGTGGTGAGCGTGCGGTCGGCGCCGCGGAACTTCTCGAAGGCGAAGCGCGGCACCTTGACCACGATGTAGTCGAGGGTCGGCTCGAAGGAGGCCGGGGTCTCCTTGGTGATGTCGTTGGGGATCTCGTCGAGGGTGTAGCCGATGGCGAGCTTGGCCGCGATCTTCGCGATGGGGAAGCCGGTGGCCTTGGACGCCAGCGCCGACGAGCGCGACACGCGCGGGTTCATCTCGATGACGATCATGCGCCCGGTGCGCGGGTCGACCGCGAACTGGATGTTGCAGCCGCCGGTGTCCACGCCGACCTCGCGGATGACCGCGATGGCCACGTCGCGCATGTTCTGGTATTCGCGGTCGGTCAGGGTCAGCGCGGGCGCGACGGTGACGCTGTCGCCGGTGTGGACGCCCATCGGGTCGATGTTCTCGATGGAGCACACGATGACGACGTTGTCGGCCTTGTCGCGCATGACCTCCAGCTCGTACTCCTTCCAGCCGAGGATGGACTCCTCCAGGAGCACCTCGGTGGTCGGCGAGGCGTCGAGGCCGGCCCCGGCGATGCGGTGCAGGTCCTCCTCGGTGTACGCGAAGCCGGACCCGGCGCCGCCCATCGTGAACGACGGCCGCACGACCAGCGGGTAGCCCAGCTCGGCCGCCCCCGCCAGGACCTCGTCCATGGTGTGGCAGATGACCGAGCGGGCGGACTCGGCGTTGAGCCCGTGCTCGCGGGCGACCTTGGCGACGATCTCCTTGAACCGCTCGCGGTTCTCGCCCGCCTGGATGGCGTCGAAGTCGGCGCCGATCAGCTCGACCTCGTACTTGTCCAGGACGCCCGCCTCGTGCAGCGCGACCGCCGTGTTGAGCGCGGTCTGGCCGCCCAGGGTGGGCAGCAGCGCGTCGGGCCGCTCCTTGGCGATGATCTTCTCGACGAACTCGGGGGTGATCGGCTCGACGTAGGTGGCGTCGGCGAACTCCGGGTCCGTCATGATCGTGGCGGGGTTGCTGTTGACCAGGATGACGCGGAAGCCCTCGGCCCGCAGCACCCGGCACGCCTGCGTGCCCGAGTAGTCGAACTCGCACGCCTGGCCGATCACGATCGGCCCGGAGCCGATCACCAGGACCGACCTGATGTCCTCACGCTTGGGCACGGTTCATGACCTCACAGAACTCGTCGAACAGGTAGGCGGCGTCGTGCGGCCCGGCCGCGGCCTCCGGGTGGTACTGGACGCTGAAGGCCCGGCCGTCGAGCAGCCGCAGGCCCTCCACGCACCGGTCGTTGAGGTTGACGTGGCTGACCTCGGCCCGCCCGAAGGGGGTCTCGAACGGCCCGTCGAGCGGCGCTTCCACCGCGAACCCGTGGTTGTGCGCGGAGATCTCCACCTTGCCGGTGCGCACGTCCTGGACCGGCTGGTTGACGCCGCGGTGGCCGTAGCGCAGCTTGTAGGTCGACAGCCCGAGCGCCCGGCCGAAGATCTGGTTGCCGAAGCAGATGCCGAAGAACGGCACCTCGGCCTCCAGCACCCGCCGCAGGGGCGTGACGTCCACGGTGGCGGGGTCGCCGGGCCCGTTGGACAGGAACACCCCGTCGGGCCCGACGGCCATGATCTGCTCGTAGGTGGCGTCGGCGGGCAGCACGTGCACCTCGCAGCCGCGCTCGGCCATGCGGTGCGGCGTCATGCCCTTGATGCCGAGGTCCACGGCCGCGACCGTGTACCGCTTGGCCCCGATGGCGGGCACCACGTACGGCTCGGCGGTGGCGACCTCGGAGGCCAGGGCGGCGCCCTCCATGCCGGGCGAGCGCCGCACCCTCTCGACCAGCTCCTCGACCGGCGCGGCGGGCGCGGTGAAGATGCCGGCCCGCATGGCGCCGCGCTCGCGCAGGTGGCGGGTCAGGGCGCGGGTGCCGGGGATGGCGATGCCGACGACGCCCTGCTCCTTGAGGTAGTCGTCGAGCGAGCGGTTGGCCCGCCAGCTCGACACGACGCGGGACGGCTCGCGCACGACGTAGCCGGCGACCCAGACGCGGCGGGACTCGGGGTCCTCGTCGTTGACGCCGGTGTTGCCGATGTGCGGCGCGGTCATGGCGACGATCTGCCGGTGGTAGGAGGGGTCGGTGAGGGTCTCCTGGTAACCGGTCATGCCGGTGTTGAAGACCATCTCGCCGAACGTCTCGCCCTCGGCGCCGTAGGCGGTTCCGTGGAAGACGCGGCCGTCTTCCAGCACGAGCACGGCAGGAGTGTTCAAACCAGCTTCCCTTCGAGTACGGTCGGCCTGCCCCGCAGGAACGTGGCCACCACCCGGCCGGGCAGCGTCATGCCCTCGTAGGGGGTGTTCCTGCTCTTGGACGCGAAGGCGGAGGGGTCCACCCGGGTGCGCGCGGACGGGTCGTACAGCGTGATGTTGGCCGGGGCGCCCGCCTCCAGCGGCTGCCCCTGCCCGGCGAGGCGGCCGATGCGCGCCGGCACGACGGACATGCGCCGGGCGACGCCCGCCCAGTCGAGCAGCCCGGTCTCGACCATGGCCTCCTGGACCACGCTGAGCGCGGTCTCCAGGCCGATCATGCCCATGGCCGCGGCCGACCACTCGCTCTCCTTGTCCTCGACCGGGTGGGGAGCGTGGTCGGTGGCCACGATGTCGATCGTGCCGTCGGCCAGCGCGGCGCGCAGCGCCTCGACGTCGGCGCGGGTGCGCAGCGGCGGGTTGACCTTGTAGATGGGGTTGTAGGCGCCCACCGGGGAGCTCTCGACCAGGTCGTCGGTGAGCAGCAGGTGGTGCGGGGTCACCTCGGCGGTGATGTTCCAGCCCTTGGACTTGGCCCAGCGGATGATCTCCACCGAGCCGGCCGTGGAGACGTGGCAGACGTGCAGCCGGGAGCCGACGTGGGCGGCCAGCAGGCAGTCGCGGGCGATGATCGCCTCCTCGGCGACCGCGGGCCAGCCGGTCAGGCCGAGCCTGCCGGAGACGACGCCCTCGTTCATCTGGGCGCCCTCGGTGAGGCGGGGCTCCTGGGCGTGCTGGGCCACGACGCCGTCGAAGGCCTTGACGTACTCCAGGGCGCGGCGCATCAGCACCGCGTCGTCCACGCAGCGGCCGTCGTCGGAGAAGACCCGCACCCGGGCCGCGGAGTCGGCCATCGCGCCCAGCTCGGCGAGCTGGCGGCCCTCCAGGCCCACGGTGACGGCGCCGACCGGGTGCACGTCGCAGTGGCCGAACTCGCGGCCCAGCCGCCACACCTGCTCGACCACGCCGGCGGTGTCGGCGACCGGCGAGGTGTTGGCCATCGCGTGCACGGCGGTGTAGCCGCCGCGGGCCGCGGACTGGGTGCCGGTCTGGACGGTCTCGGCGTCCTCGCGGCCGGGCTCGCGCAGGTGCGTGTGCAGGTCGACCAGGCCGGGCAGCGCGATCGCGCCGCCCCCGTCGACCTCCTCGGGGCCGCTCAGCCCGGGGCCGATCTCGGCGATCATGCCGCCGTCGGTGCGGATGTCGACGGGCTCGCCGCCCAGGATCCTGACGTTCTTGATGATCACGCGATCTCTCCCCCGAGCAGCAGGTACAGGACGGCCATCCGGATGGTCACGCCGTTGGCGACCTGCTCCACGATGGTGGAGCGGGCCGAGTCGGCGACCTCGGCGGCGATCTCCATGCCCCGGTTCATCGGCCCGGGGTGCATGACGATGGCCTGGTCGGGCATCTTGGCGAAGCGGTCGCGGTCGAGGCCGTACCGGCGGGAGTACTCCCGCTCGCTCGGGAAGTACGCGGCGTTCATCCGCTCCTTCTGCACCCGCAGCATCATGACCGCGTCGGACTTGGGCAGCACCGCGTCGAGGTCGTAGGAGACCTCGCAGGGCCAGCTGCCGACCGCGACCGGCAGCAGCGTGGGCGGCGCGACCAGGGTGACCTCGGCGCCGAGGGTGTGCAGCAGCAGCACGTTGGAGCGGGCGACCCGGCTGTGCAGCACGTCGCCGACGATGGTGACCTTGCGCCCCTCCAGCCCGCCGAGGCGGCGGCGCATGGAGAAGGCGTCGAGCAGCGCCTGCGTGGGGTGCTCGTGGGTGCCGTCGCCGGCGTTGACGACGCTGCCGCGCACCCAGGTGGCCAGGCGGTGCGGCGCTCCTGAGGAGCCGTGGCGGATGACCACGGCGTCGGCGCCCATGGCCTCCAGGGTGAGCGCGGTGTCCTTGAGCGACTCGCCCTTGGACACGCTCGACCCCTTGGCCGAGAAGTTGATGACGTCGGCCGAGAGCCGCTTGGCCGCCGCCTCGAACGAGATGCGGGTGCGCGTGGAGTCCTCGAAGAACAGGTTGACCACCGTGCGGCCGCGCAGCGTCGGCAGCTTCTTGATGGAACGTTCCGAGACCCTCGTCAGCTCCTCGGCGGTGTCGAGGATGAGCAGGGCGTCGTCCTTGGACAGGTCGCCCGCGGAGATGAGATGCCGGTTCACCTGGGCTCCTCCTTCATCAGGACGACGGCGTCGCGCCCGTCGGTCTCCTGGAGGTAGACCTTGACCTTCTCGCTCTTGGCGGTGGGGAGGTTCTTGCCGACGTAGTCGGCGCGGATGGGCAGCTCGCGGTGGCCGCGGTCGACCAGCGTGGCGAGCTGGACGGCGGTGGGGCGGCCGAGGTCGCCGAGCGCGTCGAGGGCGGCCCTGACCGTGCGCCCGGAGTAGAGGACGTCGTCGACGAGCACGACGATCCTGCCGTCGATGCCGTCGGGCGGCAGCTCGGTGCGGCCGAGCGGCCGGGCGGGCCGCAGCCGCAGGTCGTCGCGGTACATGGTGACGTCGATCGAGCCGACGGGGATCTTGACGCCCTCGAACTGCTCGATGCGGTCGCCGAGCCGGCGGGCGAGGGTGGCGCCGCGGGTGGGGATGCCGAGCAGGACGACGTCGTCGCCGCCCTTGGTGCGTTCGAGGATCTCGTGGGCGATCCGGGTCAGCGCCCGGTGGACGTCGGGGGCCTCCAGCACGGCCCTCGCGTCGGCCCGCGACTCGGGCCGGGATGGGGGCCGGGATTCGGACATGACGAAGCTCACCGCCTTTCCCGCCTCACGGGACGGGGCTTAAAAGGGTGTTGGTCGCGACACACAGTACCAGGGGCTACCAGGTACGACGTGAACGCCCCGGCCGACACGAGGAGTGATGGCGAGTGATATTGGGCTGCCTGCCGGGGATATGGCAAAAATGACATTCCACGTCGATTCGGAGGTAGGGCGGCTGCGCCAGGTCCTCCTGCACAAGCCCGACCTCGCGCTCAGGCGGCTCACCCCGGCCAACAAGGACGCGTTCCTGTTCGACGACGTTCTCTGGGTGCAGCGGGCGATGGAGGAGCACGAGGAGTTCCAGCAGGTGCTGCGCTCGCGCGGCGTCGTCATCCACATGCTCGACGACCTGCTGCGGGAAACGGTCGAGATCCCCGAGGCGCGCAAGCACATCCTCGACGCGGTGGTGGACGAGCGCTGGCTGGGGCCGGTGGCGATCGACGACATCCGCAACACCCTGGACGCGATGGACTCGGCCACGCTGCAGGTCTACCTGACCGGCGGCATCACCAAGGGCGAGCTGGCCGAGCTGGGCTGCGCGCCGCAGTCGGTGACCTTCCACGCCATGGGCGAGCACGACTTCATCCTGCCGCCGCTGCCGAACCACCTGTTCACCCGCGACCCGTCCTGCTGGGTGTACGACGGCGTGGCGATCAACGCCATGCGCAAGAAGGCCCGCATGCGCGAGACGGTCAACATGGAGGCCGTCTACATGTACCACCCGATGTTCGCCGGCGGCTTCGGCCGGCCGGGGCAGGGCGGCTTCCACTGCTGGATGCCGGGGCACCCCAGCGCGCCCGCCACCATGGAGGGCGGCGACGTGCTGGTCATCGGGCGCGGCGCGGTCCTGGTCGGGATGAGCGAGCGCACCACGCCGCAGGCGGTGGAGATGCTGGCGCGGCGGCTGTTCCTGGCCGGCTCGGCGCACCGGATCGTGGCGCTGGACCTGCCGAAGGCGCGGGCGTTCATGCACCTCGACACGGTGATGACCATGCTCGACGTGGGCGTGTTCACCAAGTACGCGGGGCTCGGCATGCTGCCGGCGTACACCATCGAGCCCGGCCGCACCGCCAAGGAGCTGCGCTTCACCGACCACCCGCCCGAGGACATGCACCGGGCCATCGCGCACGCGCTCGACCTGCCGGAGATCACCGTGCTGACCCCGGCGCAGGACGTCCGGGCGGCCGCCCGCGAGCAGTGGGACGACGGCTGCAACGGCCTGGCCCTGGAGCCCGGCGTGGTCGTCGCCTACGAGCGCAACACGACCACGAACGCCTACCTGCGCGACCACGGCATCGAGGTGATCACCATCCGCGGCAGCGAGCTGGGCCGGGGCCGCGGCGGGCCGCGCTGCATGAGCTGCCCCCTGGAACGGGACGGCATCTGAGGGCCGTGCCTGGGTGCGCGCATACTCGGCGCGGCTGGGGGCACGATCGTCAAGCGACGCGGCGGGGGCCGCCGACGAGCACGTTCGCAGGGGGTGGGGCGGATGACTCCGGCCGCGCGGCTGTTCCGTACCAAACCCGCCGAGCGCCTGGTGGCCGAGGGCGGCGCGGGCGAGGGCGGCGAGCTGCGGCGCACGATGTCGCTGTGGCAGCTCACGCTGTTCAGCGTGGGCGCCACGCTGGGCACCGGCATCTTCGTCATCCTCGGGCAGGCGGTGCCCAAGGCCGGGCCGGCCGTGGTGCTGTCGTTCGTGCTGGCGGCGGTCACGGCGCTGCTGTCGGCCCTGTCGTACGCGGAGCTGGCCGGCACGATCCCGGTGTCCGGCTCCTCCTACTCCTACGCGTACGCGACGCTGGGCGAGCTGGTGGCCTGGGTGTGCGGCTGGTGCCTCATGCTGGAGTACGCCGTGTCCGTGGCGGCCGTGGCCGTCGGGTGGGGCGAGTACCTCAACGCGTTCCTGCGCGCGCTGGGCGGCGACGGGCTGCCAGCGGCGATCACCCGCTCCCCCGGGCAGGACGGCGGCGTGGTCAACCTCACCGCGGTCGTGGTCGTGGCGCTGGCCACCTGGCTGCTGCTGCGCGGCGCCTCCGAGAGCGCGCGGGCCAACGCCCTGTTCGTGCTCGTCAAGGTGGCGGTGCTGCTGTTCTTCTGCGTGGTGGCGTTCACCGCCTTCCGGTCGGGCAACCTGGCGCCGTTCGCGCCGCTCGGCGTGGCGGGGGTGGGCGCGGCGGCCTCGCAGGTGTTCTTCTCCTACATCGGCTTCGACGCGGCCTCCACGGCCGGCGAGGAGGCCGGCGACCCGCGGCGCGACCTGCCGCGGGCCATCATCCTGTCGCTGGCCGTCGTGACCGCCGTGTACGTGCTGGTGGCGGTGGCCGCCGTGGGCGCCCGGCCGTGGACGGAGTTCGACCCCGGCGCCTCCGAGGCGAGCCTGTCGGCCATCGCCGTCCAGGCCACCGGGGCCGCCTGGCCGGGGCTGGTCGTGGCGGCCGGCGCGGCGGTGGCCATCGCCAGCGTCGTGCTGACCGTCATGTACGGCCAGACCCGCATCCTGTTCGCGATGTCCCGCGACGGGCTCGTCCCGCGCGTGTTCCAGCGGGTCGACCCGCGCCGGCAGGTGCCGGTCGCCAACACCCTCATCGTGGCCGGGTTCGTCTCGGCGCTGGCCGGGCTGGTGCCGCTGGGGCAGCTCGCCGAGGCCACCAGCATCGGCACCCTGTTCGCCTTCGCCCTGGTCAACGTGGGCGTGCTGGTGCTGCGGCGGCGCCGCCCCGACCTGCGGCGCGGCTTCCGCGTCCCGCTCTACCCGCTCACGCCGGTGCTGGGGGCGGCCATGTGCGTGCTGGTGATGGCGGGGCTGTCGAGGCCGACCTGGGTGGCGTTCGGGTCGTGGATGCTGGCGGGCCTGGCCTGCTACTTCCTCTACGGCTACCGCCACTCCCGCCTGAACGCCGGGCCGCCGGGATGAGGGCGGGAACGGCCCGCCCCGGGGATCGCGGGGCGGCCCGGTGAGGCTCGACGAGGTGCTGGCCGGCTACGTGCCGGGGCCGCGCGGCCGGGACGGCCTGGAGCTGGCGCTGCTGCTGCGGCGCGCGGCCGGCGCCCGGCTGACGGTGGCGCACGTGCGCCCGCCCGCCTGGCCCACGCCGGGCCCCGCCAGGGCTGAGGACGGCGCCTGGCGGGCGTACCTGGCCGAGCAGGCCGCCGCGGCGCTCGCCCGGGCCCGCGAGCTGGCGGGCGAGGAGGCCGAGTACGTCGTCCACACCGGCAGGCACAGCGGGCGCGCGCTGGTGGAGCTGGCGCGCCGGCGGGCGGCCGGCGTCGTGGTGATCGGCTCGGCCCCGGGCGGCGCGCGGGGGCGCATCTCCGTCGGCAGCACGGCCGACCAGCTCCTGCACGCCTCCTCCGTCCCCGTGCTGCTCGCCCCGCGCGGGTTCGGCGAGGACCCGCCGCCCGCCTTCGACCGCCTCACCGTCGCCTACCGGCGCGGCCCCGGCTGCGACGCCGCGGTCAAGGACGCCGCCAGGGCCGCGGTGGCGCTCGGCCTGCCGCTGCGGCTGGTCACGCTGGTGGTCAGCGCCGGCCGGCCGGCCAGGGCCGAGCAGGACATGCTCGCCAGGCTGCGCGCGCAGGCCGCTGCCGACCTGCGGACGGCGGCACGCGGGCAGGCGCGGCGCACGCGCGTGGAGGTCGAGCTGCTGGAGGGCCGCAGCGTCGGGCAGGCGCTCGGCACGGCGTCGTGGCTCCCCGGCGAGATGATCATATGCGCTTCCAGCGACACCGGGCCACTTCGCCGGGTCTTCCTCGGGGACACCTCGCTGAAGATCGTCCGGGCGGCGGTCCGGCCGGTGCTGATTCTGCCGCGACGTCCCTGACAGGGGGACATGAATGGACATACCGTAACGAAGTAACGTTCCCTCTGGGACATGAGGGGCGATTGTGGCGATCCCTACCGCACCGGATTCGACATCTTTTTTCCAATCAGCTTGACCTTAGGCGTCCGCCCCTTTACCGTCACTGTGCGTAACCACACCTTGTGGGCTCCTGGGGTAAACCCAGAGCCACGGCTACCGATGGTGCCGAGCGCGGCACCAGACCCCCCGGTGGCCGGGGCATATGCCGCAAGGGAGCACAATCTACTAAGAGCTACACATACGAGAGCCGGGGGGCCACACGATGCCGTCTGAGTACGCAAAGTCGCTGGGTGCACGACTTCGCGCCATCCGCACCCAGCAGGGCCTGTCCCTGCATGGAGTCGAGGAGAAGTCGCGTGGCCGGTGGAAAGCCGTGGTCGTGGGCTCGTACGAGCGTGGCGACCGCGCCGTCACGGTGCAGAAGCTTGCCGAGCTTGCCGACTTCTACGGGGTGCCCGTCTCGGAGCTGCTGCCGGGCGGAGCCGCGCCGAGCCCGCTCGGGCCGACGCCGAAGCTTGTGATCGACCTGGAGCGGCTGGCGACGCTGCCGAAGGAGAAGGCGGGGGCGCTCGCGCGTTACGCCGCCACCATCCAGAGCCAGCGTGGCGACTACAACGGCAAGGTGTTGTCGATCCGCCAGGAGGACCTGCGCTCCCTGGCCGTGATCTATGACAAGTCGCCGAGCGAGCTGACCGAGGAGCTCATCAGCTGGGGCGTCCTGGACGCCGAGGCCCGCCGGGCCGTCGAGTCCTTCTGACCCGAGGCGATCCCGCCCGACCGGCCACCGCGCCGATCGGGCGGGCCGATCGGGTAGGCCGATCGAGCCGGCCGGTCGCGTCCGGCCGTCCGCCGCCGGACCACGAAAGAGCCCGCCGTAGCGGCGGGCTCTTTCGCGTTCCCGGCCCCGGCGACCGACCCGGCAGGGACCGGAACGCGCACCTTGGCGCGCGCGGGCGGCCCCTGGCGCGCGGGCGCGGACGGCCTTAGTGGGCGCGGGCGGGCGCGGGCCGGCCTTAGTGGGCGCGCGCGGGCGCGGGCGGGCCTTAGCGGACGGGCGCGGGCGGCCCTGGCGGGCGGGCCTTAGCGGGCGGGTGCGGTGGCGCGGCGGTGCAGGAAGGCCCGCACCTCCGGGTCGCTCGCGAGCGCGGCGGCCTCGGCGTACGCCGTCGACGCCGCCTCGTGCCGCCCGAGCCGGGCCAGCAGGTCCCCCCGGGTCGCGTGGTACGGCTGGAACCGCTCCCGCTCGGGAGGAAGGGCGTCGAGCAGCGCGAGCCCGTGCTCGGGCGACTCGGTGCGCCCCACGACGGCCGCGCGCGCGACCCGGCTGCCCAGGCTGGGTGCGACGGCGACCAGCGCGGTGTAGAGCACCCGGAGCGCGTGCCAGTCCGTCCTGCCGGTCCTGGCGCGGTCGCAGTGGACGGCCTGGATCGCCGCCTCCAGCTGGAACCTCCCGGGCGCCTGGCCGGGACGCTCGGCCCTGCGCAGGTACCCTTCGCCCTCGGCGATGAGCCGCCGGTCCCAGCTCGACGGGTCCTGCTCCTCCAGCGGCAGGAACGGCAGGCCGGGCCGCCGCGCCCGCGCCGAGGCCAGGGTGAGCAGCGCGGCCAGCCCCCACGCCTCCGGCTGGTCCTCCAGCAGGGTCGCCGCGGTGGTGGCGAGGTAGCGGGCCTCGCCGGCGAGCGAGCCGCCGTCGCCGCGCTCCGGCCAGGCCAGGGCGTAGCAGCCGTACACCGCCTCCAGCACCGGCGCCAGCCGCTCGGGCATCGCCTGCCGGCCGGGGACGGCGAAGGGGATCCTGGCGTCGCGGATCCGCCGCTTGGCGCGTACGAGCCGCTGCGACATCGCCGTGGCGGGCACGGCGAACGCCCGCGCGATCTCGGCGGAGTCGAAGCCGAGCACGGTCTGCAGCATGAGCGGCGTGCGGGCGTTCGCGGCGATCGCCGGGTGCGCGCAGACGAACAGCAGGGCCAGCCGCCGCTCCGGGATCGGGTCGGTGCCGATGCCGTCCAGCGGGTCGGCGTCGTCCCCGCGGCCCGCGGCCTCCTCCAGCGGAGCGGAGCGGCGGTGCGCGGCGGACTTCCAGAAGTCCCGCTGGCGGTTGCGCGCGACCGTCAGCAGCCAGCCCTCCGGGTTGTCCGGCACCCCGTCGCGCGGCCACCTGGTCAGCGCCTGCTCGAACGCCTGCGCCAGGGTGTCCTCGGCGAGCTGCAGGTCGCCGGTGGGCTCGGCCAGCAGCGCGACCAGCCGGCCGAAGGACGCCCGCGCCGCGCGCTCCGCCGCCTCCGCCGCGACCTCCGCCGCCTCCCCCGGCCCCGCCACAGCCCCCGGCCCCGCGACGGCCTCCGGCCCCACCACAGCCTCCGCCGCCTCCGCCGGCCCCGCGACGGTCTCCGGCACCTTCCACGGCCCCACAGCGGTCTCCGGTGGTTTCCCGGTCACGAGGACGGGACCCACGCGCCGGCCTCGATGTGCACCGCGCCCGGCCGGATCTCGACCGTGCCCCAGGAGGCCGGCGGCGCCTGCCGCGCCCATTCCAGGGCCGCGTCGAGGTCCGGCACGTCGATGACGATCACCCCGCCGAGCTGCTCCTTGGTGTCGGCGAACGGCCCGTCCTGGATGCGCGGCTCCCCGTCCGCGCAGGTGAGCGTGGTGGAGGCGGACGACGGCTGCAGCACCTGCCCGCTCACCAGGACGCCGGCCTGCTCCAGCGTCGCGGCGTAGCTGGCGAACGCCCGCATGCCGGCCGCCATCTGCTCGGGCCCGATCGTCTCCTCGCTCGCCTCTCCGTAGTGGAACAGCAACATGTACCGCATGACGTGATCCTCTCTCACTTGACCTGGTAGCGGGCGACGACGACGCCGGTGGTGGAGGTGACCGACTCTTCCAGCACGAGGTCGGCCCGGCCGCCGCCACCGTCGCCGCCACCGTCGCCGTCGCCGTCGCCGTCGCCGAACAGCCGGGTGCCCGAGCCGAGCACGATCGGGTGGATCAGCAGGACGTACTCGTCGACCAGCCCGGCCCGGTGGAGCGCGCGGACCAGCTCGCCGCTCCCGATCACGGTGATCACCCCGTCGATCTCCGTCTTCAGCCGCGCCACGGTCTCGGTGGCCTCGCCCGCCAGCGGGATGGAGTTGGGGTAGGCCAGGCGGGCGCCGCCGTCGCGGGTGGCGACGTACTTGCGCTGGTTGAGCAGCGCCTCGGTGAACGGGTTGGGCCCGGCGACCGACGTCCAGTGCCGCAGCAGGTCGTCGTAGGTCCGGTGGCCGAACAGCAGCGCCCTGGTGCGCGCCATGCCCGATCCGGCGAACCGCCCGGTCACCTCGTCGGCGTGGCCCACGCCCCAGCCGCCGTGGCGGAAACCGCCCCGGGTGTCCTCGTCGGGCCGCCCCGGGCCCTGCATGACCCCGTCCAGGGTGACGCTCTCGAAGGCGCTGATGGTGCCCATGCTGTCGCTCTCCTCGTCTCATGCCGGTGGTGGAGCCGCCGCGAGCGGCCCGGCACAGGTATGACGAGGACCGGAGGGTCGGACAGACAGGTGACGCCGCGATGGGCGGAAGTGACCGGAGAAATCACTGGGGCCGCGGCGGATCGTTCTCGGGGCATGCTGCGCCCGCGGAAGGGCGGCCGGGCGTGCCAGGCCGCTGGACCGCCTGTCGGTCAGGCGGTTTCAGGCGTCCCCTCGTCCTTGTCGGGACGGCCGGATCGGGGATTCAACCGGCGAGGGGGACGTTGAGTGGTAGTTGGGGCTGGACGGGAACCCCCAGCAGGTCTTCGACCGTGGAGACGAAGGTCTGGGCCTCCGCCAGGATCTCGTCGGCCTCGGCCGCGTTGATGCGGCTGACCATGCCCGCCTCCGCGGCGGCCCGCTTGGCGGCGGTCACCGAGAAGTAGGCGGCCCACTCGGCCAGGTGCGGCTCGGCCTCGGGCAGCAGCTCCCAGGCGCTGCGCAGCTTGCGCCTGCGGCTCTCGCCGGGACGGGGACGGGCCGCCAGCATCGCCGCGGCCGCTCTCAGGGCCGCCAGGTGCGCGGCCACATATCGGGACGCCGGGGTGCGAGCGGCGCTCGCCTCCGCCAGGCTGGAACGTGCGTCGGCCAAATGTGCCCGAACCGCAGGCGACAGCCGGGGCCCGGGCGTGTCTCTGGGCCTTGGTGCCATCTTGCGCGCCTCCTTGGAATCGTGGGCGGCTGCCGGCTTCCTCACCGGTGATGTCAACACTCTCAGACGCCACCGACATTTCCGCCGGGCTGGCCGGACGAGGAGCTTCCCCTCTCCCCGTCCGGCCAGGACACGCCCACTCGTCTCCGCCGACGACGAGGACGCGTCCTTCGCCCGTGGAGCCTGGCCGCGGGTCCCGCTCGGAGAGCGATCTCCGCGACCAGGTCCGGGTGACGTTGAGCCGCGAGCCTCACCGTCACTAGGTCGAACATAATTTCGATCACCCTGCGGTGTCAACCGATTCCACGAACACAGGTTCGATGACCTTGAAAAAGCCCGCCCCAGCAGGGCGATCCGCCGCCGCGACGGCGTGTCGCGGCGGCGGACGGCCCCCTGGCGGCGGGCTGACGACTGTCCCCAGACGGCCCGGGTGCCCCCGGGCGCGGTCAGGTGGCCGAGATGGCTCCCGAGGGGCACAGGTTGACGGCACGCCGCACGGTGTCCTCCAGCTCCGCGGGCACCTCGCGCTGCAACACCAGCACCGTGCCCTCGTCCTCGCTCTGGTCGAACAACTGCGGCGCGGTGAGCGCGCACATACCGGCGCCGATGCACACGGTCGTGTCTGCCTTGATTTCCATGGTGATGACCTCTACCAGGTGACAGGGAGGCGGTGCACTCCGTAGATGCTCATGTCCGAGCGCATCGGCACCTCCTCCGGCCTCACGGCCAAGCGTAGGCCAGGCAGGCGCCTGAGCAGCGCGGGGTAGGCGATGCGCATCTCGGCGCGGGCGAGCTGCTGGCCCAGGCACTGGTGGATGCCGTGGCCGAAGGTGAGGTGGCCGCCCGCGGGCCGGGTGACGTCGAGCGTGTCGCCGCCGGGGAAGCGGGCCGGGTCGCGGTTGGCCGTCCCCAGGCTGAGCACGACGTTCTCCCCCTTCCTGATGAGGTTGCCCTCGATCTCGACGTCCCGCTCCGCCACCCGGATCGGCCCCAGGTGGATGATCGTGAGGTAGCGCAGCAACTCCTCGACGCCGTTGTCCACGACGCCGGGGTCGTCGCGCATGGCGGCGAGCTGGCCGGGGTTGGTGAGCAGCGCGTACGTCCCGAGCCCCAGCATGTTGGCGGTGGTCTCGTGCCCCGCGATCAGCAGCAGGAACCCGACCCCGGCCAGCTCCTCGTCGTTCAGCTCGCCGCCCTCGACGAGCCCGCCGAGCAGGTCGTCGCCCGGCTCCTCGCGCTTGCGCCGGATGAGCCCGTGCAGGTACGCCAGCGTGCTGCCCACGGCGGCCAGCGCGTCCTCCGCCTTGCTCTCCAGGTTGAACAGGACCCGGGCGTCCTCCTGGAAGCGGGAGCGGTCCTCGTACGGCACCCCGAGCAGCTCGCAGATCACCAGGGACGGGATGGGCAGCGCGAAGTCCCGCACCAGGTCGGCGGGCGGCCCCGCGGCCTCCATGGCGTCCAGCCGGTCCTCGGTGATCTCGGCGATCCTGGGCTCCAGCGTCTTCATCCTGCGCACGGTGAACTGCCCGGTCAGCAGCTTGCGGTAGCGGGTGTGCTCGGGCGGGTCGGTACGCAGGAACATGCCGGGCAACACCTTGAGGTCCTCCCGCCTCATCAGCTGCATCCTGCTGGGGATGGGCGGGTGCATGTGCTCGGGGCGGTTGGAGAAGGCCGGGTCGGCCAGCACGGCGCGGGCGGCGGCGTAGCCGGTGACGAGCCAGCCGACGTGGCCGTCGGCGAAGGTCAGGTGGTGCATGGACGCCTGCCGCCGCAGCTCGCCGAGCTCGTCGGGCGGGTCCAGCGGGCGTTGCCGGACCATGGGAAGGGTCAGATCGGACATGCCTCGGCTCCTCTCGATCGTGCCTCCAGAAGACCTCACCGATTGAAATTTTGCAATGGGTGAAAAAATAAAGGACATGCAGTACAGTTCGCCCATGGCAGGACTGCGGGAGCGCAAGAAACAGCGCACGCGCCGGGCGCTGATCGAGGCCGCGCTCCGGCTGTTCGCGGAGAAGGGCTACGCCGACACCACCCTCGCGGAGATCGCCGCCGGGGCGGAGGTGTCCACCCGGACCTTCTTCAGTTACTTCAACGGCAAGGAGGACCTGGTCTTCCACGACGCCGAGGGCCGCGTGGAGCGGGCGCTGGAGCTGCTGGCCGGCCGGCGGCCCGGGGAGTCGGTCGTGGCGCTGCTGCTGCGGCTCATCGACGAGGGCTTCGAGCAGGCGAGGGAGTCCGGCGAGCTGGTCACGTTCGAGGAGGCCGAGCTGCGGATGCGGCTCATCATGACCGAGCCGGCCCTGCAGGGGCGGGCGCTGCTGCTGCTCTACGACAGCCAGCTCAGGCTGGCCAGGGCGCTGCACGAGGTGTGCCCGGACGAGCTGGACGAGCTGGAGGCGGCGGCCGCGGTGGGCGCGCTGTTCGGCGCGGTCAAGCTGGCCGTGATGACGCACCTCTGCGGCGACCGGTCGCTGCAGCGGATCCAGGTGATCGCCCGCCGCGCGGCCGGGATCGCCCTGGAGGGGCTGCGCACGCTGGAGACGCGGGCCGTCGCCAGGATTCACGCCGGGCCGCCGGGGATGGCAAGCTGAGAGCGATCAAGGAAGGGATTGCGCATGGGGGGCGGCGGCCGGGGGCGGCGGATCGGCGCGGCGCTGCTGGCGCTCGGGCCGGTGCTGGTGGCGGCGTACGCGCTGGCCGGGCGGATCGCCGTCGGGCAGGCCGCCGAGGCGCAGGTGCGCGGCCCCGGCTGGGAGGGCGGCCGGATCGGGGCCGACGGGCTGACGACGCTCGGCGTGGGCGCCTGGCACGTGGTGGCCGGCACGGCCCTCGTGGTGGGGGCGACCGCGCTGGCCTACCTGGTCATCGGGTGGCTGCTGGGGCGGCGGCGCCGGGGGCGGACGTTCCTGCTGGTGCTGTCGGGCTTCCTCATCGTGCCGTACGCGCTGGGCTGCGTGGTGGCCCTCATCGACCCGCCGCGCCTGCTGGCCGGCCTCACCCAGGTGCCCGACTTCGTGGCCGGGCTGCCCGCCTGGCATCCGGCGACGGCGTTCCTGCTGCCCGTCGCGGGGCTCGCGCAGGCCGCCGGGCTCGCCCTGGCCGCCAGCCGCGGCGCGCCGCCCGCCCCCGGGTCCCCCGCCGAGCCGGAACGGGCCCGCCCCGCCTCCCCCTGAGCCCAGCCTCCTCGTGAACCCCGCTTCCCCCTGAGCCCCTGGCTCAGCCCGCCAGGGCCGCCTTCAGCGTGGCCGTGATGACGTCCAGGACCGGCCGCGGCTCGGGCACGAGCGTTGTCAGGTCGCCGCCCCGCCCTTCCATCAGCCCGGCGACGACGTTCGCGTAGGTGGACATGCTGTGCCCCACCTGGTACGGCTCCATCAGCCCCGCCAGCGCGGTCCGCGCCTCGCCCAGCGGCACCGGCCGATACACCACGGGCCTGCCGAGGACGCCCGCCAGTGCCCCGGCGAGGTCCCGCCCGCCCACCGCGGCCACGCCCTCCAGCTCGTACGTCCGCCCCGCGTGCCGCCCCGGCTCCCCGGCCGCCGCCAGGTCCGCCTGCGCCTCGGCCGCCACCCGCACGGCCGCGGCCGCCAGGTCGTCGCGGGCCACCACCGGCAGCCGCCCGCCGCCGAGCGGCGCGGCGAACGTCCCGCTCCCGGCCGCCCCGGCGGCTCCGGCGAGCGCCAGCCCGGCCGCCAGCTCGGCGTACAGGCCGTTGCGCAGGACCGTGACGGCGAAGGGCGCCCCGGCCAGGCACGCCTCGGTCCAGCGGTGCGCGAGCGCGATCGTCAGCAGCTCCCCCGACCCCGCCAGGCTCGTGTAGACGACGTGCCGCACGCCCGCCGCGGCGGCCGCCCGCACCACCGCCCCGTGGCGGGCCAGGACGACGTCGTCCTCGGCGTACCCGGCCGAGACGAACACCAGCACGTCCACGCCCGCGAACGCCGGCTCCAGCGTCCGCGGCCGGTCGAAGTCGGCGAGCCGGACGCCCGCCGTCCCGCCGCCGGAGCTGCTCGCCCCGGCCACCTCCACCCCGTCCAGAGCCCGCAGCCCGGCGAGGATCGCCCCGCCCAGCCGTCCCGACACGCCGGTGACGAGAATCATCGGTCCCCTCCTGTTGTTGTTCCGGTCGGACCGGGTCCAGCATGGGCGCGCCCGGGCGCCCGCCGTAAGGAGGCACTTTCATGTCAGTCGCGCACACCGGCGTAACCCCCCAGCTCAGCGGGCCGTGCGGGGACGACGACTGCGGGATCCGGGACGTGCTCGACCGGCTCGGCGACAAGTGGACGGTGCTGGTGATGGTGGAGCTGGCCAAGGGGGTGCGGCGGTTCAGGGAGCTGCACCGGGCGATCCCCGGCATCTCGCAGCGCATGCTGACGCTGACCACGCGGCGGCTGTGCCGGGACGGCCTGGTCGAGCGGACGGCCTACCCGACGATCCCGCCGCAGGTCGAGTACCGCCTGACCCCGATCGGCCTGAGCCTGGCCACGGCGATCGAGGGCCTGGCCGGCTGGTCGAGGGAGCACAAGGACGCGATGGAGGCGGCCAGGAGCCGCTGGGACGCCGCCCACCCGGGAGAGGCGGGCTAGCTAGCTCACAGGCCCGCGAACCGGCCGCGCACGTGCACCGGCACGCCCTTGCCGAGCAGGCCGGGCAGCACTTCGGCCACGTTCATCGGCATGCGCACGCAGCCGTGGGAGGCCGGCGAGAGCGGCACCGACAGCGCGCCGTGGAAGGCGATGCCGCCGTTGAAGAAGATCGGGTTGTACAGCTCGCCGAGGTAGGACCTGTGCCAGCCGCTCGCGCGCCAGGTGGTCCGGTAGTCGCCGGTGGGCGTCCTGGCCGAGCCGCAGAAGCGCTGCTCCTTGCCCTGCCACACCGCGGTCTCGCAGTACGGGACGCCGCTGCCGGAGGAGATGTGGGTGATGAGCTTCGGCTGCCCGCCGACGTACAGGACCATGATCTGCTTGGTGAGGTTGACCTCGGCGCGGGTCGGCCGGCCGCGGGGCACCAGGACCTTGGGAGCCCTCGGGCTCTCCAGGGCCTCCCAGGTGCGCCTGGCGATCGTGCTGGTCGGCCTGATGCCGTTGACCTTCTGGAACGCCCAGACGGCCGCCAGCGTGGTGCCGCCGTACCGGCCGTCGGCGCTGCCGGGGCGGTAGCCCAGGTCGGCGAGCCGCCGCTGCATCCAGGTGACGGCCTTGCCCTTGGCGCCCAGCCGCAGCGTCTTGCGCGGGGCGGCGGCCGGGGTGGCGGCCGAGGTGGTGGCGGCGGGGCCGGCCTGCGCGGCGGCGCCCCCGCCCGGCCGGGCCTGGACGGGCGCCGGAGCAGGCGACCGTGTGGACGAGTGGGCGGACGAGTGGGCGGACGAGTGGGCGGGTGCCGGGCGCGCCGCCGTCGCTCCGCATCCCGCCAGCGCGACGGCCCCCGCCGTCAGCAGAGCAGCCGTCCCGGACAGCCGTGCGACCCCCACCTGTATCACCTCTCCTGCCGTGAACAGCGGATCAAAGGACCCTACACCAGTCACCATGAACCGGTAATGAAGCCGTCAACCTGTTTAGAGTGTCCCCATGTCTGAGAAGTTGCCTCCCAACGCCGTCGTCGTGCAGTCCGCACTGCGGGAGCTGGGCGCGGGCGGCGAGGTCATCGTGCTGCCGGAGAAGGCGCCGACCGCGGCGAGCGCCGCGGCGCAGCTCGGCTGCGAGGTCGGGGCGATCGCCAACAGCCTGATCTTCGACGCCGACGGCGCGCCGCTGCTGGTGCTGACGAGCGGCGCGCACCGCGTGGACACCGCGCTCGTCGCGCGTACGGCGGGCGCGACGAGCGTGCGCCGGGCCACCCCGGAGTTCGTCCGGGCGGCGACCGGCCAGCCCATCGGCGGCGTGGCCCCGGTCGGGCACCCGGCGCCGGTGCGCACCCTGGTGGACAACTGGCTGAGCAAGCACGAGGTGGTGTGGGCGGCCGGCGGCCATCCGCTGACGGTCTTCCCGACCACGTTCGACGAGCTCGTACGGATCACCGGGGGCACTCCGGTGGACGTCGAGTAAGGTGCGACGGGTGATCGAGTTTCGCGGGGCGGGGCCGGCCGAGTTCACCGAGCGGCTGGAGACGGTGATCGGCATCTACGCGGACGCGATGAACCCGCCCGCGGACCAGATCACCGGCCGCAAGGCCATCATGCGCAACCACGCGTCATATCCCTATTTCCAGTGCTATTTCGCGGAGTTGCGCGACTCACCGTCGGCGCCGGGCGGGCGCGGGGAGCCGGTGGTCGCGGGCTTCGCCTACGGCTTCCGCGGCGCGCCCGGGCAGTGGTGGCACGACGTGGTGTTCAGGGCGCTCGCCGAGCGGTCGGGCCGCGAGGTCGCCCACGCCTGGCTGGGCCACGCCTTCGAGCTGGCCGAGATCCACGTCCACCCCGACCACCAGGGCAAGGGCATCGGCCGCGCCATGATCAGGACGCTCTGCGCGGGCCGCCCCGAGCGCTCGGCCGTGCTGTCCACCCACGACCGGCCGACCGCGGCCCGCCATCTGTACGCCAGCCTCGGCTTCACCGACCTGCTCAGCGGGTTCGTCTTCCCCGGCGGCTACGAGGAGTACGCCGTCGCGGGCCGCCCGCTGCCCCTTTCCTAGACCAGGGTTTGCCGTGTCATGGGCCGGGGCATGACGATGGCGGAGAGTGACCGTTCCGTTACCGTCCGATGGGAGTTCCCCGCCGCCATCCGCCCGATCCCCCTGCGGGCGGATGTCAGGCGGGCAAGGAAGCCGGCGCGAGGCGCTGGAAGACCTCCCGCGAGGCGCTGGAGCGGTTGAAGGTGATGAAGTGGATGCCCGGCGCGCCCTCGTCCAGCAGCCGCTGGCACAACTCGGCGCCGTGGTCGATGCCGAGCCGCCGCACCGCCGCCGGGTCGTCCTTGACCGCCTCGAAGCGCGCCGCCACGTCGGGCGGGAACGGCGCCCCCGACAGCTGCTCGGAGCGCGCGATCGTGCTCATCTGCGTCACCGGCATGATGCACGGGATGATCGGCGTGTCGCAGCCCCGGGCCGCCACCCGGTCGCGCAGCCGCAGGTAGTCGTCGGCCTGGAAGAACATCTGCGTGATCGCGTAGTCGGCGCCGGCCCGGCACTTGCGCACGAAGTATTCGGTGTCGGACTCGATGGACGGCGAGCGCGGATGCTTGAAGGGGAAGGCCGCCACGCCCACGCAGAAGTCGCCCGCCTGCCGGATCAGCCGCACCAGCTCCTCGGCGTAGAGCACGCCCTCCGGGTGCCGCACCCACTCGCCGGTGGGGTCGCCGGGCGGGTCGCCGCGCACGGCCAGGATGTTGCGCACCCCGGCGTCGGCGAAGCGCCCGACCAGGTGGCGCAGCTCGCGGACGGAGTGGTTGACCGCGGTGAAGTGGGCCACCGGGGTGAGCGTGGTGTCGTGGGCGATGCGCTCGACGATGTCGACGGTGCGGTCGCGGGTGGAGCCGCCGGCGCCGTAGGTGACCGACACGAACGTCGGCCGCAACGACTCCAGCTCCCTGATCGCCTTCCAGAGCTGCCGCTCGCCCTCGTCGGTCTTGGGCGGGAAGAACTCGAAGGAGAACGTGCGGCCGCCGGCGGCGAGCATGTCGCGGACGGTGGGGACACGTCCCGGCAGGATGGAGGGTCGTCCGAGCGCCATGGTCCAAGGCTACAGGCAGCCGGGCCGGGCACGGAGGCCCCCGGCCGTCACCCCGGCGGCTCGCGGACCTCACCCCGGCCCGGATCGGAACCGCTCCGACCGGCCACTAGTCTCGGAGACATGACCACTGACGCCGCGAGCATGGACGTCCTGCGCACGCGCGTGGAGCGTGCCCTGGGCGCCTTCGTCGAACGCCAGCTGCCCGCCTCCGGCGACCCCGATTTCCGGCCGCTGCGCGCGGCAGCCGAGGACCTGCTGGCCGGCGGCAAGCGGCTGCGGCCCGCGTTCTGCTACTGGGGGTGGCGCGGCGCGGGCGGCGCGGACGACCCCGCCATCTTCACCGCGGCGG
Organism: Nonomuraea sp. NPDC050783; assembly: GCF_040802095.1. Taxonomy (NCBI): domain Bacteria; kingdom Bacillati; phylum Actinomycetota; class Actinomycetes; order Streptosporangiales; family Streptosporangiaceae; genus Nonomuraea; species Nonomuraea sp. NPDC050783. The sequence goes on from NZ_JBFAHK010000003.1 coordinate 432,464, forward strand.
CCTCGCTGGAGCTGCTGCAGGCCAGCGCGCTCGTCCATGACGACGTGATGGACAAGAGCGACCTGCGCAGGGGCATGCCGTCGGCGCACCGCCGCTTCGAGACCCTGCACGAGAAGGCCGGCTGGCACGGCTCGGCCGAGCAGTTCGGCGAGGGCGCGGCGATCCTGCTGGGCAACCTGCTGCTGATCTGGTCGGGCGAGATGTGGCGCACCAGCGGCCTGCCGCGCGAGTCGCTGGAGGCGGCCCAGCCGGTGCACGACCACATGCGCACCGAGCTGATGTGCGGCCAGTACCTCGACCTGCTGGAGCAGGCGCACGGGGAGAACACCTTCGAGTCGGCGCTGCGGGTGGCGCTGTTCAAGAGCGGCAAGTACTCGGTGGAGCAGCCGCTGCGGCTCGGCCTGGCGCTGGCCGCGCGCAAGCTCACCCCCTGGATGGACGAGCTGTGCACCGGCTACGGCCAGGCGGTCGGCATCGCCTTCCAGCTGCGCGACGACATCCTGGGCGTCTTCGGCGACCCGGCGCAGACCGGCAAGCCCGCCGGCGACGACCTGCGCGAGGGCAAGCGCACCATGCTGGTGGCCCGCACGCTGGCCGCCGCCTCCCCCGGTGACGCCGCGACCGTGCGGCGGCTGCTCGGCGACCCCGGGCTGGACGAGGGCGGGGTGGCCACGCTGCGCCGCGTCATCGAGGGCACGGGCGCGCTGGACGAGTGCGAGCGTCTGATCGGCGACTACCTGGGCGAGGCGCTGTCCGCGCTGGACCGGGCTCCGGTCACCGAGGAGGCCCGCGCGGCGCTGAAGGAGCTGGCGGTCGCCGCCACCTCCCGCAGCACCTGACGACCCGGCGGCTCCCGATCCGACGGCTCCCGATCCGGCGGCTCCCGATCCAACGGCGCCGGGCCTGACCGCGTGTGGCCCGACCGCGCCGGGCCCGACCGCGCGGCCCGACGGCCCCCGGCGCGACGACGCCGCCCTCCCCCGTGCGGGGAGGGCGGCGTCGGTGGTCGGGTGACGGGTCAGGCCGCTGCGGCCAGGCGCTTGGCGAACTCGGCCGCCGCCGCGCCGGGGTCGTCGGCGTCGGTGATCGCCCGCACGACCACGACCCGGCGCACGCCGTACGACAGGACCTCGTCCAGGTTGGCGAGGTCGATGCCGCCGATCCCGAACCACGGCCGCGAGGTGTCCAGCGACGCCGCGTGCCGCAGCAGCGACGGGCCGGGCGCGGGGCGGCCGGGCTTGGTGGGCGTGGGCCAGACGGGCCCGCAGCAGAAGTAGTCGACGCCCTCCTCCACGGCCGCGGCGGACGCCTCGGCGGCGGAGTGGGTGGACCGTCCGATGACGATGTCGTCGCCGAGTATCTCTCGCGCGACCGTCAAGGGAAGGTCGTCCTGCCCCAGGTGGAGCACGTCGGGACGGGCGGCGTAGGCGATGTCCGCCCGGTCGTTGACCGCCAGCAGCTTGCCGTGCCGGTCGCAGGCGTCGCGGAAGACCTCCAGGAGGGCGAGTTCGTCGCGTGCCTCCAGGCCCTTCTCCCGCAGCTGGATGATGTCCACGCCGCCTGCCAGCACCGTGTCGAGGAACTGCGCCAGGTCGCCGCGGTCGCGGCGGCCGTCGGTGCAGAGATAGAGGCGGGCCTCAGAAAGCGAGGGCTTGGGCACGCCGCTTGACCTCCGTGTGACGGCCGGCCCTGATCGCCTCGATGGGCGAGCCGGGCAGGGAGTCGTCGGGGGTGAAGAGCCAGCGCAGGGACTCGACGTCGTCGTAGCCGGCGTCCTGCAGCACGGTCAGCGTGCCGGGCAGGCCCTTCATCACGTCCTTCCCGTCGAGGAACACCGCGGGCACCTGCGGCGCACCGCTGCCCTCCCGGCGCACGCCGAGGAGCTTGTGGTCCTTGAGGAGTTGCTTGGCCCGCCCGATCGAGAGGTCGAGGCGCCGGGCCACTTCGGGGAGCGTGAGCCACTCGTTGACGAGTTGGTCGGTCTCCCGGTCGATCTGCGCAACAGAAAGCGTCACGGAACCACAACTACCACATGGCGTGCTTGCTCAAACAACACAATCCCGTAGGGGCACTTCTGGATCTACCAGGCGTTCCGCGTCCAGCCGGGAGCCCGCGTCGATGAGCCGGCGGCCCTGGACGAGATCCCGCGGGCGATCGACGGCGAACACCGCGGCGATCGTGCCGTCGCCCTTCAGCCAGACGGCCGACCACTTGCCCTCCGGGCCGCCGCGGTAGAGCAGGCGCTCGCCCGCCGGGTGGTGGCCGGCGTACTGGACCATGTGCCCGAACTGCTCCGACCAGAAGTACGGCACCGGGTCGTAGACGGCGTCCTCGCCGAGCAGGGTCGCGGCGGCGACCTCGGGGGCGTTGAGCGCGGTGTCCCAGTGCTCGACCCGGAGCCTGGTCCCGAAGCGGCGCGACCACCAGGCGGCGCAGTCGCCGACCGCGACCGTGCCGGGCAGGGAGGCACGCAGGCGCTCGTCCACGACGACGCCGTTGTGCAGGTCGAGGTCGGCGTCGGCCAGCCACTCGACGGCCGGGCGCACGCCGATGCCGGCGACGACCACGTGCGCGTCCACGAACTCGCCGCCGACCAGCTCCACGCCGCCCTCCTCGACGGCGTGGACCATCGTCTCCAGGCGCAGGTCGATGCCCTCGTACCAGCGCTCGGTGCGGGCGCCGATCTCCGCGCCGACGGCGGTGGCCAGCGGGGCGGGGCCGGCCTCGATCACGGTGACCGCGCAGCCGGCGCGGCGGGCGGCGGTGGCCACCTCGGCGCCGATCCAGCCGGCCCCGATGATCGCGACCCGGGCGCCGGGGACGAGCGCGGCCCGCAGCTCGTGGGCGTCGTCGAGGGTGCGCAGGACGTACTGCGGGCCGTCGCCGGGCAACCGGACCGGCTCGGCCCCGGTGGCGATGACCAGGCCGTCGTGGCGCAGCTCGCCCTCGGTGGTCTCGACGACCCCTGAGCGCAGCGCGACGGCGGACACGCCGGGGCGGAACGTGACGCGCAGCGCGGCCAGGTCCGTCTCGACGAACGTGGTGTCGGACTCGCCGAGCAGCACGCTCTTGGTCAGCGGCGGGCGGTCGTAGGGGCGGTGGCGCTCCCGCCCCACCAGGGTGATCTCGCCGCCGAACCCCCGCGCGCGCAGCGCCTCGGCCGTGCGCACGCCCGCCAGGCCCGCTCCCACCACCACGACATGGTCCACGAGCAAGACCATAGACGGAGGCCGGGCCGGAGGGTGCAAGGGGGGCGTGTCCGGGCATGGCGGCGAGGCCGTAGGCTGGAGAGCGTAAGACGCGCGGGAGTCCGGCCGCACCGGGCTGAGAGGAAGGCTGTGACGGGCCTTCGACCGCAAGACACCTGATCCGGATCATGCCGGCGAAGGGAGCGCCCAGTGGACGTGCCGGTGGATGTCACAGCGGATGTCGCGGCGGATGTCACAGCGGAGGTGCCCGCCGGCGTGCCGGCGGAGGTGCCCCCCGACGCGGTCCTGGTCGTCGGCGGCGGGATCGTCGGGCTGTCCGTGGCGTGGCGGCTGGCGCGGGCGGAGCGGCCGGTCACCGTGGTCGATCCGCACCCCGCCGGAGGCGCCTCGCACGCGGCGGCCGGGATGCTGGCGCCCGTCAGCGAGGTGACCTACACCGAGGAGCCGCTGCTGCGGCTGGGCATGGCGTCGCTGCGGCGCTGGCCGGCCTTCGCCGCCGAGCTGGCCGCCGACGCGGGCCTGCCCGGTGCCGACACCGTGGACCTGCGCGCGGAGGGCACGCTCGACGTGGCCTTCGGCGCCGACGACCTCGCGGCGCTGGACGAGCTGGCCGCGTTCATGGAGAAGCTGGGGCTGCCGGTCGAGCGGCTGACCGGGCGCGAGTGCCGCCGCCTGGAGCCGATGCTGGCGCCGTCGGTGCGCGGCGGGCTGCTGGCCTCGGGCGACGCCTGGGTGGATCCGCGCCGCGTGACGGCGGCGCTGCTGGCCGCGCTGGAGCGGCTGGGGGTGCCGCTGGTGCGCGCCCGCGCCACCGAGCTGCTGCGGGAGAACGGCGTGGTCACCGGCGTACGCCTGGAGGCGGGCCGGGGCGCAGCGGGCCAGGACGCGGCAGACCAAGGCGCGGCAGACCAAGGCGTGACGGGCCAAGGCGTGACGGGCCAAGGCGCGGCGCGCCAAGGCGCGGCGCGCCAAGGCGCGGCGGGCCGGGGCGCGGCGGGCGGGCCGGGCGAGCTGCGGGCCGGGCGGGTGGTGCTGGCGGCCGGTGCCTGGAGCGCCGGGCTGGCCGGGGTGCCGGTGCGCCCGGTCAAGGGGCAGATCCTGCGCCTGCGCTCGCCGCAGCCGCTGCTGAGCCGGTGCGTACGCGGCACCGTCCACGGCTCGTCCGTCTACCTCGTCCCCCGGGGCGACGGCGAGCTGGTGGTCGGCGCGACCCAGGAGGAGCTGGGCTTCGACACCCGGGTGACCGCCGGCGGCCTGTACGAGCTGCTGCGCGACGCCAGGGAGCTGGTGCCCGGCGTGACCGAGCTGGAGCTGGCCGACGTGGTGGCGGGCCTGCGCCCCGGCACGCCGGACAACCTGCCGCTCATCGGCCCGCTCACTGGCTCACTCACTGGCTCACTCACTGGGCCGGACGGCGCGGCGAGGCTCGTCCTGGCCACCGGCCACCACCGGGGAGGCGTGCTGCTCGCGCCCCTCACGGCGGCCCTGGTCGCCGGGGAGACGAGCGCCGAGGAGGGCGAGCTGGCGGCGCTGTGCTCGCCGGCGAGATTTCGGGAGATCTCATGAAGGTGCAGATCAACGGGGCCGCGCACGAGGTCCCCGACGGCACGACCGTCGCGCAGGCCGTGCGGACCCTGACCACGGCGACCACCGGGGTGGCCGTGGCGCTGAACGACGAGGTGGTCACGCGCGGCGCCTGGGAGACCACGGCGCTGCGCGACAGCGACCGCGTGGAGGTGCTGACGGCGGTGCAAGGTGGATGATCTGATCATCGCCGGGGAGAAGTTCTCCTCCCGGCTCATCATGGGCACCGGCGGCGCCCCCTCCCTGGAGGTGCTGGACCAGGCGCTGGCGGCCTCCGGCACCGAGCTGACCACGGTCGCCATGCGGCGGCTCGACCCGCACGCGCGGGGCTCGGTGCTGGACGTCCTGCGCGAGCGCGGCATCAAGGTGCTGCCCAACACGGCCGGCTGCTTCACCGCGGGCGATGCCGTGCTGACGGCCCGGCTGGCCCGCGAGGCGCTGGGCACCAACTGGGTCAAGCTGGAGGTCATCGCCGACGAGCGGACGCTGCTGCCGGACCCGATCGAGACGTTCGACGCGGCCGAGCGGCTGGTGGCCGACGGGTTCGTGGTGCTGCCGTACATCGGCGACGACCCGGCGCTGGCCCGGCGGCTGGAGCAGGCCGGCTGCGCGGCCGTGATGCCCCTGGGCGCGCCGATCGGGTCGGGCCTCGGCATCCGCAACCCGCACAGCATCGAGCTGATCGTGGAGGCCGCCGGGGTGCCGGTGATCCTCGACGCGGGCATCGGCACGGCCAGCGACGCCGCGCTGGCGATGGAGCTGGGCTGCGACGCGGTGCTGCTGGCCACCGCGGTCACCCGGGCGCAGCGGCCGGACCTGATGGCCGCGGCCATGAAGGCGGCGGTCACGGCCGGGCGGCTGGCCCGCCAGGCGGGCCGCATCCCGCGCCGCCGCCACGCCGAGGCGTCCTCCCCCATGACACCGTGACCGCGCTGCCGTGACCGCGCCGCCGCCCGGCCGTCGCGGCCGGGCCGTCGCGGCCGGGCCGTCGCGGCCGGGCTGTCGTGAGGCTTCTGGGGGCTCTGGGGTCGCTCGGGCGGGCGGAGCCGCTGGTGCGTGGCGGCGAGCACGTCTCGGCATCGGTTTCGGGCGGCCGGGCCCTGCCGGTGCCAAAACGCCCGTAAACTCAGCCGGGTGGATACGACGACTGCGGACCCTCTGGTCGGGCGGCTCCTCGATGGACGCTATCGCATCGAGAGCCGGATCGCCCGGGGCGGTATGGCGACCGTCTACCTGGCGCTCGACGTCCGGCTCGACCGGACGGTCGCGCTGAAGGTCATGCACCGCTCGCTCGCCGAGGACCCCGCGTTCGTCAGGAGGTTCATCGGCGAGGCGAAGTCGGTGGCCAGTCTCTCCCACCCCAACGTCGTGCACGTCTTCGACCAGGGCACCGACAACGACGTCGTCTACCTGTCGATGGAGTACGTCCCCGGCCGCACGCTCCGCGACGTCCTGCGCGAGCGCGGCCGGCTGCCCGCCCGCGAGGCGCTGGAGATCCTGATCCCGGTGCTGGCCGCCCTCGGCGCGGCCCACCAGGCCGGCATGGTGCACCGCGACGTCAAGCCCGAGAACGTCCTGATGACCGACGACGGCCGGGTCAAGGTCGTCGACTTCGGCCTGGCCAAGGCCATCGAGGCGACCAACCAGACCCGCACCGGCGTGATGATCGGCACGATCGGCTACATGGCGCCCGAGCAGGTGCTCACGGGCGCGGCCGACGTGCGCAGCGACGTCTACGCGGCCGGCATCATGCTGTTCGAGCTGGTCACCGGGCAGCAGCCCTACGACGGCGAGACGCCCATGTCGATCGCCTACCGGCACGTCCACGACACCGTGCCCGCGCCGTCGTCGCTGGTCCCCGAGGTGCCGCCGCTGATCGACACGCTGGTGGCGCAGGCGACGGCGCGCGAGCCCCACGACCGGCCCAAGGACGCCACGGCCATGCTGGTGGCGGCCGTGGACGCGCACCGCATGCTGCCGCGCACCACGATCCCGCCGCTGTCGCACTCCCAGCCGTACGGGCCGCAGCAGGGCTCCGGCCCGATGCCGGCGCCGCTGCCGATGCCGGGCTCGACGGCCGGGTCGATGGCCGGATCGATGGCGGGCCCCATGACGGGTTCGGGGCCGATGACCGGTTCGGGGCCGATGACGGGTTCGGGGCCGATGACGGGTTCCGGGCCGGTGCGGCCGCAGCCGCCGTCCCAGCCGAACGACCGCACGGCCGTGCACGCCTCCCCCTCGATGCCCCAGGCGGCGCCCTCGCACACGCTGATCCAGCCGCGCGCCGAGGTGCCCGAGCGCCGGCGCGGGTTCCGTCCCAACTGGTTCCTGATGGGGCTGGCCGTGATCATGGTCGCCGCCGTCGCGCTGACCGGCTGGTTCTTCGCCCAGCCCGACTACGTCCGCGTCCCGAAGCTGGTGGGCCAGAGCGTGGAGCTGGCCGAGCAGAGCGCCGTCAAGAGCGGCTTCAAGATCAAGATGGCTCCGGGCCGGTACGACGAGAAGACCGCCGAGGGCCTCGTCCTGTCCACCGACCCGGTCGCCGAAACCGAGGTCGAGGAGGGCAGTACGATCACGCTGACGCCCTCCCTCGGCCCCAAGCGCGTGGTCGTGCCCGACGTGGCCGGGATGACGAGCAACGCCGCCCGTGCCGCGATCGCCAAGGAGGGGCTCACCGTCGGCTCGGTCAAGCGCCTGCCCAACACCGCGGTCGAGCGCGACAAGGTGATCCGCACCTCGCCGCAGGTGGGCGAGAAGGTCAAGGAGGGCGCGCGGATCTCCATCTTCGTCAGCGCCGGCCTGGTGATGCCCGACGTCGGCGGCATGCCGAAGGACGAGGCCGCCGGCTACCTCGGGCAGCAGGGCTTCAACGTGCAGGTCCAGGAGGTCGACGACGACGCCGAGCCGTGCACGGTCATCGCCCAGGTGCCCAAGGCCAAGTCCGAGGTCGACCAGGGCGCGCAGGTCATGGTGACGGTGTCGCGCTGCCAGACCGACTTCTGGGACTGGTTCCGCCACGGCGACAACGAGGCCCGCGACGACCAGCAGTTCGTCATGGTGCCCCAGGTGATCGGCAAGAACGTCAACGACGCCCGGCGCGAGCTGGAGGCGCTGGGCTTCAAGGTGCGGGTCAACCGGCTGGGCAACCGGGGCGTGGTGCAGTTCCAGCGTCCGCTGCCCAGCAGCGAGCGCCCGCCCGGCAGCACCGTCTACCTCTGGCAGTGACCCGTCCCGCCCGGCGGTGACCGGCCGCCGGGCGGGGGGCGATCAGGGGGCCAGGTGGCCGTGCAGGCGTACCCGGGCCAGGCCGCCGTCCGGGTGGATGTCCACCCGGACGTGGGTGACCGGGCCGGCGGCCGGGTCCGGGCGGAAGCGGTGCGCGGTGTCGGGCTGGAGGCGGGTGCGGGGCAGCAGCTCCACCGGGGCCGCCACGCCGGGCTCGCCGTCGAAGCCGGTCAGCGAGACCGCGGCGGGGGCGTTGAAGAGCAGGTTCGTCGTGTCGATCTCGGCCAGGCGGATCACGCCGCGCCCGGCCAGCCGGATGACCAGCCAGTCGTTGCCGCCGTCCCGCCGCCGCGCGGTCTCCCAGCCCTCCGCCTGGTGGCGGGCCAGGCCGGGGGCGATGACGTTGCCGGGGGCGGAGTAGAAGTCGTCGGAGCAGGCGGTGACGAGGCCGCCGTTGTGCAGGGCGGCCAGGTCGAGGCCGAGCCCGTCGTACCAGGACAGGTCGGGGCGGGGCTCGCCGTGCACGCGCAGCCGGGCGACGCCGCCGTCGGGGAAGATGCTGAGCCGCACGTGCGTGTGACGTTCCCCGGCCGCGACCTTGAAGTGGTGCTCGGCGTCCCCGCCGAGCGCCGTCCGGGGCACGATCGGCGTCCACGGGGCCGCCAGCAGCTCCTCGGGCGACGGGTATCCCTCGACGGCGGTGGCCTCGACGGCGGCGTACGGCGGGAAGTTGCCCTTGAACCAGGCGGTGTCGATCACCACCCCGTGGATCACGCCGGGCACGCCGAGCCGCACCAGCGCCCAGTCGTGGCCGGGCCCGCGCCGCCGCCGGGTCTCCCAGCCGTCGTACACCTGCCCCTTGGAGCCGAACGTCCCGGCCAGGAAGTCGGGCCGGCCGGGCCGGAGCAGGCTCTCCTTCTCGGCGAAGGACTCGTCGCTGGCGGCCACGACCGCGCCGCCGAGGGTGCGCAGGGCCAGATCGGGCAGCCAGGTGAAGTCGGGCATCTAACGCTCCTCCAGCAGCAGCCGTCCGTGCGGCAGGCCGTCCACGGGCCGGCCGCGCAGCCAGGTGGTCAGGACCGCGCCCTTGAGCACGCTCCCGTGGTACGGGGTGACGGGGTTCTTGTGGTGCAGGCGGGCGGCGTCCACGGGGTGGTCGGCGGCCGGGTCGAAGGCGACGAGGTCGGCGTCGTTGCCCGGCGCGATCGCGCCCTTGCCGGTCAGGCCGGCCAGCTCGGCGGGGGCGGCGGCCATCCACCGCGCCACGTCGGCCAGCCGGTGCCCCCGGCGCGCCGCCTCCGTCCACACGGCGGGCAGGCCGAGCTGCAGCGAGGAGATCCCGCCCCACGCCGCGGCGAAGTCGGGGGTCTTGAGGTCGGCGGTGGACGGCGAGTGGTCCGACACCACGCAGCTCAGCACGCCCGCGGCCAGCCCTTCCCACAGCAGGTCCCGGTTGGCGCGGGAGCGGATCGGCGGGCAGCACTTGAACGCGGTGTCCCCTTCGGGCACCTGCTCGGCCGCCAGCGTCAGGTAGTGGGGGCAGGTCTCGGCCGTGACCGGCAGGCCGCGGGCCCGGGCGTCGGCCAGCACGTCCAGGCAGCCGGCGCTGGAGACGTGCAGGACGTGCACCCGCGCGCCGGTCCGCTCCGCCAGCTCCACGATCCGCCGTACGGCGCTGTGCTCGGCCGCGTCCGGCCGCGAGGCCAGGAACTCCGGGTACGTCGGCCCGGCCGGCTCCCGCAGCAGCGCCGGGTCCTCGGCGTGCACCACCATGAGCGCGCCCAGCCCGGCCACCTCCTCCAGCGCCCGCCGCAGCTCGCCGCCCGCCAGCGGCGGGAACTCCTCGACCCCGGACGGCGACATGAAGCACTTGAAGCCGCGCACGCCGCGCTCGTGCAGCGGGGCCAGCTCCTTGAGGTTGCCCGGCACGGCTCCGCCCCAGAAGGCGACGTCCACGTGGCACCGCCCGCGCGCGGCGGCCAGCTTGGCCTCCAGCGCGGTCACGCTCACGGTGGGCGGCAGCGAGTTGAGCGGCATGTCGACGACGGTCGTGACGCCGCCCGCGGCCGCCGCCCTGGTGGCCGAGGCGAAGCCCTCCCAGTGCTCCCGCCCGGGCTCGTTGACGTGGACGTGCGTGTCCACCAGGCCGGGCAGCAGCGCCAGCTCGCGCAGGTCGACGTCCTCGGCGGCGTCGAGCGGCGCGTCGTAGGGGTGCAGGGCCTCGATCCGCTCCCCCCGCACGGCCACCGCGGCGGGCCGCTCCCCCTCGGGCGTGACGGTCCGGCGGGAGCGGACCACGAGGTCGAGCCGGGTCATCGTCATCCCTCCGCGAGGTGGTCGGCGGCGATCCTGGCGGCCAGGCGCTCCAGCAGGGGGCCGGCCTCGGCCATGCAGCGCGCCGGGTCGGGCTCCAGGTCGGTGAGGGCGTAGGCCGCCTCGATGCCGGCGGCCTTCAGCTCGGCGTCGGTGAGCGAGCGCCGCCCGCACACGGCGACGACGGGGACGCCGGCCCTGGCCGCGGCCTGCGCGACCCCGACGGGGGCCTTGCCGCGCAGCGACTGCTCGTCCAGCGAGCCCTCGCCGGTGATCACCAGCCGCGCGCCGGCGACCTGGGCGCCGAAGCCGAGCAGCCCGAGCAGGTAGTCGATGCCGGGGCGGATCTCGGCGTGCAGGAACGCCATCGCCGCGAAGCCGACCCCGCCGGCCGCGCCTGCGCCGGGCGCTCCGGCCACCCCCATGACGCGGACGACGTCGTCGTGCTCGACCGCGCCCATCAGGCCGTGGGTGCGGGTGGCCACGGCGGCCAGGCGGCTCAGCCCTGCCTCCAGGGTCCGTACGTCCTCCGGGCCGGCGCCCTTCTGGGGGGCGTAGACGGCGGCGGCGCCGTGCGGGCCGAGCAGCGGGTTGTCCACGTCGCTGGCCACCACGACCTCGATCCCGGCCAGGTCGAGGAAGCCGGACATGTCGATGCGCTCCAGCGCCGCCAGCGCGGCCCCGCCCCTGGGCAGCTCGTCGCCGGCGGCGTCCAGCAGCCGCGCGCCGAGCGCCTGCGCCATGCCCGCTCCCCCGTCGGTGCAGGCGCTGCCGCCCAGCCCCAGCACCACGCGCTTGGCCCCGCGCCGCACCGCGTGGGCGATCAGCTCGCCGGTGCCGTGGCTGCCGGCGGTCAGCGGCTCCGGCCCGCCGGGCAGCCGGCGCAGCCCGGACGCCTCGGCCAGCTCGACCACGGCCGTGCCGTCGCCGGGGTGCCAGGCGTAGGAGGCCGCGACGCGCTCGCCGGTCGGGCCGGCGACCTCGGCGGTGACCCGCTCGAACCCGCAGGCCACGGCGGCGTCCACGGTGCCGTCGCCGCCGTCGGCCACCGGCAGCTCCACGGCGGGCACGCCGAGCCCGGCGCTCACCCGCGCCGCCACCTCCGCCGCCGTCAGCGAGCCCTTGAACTTGTCAGGGGCCACCAGAACATGCTGAACCACTACGAACTCCCACACGATGGTGAACAATGGCCGGACACGCCTTCCTGCCCGGTGCGAGCGGGCGGGAGGGCGTGACTCATCATCCTGACATTGGGGTGTTACGGGGAATCACGCCGGTACATCTACGCCGGTCCGGGGCACGGGTCCGCGGGGACCCAGGGACGTCCGGGACGTGACATGCCCTCAGCGTATGTGCGCCCCATGCCCATGACCAGACAGACCACGACGACCCCCGCCCCACCACTTCCCCGCCGGGCGAGGGACGGTGCGCGCATGTCCGGCTGCCGTCCCCAGCACCGGCCGCCTGTGGACGCCCGCCCGTCAACTACGCTCCCTCCGGGAAGGGAGCATCTGTGCGGAGTTCTGGTCATATTTCGGGGCGGCAGCGGCGGGCCCGGCTGGGCGTGCGGCACCGGCTGGCGGTCAAGGCGGCCACTCCGGAGGAGGCGGCGGCGTCCGTGGTGGCGCTGCACGGCACCGATCCGCCGACCGTGTTCCTGTCGGCGGGCGCGCGGCTGGCGGCGCCCGGTCCCGGGCCGGTGGAGCGGGCGCTGTACGACGATCGCACGCTGGTGCGGATGACCGGGATGCGGCGGACGGTGTTCGTGGTCCCGGCGGAGCTGGTGCCGATGGTCCACTGGTCCACGATGGCGCCGGTCGCGCGCCGGGAGCGGCGCTCGCTGATGAGGACGTTCGGCGAGGGCGGCTGGGACGAGACCAGGATCGCGGCGGCCGAGGCGGCGGTACTGCGGGCGCTGGCGCGGGCGGGCGAGGCGTCCGCCGAGGAGCTGGGCGCGCTGGTGCCGGAGCTGCGCGAGCAGGTCAAGGTGGCGGCGGGCAAGCCGTACGAGGCGCTGGTCAGCCTGGGCTCGCGGCTGCTGCCGCTGATGGCGATGGACGGCCTGCTGGTACGCGGCCGCCGCGCGGGCGGCACGTGGGTGAGCGGGAAACACCTGTGGGGCGCGGCCCCCGAGCTGCCCGCGATGGCGGTGCCCGAGGCGCAGGCGGAGCTGGCGCGCCGGTGGCTGGCGGCGTTCGGCCCCGGCACGGAGGCGGACCTGAAGTGGTGGACCGGCTGGACGCTGTCCGAGGTGCGCAGGGCCGTGTCCGCGGTGGGCGCGGTGGAGGTGGAGCTGGACGAGGGCCCGGGCCTGGTGCTGCCGGACGACCTGGAGGAGGTGCCCGAGCCCGAGCCGTGGGCGGCGCTGCTGCCGGCTCTCGACCCGACCCCGATGGGCTGGCAGTCCCGCGACTGGTACCTGCCGCCCGAGCACCGGGCCGGGCTGTTCGACCGCAACGGCAACGTGGGGCCGACCGTCTGGTGGAACGGCCGGGTGGTGGGCGGCTGGGCGCAGCGGCCGGACGGCGAGATCGTCTGGCGGCTGCTGGACGACGTGGGCGCGCAGGGCCGGGCGGCCGTCGAGGCCGAGGCGGCCGGGCTGGCCGCCTGGCTCGGCGGGGTCAGGGTGACGCCGCGCTTCCGCACCCCGCTGGAGCGCGAGCTGTCGTCCCCCTGAGGAGCGGGAGGCCGGTCAGGAGGCCGAGACCGTCCTGATGAACTCCTCCAGGGAGTAGCGGCCGTCCTGGTCGGAGTCGGCGCTCTGGCTCATCGCGCCGAGCGCCTCGGCGGGCAGGTCGGGGAAGTGGGTCTTCAGCTCGGTCTCGCTGATGTAGCCGTCACCGTCGGTGTCGATCGCGGTGAAGGTGCTCTTGAGCTGCGCCAGCCGCTCCTGGGGGAGTTCCGCGGTCACGGGGCCGCCTTTCGGGGATGCGCTTTTCCGGACATCCACACCTTAATGGTCAGGCTCGACGGCCACGCCGCGCTCCTCGGCCAGCCGGAGCAGCCGGCGGGCCGCGTCGGCGCCCGCCCGCCCGAGCGCGTCCTGCGGAGCGGTCCTCAGCTCGCCGCCGTCCACCACCGTCCGCCCGCCCACCAGCAGGCGGGCCAGCGGCAGCGCCGGGCCGAAGACCAGCGCGCAGACCGGGTCGGCGACGGCCGCCGCGTACGGCCCGTCCACCCGCCACAGGGCGAGGTCGGCGAGCTTGCCCGGCTCCAGCGAGCCCAGTTCGTCCTGCCGCCCGAGGTTGCGTGCCCCGCCGAGGGTCGCCAGCTCCAGGGCCTGCCGGGCGGTGAGCGCCGTGGGCCCGTAGCGGGCACGCTGGAACAGCAGCGCCTGCCGCATCTCGCCGGCCAGCGGCGTCAGCTCGGAGGAGGCGGCGCCGTCCACGCCGAGCCCGACGTTCACCCCGCGCCGCAGCATCTCCGAGACGCGGGCGATCCCGGCGCCGAGCCGCCCGTTGGAGGAGGGGCAGTGGGCGACGCCGGTGCCGGCGAGGGCGAGCTTGCCGAGGTCGGCGTCGCTCAGGTGCACCGCGTGCGCGAGCCACACGTCCGGCCCGAGCCAGCTCAGCTTCTCCAGGTAGTCCACCGGGCGCACGCCGAACTGCGCCAGGCAGTGCTCGTCCTCGTCGAGGGTCTCGGCCAGGTGCGTGTGCAGCCGCACGCCCCTGTCCCTGGCCAGCGCGGCGGACTCGGTCATCAGCGCGCCGCTGGCGGAGAACGGCGAGCACGGCGCGACCGCCACGCGCAGCATCGACGACGGCGACGGGTCGTGGTAGGCGTCCACGGCCTCGGCGGTGGCGCCCAGGATCTCCTCCAGGTCCTCCACCACCTCGTCCGGCGGCAGCCCGCCGCGCGACTCGCCCCGGTCCATCGAGCCGCGGGCCGGGTGGAAGCGCAGGCCGACCTCGCGGGCCGCCTCGATCCCGGCCGCGAACAGGTCGCCCCTCCCCTTGGGGAACAGATAGTGGTGGTCGCTGGAGGTGGTGCAGCCCGACAGCGCCAGCCAGCCGAGCCCGGCCGCCGCCGCGCCCCTGACGATCTCGGCGTCCATCGCGGCCCACACCCGGTAGAGCGCCACCAGCCACTCGAACAGCGTCGCGTCCTGCGCCAGGCCCTGGGACGCCCACTGGTAGAGGTGGTGGTGGGTGTTGACCAGCCCGGGGGTCAGCAGGCAGCCGGTGCCGTCGAGGCGCTCGGCGCCGGGCGCGTCCGGGGCGGGGCCGGCGCCCAGCCCGGCGATGCGGTCGCCCTCGACCCTGAGCCAGCCCGAGGGGATCTCGGGCCCGGAGACCGGCGCGAGGTGGACGTTCTCGATGATCAGGCTCATCCGGCGGCCGCCTTCCGCGCGGCCGCCAGGCGCACCGCGTCGAGGATCTTCTCGTAGCCGGTGCACCGGCACAGGTTGCCCGCGAGGGCTTCGCGGATCTCCGCGTCGGACGGCTCGGCGACCCGCTCCAGCAGGGCGTGCGCCTGCACGAGCAGCCCGGGCGTGCAGAAGCCGCACTGCACGGCCCCGCACTCCACGAACGCCTCCTGCACCGGGTCGAGCCCGCCCCCTTCGGCCAGGCCCTCCACGGTGCGCACCTGCCGGCCCTCGGCCTGCCCGGCGGCGACCAGGCAGGAGCAGACCGGCTCGCCGTCCAGGTAGACGGTGCACGAGCCGCACTCGCCCTGCTCGCAGGCGTTCTTGGAGCCGGGCAGGCCGAGGCGCTCGCGCAGCACGTACAGCAGGCTCTCGCCCTCCCACACCCCCTCCGCGCTCTCCTCGCGGCCGTTGACGGTGAAGGTGACGCGCATCAGGCCGCCCTCCTTCCGATGTGGTCGTTCCAGGCCCAGGTCAGCGTGCGCCGGGCCATGACGTCGATGGCGTGCAGGCGGTAGGCGGCGGTGCCGCGTACGTCGTCGATGGGCGCGGCGGCCTCCGCGCACAGCCGCCCGAACCACTTCAGCAGCGACGGGTCCAGCGTGCGGGCGTCCCAGTCGAGCTCGCGGGCCAGCAGGTCCTCGGCCTCCTCGGCGCGGCGCGGGGTGGGGGCGGCCGAGCCGATCCCGGTGCCCACCCGCCGCCGCACCGGGTCGAGCGCGATCGCGAACGAGCACACCGCGATCACCATGGCGTTGCGGGTGCCGACCTTGGAGAAGTACTGGGGCCCCGCCGCGGCCTCGGCGTGCACGGCCCTGGTCAGCTCGTCGGGCCGCAGCGCGCTGCGCTTGACGCCGAGGTAGAACTCGGCGGCCGGGATCATCCGCACGCCGCGCTCCCGCGACTCCACCTCGATCACCGCCTCGCCGGCCAGCAGCGGCGGGTGGCTGTCGCCGGCGGGCGAGGCCGCGCCGAGGTTGCCGCCGACCGTGCCGCGGTTGCGGATCTGCGGCGAGCCGACCGTCCTGGCCGCCTGGGCCAGCCCCGGCAGCACGCCGCCCAGCTCCTCGACGACCACGCGGTACGGCACCCCGGCCCCGATCCGGCACCTGCCGCCGGTCACCGTCCACTCGCGCAGCTCGGCCACCCGCGTGAGGTCGAGCAGCGCCGGCGGCCTGCGCACGTCGAAGTTGATCTCCACCATCACGTCGGTGCCGCCCTGGAGGGGCACCGCCTCCGGCTGGTCCGCCTTGGCGGCCAGCGCCTCCGCCCACGTCGTGGGCCGCAGGAAGTCCATCGTCGTCACTCCCAGGCGAATCCGGCGTCGGGCGCGTCCTCGCGCAGCACGCCGCCCTCGATGAGGCCGTAGGGGCGGTCGGCCGCGTGGTAGACCTCGTTGTCGTTGTCCAGCCCGAACGGCGACAGGTCCACGAGGAAGTGGTGCTTGTTGGGCATGGCCAGCCGGACCTCGCAGATCTCGGGCCGGTTGGCCAGGACGCGCTCGCCCATGGCGTACAAGGTCTGCTGGAGCGAGCGGCTGTGGGTGCCCGCGAACGCCTCCAGCAGGTGGTGGCGGGCCTGCTCGTACGACTCGCCGTGGTCGGCGCCCGGCCCCGCGTGCCGCCAGCGGGCGGTGACGGCGGTGGCCAGGACGCGGTCGGTGGTAGGCGGCAGCGTCGTGTACTCGTCCACGGCGAACCCGTGGAACTCCGAGCCGGTCGAGTTGAGCACCACCAGGTCCTTGAGCCCGGACACCACCGTGTCACGCCCGTCGCGGTCGTGGTGGACGACGCAGACGCGCACCTCGCCGCCGTCGCGTACGAACGAGTGCGGCCCGCCGCGGCGCCAGGCGTACTCCTCGATCTCCACCCGCGCGTGGTGGACCGCCGGCTGCGTGGCGACGAAGTGCCGGGCCAGCAGCAGCGCGAACTCCTCGATCTGGCCGACGCCGTGCTTCTTGGCGAAGGCGTAGACGGTGTTCTTCTGGCTGTCGGTCGGCAGCACGGCGGCGTTGTCGCCGGTCAGGTGGACGGCCTCCATGTCGCCGGAGAGCGCGGTGCTGACGCACAGGTCCTTGAGGTGGTGGACGGGCCCGTCCCTGACGACGCGGACGAGCCTGACCTCCGCCTTGCCGTAGCGGTTGGGGCCGAGCTTGACGGTCATTAGCTCCCTCGATAGGTGGAGTAGGCGTACGGGCTGAGCAGCAGCGGCACGTGGTGGTGCCCGGCGGGGTCGGTGACGGTGAAGGCGATGACGACCTCGGGGTAGAAGGTCTCGGCGAGGTAGGCGCCGGTGTCGAAGACGACGCGGCGGACCCCGGCCCCGGCGGTGTCCCATCCCTTGATCCGGCCGTCGTCGTCGGTGCGGCCCTCGGCCAGGACGCGCCCTGCGTCGTCCTCCAGCCGCACCCGCACGCCGGCGGCGGGCCGTCCGGCCACCGCGTCGAGCACGTGCGTCGAGAAGCTCACGTCTCCTCCCCTCCCAGCAGCTTCACCAGCCGCAGCCGGGCGATCGCGGCCAGCTCGCCGCGGACGACCGCCCGCTCGCGCTCCTCGTCGTTGCCCAGCCGCTCGCGCAGCCGGGCCAGCAGCTCGGCGCCGCCGAGGCCGGTGGCGCAGACCAGGTACACATGCCCGAACCGGGCCTCGTACGCCCGGTTGCCCTCGGCCAGGGCCGCTCGCAGGCCGTCCTCGACGCCGGACTGCTCCTGCCGCGACCAGGCCGCCTCCCGGCCGGCGCCGCCGGGCCGCTCCCCGATCCTGGGGTGGGCGGCCAGCGCCTCCAGCACGTCCGGCCAGGCGAGGCCGGCGACCGCCGCCTCGGCCTCGGCCAGCAGCCCAGCGAGGTTCCCGTACGGCCGCCGCGCGGCCACCCGCGCGGCGAAGGCCGTGGCGGCGCAGCAGGCGAGCAGCGCCTGCTCGGCCTCGCCGGGCGGGCGGGCGTTGAACGCGGCGAGCGCGGCGGGCCCGCCGGGCCCAGCGGGCGGCCCGTCAGGCGACCCGTCAGGCGGCCCGTCGGGCGGCCCGTCAGGCGGCCCGTCGGCGGGCACGGTGCGCGTCTCGGACATGTCAGAAGTACACACAGGCCCTTCGTGCCCGGTCCATCCGCGAGAACTCCCAACTCCCGCCCCCGCGCCGCCCCTGTTTTCGTGTCATGCTCCAACCGGGCCGCGCCCCGCCGGGCCGCTCGCGCGGCCTGATCATCGTGCCGGGCGCCTACACTTGGGCCATCATGAGCGCGACATCCCTGATCGGCGGACACGTGTCCGTGACGGGCGGCCTGGCGACGGGCGGCCTCAAGAGCATGGCCGAGATCGGCGCCGAGATGATCCAGGTCTTCGTCACCAACCCGCGCGGCTGGGCGCTGAACGACGGCAAGCCCGACCAGGACGCCAAGCTGGCCGAGTCGGGGGTCGAGACCTTCATCCACGTGCCCTACCTCGTCAACTTCGGCTCGCCGAGCCCCGAGACGCTGGCCAGCTCGATCGCCGTGGTCCGCCACGCGCTGCGGCGCGGCGTGCAGATCGCCGCCAAGGGCGTCGTGGTGCACACCGGCTCGGCGGTGACGCAGCACCGCGACGACGCCATGCGCCAGCTCCACGAGAGCCTGCTGCCGCTGCTGGAGGAGATCCCGGACGACGGCCCCGACCTGCTGCTGGAGCCGATGGCCGGGCAGGGCGCGATGTTGTGCGCCACCGTCCAGGACCTGGAGCCCTATCTGGCGGCGCTGGAGTGGCACCCGCGTGCCGGCGTCTGCCTCGACACCTGCCACGCCTTCGCCGCGGGCCACGACCTGGCGGCCGAGGGCGGGGTGGCCGAGATGCTCGACGAGCTGCACCGCCTCGCGCCCGGCCGGCTCAAGCTGGTGCACGCCAACGACTCCAAGGACGTGTGCGGGTCCAAGAAGGACCGGCACGAGAACATCGGCGCGGGGCACATCGGCGCGGAGCCGTTCGCCGAGATCATGCGGCATCCGGCGGCGGCGGGCGTGCCCATCTGCATCGAGACGCCGGGCAAGGTGGCTCAGCACGCCGAGGACATCGCGCTGCTGAAGAAACTACGCGACACCCTCTGATCGGGCCCTCGCGGCCCCGGGCCTGATCGGGCCCCCGGCCCCCGGCCGCGCACCGTGACGGGGACGCCCGCACGCGCGATCCGGCCGCCCCCGTGGCCGGATCGCGGGGCCGGCGAACCGGCCACGGCGGGCGCCCCCACACGAGCCGGCGTGGCGGGCCCCACCCCCCGGTCAAGGGCCCGACCGCCGCGGTGACCTGCGATGGCCACCGGTGTTCCCGGCGCATCAGACCTGCGGTGAGCCCCCCGGCTCGTCCCCCCCGATGCGCCGGAGCGGCTTCCCGATGCCACGACACTACGGTTGCGATCTTGCTGGGGAAACCCTGTTCAGACCCAGCGCGTTGAACGGTGTGTAGTCAGCGCCATACGGAGAGTAGGCATGCGACGAGCGGTCGCCTGTCAGCGACGAGCGGCAGGCCAGGGGGCTTGCGCGACACCCCCACCGTCCGCGCCCGCGCCGCCGTCCGGACCGTCCGCGCCCCTCCAGGGGGCGTGACCTGGGAAATCACCGCCGCCGTGGCGAGAGCGGCGGCGCCGCGCCCGGCGCCGGAGGGAAGCGGGCGCACCCCCTTTCACGCCCACCCGCACGCCCCCGGACGACGCGGCGGCCCCCGTCCGGCCGGGGTGTCACGAGGTCAGGAGATCAGCCCCCGGTGCTGGCGGACGAGCTGTTCGCGGACCTGCCTGCTGTGCCGCCTGCTGACCCGGAGCGTCTCGGAGCCGACGGTGAGCGTGACCCGCCCGCCCTCGAACCGCAGCTCGCTGACGTGCCGCGCCGACACCAGCGTGCTGCGGTGGATGCGCAGGAACCCCGCCTCCGACCAGCGCCGCTCCAGCGCGGCCAGGGACATGCGCACGAGGTAGCTGCCGTCGACGGTGTGCAGCCGCACGTAGTCGCCCTTGGCCTCGGCGTAGCGGACGGCCTGCTGCGGCACGAACCGGGTGCGCCCGCCCAGCTCGACCGGGATCACGTCGTCCTGGCCGGGCTCGGCGGGCGGCGCGGAGGCGGCCTCCAGCCGGCGCACGGCCTCCGACAGCCGCTCGGCCCGCACCGGCTTGAGCAGGTAGTCGACCGCCTCCAGCTCGAACGCCTGCACCGCGCACTCCTCGTGGGCCGTGACGAAGACCAGCCGGGGCGGACTGGGGAAACCGCCGACCAGCCGGGCCAGGTCGAGCCCGTCCAGCCCCGGCATGCGGATGTCGAGGAACACCCCGTCGAGCCGCTCGCCGGCGCCGATCATCTGGACCATGTCCTGCAACGCGGTGACGCCGTCGGCGGCGGTGGAGACGTGCTCGATCCGCTCGTCCTGGCGCAGCAGGTAGGCCAGCTCCTCCAGAGCGGGCACCTCGTCGTCCACGGCCAGCACTCTCAGCATGCTGACACGCTGCCGCATGCGAGCAGCGGTCACAAGCGACACGCCAACAGCGCGTAAGTAAATGACTACAGCGAGCCGAGCTGGGTCTTGGGCACCCGCAGCCGCACCTTGGTCCCGATGCCGAGCGCCGTCTCCACGACCAGGCCGTAGGAGTCGCCGTAGATCTGGCGCATCCGCAGGTCCACGTTGGCCAGGCCGATGCCGTTGCCCTCGCGGGCCGGGTTCTCGTCCAGCACGCGGCGGGCGCGCTCGGGGTCCATGCCGGCGCCGTCGTCCTCGACCGTGATGTGCGCCTCGGGGCCGGCGTCGCGCACCACCACCCGCACCTCGCCGCCGCCGCGACGGCCGCGCATGCCGTGCTTGATCGCGTTCTCCACCAGGGGTTGCAGGCACAGGAACGGCACCGGCACCGGCAGCACCTCCGGGGCCACCTGCATGCTGAAGCGCAGCTTGTCGCCGAAGCGGGCGCGCTCCAGCAGCAGGTAGCGGTCGACGCAGGTCAGCTCGTCGGCCAGGGTGGTGAAGTCGTGGGCGCGGCGCAGCGCGTACCGGGAGAAGTCGGCGAAGTCGAGCAGCAGCTCGCGGGCGCGCTGGGGGTCGGTACGCACGAACGAGGCGATCGTGGTCAGCGCGTTGTAGACGAAGTGCGGGGAGATCTGGGCGCGCAGCGCGCGCATCTCGGCCTCCAGCGCCCGCCGCCGCGAGGCGTCCAGCTCGGCCAGTTCGAGCTGGCCCGACACCCAGCCGGCGACCTCGGTGACGGTGCGCACGAGCCCGGCGCTCAGCTCGTCGTCGAAGGCCGCCAGCGCGCCCACGACCGTGCCGTCCACGGTGAGCGGCACCGCGACGGCCCCGTGCGGCTCGCCCGCGAACACCTGCGCCTGCCCGGCGGCCAGCGCGGCGCGGGCGTAGGTGAGCACGTCGTCGGTGCACGGCCCGTCCCAGGCGAGCGCCGCCTCGGTGGAGGTGATGGCGACGGCGTGCGTGCCGAGCAGGGCGCGCAGGTGGCGGACGGCCTTGCGGGCGGAGTCGCGGTCGAGCCCGGCACGCAGGGCGGGGGCGGCCATCGCGGCCAGGTGCAGGGCGGCGTAGGTCGCCTCGTCCGCGCGCCGGGGCCGCGGCCGCCCGGCAGCGCGGCGCGGCCCCGGGAAGGAGCGGCGGCCGGCGGCGAAACCGAGGACCGTGGCCAGGCAGCACAGCGCCACGCACGCGGTGGTCAGCATGCGGGAAACGCTAGTTGACGACCGGCCGTGCCCGCGGCATAACGCGCGGTGAAGTCAGGGTGGCCCTTCCCCGGGTTCTTCCTGGTAGGAGTAGCGCTGCTCGCGCCAGGGGTCGGCGATGTTGTGGTAGCCGCGCTCCTCCCAGAAGCCGCGGCGGTCCTCCAGGAGGTATTCGACGGCGCGCACCCACTTGACGCTCTTCCAGGCGTACAGGTGGGGCACCACGATGCGGACCGGGTGGCCGCGCTCGGCGCTGAGCGGCTTCTCGTCCAGTTCCAGGGCGAACAGCGTGTCGGGGGCCGTGAAGTCGGACATGCGGAGGTTGGCGCTGTAGCCGTACTCGGCCCAGATCATGACGTGCCGGACGCCGGGGTCGGGCGGGGCGGCCGCCAGGAGGGTCGCCGGGGCGACGCCGCGCCACTCGTTGCCCATGAGGGAGAACTTGGTGACGCAGTGGAAGTCGGCCAGGCGCGTGGTGCGGGGCAGGGCCTCGAACTCGGCCCAGGTGAAGCGGTGCTCCTCGCCCGAGGCGGTGGCGCCGGACACCCGGAAGTC
The DNA here is from genome assembly GCF_040802095.1 of Nonomuraea sp. NPDC050783. Classification (NCBI taxonomy): domain Bacteria; kingdom Bacillati; phylum Actinomycetota; class Actinomycetes; order Streptosporangiales; family Streptosporangiaceae; genus Nonomuraea; species Nonomuraea sp. NPDC050783. The sequence continues at coordinate 454,388 of NZ_JBFAHK010000003.1, forward strand.
CCAGGTCTCCGGGTCGAACCGCGGGACCCTGCCGTAGTGGATCACGGGTCGGCCGCGCGGGACGTACTGGCCTGGAGGCAGGCGCGACTCCTCCACGATCACTCCCCTCCCCTGACTCGTGTCTTGGGACATCCTGCCATCGCCGCGGGGGCGGCTCGCGCCCGGGTCTCATGCGCTACCATTACGCCCTATGCGCACCGCGTTCCTGTTTTGGTATGGCGACGGACCCGAGTCCGTTCGCCATCTGACGCTGCGCTAGCAGACAGGCGAACGAAGGCCCCGGGTCCGTGAGGACCCGGGGCCTTCTGTTTTTTCCGGGAGGAGAACTTCAGATGGTGATCGTGATGGGGCCCGAGGCCACGTCCGGCGATCTCGACGCGATCGTGGCCGTCGCGCAGGCGGCGGGGGTGGAGGCGTTCGTCAGCAAGGGCGTGCGGCGCACGATCGTCGGCCTGGTCGGCGACGTGGCCCAGCTCGACGAGGCGGGCCTGCGCGGCATGGGCGGGGTACGCGACGTCATGCGCATCTCCACGCCGTACAAGCTGGTGAGCCGGGAGAACCATCCGGAACGCTCCACGGTCCACGTGGGCGGCGTGCCGATCGGCCCCGGCACCGTGACGCTGATCGCGGGGCCGTGCGCGGTGGAGACGCACCGGCAGACCCTCGACGCGGCCAGGATGGCGCAGGCGGCCGGGGCGACCCTGCTGCGCGGCGGGGCGTTCAAGCCGCGCACCTCGCCGTACGCCTTCCAGGGGCTGGGCGAGGCGGGCCTGCGCATCCTGGCGGACGTACGCGAGGAGACGGGCCTGCCGATCGTGACCGAGGTGGTGGACGCCCACGACGTGGAGCTGGTGGCCTCGTACGCGGACATGCTGCAGGTCGGCACCCGCAACATGCAGAACTTCGCGCTGCTGCAGGCCGTCGGGTCGGCCGGCCGGCCGGTGATGCTCAAGCGCGGCATGAGCGCCACCATCGAGGAGTGGCTGATGGCCGCCGAGTACGTCGCCCAGCGCGGCAACCTGGACATCGTGCTGTGCGAGCGCGGCATCAGGACCTTCGAGAAGGCGACCCGCAACACGCTCGACGTCTCGGCGGTGCCGGTGGCCCAACGGCTGTCGCACCTGCCGGTGATCGTGGACCCGTCGCACTCGGGCGGCCGGCGCGACCTGGTGCTGCCGCTGACCAGGGCGGCCGTGGCGGTCGGCGCGGACGGCGTGATCATCGACGTGCACCCGCAGCCCGAGCAGGCGCTCTGCGACGGCCCGCAGGCGCTGGTGGACACCGACCTGGGCGAGCTGGCCCAGATCATGACCGACCTGCCGGCGCTGCTGGGCAAGTCGGCCGCGGCCGCGCTCGCGCGCTGATCCCGCCCCCGCGCACGTGACCTGACATGACCGCACGCCACGAGCACTCGGGCACGACCGGCCGCCGCCACCCGCCCGCCGGTCGTGCCCCGCGGTCCTCACCTCAGGGGGCGTTCACGCTCTCGCGCGGTTCGTGGTCGCGGGTGTGGGCCTTGCGCCCGGCCACGCGGCCGTCCCCGCGCGTCAGAAACCGGCGACCTGCGGCGACACCGCACTCCATCCGAGGTGACCGTCACCGGACAGTAAGGACCTTCGGTGCGGGATCGAGCCGACTTCGAGCATGACGTCGAGCAGCGCTCGACCCGGCTGCTCAGGATGGCGTACCTCCTGTGCCGCGACTGGGCCACCGCCGAAGATCTGCTGCAGACGGCGCCGGCCAAGACCTGGCCGGCATGGCGCCGGGTGGGTGCCGACCCCGACCCGTACGTCTACCGCATCCTGACCAACACCCCCGCCTCCTTATGGCGGCGGCGCCGGCGTGGCGAGGTGGCCACGGGTGAGCTGCCCGACAGCGCCGACGTCGAGCGGAGGTGGCACCGGGCCGGCCGAGCACCCCACCATGTTCGAGTATCACCACTACGGGCAGGGCGGCGAGGCGGTGAGCCTCCGACCGGCACGCCCATCCCAACCGCGGACGACGAAGGGACGCCAACCCGCGCGACGCCCTCTCAGAGGGTGTACTCCTGGATGGAGTCGGCGAGCTGCACGCACAGCTCCTCGGCGTCCAGCCGCCGCTCGATCTGCTTGAGGTCCTCGATCTTGGCGCGGGTCTCGGCGCGCTTGGGGGCCAGCAGCGAGCAGCAGTCCTCGTCGGGCAGCTCGGAGATCTCCAGGGTGCCGATGCGCCGCGCCTCGGCCATGATCTCGGTCTTGTCCCAGCCGACGAGGGGGCGCAGGATCGGCAGGTCGACCGCGTTGTCCTGGGCGGTGATGTTGGTCAGGGTCTGCGAGGAGACCTGCCCGAGCGCGTCGCCGGTGACCAGCGCGGCGGCCTTGATGCGGTGGGCGACCTCCTCGGCGGTCTTGAGCATGAGCCGCCGCTGCGCGATGACCGCCAGGCGGTCCTGGCCGGAGGTGCGGATCGACTGCTGCGCCTTGCCGAACGGCACCACCCACAGCCGCGAGTGCCCCTGGAACCGGTCGAGCTTGCGCACCAGCGCGTACGCCTTGTAGATCGACTCCGAGGTGGTGAACGGGATGCCGGAGAAGTGCAGGAAGTCGACGTGCAGGCCGCGCCGCATCATCCGGTAGGCGGCCACCGGGGAGTCGATGCCGCCCGACATGAGGGCCAGCGCCCGGCCGCTGCTGCCGACCGGCAGGCCGCCCTGGCCGGGGATGCCGCCGGTGAAGACGAAGACCTCGTCGCGGTCCACCTCGATGTGGACGGTCAGCTCGGGGTGCTTGAGGTCGACCGGGAGGCCGTACTCGTCGTTGATGGCCCCGCCGACCAGCCGGTCGAGCTCGTTGGAGCGCAGCGGGAAGCGCTTGTCGCGGCGGCGCGAGCGGACCGCGAAGCGGGCGCCGCGCTTGGCCTCCTCGCTCTCGCCGACCAGCTCCAGGCCGGCCTTGAGCACGGCTTCCGGATCCTTGGCGACCCGCCAGGCCCGGTGGATCCAGACCAGCCCGGGCACGTCGGCGACGCGCTGCGCCACGGTCTCGGCCTGCTCGGCGGTCGTGCCCTCGGGCAGGAAGATCGCGATCACGCCGTGCCGCTTGCGTACGTCGACCTTGAGGTCGACGCCGGTCTCCAGCGCGTGGCGGATGTTGGCGATCAGGCGGCGCTCGAACAGCTCGCGGTTCTTGCCCTTGAGGACGATCTCGCCCAGCTTGAGCAGAACGCACGGCTCGCCCAGGGCGGACATCGTCATGGTGGAACCTCCGGGGAAGTGGGGATACGGCACGCCTTGTTGGCAACGCCGAGCCCCATCGAGTTTAGTCCGAGCCGGGCGGGCACCCACCCGTCCAACGGCATGAGCCCTTCTCATGTTTCCGACACGCGCTTTGACAGATAGTCGAAATATCCGTGCGAAAGGGACGGCCCGGATGGCAGAATCCGTGCACCCCTAACTCAAGGAATTTCGCCCCATGACATCTGCTGTGAACCACTTCACCCACGGACCCCTCACGCCGCTGCTCGCCTACGTGATGTCCTGCCTCGGGTCGATGCTCGGGCTGCGGCTCACCGCCCAGGCCCACGCCTCGCGCGGCGCCGCGCGGGCGCGCTGGCTGCTCGGCGCGGCCGTGTCCATCGGCGGCACCGGCATCTGGGTGATGCACTTCATCGCGATGATGGGCTTCGACGTCAAGGGCACGCAGATCCGCTACGACGTGCCGCTCACCGCGGCCTCGGCGATCGTGGCGATCGTGGTCGTCGGCACCGGCCTGTTCCTCGTCTCCTACGGCCGCGGCCGCCTGCCCGCCCTGCTCGGCGGCGGCCTGCTCACCGGCCTGGGCGTGGCCTCCATGCACTACCTGGGCATGTACGCCATGAACATGTCCGCCCACGTCTCCTACGACCGCCTGACCGTGGCCGGCTCGGTGGCCATCGCCGTGGTCGCCGCGACGGCCGCGCTCTGGTTCACCCTGCGGGTCAAGAAGCCCGTCTGGATCACCGGCGCCGCCCTCGTCATGGGCGTCGCGGTGTCCGGCATGCACTACACCGGCATGGCCGCCATGCACGTCACCGTGGACGCCGAGGCCGGCGCGGTGGCCGGCGCCGACGCCCTCGACTTCCTCGTCCCGCTCATGACCGTGATCAGCCTGATCACGCTGACCATGCTGCTCATGGTGATCCTGTCACCGTCGGAGGAGGAGCTGCACGAGGACGCCGAGCTGGTGGCCAGGCTGGAGCTGCGCCGGCGCGCCGCGCAGCAGGAGCGGCACCTCGCCTACCCCGGGTCCGCGGTGCCGGCGCCGTCCAGGCGTGCCCATCCGCAGCCGACCTGGACGCGCGACAGGTAGCGGGACCGCCGGGCACGGGCGAGGGGCGTGCCGGAAAGGCCGAACTGTGCCCGGCACGCCCCGGAGGTGACGTCTCGCCCCCGATATGGCGGGGGTACGGCCTGCGACACGTGGTGGGCCGCCGACTCTCCGCGGCGCAGGCCGTACCCTTGAGCGGGTTGTAGCGGAAACCCCGCTGGCTCAAAGGTACGACCGCTGCTTGCAGGGCACTTGCAACTAGCCGAAGAACACCTCGGCCTCGGCGTACCGCTCCACCGGCACGGTCTTCAGCTCGGCCGTCGCCTCGTCCAGGCCGACCCGGACGATGTCGGTGCCGCGCAGCGCGACCATCTTGCCGTAGTCGCCGTCGTGGACGGCGTCGATGGCCTGGAGGCCGAACCGGGTGGCCAGCACCCGGTCGTAGGCCGTGGGCGTGCCGCCGCGCTGGATGTGGCCGAGCACCGTCGTGCGGGCCTCCTTGCCGGTGCGCTTCTCGATCTCCTTGGCCAGCGTCTCGCCGATGCCGCCGAGCCGGACGTGCCCGAACGCGTCCAGCTCGCTCGCCTGCAGCTCCATCTGCCCCTCGATCGGGTGGGCGCCCTCGGCGACCACGATGATCGGCGAGTAGCGGGTGCGGAAGCGGGACTCGACGTACTCGCAGACCCGCTCGATGTCGAACGGCTTCTCGGGGATGAGGATGACGTTGGCCCCGCCCGCCATGCCCGCGTGCAGCGCGATCCAGCCGGCGTGGCGGCCCATGACCTCGCAGATGAGCGCCCGGTGGTGGGACTCGGCGGTGGTGTGGAGGCGGTCGATGGCCTCGGTGGCGATGTTGACGGCGGTGTCGAAGCCGAAGGTGTAGTCGGTGCCGGACAGGTCGTTGTCGATCGTCTTGGGCACGCCCACGACGTTGACCTGGCGGTCGTAGAGCTGCCTGGCCACACCGAGGGTGTCCTCGCCGCCGATGGCGATCAGCGCGTCCACGCCGCCGGCGGCCAGATTCTCCTTGATGCGGTCGACGCCGCCCTCGATCTTCAGCGGGTTGGTACGGGAGGAGCCCAGGATGGTGCCGCCACGCGGGAGGATGCCGCGTACGGCCTGGATGTCGAGCGGCTGGGTGTCGCCCTCCAAGGGTCCGCGCCAGCCGTCGCGGAAGCCCACGAACTCATGACCGTAAACGCTCACCCCCTTACGCACCACTGCCCTGATGACGGCGTTGAGCCCGGGGCAGTCGCCGCCCCCTGTGAGCACTCCGATACGCATGGCGGGTTCCTCCCGTTGGGGTTCACGAACCTGACCTCTGTATTCAGACTCGCATTGTGCCCGCCTGCGCGGGCAGTGGTCTAGACCAAACGCCAGGTCCGCGAACTAAACCCGCGCCGGGAGTGAATTTCCGTGAGTGTGCTCGCCATCGATGCCGGGACAACCGGGGTAACAGCCCTTTTAGTGACCGAAAACGGGCAGGTAGCGGCGAAAGGGTACGAGGAATTCGCGCAGCACTTCCCCCGGCCCGGCTGGGTGGAGCACAACCCCGAGGACATCTGGCAGGCCACTCTCGCGGCCTGCGCCACGGCCCTGCGCGACGCCGGCGACCCGCCCTCCTGCCTGGGCATCACCAACCAGCGTGAGACCGCCGTGCTCTGGGACCGGCGCACGCTGGCCGCACCCCGCAGGGCGATCGTCTGGCAGGACCGGCGCACGTCCGGGATGTGCGAGCGGCTGCGCGCGGCCGGGCACGAGGAGCGCGTGGCGGAGCTGACCGGCCTGCGCCTCGACCCCTACTTCACGGCCACGAAGCTGGCCTGGCTGGCCGCGAACGACCCGCGCGCGTGGGCGGGCGTGGAGTCCGGGAACGTGGCGGTGGGGACAGTGGATTCGTACCTCGTCGCCAGGCTCACGGCGGGCGCGCGGCACGTGACCGACCCGTCCAACGCCTCCCGCACCCTGCTGTACGGGCTCGCCTCCGGCCGGTGGGAGCCGGAGCTGTGCGAGCTGTTCGGGGTGCCCGGGCGGGCGCTGCCGGAGATCGTGCCCAGCCACGGGCCGGTCGGGCGGACGGACCCGGCGGCGTTCCTGGGGCTGGAGCTGCCGATCAGCGGCCTGGCCGGCGACCAGCAGGCGGCGCTGTTCGGGCAGACGTGCTTCGCGGCCGGCGAGGTGAAGTGCACCTACGGGACCGGCTCGTTCGTGCTCGCCGGCACCGGCACCGAGCTGGTGCGCTCGCGCGCGGGGCTGCTGACCACGGTGGCCTGGCAGGAGCCGTCCGGGGAGCGCGCGTTCGCGCTGGAGGGGTCGATCTTCGTGACCGGCGCGGCCGTGCAGTGGCTGCGCGACGGGCTCGGAGTGATCGGGACCGCGCCGGAGTCGGAGGCGCTGGCGCGCTCGGTGCCCGACAGCGGCGGCGTGGTGTTCGTGCCCGCGCTGACCGGGCTGGGCGCGCCGTACTGGGATCCGGAGGCGCGCGGGCTGATCGCCGGCATCACCCGGGGCACCACGCGGGCGCACCTGGTGCGGGCGACGCTGGAGGCGATCGCGTTCGAGGTCAGGGACGTCACCGAGGCGATGGCCGGCGAGATCACCACCGGCCGGGAAGCGGCGGGCGAGGGGACGGCGAGCGGGGGGACGGCGAGCGGGGGGACGGCGGGCGAGGGGACGGCGGGGGCGGGCGCCGCGGCGGTGCCGGTCCTCAAGGCCGACGGCGGGGCCAGCGCGAACGACCTGCTCATGCAGCTCCAGGCCGACCAGCTCGGCGTGCCCGTGGAGCGGCCGGTGGTGCGGGAGACGACGGCGCTGGGCGCGGCGTTCCTGGCCGGGCTGGGGTCGGGGGTGTGGGGCTCGCGGGCCGAGCTGCGCGAGACCTGGCGGCTGGACCGGCGCTTCGAGCCCGGCGCCCGCGACGACGCCGCCTACGAGCGCTGGCGGGCGGCCGTCCGCCTGGCCGCCGCCCGGCTCAGCTGACCAGCACGCAGGACGGGCTCTCCACCTCGTACGACTCCCCCGTGGGCACGGGCTTCCCGCCGCCGAGCGCGAGGACCGCCACCTGCCCCGAGCGCTGGTTGGCGACGTAGAGCCGGTCGCCGTCGATGGCGAAGTGGCGCGGCCAGTCGCCGCCGCAGGGCACCTCGGCCACCGGTGACAGGTCGGCGGCGCGCAGCACGGCCACGGTGTTGGGGCCGCGGTTGGCGACGTAGACGAACGCGCCGTCGAGCTGGAGGTGGGAGGGGTGGTTGGGGACGCCCTCGGCGCGGGAGGCCGGCGCGATCGTGCGCCGCCCGTCGGGCTCGATCATGGTGACCGTGCCGTCGAGCTCGCCCGCGACGTAGAGCCGGGCGCCGGCGCCCGGGGCGTCGAAGGCGAAGTGGCGGGGGCCGGTGCCCGGGTGCAGCGTCCACGGCTCCAGCGCGGAGCCGTCGGGCCGGTAGCGGCGGATCTCGTCGGTGCCGAGGTCGGAGACGTGCAGGACGCCGTCGTGGAAGACGGCCTGGTGGGCGTGCGGGCCCTCCTGGCGCTCCGGGTCGGGGCCCGAGCCCTCGTGGCGCAGCACGACGGGGTCGCCCTCGAACGCGCCCCGGGCGTCGAGCCGGTAGAGCACCGCGGTGCCGTCGCCGTAGTTGGCCGCGGCCAGCAGGGTGCCGGACGGGTCCACGGCCACGTGGCAGGGGCTGGAGCCCTCGCTCGGCCGCTCGTCGAGGGGCGCGAGATCACCGTCGTCGCGGACGGAGAAGGCCGTCAGCCAGCCGCGTTCGAGCTCGCCGGCGGCGTAGAGCACCGGCAGCGTGGGATGGGCGGCGAGGAACGACGGCGCCGCCACCCGGGTCAGCTCGCCTCCGCCGGTGCCGGCGGCCGCACCGGTGAACGTGACGATGCCCGGGCCGTAACCGCCTATGCGCAGGTGCTTCACAGCCGCCATCCTCTCATGGTTGACTAAGGCAATGAGTTCGTTGACGGAAGCAAGGGTTTCTGAGGTCCGGGCCTTCAACCGGTTCTACACCAAGGTCATCGGCGTGCTCCAGGCCGGCATGCTGGACTCGCCGTACTCGCTGACCGAGGTCAGGGTGCTGTTCGAGCTGGCGCACGCCGAGCCGATGGAGACCGGGGAGCTGCGGGCGCTGCTCGACCTGGACGCCGGCTACCTCAGCAGGATCCTGACCCGCTTCGACGCCGACGGCCTGATCCGGCGCGAGCGCTCGGCCGCCGACGCGCGCAAGCAGGTCGTCCGGCTCACCCCCAAGGGGTCGGCCACCTTCGCCGACCTCGACCGGCGCTCGGCGGAGCTGATCGAGAGGCTGCTGTCCGGGCTGCCGGAGGCCGACCAGGGCCGGCTGGTCGGCAGCATGGCGACGATCAGGTCGCTGCTGGCGGGTGGGCAGGCGGGGCCGGAGCCGTACGTGATCAGGCCGCCGCGCACCGGCGACCTGGGCTGGGTCGTCCAGCGCCACGGCGAGCTCTACAGCCGCGAGTACGGCTGGGGCACCGACTTCGAGCGGACCGTGGCCGGCATCGTCTCGGGCCTCGACTTCACCAAGGACGCCGGCTGGATCGCCGAGTCCGGCGGCGAGCGCGTCGGCTGCGTCTTCTACGTGCGCGAGGACGGCGAGCAGGCCAAGCTGCGGATGTTGCTGGTCGAGCCGTCCGCGCGCGGCAGGGGCATCGGGCGGCGGCTGGTCGAGGAGTGCCTGCGCCACGCCCGCGCCGACGGCCGCAAGCGGATCACGCTGTGGACGCGCGACTGCCTGGCCAGCGCCCGCCGCATCTACGAGGCGGCCGGGTTCCGGCTGGAGACCGAGGAGCCGGGCACGGAGAACGGGGTCGCGGTCACCGAGCAGTGGTGGACGCTCGACCTGTGACCCCGGCCGCGCCGCCGACCCCGCCGACACCGCCGTCGACACCGGCCGCGACAGCCGACACCGCTGCCGACACCGGCCGTGACACCGGTCCGGCCGCGACACCGGTCCGGCCGCGGCCCCGCCCCGGGGCCGTGACGCGGCACCGGCCGTGGCGCGGCGCCGGGGTCAGCCGCGGAACGGCCCGCTCACCTCGAACGTGCGGCCCTCGGCGCGGCCGCGCCTGGCCGAGAAGTAGAGCCGGTCGCCGCGCGGCGAGAACGCCAGGCCGGTCAGCTCCACCCCGCCGTGCCCCTCCAGCCGCAGGAACGGCGTGACCGCCCGGTCGGGCGCGATCACGTCGATCTGCGTGGCCTGCCGGGCCGCGTAGAGGTCACCGGAGGGCGCGGCGGTGATCGCCCGCACGCCCGCGCACAGCCGCTCCAGCGTGCCGGCCTGCGCGTCGTACGCCCACAGGCCGCTGTCGCCCTTCGTGGTGAAGTAGCAGACCCCGCCCGCGTAGTGGCAGGCGTCGCCGCCGTCGAAGCGGCGGGCGTCGGCCACCTGGTGGCGGGTCTCCTGCAGCAGCCCGGCCGGCGACGGCACCACCCTCCAGCGCCCCGACACGCACAGCACCTCCAGCGTGCCCTCGGTCAGGTCGCCCCAGTCGCCCGGGCTGAAGCGGTAGAAGCAGCTGTCGGGCTCGTCCTCGGTCATGTAGACCACCCGGCGCTCCGGGTCGCAGGCGGCGGCCTCGTGCTTGAAGCGGCCCATGGCCAGGCGGGGCCGGGCGGCCCGCACGCCGTAGGGGTCGCACTCGAAGACGCGGCCGCGGTGGCCGAGCTCGCACGACAGCCAGGTGTGCCACGGCGTGGCGCCGCCCGCGCAGTTGAGATCGGTGCCCGACAGGATGCGGTAGGCGTCGCCGATCGCGCCGTCGGGGCGGAAGCGCAGCGCGGACGCGCCGCCGAGCAGCGGCAGCTCGGAGTTGGAGACGTAGATCCAGCCGTCGCCGTCGGGGAAGCAGGCACCGCCGTCGGGCGCGGCGTGCCAGGTCAGCCCGGCGACCTTGTGGCCGGAGCGGGCCACCACCCGGCCGGTGAACCCCGAGGGCAACGCGAGCCCTTCGGCGTCAGGCGGGCCGAGTGGCCCGTACGGACTGGCGCCGCCCGGCAAGAGCGGGCCCGTACGGAGGAGAGTCTTGTGGGACATCGTGGGCCTCCCTCTAGGTGCCACGCTAGTCGACCGCACCGACATGAATGACAAGGGCTCGCGCGTTCAAACTCTGCGCAAACCCCGTGGGCGCCGCTCGCGCCGGGCAGGCGAGAGCCCGGGGCCGCGCGGGGCCCCGGGCTCTGGCACGGGTCCGGTCAGCTCATGGCCTGGAACATCCAGTGCTGCTTGTCGACGTCCTGCGCCACGGCGATGAGCAGGTCCTGGGTGACCGGATCGGCCTCTTCGGTCTGCTGGATGCGCTCGTACAGGCGCTTGCTGATCCCGCCCAGCACGTCGGTGATGGTCGCGACGACCTTGCCGTCCTCCAGCCAGCCGCTCTCCAGCTGGGCCAGCTTGGTGGACTTGGCGATGGTGGCGGCCCGGCCGTCGGGGTTGGCCCCGATGGCGACGGCGCGCTCGGCGAGGGTGTCCATGTGCGTCCTGGCCAGCTGGACGACCTGGTCGAGCTGGAGGTGGACCGAGCGGAAGTGGCTGCCGACGAGGTTCCAGTGGGCCTGCTTGGCGACCAGCGACAGATCGATCAGATCGACCAGGGCGCCCTGCAGGCACTCGGCGACCGTGTTCCTGGCGTCGTCCGAGAGCGGACCTTTGATCGTGGCCATCTAGAGATTCCTCCCCGTCCGTCAGATTTCGTCCTTCTTGCCGTCATTTGGCGACTTTCGTCCCCCTGCCCAGGCTTTCGGCGGCCTAACGTTGACACTGTAATAGTGACAGTGTCATGGTGGGGGCATGAGCGAGACCTGGACCATCGGCGAGCTGGCCGAGCACGCGGCCCGGGCGCTGCGCGAGGGCGCCGCCCCGGCCGGCGGGCCGCCCAACGGGCGGGTCCGCGACGTGCCCGGGGAGCGCCTCATCCGGTGGTACACGACCATCGGGCTGCTCGACCCGCCGCTGGCCCGCCGCGGACGCGTCGCCCGCTACGGCCGCCGGCACCTGCTGCAACTGGTCGCCGTCAAGCGCCTCCAGGCGGCGGGCCTGTCGATCGCCGACATCCAGGCGGCCCTGGCGGGCGCGACCGACCGCACGCTGGAGGAGACGGCCGCCGTCCCGGCCTCCGCGCTGACCCGGCCGGACACCCCGGCGCCCGCACCGTCGCGGCCCGGCGCCTCGGCGCCCGCGCCTCCGCGGCCGGGCGGCCCGGCGGCCGCGCCGCCGCGGCCGAGCGTCCCGGCCGGCGTACCGCCGCGGGCGGGTGCTCCGGCGGCGCGTGCCGACCTCGCGCCGGCGCCGGACGGGGCGGCCGGGCGGGCGCGGTTCTGGGCGCAGCGGCCCGCCGCCCCCGCCGGTCACGGCGGCCCGGCCCTGGATCGGCCCGACGTGGTGACGGGGATCGGCCTGGGGAACGGGGTGCGGCTCGTGTGGGACGGCGGCCGCGTCCCGTCCGAGGAGGACGTCCAAGCGGTGCTGGCGGCGGCGGGTCCGCTGCTCGCGGTGCTCGAAGAGAGGGAGCTGCTTTGAAGATCACTTCGCTGGAGCCCGCGCGGTGCCTGCCGGTGCCGGACGCCGGGTTCGGCGCGCTGCTGACCGGTCGCGGCAACCTGCCGCTGGAGAGCGTCGACGTCACGGCCGACATCTCGGGCCTGATCGCGGGCGTGGAGGTCACCCAGGGCTTCCGCAACCCGTTCGACGTCACGCTGGAGGCCACCTACGTCTTCCCGCTGCCCGACCGCGCCGCGGTGACCGGCTTCCGGATGGAGGCCGACGACCGCGTGATCGAGGGCCTGCTCAAGGAGCGCGCCGAGGCCAGGGCCGACTACGACCGCGCGCTGCGCGAGGGCAGGCGGGCGGCCATCGCCGAGGAGGACCGCCCGGACGTGTTCACCATCCGGGTGGGCAACATCCTGCCCGGCGAGCACGTCTCGGTGCGGCTGACGATGAGCCAGCCGCTGCCGTACGAGGACGGCGCGGCCACCTTCCGCTTCCCGCTGGTGGTGGCGCCGCGCTACATCCCCGGCGACCCGATCGACGGCCCGCCCGCGGGCGGCGGCGTCGCGCCCGACACCGGGGCCGTGCCGGACGCCTCCAGGATCACCCCGCCGGTGCTGCTGCCCGGCTTCCCCAGCCCGGTACGCCTGTCGCTGGCCGCCACGGTGGATGGCGCCGGGCTGGAGCTGCGCGAGCTGGCCTCCAGCCTGCACGTCGTCGAGGAGGACGGCCACACCGTGCGGCTGCGCCCCGGCGAGCGGCTGGACCGGGACTTCATCCTGCGGCTGTCGTTCGAGGCGTCCACGTCCCTGCAGCTCGACACCGCTACGGAGGGGGGCGGCAGGACGTTCGCGCTGACCGTCGTGCCGCCGCCCTTGCGGCCCGCCCGCGCGTCGCGCGACCTGGTGCTGCTGCTCGACCGCTCGGGCAGCATGGGCGGCTGGAAGATGGTCGCCGCGCGCCGGGCCGCCGCCCGCATCGTCGACACGCTGACGCCGCAGGACCGCTTCGCGGTGCTGACGTTCGACTCGGTGGTGGAGCCGGCCTTCGAGGGCCTGGCGGAGGCGTCCGACCGCAACCGTTACCGGGCCGTCGAGCACCTGGCCCGCGTGGACGCCCGCGGCGGCACCGAGCTGCTGGAGCCGCTGCGCCAGGCCGTCGCGCTGCTGGGCGGCGGCGAGGCCGGGCGCGAGCGGGTCGTGGTGCTGGTCACCGACGGCCAGGTGGGCAACGAGGACCAGATCCTGGAGCAGGCGGGCGGCGCGCTGTCGGCCATGCGGGTGCACACGGTCGGCATCGACAGGGCCGTCAACGCCGGCTTCCTCGGCCGCCTGGCCGGGCTCGGCGCGGGCCGGTGCGAGCTGGTCGAGTCGGAGGACCGCCTGGACGCCGCCATGGAGCACATCCACCGCAGGATCGGCGCCCCCCTGGTGACCGACCTGTCACTGGACGGCCTGGACGTCGAGCCGGAGACCGTCACCCACCTCGGCTCGATCTTCCCCGGCGTGCCGCTGCGCGTGTACGGGCGGTGCCGCGACGGCTCCGCGGTGACCGTCCGTGGCCGGGGCGCGGGCGGGCCGTGGGAGGAGCGGGTCGAGGGCGTCGCCGTGGACACCCCGGCCCTGCGCGCCGTCTGGGCCCGCGCCCACCTGCGGGAGCTGGAGGACCGGTACGCGATGGGCGAGCACGACCTGGAGTCGCGCATCGTGCGGGTCTCGCTGGAGAACGGCGTGTTGTGCCGCTTCACGGCGTACGTGGCGGTGGACACCCGGCAGGTCGCGGGCGGCGAGCCCGAGCACCACGTCCTCCAGCCGGTCGAGCCGCCGAGCGGGTGGGAGCTGCCGGTCCCGCCGGCGGCGGCGGGCGGGGCCTTCGGCGCGGCCCGGATGATGGCCATGCCGGCGGCCGCCCCCCGCATGCGCGCACCCCGGGCGCGGATGGAGCCGTCCGAGAGCTTCGCCGCCGACATCCCGGACTTCCTGACCGGCGGCCCGGCCACTCCCGCAGGCGGGCCTCGCCCCCCTGCGGGCAGCGGGGCCGGCTCGCCCGCGAGCGGGGGCCCCGGCTCGCCTGCCGGTGGCGGGCCCGGCCTTCCCGAGAGCGGGGCGGATCTCGCCGGGCGGCGGCCACCGATGCCCGCGCCCTCCGCGCCGCTCGCACCACCCGCGCCCTCCGCGCCCTCCGTGCCCTCCGTGCCCTCCGTGCCCTCCGTGCCCTCCGTGCCCTCCGCGCCCTCCGCGCCCTCCGCGCCCTCCGCGCCCGGCAAGGGGCTGCGCGGGCGCGGGAAGTCCCGCTTCGCGCCGCGACCGGCGCGCGGGCTGGAGTCGGTACGCCCGCAGCTCCTCGCCGAGCTGGACCGGCTGAAGGCCCTGCCCGCGCCCGACCTGGCCTACCTCGCCGACCTCGGCACCCGGCTGTCGGCGCTGGCCGAGTACCTGGGCGGCGAGGAACGGCTGGAGGCGCTGGCCCGCGACCTGGAGGCGGCCGAGCACCCGGGCGCCGACGCCCACGCCCTGTACGCCCACGCCGTCGCCACCCTCACCACCCTGACCGGCGCCCCCGCGCCCTCCGCTCCCCCGCCGGGCGCGGCCGGCGACCCCCCGGACAGCGACCCGGCCACCGGCCCCGCAGGCGACGGCGGTCCCGCGGGCGACGGCGGCCTCGCGGACGGCCCCGCGGGCGATGGTGGCCTCGCGGACGGCCCCGCGGGCGACGGCGGCGGCCGCGCGGGCGGCCCCCGTCGCACCCCCTTCTGGAAGCGCACCTGACCGGTCGCCCCAGGCCGAGCCCACACCCCCGCTCCCGGCCCGTGCCTGGGGTCCCGCCCCCAGGCACGGGCCTCGGGCACGGACTCCGGGCACAGGCCACAGGGACGGACCCCGGACACGAGCCCCGGACACGACTCAGGTCCCGGCGTGGCGGGTCACATGATCGGGGTCCATTCCTTCAGCAGCGTGACCTCGTGGCACCCCGGCACCTCCGTGTACGGGTCCCGCCGCAGGATCTCCCGCACCTCGTCCGCGTCCGCCGCCTCGTACACGTGCATGGCCCCGCTGTCGTCCGCCCACGGCCCGGCGGTCACCAGCCGCCCCTCCTCCTGGAGGCGCCGCAGGTGCTCCCGGTGCGCGGGCCGCGCGGTCAGCCGCCGGGGGTCGTCGCCGAAGGTCAGGTGCACCACGTATCTCGTCATGCCAGGGAACGGTAGGCGGCGGGGCCGGTGCCGGTCAGCCTCGTCCGGCACGGGTGGGGTGTATAGCGGGATACATGACGTACACGCTGGCCGACCTGCCGATGCTCGCCGGGCTGGAGGAGGAGCGGCTGCGCGGCCTGGCCGCCCTGGCCCGGCACCGGCGTTACCCGTCCGGGCAGGTGTTGTGCACCGAGGGCGACCCGGCCGGGGAGCTGATCGTGCTGCTCGCCGGGCGGGTCAAGGCCGGGCGGGTGAGCGCGGAGGGCAGGGAGGTGGTGCTGGCGGTGGAGGCGGCGCCGGTGGCGTTCGACAAGACGGCGCTGCTGGTGGACGGCTCGCACCGCGCGACCAGGACGGCGGTGACCGCGGTGGAGGTGGCCTACCTGCCGCGCGCGGCGGTGCTGGAGCTGGTCGGCGGCGATCCGTCCGTCGCGGCCCGGCTGCTGCGTACCCTGGCGGCCACCGTACGCGACCTCGACGAGCGCCTGACCGACGCGGCCGTCAGGGACGTGCCCGCCCGGGTGGCGAGCTGGCTGGCCCGCCGGTGCGCGGACGGCGGGAGTGCGGACGGGAGGGTGCCGCTGCACGCGGGCCAGGCGGGCCTGGGCGCGGAGATCGGCGCGACCCGGGTGAGCGTGAACCGGGCGTTGCGCTCGCTGGCCCGCCGGGGCGTGATCGAGCTGGCTCCGGGCGAGGTCGTCGTCCTCGATCGGCGGGCCCTGGCCCGCCTGGCCGGTCGCTGACCCGCGACCCCGCCTTCCGGACAGGCCCGCCTTCTGGACAGGCCCCGCCTTCCGGACAGGCCCGCCTTCTGGACAGGACGGCGGAACTCCCGGAGCGGGTGGCGGGCTTCCCCGAGCGGGCGGCGGGGCGTTCGCGGCGCTCTTACCCTGGACGGGTGAGCACACTTGTCCTGGACGGCGGCCTGTCCACCCACCTCGAACGCCTCGGCGCCGACCTCAGCGACGAGCTCTGGTCGGCCCGCCTGCTGCTGGAGCGGCCCGAGCTGGTCCGGCAGGCGCACGCCGACTACTTCGCGGCGGGCGCCGACGTGGCCACGACGGCCAGCTATCAGGCCACGTTCGAGGGCTTCGCGCGGCGCGGCCTCGACGCACGGCAGGCGGAGGCGCTGCTCAGGTTGTCGGTGGAGCTGGCCGCGCAGGCACGCGACGAGGCCGGTCACGGGCTGGTGGCGGCCTCGGTCGGCCCGTACGGCGCCTTCCTGGCCAACGGCGCCGAGTACACCGGCGACTACGACCTCGACGAGGAGGCCCTGTACGCCTGGCACCGCCCCCGCTGGGAGGCCCTGGCCGCCGCCGGCGCCGACCTGCTGGCCTGCGAGACCGTCCCCTCCTACCCCGAGGCGCGGGCCCTGGCCCGGCTGCTGCGCGACACTCCCGGCGCCAGGGCGTGGATCAGCTTCTCCTGCCGCGACGGCGAGCGCATCAACGACGGCACCCCGATCCTGGCGGCCGCGGCCCTGTTCGCGGGCGACCCGCGCGTGGTGGCCGTGGGCGCCAACTGCACCGCGCCCCGCCACATCCCCGCGCTGATCGCCCGCCTGTCCGGCGGCCCGGCCGGGGGGCTGCCGATCGTGGTCTACCCCAACTCGGGCGAGAGCTGGGACGCCGGTCACCGGCGCTGGCTGGGCCTGGCCGACCCGGTGGACTTCGGCCGGGCGGCGGCGGAGTGGCGGCGGGCGGGCGCCTCGATGGTGGGCGGCTGCTGCCGGACGACCCCCGAGCACATCAGGCAGATCCGCGCCCACCTGGGGTGAGCCACCAGGTGACGAGCAGCCCGCCGGCCAGGACGACCGCGGCCACCACCCGGTAGCCGGCGGCCATGCCGTGCGTGGCGGCCACCGTGCCCATGACGGCCACCCCGACCGCGCTGCCCAGCTCCCGGGTGGCGCTGTTGAGCCCGGAGCCGAGCCCGGCCCGCTCGCGCGGCAGCGCCGCCATGATCTCGTGCGACAGCACCGGCAGGCACACCCCCATCGCCGCGCCCATGACGAGCAGCCCGAGGGCGTAGACCGGGTACGGCGTCCCGGCGCCGGCGAACGACAGCAGCACCAGCCCGGCCACGTTCCCGGCGAGCCCGGCGGGCACGGCCGCCCGCGTGGAGAAGCGGGCCGACATCCGCGACAGCACGATCATGGGAACGGTCAGCGGCACGATGGCCACGCCGGTCAGCAGCGGCGAGTAGCCCATGACCTCCTGCAGGAAGCGGGCGTTCATGAAGAACAGCGCGAACAGCCCGAAGAACGTGAGCCCCACCCCGAGCGTCCCGGCCCGCAGCCGCCGCACCCGGAACAGCCGGGGGTCGAGCAGCGGCCGGGCCGTGCGGAGCTGGTACGCGGTGAAGGCGGCGAACACCACGGCCGCCAGCGCGAACGAGCCGAGCACGAGCCCGCTCCCCCATCCGGCCTCCGGCCCCTCGATGATCCCGACGAGCAGCGCCACGGACGCGGCCGTCAGCAGCCCCGCGCCGGGCAGGTCGAGGAAGGCGGGGTGCCGGGGCGCGCGCGGCACGGTGACGGCCACCAGCGGCGCCAGTACCAGGGCAAGCGCGACCGGCACGGCGAACAGCGCCCGCCACGGCAGGTACTGCATGACCAGCCCGCCGCCCAGGTTGCCGAGCACGCCCGCCACGCCGGTGGCGGCGGTCCAGGCGGCGACCGCCCGCCCGCGCTCGGCCGGCGGGTAGGCGCCGACGGTCAGGGCCAGCGAGGCGGGCATGACCAGGGCGGCCCCGGCGCCGCTGAGCGCGCGGGCGGCGACGAGCGTGGTGACGTCCGGCGCCAGGGACGCGGCCAGGCAGCCCGCGGCGAACACGCCCAGCCCGGCCAGCAGCGTGCCCTTGTGGCCGAAGCGGTCGCCGGCCGCGCCGGCGGGGATGAGCAGGCAGGCGAAGACGATGACGTACGCGTCGACGATCCACAGGATCTGCGACGGCGAGGGCCGCAGCTCGCTCGCGGCGAGCGTGGGGATGGCGAGGTTGACGGCGGCGACCAGGGCGACGGCGAGGACCACGGTGGCGGCCATGAGGGCCATGACGCGTGTCCTGGCGGGATGCCCGGTCTCTTCCCGGACGGTGACAGGCATGGGTGAACCCCCGAGCAGGTGGGTGTGGATGGATGTCGCGGCGGAGGCCTCCCGCGGATCTCACCGTAGACTCGGAGGTGACTTGACCTCAAATGCATCTTTTTCAGGTGATATATGCGTCAGACGCAACCGAGCCTGGACCTGCTGATCGCGCTGGACGTGCTGCTGGAGGAGGGCAGCGTGTCGGCCGCCGCGCGCCGGCTGCACCTGTCGGAGCCCGCCATGAGCCGCACGCTCGGCCGGATCAGGAAGGCGATGGGCGATCCGGTGCTGGTGCGGTCGGGACGGCAGATGGTGCCGACGCCGCGCGCCCTGGCCGTGCGGGAGGAGGTACGGGGGCTGGTGGAGGCGGCCCGACGGGTGTTCACGCCGCCGGGGCGGCTGGACCCGGCGACGCTGGTGCGCCGGTTCGTGATCCTGGCCTCGGACGCGGTGATCACGGCGGTGAGCCTGCCGCTGATGGCCGAGGCGGCCCGGTCGGCGCCCGGGGTGACGTTCCACTTCCTGCCCGAGGGCCACGGCGACCAGCACGCGCTGCGCGAGGGCAGCGCCGACCTGGAGGTGACGGTGATCGAGAACCCGGCGCCGGAGACGCGGGTCGAGCCGCTGATGGCCGACCGGGCGATCGGCGTCGTGCGGCCCGGCCATCCGCTGCTCAACGGGCCGGTCACGGCGGAGCGGCTGGCGGCGGCCGAGCACGTGATCGCCACCCGCAGGGGCCGTACGCGGGGGCCGGTGGACGAGGCGCTGGCCGCCCGGGGGCTGGAGCGGCGGATCGCGGGGTCGGTGCCGACGTTCGGGGCGTCGCTGCTGGCGGTGCGGGACTCCGACCTGGTGGGGATGACGCCGGAGCGACTGACCGCGCCGCTGGTGCGGGCGCTGGGGCTGGTGACGTTCCCGATCCCGCTGGAGCTGCCGGAGATGGCGCTGTCGCAGGCGTGGCACCCGCGCCACGACGCCGACCCCGCGCACGCCTGGCTCAGGGAGCGGGTGCGCGAGGTCCTCACCGGCCCTCCGCCCCGCTGAACGAGCCGACCGAACGGCCCCGGCCAGGCGACCCGGACCGGACGGCCCCGACCAGGCAGCCCGGACCCGGGCAAGCCGGATCAGGCGAGCCGGACCCGGGCAAGCCGGATCAGGCGAGCCGGACCCGGGCAAGCCGGATCAGGGCGGGCGGGATCGGGGCGGGCGGGATCGGGGCGGGTGGGCGGGTCAGGCGGAGGCGGGCTGGGTGGCGGCAGCGGCGGCAGCGGCGGCGCGGCGGCGGGCGAGGAAGCCGTCGAGGGACAGCGCCCCGCCGCCGGTGAAGCCGACCGCCAGGCTCGCCGCGGCCAGCGCCAGGACGAGTTCGTAGCCGCCCTCGCCGGTCAGCCCGTTGGCCCCGTGGACGAAGGCGATCGCGCCGAACATGTCGAGGGCCAGCAGCGTGCCCACGATCGGCAGCGCCGCGCCGAGCACGAGCGCCAGGCCGCCGGCCACCTCCAGCACCGCCACGGCGGGCGCGGCCAGGCCGGGCAGCGGGATGCCGGCGGACTCGAAGAACCGGGTCGTGCCCGCGATCCCCATGGTGGCGAACTTCTGGTAGCCGTGCACCAGGAAGATCACCCCCACCGCGATCCGGGACAACAGCAGGACGATGGGACGGGCTTGGTCGAACATGCGGCCTCCTCGAAGATCGTTTGAATTCGAACAAGAGCCTAGCCTGGAAGTTCAAAATTGAACAACATATACACTGAGGCCGTGACGGACACCCGATGGCTCGACGCGACGGAGATGGCCGCATGGAGCGCCTTCCTGTCGACCGCGCACCTGCTCGAACGGCGCATCGAGGAGCAGCTCAAGGCCGCGGCCGGGCTGACGCACCCGCAGTACGAGATCCTGGTGCGGCTCTCGGGCGCCCCCGGCGGGCGGATGCGGATGACCGAGCTGGCCCGCGGCTGCGTGGTGTCGAAGAGCGCCCTGACATACCAGATCACCCAGCTGGAGAAGGTGGGCCTGGTGGAGCGGGCGTCCTGCCCGTCGGACGAGCGCGGCGTGCTGGCGGTGCTCACCGAGGCGGGCCGGCACTGCCTGGAGAAGGTGGCGCCCGGCCACCTGGAGGTCGTGCGGGCGTATCTGATCGACCGGCTCAGCCCCGAGGAGCTGCGCACGGTGGGCGCGGCCATGCGGAAGACCGAGCAGGCGTTGAGGGCCGCGCCCTGACGCCTGCCGGGCGGCGGGAACGCGCACGCTCGAAGCATCGTAGGTTACTCTACGACACCGAGCGGCTACTGTCAGTTCACGGCTTCTTCGTGGCGGCGGCGCGGGCGGCGCGCTCCATCTCGACCCGGGCGCTGGCGGCGTACTTGTCGACGTACTCCTGGCCGGACAGCTCCATCAGCGCGTACATGATCTCGTCGGTCACCGCGCGCAGCACGAGCCGGTCGTCCTCCATGCCGTAGTAGCGGGAGAAGTCGAGCGGCTTGCCGAACCTGACGCCCGGCCGGATGCCGAGCTTGGGCAGCGGCCGCCCCGGCGGCATCATCTCGTAGGTGTTGACCATCGCCCAGGGGATGACCGGCGCCCGCGACTCCAGCGCGAGCCGGGCCACGCCGGTCTTGCCCTTGTAGAGGCGGCCGTCGGGCGAGCGCGTGCCCTCGGGGTAGATGCCGAGGATGTGGCCCTCGCGCAGGATGCGCAGGCCGGTGCGGAGCGCGGCCTCGCTGGCCTTGCCGCCCGAGCGGTCGATGGGCACGGTGCCGACGCCGCTGAAGAACAGCCGGGTGAAGAAGCCCTTGATCCCGCGCCCGGTGAAGTAGTCGGACTTGCCGAGCGAGATCACCTTGCGCTTGAGCTGGAGCGGGCCGAAGAAGTGGTCGGCGAAGGACAGGTGGTTGCCGGCCAGGATCGCCGGCCCCTCCTTGGGAACGTTGTCGGCGCCCTCCGTCCAGGGCCTGAACACAAGGTGGAGGAACGGCCCCAAGATGGCCTTGACCACCCAGTAGAACACTCCGGCACCTCTTCTCCAGCACGTTCGTCGGCGGGCAGAGTCATCTTCCCATCCCGAGGGCCCTGCAACTACACCAGCTCTCGCACAAACACCCCCGAACGTGCGACGATCGGGCCGTTCCAGGATGAATTGCTGGAATGAAACTGCATGGAGGAGCTGTTATGCCGCTCATGCCAGGCGCGGAGCCCTACCACCACGAGGCAGGCCAGATCGGCGTGCTGCTCTGCCACGGGTTCACCGGCACGCCGCAGTCGCTGCGGCCGTGGGCGGAGTTCCTGGCGCGGCACGGGCTGAGCGTCTCCCTGCCCCGCCAGCCGGGGCACGGCACGCGGTGGCAGGAGATGAACCGCACCCGCTGGGAGGACTGGTACGCCGAGGTGGAGAAGGCGTTCGAGGACCTCCAGGGCCGCTGCGCCGAGGTGTTCGTGGCGGGGCTGTCGCTCGGCGGCTGCCTGGCGCTGCGGCTCGCCGAGGTGCACGGCCAGGCCATCAGGGGCGTGGTGGTGGTCAACCCCAGCATCGCCAACGACGTGCCGCTGCTGCGGCTGGCGCCGCTGCTGAAGTGGTTCGTGCCGTCGGTGCCCGGCGTCGCCAACGACGTCAAGAAGGCCGGCGTGACCGAGCTGGCCTACGCCCGCACCCCGGTCAAGGCCGCCGCGTCGCTGCCCGGCCTGTGGGCGCTGGTGCAGGCCGACCTGGCGAAGGTGACGCAGCCGCTGCTCGTCTACCACAGCGTGGACGACCACGTGGTGAAGCCGACGAGTGTGGCGATCATCCGCAGGAAGGTCCCGCAGGCCACGATCGAGGAGCTTACCGATAGCTACCATGTTGCGACGCTCGACAACGACGCCGACACGATCTTTGCCGGCAGCCTCGACTTCATCCGGACACATGCCTCGGTACCCTTGCAGAGGGACTGATCGCACCCAGGGGGAAGTCGCGATCGCTGCGGAGAGGCCCATCTAGGTGACGCCCCAGAGTGACGAGGACGAGGTCTGGCGGCAGATCGTCGCGTCCTTCAACGACACCGCCGAGCGGGATCCGGCCGACCAGCCGTGGCCGGACAGCGAGAACGTCCCGGCCGAGCCCGCCCGGCGGGTGGTGAAGCCCTCGGAGGAGCTCGAGGAGGACCTCGACGACCCCGGGGCCCGGCACGACGACGCCGACACGGAGCCGGAGCCGGAGCCGGACGAGGGGCACTACGTGCCGCCGCCGCCCCCGCCGCTCCCCAAGCTCGACCTGGCGACCAAGCTGGCGTGGGTGGCGCTGTTCGGCGGCCCCGCCTACCTCCTGGTCGCCGCCATGGCGAGCTGGCACATGGAGGGCTGGGCGCTGTTCACGGCGGTGGCGGCGTTCATCGGCGGGTTCGTGGCGCTGGTCGTGCGCATGGGCGACGGCCCGCCGTCCAACGACTCCGGCTGGGACGACGGCGCCGTGCTCTGACCCCGCCGGCGCCCGGGGCCGGACCCCGGCCGGCGGTCAGGACCTCGACTGGGTGCTGGAGGCCACGGCCGTGCTGGGCGCGAAGGACTCCACGACGTCGGTGTAGCGGTCGGAGGTGTCGACCGCGTGCCCGACCGCCCACACCGCGCCCTTGCCCGCGATGTAGGTCACCGCCTGCAGGCGCACGCTGCTGCGGCCCTTGTCGGCGGCGCCGCGGATGACCTCGCAGGAGCCCTTCTCGCAGCGGGCCACGAACGCCTCGGCCGCGCGCGCCGGGTCGTAGCCGGTCATCCAGTAGCGGCCCTTGCCGTCGCCGGTCACGCCGTAGAGGCGGGCGCCGGGGACGGGCACCTCCTGCTGCTTCCAGCGCCTGCCGTTCCAGACGAGCACGAGCGGCGCGATGTCGCCGGGGCCGCGGTAGACGCCGCCGACCGCGACCGCCCGCCTGGCGTTGTCGGTCTGGACGTCGCGCAGGTAGCCGCCGGGGATCGAGGGCAGCGGCATGGACCTCCACGCGCCGCCCGCGTAGTGGACGATCAGCGGCTCGGCACCGGTGTCGCCGACGGCGAAGCCGCCCGCCACCGCGTACAGCGCGCCCTCGTCCTTGATCTGCTGCGCCGTCCAGTCGTTTCCCTGGCCGGTGAGGATCAGGCCCTGCTTCTCGCGGCTGCCGACCGCGACGATCCTGCCGCCCTTGGCGTCGACGCCGCCGAGCCAGTCGCCGGCCCGCAGCTCCTGCGGGCGCACCCGGTCGAAGCCGGTGACGTCGCCGTGCGCGAGGTAGGGCAGCCCGTCGTGGCCGTCGCCCACCGCCCACACGTCGGACGGGCCGGCCGCGGCCAGGCTGCGCAGGTTGCCCGCCGCCGTGGCGTCGCGGACGGCCACCTCGCTCCAGCGCGAGCCGTCCCAGTGGCGGATCGTGCCGCGGTTCTTCCACACGTCCCAGATCTGCTGCTGGCCGACCGCCCACACGTCGCCGGAGGAGACGGCGAGCACGTCGGACAGGGAGCCGTCGGCCTGCAGGCGCACGCTGGTCGACTGCTGCCACGCCTCGATCGCGGCGGGGCTGCGAGGATCGGCATGCGCGGCGGGCGTGCCCTGCGACAGGGCCACGGACGTCGCCAAGATCAGACAGAGCGCACGCCGCTGAGAGCGACGGGTCATGAGCAAATGCTACGGGCTGATCGGCCCCGCCCGCCCGCCGGTGCCCGACTCCGGCCCGGCGGCCCGCCCGAACCGCAGCTCCGCCAGCACGGGCAGGTGGTCGCTGGCCGCGGCCGGGTCGGCGACGCCGGCCGCCGTCCCGCACGAGACCACCCGCGTCCCCGGCGTGACGAACAGCCCGTCGATGCGCGCCGAGGGCCGCCCGGCCGGGAACGTCGGCCCGCCCTCCCCCGGGCCCGGCGCGCAGGCGTCGGCCAGCCGCCGGGTCAGGTAGCGCCAGACCGGCTGGTGCGGCTGCTCGTTGAGGTCGCCGCCGAGCACGATCGCCGCCCCGTACGGGGCCGCCGCCCGCTCCATCAGCGCCATCGCCTCGGCCACGTGGTACATCCGGGCCGGATGGCTGAGGTCGAGGTGGAGAGAGCCGACCGCCAGCCGCGTCCCGCCGGCCTCCACCACGGCAACCGCCAGCCCGCGCGCCTCCAGCCCGAGGAAGACCCGCAACGCGTGGCCGCGCGCCTCCAGCACCCGCACGCCCGGCCCGGTCAGCACGGCCACGCCGCCGATCCGGCCGGGCGTGGCCAGCCGCATCCCGGCCGCGTCGGCCAGCGCGCGGCGCCTGGCCCGCCACCGGCCGAACTTCGGCATCTCCTGCACGCACAGCACGTCGGCCCGCAGGGCGGTGATCGTCTTGATGAGCTCGGGCCGGCTGTCGCGCAGCCCGTGCAGGTTGTACGTGCCGATCCGAACGCTCACGTGCCGCCCCCGCGCCCCCGTGTCCGTGCCCGTTTCCGTGTCCGTGTCCGTGTCCGTGTCCGTGTCCGTGTCCGTGTCTTGCCCGCGTCCCCGTGCCGGCCGCTAGCGCTGCCGGGCCAGGTCGGCGGCGCCCACCACGCCGGCCGAGGCGCCCAGCTCGGCCAGGCGGATCTCGGCGACCGGCCGGTGCCCGTGGCCGGTGAGCCGGCTCGCGAAAACCTCGCGGGCGCGGTCGATGAACAGGTCGGCGGCCCTGGAGACGCCGCCGCCGACGATGAAGCAGCCGGGGTCGAGCACCGCGACCAGGTCGGCCATGCCCTGGCCGAGCCATTCGGCGAAGGAGGCGAAGGCGGCCAGCGACACCTCGTCGCCGCGGCGGGCGGCCTCGGTGACCTCCTCGCCCTCGATCCGGCCGCCGGCCAGCCCGAGCAGGATCGAGGCCCGCTCCGGCTCGGCCTCGGCCCGCTCCCTGGCCTCCTTGACCAGGGCCTGGCCGCTGGCGTACTGCTCCCAGCAGCCGATGTTGCCGCAGCCGCACGGGCGGCCGCCCGGCACCACCTGCATGTGGCCCAGCTCGGCGCCCATGCCCCAGCGGCCCCGGTAGAGCGCGCCGTCGAAGACCAGGCCGCCGCCGATGCCGGTGCCGAGCGTCACGCAGACCACGTGGGACTGGCCGCGCCCGGCGCCGAACCTGGTCTCGCCCCAGGCCATGGCGTTGGCGTCGTTCTCGATCACGACGGGCAGGCCGACCAGGTCGCTGATCTTCTTCTGCAGCGGCTCCTCGCGCCAGGCGAGGTTGGGGGCGAAGCGCACGATCGAGCGGGTCTCATCCACGAACCCGGCCGCGCCCACCCCGACCGCCTCGATCCGCCGGCCCTCGGACAGCTCGCGAACGACGTCGGCCACCGTCTCGGCCACCACGTCCGGACGGTCGGCGGCGGTGGGCCGCAGCGTGTGTTCGACGATCTTTCCCTGGTCGTCGACCACACCCGCGGCGACCTTGGTCCCGCCGATGTCGACACCGATCGTGAGCATGCCCCTCGTTCTCCCTATCCCAGATCTATGTGTTCCACGCCGTCGCGGCGGGCGCCGTCGTCCGGCCGCCTCTCAGCACCGGTGTCACGGGAGCCGGTGTCACGGGAGCCGGTGTCATGGGAGCCGGTGCCGCGGGGGGCGGGCCGGCTGAACGCGTCGAGCGCGCCCCGGAAGGCCGCGAACAGCTCGCCGCCGGCGGCCACCAGGTGGCCGGTCACGTCGGCGCCGGCCTCCCGGCCCGACTCGCGCTGCGCCGCGATCGCCCGGCAGAGGGGGCAGGCCCGGCAGACGTACTCGTCGTGGTGGTCGGACACCGCCTCCTCCCACACGTCGCGCTCCCGGCGCGGCCCGCCGGTGAACGAGTTGAACACCGTCCGGCCGACCTGGCGCGTGGCCCGCCCCTGGATGGACTCGAACAGCTTGCGCGCCTCGTCGGCGACGCTGCCGATCGGATCCCTGTCGTGGTTGCTCTCGGTCATCTGGCCCTCCCTGTACCGGCGGCCCTGCCTTCGGGGTCGCTCATCCTCCTCAACTCCTCAGCTGCCGGATTCGCTCCCCGGGCTGAACGCTACCCGCAGGACGCCGTCGCGCAGCGACGCCCCGCTGATCTTCCTGCGGGCCAGCGCCACGGGCAGGGCCAGGATCCTGCGGTACGGGCCCGCGGTGACGATCAGCTCGTCGCCCTTGCGGGCCAGGTCCACGTCGCCGCGGTCGGCGCCGGGCAGGTCGAGGCTCAGCTCGTCGGCGCTCATCCGCAGCGGCGGCGGGGCGGCGGGCGGCGCGAACGGGTCGGCCTCGCCGTAGAGCCGCGAGCCCAGCCCGGCCAGCGCGTCCCTGCCGACGGGCTCGGCGGGCAGGTAGGGGACGACGTGGACGGGCAGCGGCGCGAACGACTGCTCCGCCTCGGCCAACAGCCGCGACTGCGCCGCCACCCATTGGGCGCGCCACTCGTCGGCGCCGCCGGGCGGGAAGACGCGGTTGGCGATCACCGCGTCCACGCGGTAGCCGTACAGGTTGAGCGAGGTGAGGGTGCGGCGGGCCTCGGCCAGCACCACCGACTCGGGGGTGAGCACGAGCCGGACGGAGGCGTGGTCGCCGGTGAGCAGCTCGCGCACCTGCTTGAGGCCGCGGTGGAAGCGCTCGCCGGCGCTCAGCACGTCCTCTCCGGGCGCGCTGATCCTGGCCACGGCCCGGGTGAACGGCGCGACCAGCCGCACCAGCCGGCGGCCGACCGGCATGAGCCTGCTGACGTGCCAGTCGAGCGCCTCGGGCAGGGCCAGCAGCCGCAGCGTCTCGGCGGTGGGCGCGCAGTCGACGACGATGACGTCCCAGCGGCCGGAGCGGGCGTGCTCGCGCAGCTCCAGCAGGGCGATGACCTCCTCGGCGCCGGGCAGGACGGTGATCTCCTCGGAGGTGATCTCGTCCAGGCCCAGCTCGGTCAGCACGCCTCTGGCGTAGTCCTGCAGCTCGCCCCAGTGGCGCTCCAGCGTCCGCTGCGTGTCGACCTGGTGCAGGTGCAGGCCGGGGGCCACCTCGCCGGGCTCGGCGGCGAGCGCGTCGGCCAGCGAGTGGGCGGTGTCGGTGGAGACGACGAGCGTCTTGAGGCCACGGCCGGCGGCCAGCGTGGCGGTGGCCGCCGCGGCGGTGGTCTTGCCCACGCCGCCCTTGCCGGTGAACAGCAGGACCCGGGGGCTCATCTCAGCGGCCTTCGACGCGCTTCTTGAGGCCCTTGAGCGCGGTGTCCACGATCACCTTCTCGGCCTTGCGCTTGATCATGCCGATCATCGGCACGCTGAGATCGACGGCCAGCTCGTACGTCACGCCGGTGCCCCTGCCCGCGGCGGCCAGGCGGTAACTCCCGCGCAGCTGGGAGACCATCTTGCCCGGCTCGGTCACCTCCCAGCTCACGCCGTCGTCGCCGTCCCAGGTGTAGCCGAGGGTGTAGGTGTCGCTGATCATCCCGGCGTCCAGGACGAAGCGGACGGTACGCGCCCGGCCGTCGTCGCCGGCGCCGAGGACCTCCGCGCTCTTGATGGACCCGGCCCACTCCGGGTAGGCGGGGAAGTCGGCGATGACCGCCATGACGTCGGCGCGATCGGCGTCGATGGTGATGCTCGAAGTGGTGCGATCAGCCATGGGGATACCGTACCGGGCAGTTCACCATTCGAGGATGAACGGAACACCCTTCCCCCGGAAATGGCCCACGTTCACACATTCAGTACGTCCCACGCGCGCACGGGAGTGCAGCGGGTTGTGCACGTGGCCGAAGAGGGCGTAGCGGGGCTGGGTGCGCCTGATGGCCTCCAGCGTGGCCTCGCTGCCGCGCTCGAAGCGCCTGGCCACGACGTCGTAGAGCAGCTCGGGCACGGCCGGCGGGATGTGGCAGCACAGCACGTCCACCTCGCCGACGGCCTCGACCTTGGCGGCGTACTCCTCGTCGCTGATCTCGTACGGCGTGCGGTAGGGCGTCCTGAGCCCGCCGCCCACGAACCCGAACCGCAGCCCGCCGATCTCCACGCTCTCCCCGTCGAGCACTCGGTGGCCGGGGCGCAGGTAGTCGGCCCACAGGCCGGGCAGGTCGACGTTGCCGTAGGTGAGGTAGGCGGGGGTGGGCATGGCGGCGAACAGGGCGGCGTACTGGGCGCGGACGTTGCGCTCGATGTGCTCGCGCGGGTCGCCGCCGAGCGTGGCCCACAACGCCGCCGACATGGCCCTGGCCTCGTCGAACCGCTTGGCCGTGCGCAGGCCGATGAACTCGGCGGCCTTCTCCGGGCCGAACAGGTCGGCGAAGATGCCCTGCGCGTGGTCGTCGTAGTCGATGAACAGGATCAGGTCGCCGAGGCAGATCAGCGCGTCGGCGCCCGCCCCCGCCGTCGCCAGGGCGTCGGCCCTGCCGTGGACGTCGCTCACCACATGGACCCGCATGGAGGAAATCCTACGAGTGGTGGCTGCTAGCGTGGTGAACGCCCTTCATAACGCCTCAATGACGACGGTGCCCGGTCGGCTACCGGTAGGTAACTTAACGCGGTAACGTCCAGGCGTCCTTCGAAGAGGAGTTGATTCGTGCGCGAGTACAGCGTCCCGGTCCTGGTCGACGTGCCTGCCTCGGCCTGCCTGGCCGACACCGTCTTCCGGCGGGCCGAGCAGGAGCCAGGCGCGGTCGTCATGCGCCGCAGGACCGGCGCCGGGTGGCCGGCGGTCACCGCCGCGGACTTCCGCGACCAGGTCGTGTCGGTGGCCAGGGGGCTGATCGCGGCGGGCGTGGAGCACGGCGACCGGGTGGCGCTGATGTCGCGCACCCGCTACGAGTGGACGCTCGTCGACTACGCCCTCTGGTCGATCGGCGCGGTCACCGTGCCGATCTACGAGACCTCCTCGGCCGACCAGGTGCGCTGGATCCTGTCCGACAGCGAGGCCAAGGCCGCGTTCGTGGAGCTGGACGCGCACGAGGAGACCGTGCGCGAGGCGGCGCCCGAGCTGAAGGCCGTCTGGCGCATCGACGCCCCGCCGGAGGGCGGCGACGTGCCCGCCGCCGAGGTGGACGAGCGGCGCGGCCGGGTCTGCGCCGCCGACCTGGCCACGGTCGTCTACACCTCCGGCACCACGGGCCGCCCCAAGGGCTGCAGGATCACCCACGACAACCTGCTGTTCACCGCGCTCAACGTGCTGCGGGGGCCGCTGGAGCCGCTGTTCTCCCGCAAGGACCCGGCGGCGCTGCTGTTCCTGCCGCTGGCGCACATCTTCGCGCGGATGATCCAGGTCGTGCTCATCGAGGCCGGCGCGGTCATGGCGCACACCCCCAACATGAAGAACGTCGCCCCCGACCTCCAGGACTTCCGGCCGACGTTCCTGCTGGGCGTGCCGCGCGTGTTCGAGAAGGTCTACAACGGGGCCGAGCAGAAGGCCATCGCGGGCGGCAAGGGCAGGATCTTCGCCCGCGCGGTGGAGGTGGCCGTGGCCTGGAGCCGCGCCGAGAGCTCGGGGGGCGCGCCGCTGAAGCTGCGGCTGCAGAAGGCCGTCTTCGACCGGCTGGTCTACGCCAAGCTGCGGGCCGCGACCGGCGGGCGGCTGACGGCCGCCGTGTCCGGCGGCTCGGCGCTGGGCGAGCGGCTGGGCCACTTCTTCAGGGGCGTCGGCATCGAGGTCTTCGAGGGCTACGGCCTGACCGAGACCTCCGCGCCGTGCTCGGTCAACATGCCGGGCGCCAACAAGATCGGCACCGTGGGCAAGCCGCTGCCCGGCGTCACGCTGCGCATCGGCGCGGACGGCGAGGTCCTGGCCAGGGGCCGCAACGTCTTCGCCGGCTACTGGAAGAACGACGCCGCCACCGCCGACGCCGTCGACTCCGAGGGCTTCTACCACACCGGCGACGTCGGCGAGCTGGACTCCGACGGCTACCTGCGGATCACCGGGCGCAAGAAGGAGATCCTGGTGACGGCCGCCGGCAAGAACGTCGCGCCCGGCCCCCTGGAGGACCTCCTGCGCGCCCACCCGCTCGTCTCCCAGGCGATGGTCATCGGCGACGGGCGGCCGTTCGTGGCCGCGCTCGTCACCCTGGACCCGGAGGCCGTGCCCGCCGGGCGCACCCTCGCCGAGCTGCGCGACGACCCCGAGGTGCGGGCGGGGGTGCAGGCGGCGGTGGACAGGGCGAACCTGTCGGTGTCCAAGGCCGAGCAGATCAAGAAGTTCGTGATCCTCGACCGGGACATCACCGAGGAGAGCGGCCACCTGACGCCGACGCTCAAGGTCAAGCGCAACCTCGTCCTGCGGGACTTCGCCGACCAGATCGAGCAGCTCTACGCCGCCCGCTGACCGGGGCGGGAGGGCCGGGAGCGGCCGGGAGCGGCCGGGAGCGCCGCCCTGGGACGGGCGGCAGTCGAACACGTTCCGACAGCGGTCGCCCCTGACGGCGGGCGGCCGCGAGCTGCGGTGCCGGGGCTTCGTCACGAAACCGTGCTTTGACAAGTCGGAAATTTTGGCTTTTCGATGAATGAAAGTGAGCGAAGTCGGGGGAATCTGAAGGTTTCAGTAGGAGGAACCTCCCATGGACCAACGGTCGCCGTCGCCCCGCCCCACCCCAGTCCCGCCCCGCGCCCTGCCGCCCCGTGCCGTCCCGCCCCGCGCCCTGCCGCCGCTGTCGCGCCGTTCCCTCTTCCTCGGAGCCGCCGCGTTCGGCGTGCCCGCCGTTCTGGCCGGATGCGGTTCCGGCCAGGACGCCCCCGCCACCGGCGGCTCGTCCTCCGGCGGCCTCGGGACGGTGACCTTCGGCTCGAACGCCTCCGACGAGGTCCCGAAGAAGTCCCTGGAAGCCCAGGTCAAGACGTTCACGCAGGCCACGGTCAAGATCAACACTGTGGACCACAACACGTTCCAGGAGAACATCAACCGCTACCTCAGGGGCACGCCGGACGACGTGTTCTCCTGGTTCGCGGGCTACCGCATGCAGTTCTTCGCCGAGCAGGGCCTCGCGCTCGACGTCTCCGACGTGTGGCGCGAGATCGGCGGCGACTACACGAAGGCGTTCAGGGACCAGTCGACCGGTGTGGACGGCAAGCAGTACTTCGTCCCGTCCACCTACTACCCGTGGGCGGTCTTCTACCGCAAGAGCGTCTGGCAGGAGAAGGGCTACCAGCCGCCGAGGACGCTGGACGAGTTCACCGCGCTGGCCAGGAAGATGAAGGCCGACGGGCTGATCCCGATCGCCTTCGCCGACAAGGACGGCTGGCCGGCCATGGGCACGTTCGACATCCTCAACATGCGCACGAACGGCTACGACTTCCACATCCAGCTCATGCAGGGCAAGCAGTCGTGGACCGACCCGAAGGTCCGGCAGGTGTTCGACACCTGGCGGGGGCTGATGGAGTACCACCAGCCGGCGGCGCTGGGCCGCACCTGGCAGGAGGCCGCGCAGTCGCTGGCGCAGAAGAAGACCGGGATGTACCTGCTCGGCATGTTCGTCGCCCAGCAGTTCCCCGAGGCCGACCGCGACGACCTCGACTTCTTCACCTTCCCCGAGATCAACCCGGCCTTCGGCACCGACTCGATCGACGCCCCCATCGACGGCTACATGATCTCGGCCAAGGCCAGGAACGTGGACGGCGCCAAGGCGCTGCTGAAGCACCTGGCCCAGGCCGCCTCCCAGAACATCGCCACCAAGCTGGACCCAGGCACGCTGGCCTCCAACTCCAAGGCCGACACCTCCGGCTACAGCGCCCTGCAGAAGCGCGGCGCGGAGCTGGTATCGCAGGCCACGCACATCGCCCAGTTCCTCGACCGCGACACGCGCCCCGACTTCGCCTCCACCGTGATGATCCCGTCGCTGCAGTCGTTCGTCGGCAAACCGGACGAGATCGACTCGTTACTGGCCGGCATCGAGAAGCAGAAGGCCACCATCTTCCGCTGATGGCCGTCAAGACCCGTCGCTACTCCGCCCGCGACGTGACCATCCTGGTCGCCGGGCTGGGGGTGGCCATCGTCGTCAACGTGGGCCTCGTCTGGGGGCCCACGCTGGCCAGCATCGGCCTGTCGGCCACCGACTGGAACGGCATCGGCCCGATCGAGTGGATCGGCGGCCGGAACTACCACGATCTGGCCACCACGTACCCGCCGTTCTGGTCGGCCGTCCGCAACAACGTGTTGTGGCTGGGCTTCCTCGGGCTGATCGCCACGCCGTTCGGGCTGTTCTGCGCGGTGCTGCTGGACCGGCGACTGCGGATGTCGCGCTTCTACCAGAGCGCGCTCTACATGCCGGTCGTGCTGTCGCTGGCCGTCGTGGGGTTCATCGCCCAGCTCGTCCTGTCCTCCGACTACGGCGTGCTCAACGCGGTGACCGGGCTGCACGTGGACTGGCTCGGCGACCGGGCCGTCAACATCTGGGTGGTGATGGTCGCGGCGGGCTGGCGGCACGTCGGCTACGTCATGATCATCTACCTGGCCGGGCTCAAGGCCGTCGATCCGGCGCTGAAGGAGGCGGCGGCCATCGACGGCGCCGACGAGCGGCAGACGTTCTTCCGGGTGGTCTTCCCGACGCTGCGGCCGGTCAACGTGATCGTGCTGGTGATCACGGTGATCGAGGCGCTGCGGGCCTTCGACATCGTCTACGCCATCAACAAGGGCAGGAACGGGCTGGAGCTGCTGTCGGTGCTGGTCACCGAGAACATCGTGGGCGAGGCGAGCCGGATCGGGTTCGGCTCGGCGATCGCGGTGATCCTGCTGGCGATCTCGCTGGGGTTCATCGTGACGTACCTGTCGCAGCTCTTCCGCGGGGAGGAGCGATGACGGCCGGCACGGCCCCGCCCCGGGCACGGGCGCGGGTACGACCGCTGCGGGTGCTGCTGCACGCGTTCCTCGCGCTGGTGGCGCTGGGGTGGCTGCTGCCGCTCGCCCTGGCGGTGTACGCGTCGCTGCGGCCGTACGACGAGACCGCCCGCCTCGGCTACCTCTCGCTGCCCGAGCACCTGACGCTCGACTACTACGGCGAGGCGTGGAGCCAGGCCGAGCTGCCCCGCTACTACCTCAACACGCTGATCATCGTGGCTCCCGCGCTGGTGGTCACGCTGCTGCTGGCCTCGTTCACGGCGTTCGCGATCGCGCGGCTGCGCATCCCCGGCCGCCGGGCGCTGCTGATCGTGTTCACCGCCGGCAACCTGCTGCCGCCGCAGGTGCTCATCACCCCGCTCTACACCCTCTACACGCTGATCCCGCTGCCGGCCTGGCTGTCGGACTCGCAGTCGCTGTACGACTCCTACCTGGGGCTGATCCTCATCCACGTGGCGTTCCAGTTCGGCTTCTGCGTCTTCGTGCTGGCCAACTTCATGCGCACGATCCCGGAGGAGATCACCGAGGCGGCGCTGGTGGACGGGGCCGGGGTGTGGAAACGCTACTGGCGGCTGACGCTGCCGCTGTGCCGGCCGGTGCTGGCGGCGCTGGCCACGCTGCAGTTCACCTGGATGTACAACGACTTCCTGTGGGCGCTGGTGCTGATGTCCTCGGGCGACAAGCTGCCCGTGACCTCGGCGCTGAACAACCTGCGCGGCCAGTTCTTCACCGACTACAACCTGCTGGCCGCCGGGGCGGTGCTGGTGGCGCTGCCGACGCTGGTCGTCTTCCAGCTCCTGCACAAGCAGTTCGTGGCCGGGCTGACGCTGGGCGCGACGAAGGGGTAACCGCCGGAGGAGGGCGAGCCGATCAGAAGAAGGCACGGTCAGAAGAAGGCACGGTCAGAGGAGGGCACGGTCAGAGGAGGGCACGGTCAGAGGAGGGCACGGAAGCGGGCGGCCACCTGGTCCCACGTCCATGCGCGGGTGATCCAGTCGCGGCCGCTCGCGCCCATCTTGCGCGCCTTGTCCGGGTCGGTCAGCAGCTCGATGACGGCCTGGGCGATGTCGCCGGGGCTCTCGCCGTCCACCAGCAGGCCGGTCTCGCCGGGACGGACGGCGTCCGGCGCGCCGCCCGACGCCCCGGCGATCACGGGCAGCCCCGTGGCCGACGCCTCCAGGAACACGATACCGAGCCCTTCGACGTCCACGCCGTTCCAGCGGGTGCGGCACGGCATCGCGAACACGTCGGCGGCGGCGTAGTAGCCCGGCAGGCTCGCCGCCGGGACGGTCCCGGTGAAGCGGATGGAGGGGTGCCCGCCGGCCAGCCGCTCCAGCTTCTTCCGGTACGGGCCGCCGCCCACGAGCAGCAGGACGGCGTCGGGCACCGCCCGCAGCACCCGGGGCCAGGCCCTGATGAGCTGGTCCTGGCCCTTGCGCGGCACCAGCCGCGACACGCAGGCCACCACCGGGCGGCCCGCCAGCTCCGGCTCGGCCGGGGGAACGCCGGGATGGAACTGCCCGGCGTCCACGCCCGGGGCCAGCCGGACCAGCTTGCCCGGCGCGACGGCGGCCTCCAGGCGGCGGCGGGTGTAGTCGCCGAGGTAGGTCACCACGTCCGCGTGCTCGCCGATCCTGCGCAGCACGGCGCGGAAGCCCGGCGCGCTCGCCCACGACGCCTCGTGGCCGTGGGTGAGCATCACCACCCGCCGCGCGCCGGCCCGGCGCAGGTGCGGCGCGAGCAGGCCGAGCGGCGCCGCCGCCCCGAAGACGACGGTCCGCGCGCCGTGCTCGGCCACCAGCCGGGCGGCGCGGCGCGCCACGTCGGGGGTCGGCAGCATGAGCCGGGTCGGGTGCCGCACCACCGGGTACGGCTGGCGCCGGTCGAACTCCTCGCACCCCGGCCAGGCCGGGGCGTAGACCGCCACGCCCGGCGTGCGGAGCGCGAGCCCGTGCACGAACGACTGGATCCCGCCCGGCCTGGGCGGGAAGTCGTTGGTGACGACGACCACCCTGGCCGCCGCCCCCGTGTCGGTCTCCGCGCCTGCCGCCGCGCCGGTCGCGACACGGGGCACGGCACGGGTCACGGCACGGGTCACGGCACGGTTCACGGCACGGGTCACGGCACGGGGACGCCGTTCAGTCTCGCCCACGAGCGGGCCATGGCGATGCGCTCGGGACCGGAGGGATGAGAGGCATAGAGCACATATTCCACCGCATCCGGCGACAAGTCGGAAATATTTACCGCAGCCAGGTGTTTCTGCATGGCCACGAACGTCGCCGGATCCCTGGTCAGCTCCAGCGAGTGGAAGTCGGCCCTGGCCTCGATGCGCCGGCTGACCACGTTCTGGGCGGGGCCGAAGAGCAGGGAGCCCAGGCTCATCAGGCCCATGACCACCCCGACCGCGCGCGGGTCGGCGATCGAGGTGACGCCGGTGCGGCGGCGTACCGGGCCGAAGACCAGGAACAGCAGGACCGCCCCCAGCGCCGAGCCCAGCCCGCCGATGAGCGTGCCGTACAGGACGTCGTCGCGCTTGGCGTGGCCCAGCTCGTGCGCGACCACCAGCTCCACCTCCGGCTGGGGAGCCCGCAGCAGCGTGTCGAAGACGACGATGCGGCGGGTGGCCCCGAAGCCGGAGACGTAGGCGTTGAGCGCGGTCGTGCGGCGCGAGGCGTCGGCCACCAGCACGTCCTCGACCGGGACGCCGTCCCGCTCGGCCATGGCCAGCAGGTTCGTGCGCAGGGACCCCTCGCGCATGGGCGTGAAGTCGTTGAACATCGGCTCGAACACCACGGGGTAGACGAACGAGGCCGCCACCGTCAGCATGAACGCCCCCACCGCCGCCGGGATCCACCAGCGCCGGAGCCTGCGCGCCAGCGCCACCAGGACGACCAGCATCAGGGCGAGCAGGAACGTCTCCACCCCCGCGTTCTTGAGCCGGTCGCCGGTCCACGACGCCCAGCCCTGGGTGGACAGGCCGTACTCGCGCATGACCGTCTCGAACCACATGCCGAGAGGCCAGCGGATC
Organism: Nonomuraea sp. NPDC050783; assembly: GCF_040802095.1. Lineage (NCBI taxonomy): Bacteria > Bacillati > Actinomycetota > Actinomycetes > Streptosporangiales > Streptosporangiaceae > Nonomuraea > Nonomuraea sp. NPDC050783. Next base: position 490,199 of record NZ_JBFAHK010000003.1, read on the forward strand.
GCCTCGGTGACCGCGACGACGACCACCACGCCCAGGATCACCCGCAGCCACCACGGGCCGCGCAGCCAGGCCGTCAGCCGGGCGCCGAGCGGGGTGGCGACCAGGAGGGCCGCGAGGAGGACCGACAGGGCCAGCGCGATGTAGCTCGGCAGGCTCGTCGCGGCGTCGAACGCCTGCGAGCGGGCGATCTCGGCGGCCCTGAAGTCGCGGGCCGGGTCGGGCGGGCCCGTGTCCAGCAGGTGCCAGGGGGTGCTGAACGCGACCACCGCCAGGATGACGGCGGCCAGCGCAGCCAGGGCGAGCGCGGCCTGGCGGCGCAGCCGGGCATCGCCGGGCAGGTGGCGCGGGCCGGCCTTCTCGTCGTACGCGGGACCGCCGCTGACCGCCCGGTCCCCGCTCCCGTCCGTCCGCCGCCCTTCTCCGGCGGCTCCCTCACCCGGCTCCCCGCTCTCAGCCCGCTCCCCGCCTTCAGCAGTTCGTTCTCCGCCCCCGGCCCGATCGCTGCCCACGGCCCGATTGTCGCCCTCGGCCCGGTCACCCTCGGCCGGGTCGCCCTGCTCGGCCCGGTCGCCGTCCTGGGTGGGTTGTGCGGTCCGGGCTCGGTCGCCGGTCACGGTGGGTTGCTCGGTCCCGGCCCTTTCGCCGGTCCCAGCGGGTTCCGCGCCGGAGGGCCCGTCCGTGCTGGAGGGCCGTTTCGCGTCGGCTGCGGGCAGCACGCCGGGTTGGAGGCGGTCGCCGGGGCGGAGGTGGTCGCCCGGTCGGGGGTCGCCGCCGAACCCGGGGGCGTCGCCGGGCCCTTGGTGGTCGTCGTCCTTCGTCGCGGCCATGGTTCCACCATGACCCTGTTCCAGGCCGTCCGCCCGGTCACCGCCGGCGGGCGTGCCCGCCTCGGGCGCGGAGTCGTCCGTCTCCTGCCGTTCGCTCATCTGCCTCCCCCTCCTACGCGAGCTGCTCTCGCATGTACGCGCGCCACCGTGCCGTCAGCGTGGCCGCGGAGAGCCCCAGCGAGGCGAGCGCCCGATGGACGCCGACCACCTGGGCCGCACGGTAGAGCCGTACCAGGGTCCCCTCACCGAGCCGGTCAGCGATGAATCGACACGCCAGCCAGGCCTCCTGGTACGCCCGCGCGAGCCGCGCCGGGTCCCGCCCGTCCGCCGCGAAAGCCGCAGGTCCGGGCAATTCGCTGGGCAGGCGTCCGGCTCGCACCTCATCGGCCAGCTCGGCGGCGGCGACCCGTACGGGCAGTCCCGAGTCGCGGTAGCCGACGTAGTCGGCGAACCCCTCGTAGAGCCAGACCGGCAGCCGGTCGGTGCCGGCGGCGACGTGGGTGAGCTCGTGGGCGAGCACGACGTCCCTGCCGGTGGGGTTGAGCCGGGCGAAGACCTCGGGGACGACGATCACCCGGTCGCCGTCGGCCAGGGCGGCCAGGCCGTCGATCGGGCCCGTACCGGCCAGCCGGGCCGCCTCGGCGGCGGAGCGCGGGACGACGATCAGCGGACGCACCGGCCCGCCGAGGACGTCGGCGACCCGGAGGGCGGCGGTGTCGGCCCGGCGCGCCAGCTCGCCGAGCGTGGCGGGCGGCGTCCCGTGCCCGACGACCACGGCCCGCGCTCCCCTGACGGTGACGGACTCCCCCGGCCAGAGGCCGCGCGCTCCGGGGACCGGCGAGGAGGGGCCGGTGAGAGGGGCGTCCGCGGCCGGGGCGAGGGCGGTGGCGAGGAGCAGGAGGGCGGTCACCGCACCCCGTCGGCTCACCTGCTCGGACACGATGCCCGATAGTAGTAGTCGCGCCGGGCGAAGACAGAGGCGAAGACAGAGGGGACGAAGACAAAGGGGACGAAGACGGGCGGCCCCGCCACGGTCCCTTCCGGGGCCGTGGCGGGGCCGCTGTCACGCGCCGGGACGGGCCGCGCCCACGAACGACGACCTGCGCCATCCGCTCAGCTTGTCGATGCGTACCCGCTCGCCCGTCCTGGGCGAGTGGATCATCTTGCCCTTGCCGACGTACATGCCGACGTGGCCGAGACCGCTGAAGAACATCAGGTCACCCGGCTTGAGCCTCTTCCAGGAGACCTTCGTCCTGATACGGGCGAACTGGCTGCTCGCCACGCGCGGGAGCCTCACCCCGGCCTTCTTCCAGGCGTACTGGACGAGTCCGGAGCAGTCGAACGAGCCGGGCCCGGTGCCGCCGTAGCGGTACGGGTCACCGATCTGCTTCTTGGCCACGGCGACGGCCTTGAAGGCCCTCGCTTTCTGCCGAGCGGCCCTGGCGGTCCTCGCCGACCTCACCTTGGCCTTCGCCGACCTGGCGGCGGTGCCGGCCCTGGCCACGGAGGTCGTGGTGGCGGTGGTGGTGGTGACGGTGGAGGCCGCGGCCGAGCCGCTCGTCGTCGCCGCCTGAGCCGCTGGGGCATGGAGGATCGTCCCTCCGGCCGTCACGGTCATCGTGAGCGCCGCGCCACTCAGGGCAAGGCGGGACAGACGGGGGTTCTGCGGGGAGGTAGACAGGATTTCTCCTTGGAGCTTCCACGAACGCCTACCGGGTTAGCTGACGGATTCGGGCCTGGAAGTAGCCCTACGGCGCGATACGCGCCGATTCACCCCTGATCCCGGGGACGGGATCGGTGGTTCCCCGGCTCCGTGCTCCTGGCTGCACGGATTCGGCAGGTCGCCGCCCGTTGAGGTTGTTCGCATGGGGACGTACGGGCGCGACCGGCGGATTGGTATCTGGCACACATCGGGGGGACCGATGGAGGTTCGCGGCGACATGGCGTGCCGTCGCGACGCCAGAAGTTACGCCGAAAGGTCACGGATCGGCAAAGGGAACGGCAGGTTGTAAAGATCAGAAAGGAAGTCCAGTCAGGATCGAAACCCCTGCTGGAACACCAGACGCTGTTACCCGAATGTGACCCTGCTCACAATTCGCGGCACAGCCCGGTGTAAGGTCCCATTCGTCACTTTTGTCACACCTTTCTCGCCTTCATCCGGAACCCCGTCGCCGCGAGGGCGCCGGCGGCGAGCCGGTCACGCTCGATGCGCCACAGCTCCTCGACGACCTTGGTGTGACCGTTCACGACCTTTCCGCCGATATATCGGGTTATGTACGGTTCACGGCGCAGGCTGACCACCTCGAACCGCTCGCCGAGCGCCGTCAGCATGTCCGCCGCCGGATGATGGTCGTGGTGCGCCGCGCGCCACCGCCCAGCCGGATCGCCACCCTCCCGCGGGAAGTCCGCCACGCCGGCGGCGGCCAGCAACGATCCGGCATCGTAGAACCAGGCGGCGGTGGCCGCGTCCGCCCAGTCCCACGCGAACTCGTCCACCAGCAACGTCCCGCCCGGTATCAGCAGGTCGTACGCGTGGTCGAGTGCCGCGCCGAGCGGGTGCATGTGGTGCAGCGAGAGCGACATGACGATCACTTCGTACGATCCGCCGTCGTAGAAGGGCGCGCCGTCGCGGACGGTCAGGTCGGCACGCAGGGCGGGCACCCCGGCCGCGCGGGCCGCCGCCACGGCCTCCGCCGCGCTGTCGATCGCGGTGACCTCGTGGCCGCGCCGGATGAGTGCCGCGGCCAGCTCGCCACGCCCGCAACCGGCGTCCAGGACGCGTTGCGGGCCCGGCGGCAGCTCCTCGTCGAGCCATGCCTGCTGGTGGTTGTCCAGGTTCTCCATGCGTCGAGCATGCGGGTTCGCTCCCATGCGCACCACTGCGGGTCTGGCATGGAACCCATAAGCTGGGCGCATGGTTGATCTGTGGTCGTTGCGGGTTCTGGTGGAGGTCGGCAGGCTCGGCTCGTTCTCGGCGGCGGCCGAGGAGCTGTCCATGACGCAGCCGGCCGTGTCCCGGCAGATCGCCACGCTGGAGCGGCGTGCGGGGGTGCGGCTGTTCGAGCGGCTGCCGCGCGGCGTCCGGGCGACCGACGCCGGACGGGCGGCGCTGGAGCAGGCCGGGGAGGTGCTGCGCGGGGTGCGGCTGTTCGAGACCCGGATGCGGGCCTTCGCGACGGCCGAGGCGGGACGGGTGCGGGTGTCGGCGTTCCCGAGCGCGGTGACGACGTACCTGCCGGAGCGCTTCCGCGCGTTCACCGCCAGGCATCCCGGGGTGGAGCTGTCGCTGACCGTGCGCTCCGGCGAGCACGACCCGTGCGAGGCCGTGCTGGAAGGCACCGCCGACCTCGCACTGCTCACCTCCTGGGACATGGCGGACACCCCGGGCGTCACCCTGACCCCGCTGCACGAGGACGAGCTCCTGGTCGCCCTGCCGGCCGCGCACCCGCTGGCGTCGGCGGGCGGGCGGGTGCGGCTGCGGGAGCTGGCCGGGGAGCCCTGGATCGACGGCACGCATCCCGACTGCCTCGGGCCGCTCGCCCCGCTGGCGGCGGCGCTGGGCGGGCCGCCGCGCATCAGCCACGTCTGCGACGACTGGAACGGCCGGCAAGGGCTGGTGGCGGCCGGGGTGGGGGTCATGCTCTATCCGTCGATCGCGGGATACGGCGCCGCGCGGTCCGACATCCGGCTCCTGCGCCCCGTGCCGGCCCTCCCCCGCCGCACCGTCCTCGCCGCCACCCTCCCCCCGACCGACCGCCCCCCGGCCGTCTCCACCTTCCTCACCACCCTGCGCTCCGCCTGACAGTGCTTTGCCGGCTCGTTGGGGCGGGCGCCGAAAGCAGTGCCTTACTGGTCAGGGGCCGGGAGGAGCACTCGGCGGGCGGGGCGGCCGAGCATTCGGGCGGGGCCGTGCTCGACCAGACGGCCGTCGTGGATGACCGCGACCCGGTCCGCGATCCGCGCGACCAAGGGGAGGTCGTGGCTGATGACGATCAGGGTCACGTCGAGGTCGGTGAGCAGGTCGAGTACCTCGGCCTGCGTGACGGGGTCGAGGCCGGAGGTGATCTCGTCGCAGACCAGTACGTCGGGGCGGGCGAGAAGGGCGCGTGCCAGGGCGGCGCGCTGGAGTTCGCCGCCGGAGAGCGCGTGGGGGCGTCGTCGGGCGGCGTCGCGGTTCAGGCCGAGCGCGGCGAGGGTCTCGGCGGCCTCTTCGCGGGCGGTGGGCGCGGGCAGGGCACGCAGGCGTACGGCGGTTCTGGCGACCTGGTCCACGACGGCGCGGTGGGGGTCGAACGAGGCCAGGGCGTTCTGGAAGACGTACTGGATGCGGGTCAGGTCGGTGCGGTCGCGCCGCTGAGGCAGGGGGCGGCCGGCCAGGCGGATGGCGCCGCCGGACCAAGGGCGCAGGCCGGCGACGCAGCGGGCGAGCGTCGTCTTTCCGCTGCCTGAGCGGCCGACGACCGCCAGGCGTTCGCCGCGGGTGACGTCAAGTGTCACCTCGCGCAGGATCCCGGCGCCGAGGTCTTCGATCTCCAGGAGAACATCCGGTTCCGCGCGGGGCTCCGGCTCGCGGGGTTGCGCGGTGACCAGGGCCTTGGCGTACTCGGTGCGCGGGGAGTCCAGGACCGCGGGCCCGAACTCGACGACGCGGCCGTCCTTGAGCACGACGACCTGGTCGGCCAGTTCTCGTACCAGTTCGAGGTCGTGGCTGAGCAGCACGACGGCGATGCCGAGCCCGGACAGTTCGGCGGCGACCTCGGCCCGGGTGACCGCGTCCTGGCCGGTGGTGGGTTCGTCGGCGACGATGACAGAAGGGTCGGCCAGCAGGGCGTGGGCCAGGACGAGTCGCTGTTGCTGCCCGCCGGACAACTGGTGCGGGAAACGGCGGAGGAAGTCCCGGTCGCCAGGAAGGCGCGCCTTGCGCAGGGCCTCGTGCACGGCGGTGCCGTGGCGCGCCGCGATCTGGCGGAGCACGGTCCCGATGCGCAACACCGGATTGAGCGCGGTCGCGGGGTGTTGCGGGATGAATCCGACGGTTCCGGGCGGCGGAGGCTGAACGCTGTCGATGTGGCGTCCGGCCACGGTGACGCGGCCGGTGACGCGGGCGCCGGGCGGGTACTCGCCGAGCAGGGCGAGCGCCGTGGTGGTCTTGCCACTGCCGGAGGCGCCGACCAGGGCCAGCGTGCTCGCGGCGGGCAGGGTGAAGCTGACTCCGTCCACCAGGGTCCGTCCGGGCACGGTGACCGTCAGATCGTCAACGTGGAGCATGACGGGCTCTCTTCAGTACGCGGTCCACCGTGAGGTTCAGCCCCACGGCGAGCATGACGATCATCAGGGAGGGGGCGAGTACGGCCCACGGGTTGAGGAAGAGCCCGCCCCGGTTGCGGTCGACCATCACCGCCCAGTCGTCCGCGTCCGGCGCCACTCCTACGCCGAGGAAACTCGCGGCGGCGATGAGGTAGAGCGAGCCGGTCAGCCTGCTGCCCGCGTCGGTGGCGAGCACGCGAGCCATGGACCGGGCGACGAACCCGACGTTGATCCGCCACCAGCCCTCGCCCTGCAACCGCATGGCCTCCACGGCCGGGCGGCTGCCGGCCTCCAGGGCGCAGGCGCGTACCAGGCGGGCGATGTCGGGCAGGTGGACCAGCATGACGGTCCAGACGAGCACGCCTTCGGGGGCCAGGGCCGCCACCACCAGGAGGAGCAGCAGGGAGGGCACCGCCATGAGCACGTCGAGCGGCCGCATCAGGGCCTCGTCGAGCATCCTGGGCGCACTCGCCGCGGCCAGACCCCACAGAGTGCCCAGCAGGTACGCGCCCGCGGTGGCCAGCAGGGCGGTCAGGACCAGGGTCCGCCCGCCCACGAGCACCTGGTGCCAGACGTCGCGCCCGGCGAAGTCGGTGCCGAGCAGGCCCACGTCGGCGAAGGAGGCGGAACGTACGAGCTCGTACGGGATCAGCGGCCCCGCGACGGCCACGATCAGCGGCACGGCGAGCAGCAGGTACCTCACGCGCGTGGCGCCCATCGGAAGGACACGACGTCGGCGAGCAGGTTCACCACGACGGTCGTGACGGCGAACAGGAGCGCGAGCCCTTGTAACACGGGAAGGTCCCGGTGGCCGACCGCGTCGGCGAGGGTGCTGCCGAGCCCGGGGATCACGAACACGGCCTCCACCACGATGACACCGCCGAGCAGCCAGTCGACGGTGCGGGCCAGGTGCTGCACGGCGGGCGCGAGCGCGTTGGGCAGCGCGTGCGCGAACCAGCCGAGCCCCAGGCGGCGGGCGTGCCGCACGTACGGCGAGGCCAGGACGTCGATCATCGCGGAGCGGACCAGCCGCCCGGTGGAGCAGAGGGGCCGGACCAGCAGCACCGACACCGGCAGCACCAGGGCAGCGGCGCTGAGCCCACCGAGACCGGTCGGCGGCAGCCACGCCAGCGTCACGCCGAAGACCGCCACCAGCACGATGGCCAGCGCGAACTCCGGCACGGCGTAGAGCGCGGCGCTCACCGTGGTCAGCGCCCGGTCGAACCGGCCGCCCTCGCGCCGGGCGGCGGCGACCCCGAGCGCGACCGAGAGCGGCACCAGGATCAGCGCGGTGAGGCCGGCCAGCACGGCTGTGGGGGCCAGCGCGTCCAGGACGATGCCGGTGACCGGACGGCCGGAGACGAGCGAGGTTCCGAAGTCCCCCCGTGCCAGGGCCGAGGCCCAGGTGGTGAGACGCTCGGCGAGGGGACGGTCCAGGCCGAGGGCGGCGCGGATGGCCGCGATCCTGGCCGGGTCGGGCTGGTCGCCGGCCAGCACCACCGCGGCGTCGCCGGGCAGGGACTCCACCATCAGGAACACCAGGCAGGCGACCCCGGCGACCTGAAGGACGCCGACGGCCAGCCGACGAGCGGCGTAACGGGTCAGGTTCAAGCCAGTCTCACCTTGTCGAACCTGGCCCAGTCCAGCGTGTTGGCGGGCGCGGGGCGTACGCCGGTCACGTGGGGCGAGGTGGCGACGATCCAGTCGGCGAACCCCCACACCAGGAGCCCGCCCTCGGCGTGCAGCATCCGCTGCATGCTCAGGTAGGCGGCCTCCCGGTCGGCGGCGGACGGCGCGGAGACGGCCTTGTCGTAGAGGGCGTCGAACTCCGGCCTGGCCCACTTGGTGGCGTTCGTGGTCGAGGTGGACAGCAACCGCTGCGCGATGTGGGTCTCGATCGGCATCGCCCCGGAGCGGAAGCTGACGAGGGAGCCCTTGGTGAGGATGTCCGACCAGTACGTGTCCTTGCTGCCGTTCACGATCGTGGCCTTCAGCCCGGCGGCGCGCAGCTGGTCGGCGAAGACCGTGGCCGCCTCGACGAAACCGGCCGCGGCCGTGGAGGTGGTCAGCTCGATCGGGAGCCCGTCCGCGCCCGCCTTCTTGATCAGGGCCCTGGCCCGGTCGAGGTCGTACGCGCGCTGGGGGATGCTCTCGGCGTAATGCAGGTAGCCCTTGCCGAACAGGTCGTTGCCGATCTGCCCGGCCCCGGGCATGACGGTGTCGACGAGTTGCCGCCGGTCGGTGAGCAGGAACAACGCCTCTCGCAGGTCCGGGTCGTCGAAGGGCGCGCGGTCCACCTTCATCGCGAACGCGTTCATCGAGCTGCCCGGCGCACGGACGATCGCGACGCGGCCCTCGTGGCGGCGGGCGGAGGACGGAGTGAGGTCGTGGGCGTACTCGACCTGGCCACCGAGCAGGGCGTTCACCCGCGCGGACTCCTCGTTGGCGATGAGGAACTCCAGCTCCTCGATGAGCGGAGCGCCCTCCCAGTAGCCGGGGTAACGCTTGAGCAGCACGGACCGGCCCGGCTTCCAGGACACGAAGGAGAACGGCCCGGACCCCACCGGCCTGCTGAAGTCCGTGGTCCCCTCCGGGACGATGTAGGCGCCGAAGGCGGCCAGCACGTTCGGGAACTCCGCGAACGGCCGCCTCAGCCTGAACTCGACCGCGCGGTCGCCGACGGCCCGGCTGTTCGGCAGGTCGATGAGGGCGAGGCTGGACTTGGCGCGGAACGTCTTGCCCGGGTCGGTGATCCTGGCATAACTGGCCAGGACATCCTGCGCGCGTACCGGGCGGCCGTCGTGGAAGGTCGCCTCCCGGAGGGTGACGCGCCAGAGGGAGAAGTCGGCGTTCGGCTCCCAGCTCTGGGCCAGGCGGGGCTGAGGCGAGACGTCCGGGCCGAGGTCAGCGAGTTTGTCGTACAGGGCTTTGGCGCGGGCGGCCTCGTTGAACAGGTTGGCCAGGTGCGGGTCGAGCACCTCGGTGGCGCCGCCGCCGGCGAACACGGCACGCAGCCTCCCGCCGCCGGAGGAGGAAGAGGAGGAGGACGCGCCGGTGCCGCATCCGGCGAGCAGGGCGGCTCCGGCGGTCAGGCCGAGGAAGCCGCGGCGGCTGAGGTGGTCACGCATGATCAGGGTCCTTTACGAGGCGGGCGACGACGTGGAGCCGGTCGGCGGACAGAGGCGGGCCGTCGTGCGGCTCCGCCCGGGGGCCTGGCTGGTCGAACAGGTCGAGGACCTCGAACCCGGCGACGGTCAGGAAGTAGGCGAGCTCCCGCGGGAAGAGCAGCCGCCAGGCCGAGCGCTGCTCCAGCGGACCGCCGCCCGGCCAGGTCCAGGTACGGCGGCGGCGCAGGAGCTGCGCGGCGTGGTCGAGCCACAACTCCGTGCGGGAGGTGTAGGTGATCCCGGCGTGGGTGACCGTACGGGTGAACGGCGCCGGAAGCGGGTGGGTGAGGAAGTGGGCCCCGTTGCGCATCTCGGCGATCAGCAGCCCGCCGGGCCGCAGATGGTCGCGGGAACGCTCCAGGAACGCGGCCAGGTCGCCATTGTCATGGCAGTACAGCAAGGCGCTGTCCAGGCACGTCACCACGTCGAACCGGCGGCCGAGCGCGAAGGCGCGCATGTCGGCGCGGGCGAACCGTACCCGGGGGTGTCGCTCGCGCGCGTGGGCCAGCATCGGCTCGGACACGTCGATGCCCGTCACGTCGTAGCCCAGCCGGTCCAGGTAACCGGCGTCGCGGCCGGTGCCGCAGCCGACGTCCAGCAGGGTGTTCCCGCCGCCGAAGCGCCGCACCTGGCCGTCGACGAAGCGGGCGGCCCGGTGGCCGGGGTCGGGGAACTGGGCCTCGTACAGGGCGGGGTTGTCGGTCAGGAAGTTCATGCGGGCACCGCCGTACGGCGTTCGAGGATCAGCACGGCGGCCGCGCAGGCCAGGCCGGTCGCCGCGCACACCGCGAACCCGGCCGTGCCGGCCCAGCCCACCAGCGCGGTGCTCGCCGCCGCGACCGTCCCCGACACCAGGTAGAAGACGCCGAAGTAGGTGCCGGCCAGCGACTCGCCGCCGAAATCGCTGATGCGCTCGTACACGAACGGGTGGGTCATCATCACGCCGAAGGCCAGGGCCAGCACCGCGGCCAGCACCGGGACGATGCCCGGCGACAGCGCGGGCACGAGGAAGCCCGCGCCCATGACGACCAGCCCGTACGCCATCGCGCGGTCCCGGCTGGTGGCCGCCTTCAGCCAGGTGGTGATGGGCACCTGGAAGAGCAGGGTCGCCACGGTGGACACCAGGAACAGCAGCGCCACCGAGCCTGCCGTGCCGGTCGCCTGCTCGGCGGCGAGCGGCAGGACCAGGTAGAGCTGGTTCTGCAGGGCGTACATGCCGCTGAGCGCCAGCGTGAAGGCCATGAAGCGCCGGTCGGCCAGGCAGCGCCGCCAGTCCCCGAGCACCGACGAGCCGCTGGGCGTCACTTCGCGTCCGGGCAGCACGCAGGCCTGCGCGACGGTCAGCACCGCGAAGATCGACGCGGCGGTGAGCGCGGCGGCGCGGAAGTCCACCAGCAGCAGCACGCCACCGAGCACCGGCCCGCACAACGCCCCTGCCTGAGCGAACACGTTGAACAACGCGAACGCCCTGGCCCTGTCGGGGGCCGCCACCGCGACGTAGCCGCGCACGGCCGGGTTGAACAGCGCGCCGGCCAGCCCGCTGAGCACGGCCGCCGCCAGCAGCAGCGGCACCGTGACACCGAACGCGAACAGCCCGAACCCGACGGCACGCAACGCGCACCCCGCGATGATCACCCGGCGGGCCCCCAGCCGGTCGGAGGCCGAGCCGCCGACGAGGAACAGGCCCTGCTGGCTGAGGTTGCGGACGCCGAGGATGACGCCGGTCAGCGCGGCCGACAGGCCGAGGTCCTTGGTGAGGTGGCCGGCCAGGTAGGGAACCAGCAGGTAGAAGCCGGTGTTGACGCCGAACTGGTTGACCAGCAGGAGCCGTACGGCCCAGGAGAGCTCCTTCACGACGCCCGCACCCCCAGCCCGGGCTCGCCGCTCAGCCGCAGCACGCCGTCGTGCCCGCCGATGCCGGTCCAGGGGTCCTCGGCCAGCAGCAGGTGCCCGTCGAGATCGGCCCAGCGCGCCGACGGCGTCAGGTGGACGGCGGGTGCGATGCCCAGGCTGCTGGCCACCTGGCAGCCGAGCATGACCTCCCAGCCGCGGCCGGAGGCATAGGCGATGATCCGCCGGGCCGCCGTCAGCCCTCCGCACTCGGCGAGCTTGACGTTGACGCCGTGGACGGCGTCCGGCAGGTTCGTGACGTCGGCGAGGGTCTGGGCGTCCTCGTCGGCCAGGACCGGGATCGGCGAACGTTCGGCCACCCAGGCCAGATCGTCCAGCGCCCCGGGGGCGACCGGCTGCTCGACGGCCTCGATCCCCAGCGGCGAGACCGCGTCCAGGATCCGCACGGCCTCCTCGGCCGTCCACGCGCCGTTGGGGTCCAGCAGCAGGCGCGCATCGGGCGCGGCGGCGCGGACGTCCCGTACCCGGGCGACGTCGTCCTCGCCACCTAGTTTGATCTTGAGCTGGGGAAGACCGGGGCGGGGTTCGCCGCCCAGCCCCACGGTGAACGCCGTCACGGTGTCGCGCCACCGCATCCCGAACAGCGCATGGACCGGCAGGCCGCGCCGCTTGCCCGCCAGGTCGTACAGGGCCGCGTCCACCGCCGCGAGCACGCCCGGCGCGCCGGCCAGGAGCTCGGGCACGGCGGCCAGCGCCTCCTCCGGACCGGGCAGCCCGGCCAGCTCCGGGCGCAGCCGCAGCAGCAGGTCCGTGATGCGCTCGACGTCGAGCCGGTGACGGACGCTGGTCACCGCCTCGCCGTGCCCGCGCAGGCCGTCGTGCTCGATCGTGAGCCGGACGGCGTCGCGGCCGGACATCACCGACCGGGAGATCCGCAACGGCTCCAGCAGTCTCAGCGCGGTGACCGTCCAGGTGAGCCTCACGCCGGCACCTCCGCGAGCAGGGGGTCGGCGACGGTGCGGCAGCGGGCCCAGCCGGACACCTCGACCGCGCGCGGATGCGCGATCTCCACGGGTTGGTCGTGCGGCCTCTCCAGCAGGCCCCGGTCCCGGCAGTAGTCGTCGTCGAAGATCGACCCCAGGTACCGGTCGGGCCCGTCGGGGAAGATCGCCACCACTGTGGCGCCGGGCTCCCTGCGTGCCGTCCAGGCGGCGACCCTGGCGACCGCGCCGGTGCTCCACCCGCCGGTCACGAAGGAGCCTCGGGCCAGCCTGCGGCAGGCGTCCACGACCTCGGTCGGACCCAGCCAGTGCACCTCGTCGAACAGCTCGTACGCCACGTTGCGCGGATGGATGCTGCTCCCCAGGCCGCGCATGATCCTGAGCCGCGCGGGCTGGCCGAACACGGTGGAGCCCACGGTGTCCACCCCGACCAGGCGCAGGCCCGGCCAGTAGCGGCGCAGGCCGCGGAAGACCCCGGCGCTGTGCCCGCCGGTTCCCACGCTGCACACCAGCACGTCGGCGTGCTCCAGCCGCTCCGCCAGTTCCCGCGCCAGCGAGGCGTAACCGCCAGGGTTGTCGGGATTGTTGTACTGATCGGGCCAGTACGCGCCCGGCGTCCGCTCCAGCACCTCGCGCACCCGCTCCAGCCGTGCCCGCTGCCAGCCGCCCTGCGGATGGGGCCGGTCCACGATCTCCAGGCGCACCCCGTACGCGCGCAGGAGAGCGCGCATCCCCGGTTCGAGCTCGTCGTCCACCACCAGGACGACCGGATGTCCGAGGCACTGCCCCGCGAAGGCCAGGCCGATCCCGAGCGTCCCGCTGGTCGACTCCACGACGGGGGCGCCGGGAGCCAGCTCGCCTCGCGCGCGGGCGGCGGTGAGCATGGACACGGCGGCGCGGGCCTTCATCCCGCCCACGCCCAGCCCCTCCAGCTTCGCCCAGAACCCGCCGTGCGCATGCGGGAGAGGGACGGTGATCCTGGCCAGGGGCGTGTTGCCGGCGAGGGACAGCAGGTCGTTCATGGCCGCTCCCGGTAACGGAACACGACGGTGTCGCCACCGTCGAGCCAGAAGAACGGGTACGGCTCAGCCGACACCGCCGTGACTCCCGCGCCGAGGAAGTGCGGCAGGATCGCGCTGCCCGTCTGGGCGAACATCACCAACGGCTTGCACCGGGCGCGGGCATGGTCGAGAAGGACGGGGAAACTCCCGTTGCCCAGGGTCATCCCCGAGGCGAGCACGCAGTCGCAGTCGTCCAGGGCCTCCGTGACGTCAGTGATCACCGGGTCGCCCCACTCGGTGGAGCCGCCCTTCAGGTCGCACGGCACGTAGCGCACGCCCCGCTCGTGCAGGCGCTGCAGCAACGAGTTGACCACGCCGACCACGAGGACCCGTTCGACGTGACCGGGCAGCAGGTCCGCCACGGCCGACGCCCGCGCCAGGGACTTGTCCAGCGACGTTCCCGCCGGCAGGGTGACCCGCTCGCCCCAGTGGGGACGGGACGCCATCAGGTAAGCGTCGAGCGCGGCCACGCGGATCGCCGCCGCCGGGTGGGTCAGCAGGTCGGCGACGGACGCGCCGACGCACTTCTCGACGGTCACGTCCGCGATCTCGTCCGGCTCAACGGCGCAGGAGCCCACGGCGCGGCCCACCCGCAGGCTGACGACGTGGTTGCGGTAGGCGTGGCCACGTGAGTCGTGCCGTACCCCCTGGCGGGTGGTGAAGGCGGTGCTGACCCGTTCCTTCGCGGGCTCCGGCCCCAGCTCGCCGGCGAGCGCCCGCTCGGTCAGTGCCGTCAGGTTCATCGCTCGTACTCGACCTTCAGCGCCGCGACCAGCGCCTCCGCCCTCGTACCCGCGTCGCCGCCCACGAGGTCGGTCACCATGACGTGGCCGAGGTAGCCGTTGTTGCTCGTGGGCTCGCCCGCCTGGTGCCCCGCCGGCCTGACCGACCAGTCGACGACGTCCGGGGCGGCGGCGAGCTCGCCGGTCCCGTGCACGGCGGCGATCCGTCCGGCACGCTCGGGCAGGAGGAAGGCGACGGCGGCGCTGCGCACCCCGGTCTCGGCGGGAGTGAGGACGGGCCGCTCCCCCGCGGCCAGTCCGGCGTGGATCATCGGCAGGTCGATGCCGGTGACCCGGCGGACCAGCTCGGTGATCTGATTGCCCGCCGGGCGCGGGTTGACCTCGATCAGCGCCGGACCGGCCGGCGTGAGGCGCAGTTCGGTGTGCGCCACCCCCAGTTCCAGGCCCAACGCCTTGACCGCGGCCACCGCGGTCTGCTCCGCCTGGCGAACCAGGCCCGGGTCGAGGGCGGCGGGGAAGACGTGGCCGCTCTCGACGAACCACGGCTCGCCGCCCAAGCTCTTGCCGGTCACCCCCACCACGTGGACCTCGCCGCCGAAGCCGACCGTCTCGACGCTCACCTCCGGCCCGGTGAGCAACTGCTCCAGCAGGACGATCGGCACCCGCCGCTGGCCGCGCGCGTTGACGGGGAACCCCTCAAGATCGAGGAAGGCCGTCCGCAGCTCAGCTTGGTCCTGGACCTTGCGTACGTACATGCCGGCGCACAGATCGACCGGCTTGACGACCAGGGGATAGCCCAGACCGTTCGCTGCTGCCACGGCCTCCTCCCAGGAGGCGGCCGTGCTGAACCGGGGGCCGGGGAGCCCGGCTTCCCAGAACGCGGCCCGGGCGAGGTCCTTCCGGCAGGCCCGGCGTATCGACTCCGGGGAGGGGCCCGGCAGGTCCAGGCGTGCCGCGACCTCGGCCACCGCAGGCAGGTAGTAGTCGCACGAGGTCAACACGCCGTCGAAGCCGAGCGCGCCGTGCAGCCGCTCCACCTGGGCGGGCAGCTTCGTGAGGTCGTTGGTCTCCGCGGTCACTACATGGTCGGCGGCCAGCAGTGGATGCGCCCGGGGGCTGGGCGAGGCGCGCAGGTAGTGGTGCAGGTCGCGGGTGAGGAAGGTGAAGCGGTGCCCCGCGTCGCGGATGGCGCGTGGCAGCAGCGTGCTCATCGCCCCGACCCAGCTTTCGATCATTAACAGGTGTGCCATGCCATCTCCTCTGGCCTCATCTCGTGAAAATGATTACCATTTCTGGCATGGCACTGCAATCCGGGCACCAGACGCTCTTGCCTCAAGGCCGGTCGCCGCGGCACGGCATGGCGCATGCGACAATGGTGGTCATTGCTCAGCCTGGGCGAGTGTTCACCGCGAAGGGCGGCGCAGGTCCGCTTCCACGGCCTCATGGGTGCCGGCTCCGGCGCGCGCCGGCCGGGATGGCGCCGCTGGTGGCCGTCTCGAGGATTTCGCGGGCGAGGTGACCACCTGCCGGATCGCCCTCAGCGTGCAGCGGTCACCGACACCTGCCCGGCCGCGTCGAACCGGCGGTTGTTCCTGCCGCATCCCCGACGACCAGCGGCACCGCCGCCGTCGTTCCCGAGACGGCCGGGCTACGGCCGACCAGCCCAAAAGCGGCTCACGTGGGTCGACCTTCTGCAAGACCTCGCATCTGCTCCAGGCGCTGTCAGCCACCTGGAGCGGCCGATGCCCCGCCTGGCGGCGGGGAGCGCGGCCCGTCAGGGACGGATGGCGCCGACCAGCGTTCCGCCGTAGGAGGAGAGCTTGACGACCTTGACGACGTCGCCGGTCTGCGGCGCGTGCACGATCTGCCCGTTGCCCACGTAGATGCTGACGTGCCCCAGCCCCCGGCTGAAGATCAGGTCCCCGGGCTGGAGCGCGTCCAGGCTCACCCGGCGGTTCTGCCCCCAGGCCCACTGCTGCCAGGTCGTCCGGGGCAGCGACACGCCCGCGGCCCGCCAGCTCGCCTGCGTGAGCCCCGAGCAGTCCCAGCCGCCCGGGCCCGTCCCGCCGAACACGTACGGCTTGCCGATCTGGGCGAAGGCGAAGCGCAGCACCGAGGCCGCGTTCCCCGAGGCCGAGCCGGTGTACTTCATGCCGGTGCTGTTGGGGTTGCCGGGGTTGTAGGCGTTCAGCTTGTTCAGCAGCTTCTTCTGCTCGGCGATCAGCTTGAGGATCTCCGAGCGCTCCTTCTCGACCCCGTCGCGCTCCTTGTCGGCCGCCTCCAGGGCCTCCTCCGCCTTGTCGCGCTCGGTCTTCAGGCCGCGGTTCTCCCGGTCGAAGGCGTTCAGCTTCTCAGCCCGCTCCTTGGAGACCTGGCCGGCCAGCGCCAGCCGGGCGAGGAAGTCGTCGGGGTCGTCGGAGCCGAGGAAGCCGGGCAGGGAGGTGACGTCGCCGCCGAGCTGGTAGCTGTCGACGGCCATGTTGATCACCTCGGAGCGCAGGTCGGCGACGGTGGCCAGCTTGCGCTTGTAGCTGTCGTTCAGCTCGGTGTAGGTGGACTTGGCCTTCTTGTAGCGCTCGGTGGCCGTGTTGTAGCGATCGACGACCTTGTCGGCCTTGTCGTTGAGCTTGGCCAGCTTCGCCTTGGCCTGGGCCAGGGTGGGCTTGGGGTCGGCGACCGCGGCTCCCCCAGGGGCAAGCACCAGCCCGAACGCGATCCCCGCGGCCACCGGTACCTGGCCAAACCTCACTGCGTCGCCTCCCAGGGTAAACATCTGGGGCGAATAGTACAGAAGTGGTGGGTGGGGTCTCACCCGAACGTCAAAAACGAGCAAGTCGTAATCTAGGCGCGACCCAAGCGGCGCAGCAGCAAGGAAGACGGAACCGGTCTGGCGCCCATCCGCCGCACCGATTCGGCCACCTCGCGGTCGGAGGACACCACGGCGATGGCCCGCCCGGGCGGCTCGGCCCGGACGAGCTGCCGGATGAGGTCGTCGGCGATCTCCCCCGGGTCGCTGAACAGCACCCGCACCCCGCGCGGCGCCACCACCTGCACGGGCGCGTTGAGCTCGGCCCCGTCGAAGACCACGGTCACCTCGACCCGGGTCTGCGCGGCCAGCCCGCCGAGCCCGGTCATGAGCCGGTTGCGCTGGTCGGCGAGCGTGAGCGTGCCGTAGCCGGTCTTGGTGACGTTGTAGCCGTCGATGATGAGGTGGATCTGCGGCACGCCCAGGAGCTGGTCGAGGAGCTGCGGATCGTCGTCGGCCAGCGCCCGCGCGGGCACGCCGCGCACGCCCGGCCGCTCGCCGGTGTGGGCGGTGACTGAGTCGGCGGGCCGGCTGATGGTCGTGGGCAGGCCCAGCTCCCTGCGCAGCCCGGCCGAGGCGTCCTGCAGGGCGTCGAGCAGCACCCGGATGCGGGCGTCCTCCAGGCTGCGGCCCTCGCGGGCGGCCCGGCGGGAGGCTTCGAGCTGCTTCTCCACGTCGGACAGGCGCTCGCGCAGCCGCCGCAGCTCGGACTCGCCGGCGCTGCCCGCGGCCACCGCGGCCGTGCGGGCGTCCTCGGCCACGCGCTCCATCTCCTCGGCGCGGGCGAGCGCGGCCTTGGCCCGCTCGCGGGCGTCGTGCAGCTTGCGCCGCAGGTCGGAGTTCTCGGCGCGGGCGGCCTTGAGCTGCTCGCGCAGCCGGTCGGACTCCTCCTTGGCCGCGGTCTTCTGCGCGGCGAGCTGCTCGCGCAGCCGGGAGACCGCCTCCTCCCGCTCCGACCCCTCGGCCGCCAGCGCGGACTGCGCCAGGTCGCTGCGGGCGAGCTCGATCATCTCCTCCCACCCGGGCGGCCGGGTGAGGTAGGCGGCCGCGGCCACCAGCACGGGATCGGCGGCGGGCGGGATGACGCCCTCGGCCAGCGAGGCCGCCAGCTCGGGCCAGCCGGCGGCCACCGACTCGGCGACCAGCTCGCGGAACTTCTTGTCGTTCTCCAGCTGCGCGGCTATGGGGGCGCTGCCGAGCTTGGCCCTCTTGCGCGGGTCGAACTTGGCGATGCCGCGCAGGGGCGGCGGGATGGAGGCAGCGGGCATCGTCCCGAGAACCGTGGCCGCCAGGTCGACGACATTGAGCCGCACCTGCTCGGGAAGCGGGCGGGACAAGCCTTCACCCGCTGAACTCATCCCACTTGTCCCTTCGTGACATGCCCTTTCAGACAAGGGTACGGCTGCCGCGTACCTGACCGTAACGGCCACCCGTGTATGGACGAGCGCTTGGTCAGAGGTGTACGACAGGTGAACGGCAGGTGTTCACCCGGGAGGCCCACCGTGGCGGAGCAGATGCGTACCTCCACCCGTGACCTGGAAGAACTACGCGACCGGATGACCGCCTGGCTGCGTGGCAGGGTCGGCGCGGACGCCTCGGTGTCCGAACTGTCCAGGCCGACCGACAACGGCATGTCGAGCGAGACCCTGTTCCTCACCGCGACCTGGGGCGGGCGGCCGACCCGCTGCGTGGCACGGCTCGCACCTGCGGGGGAAGCGGTCCCGGTCTTCCCCGCCTACGATCTGGCGTCGCAGTTCGAGGTGATGCGCCTGGCCAGGGAAAAAGCTGGGATCCCAGCGCCCAGGACCCTGTGGTTCGAGCCCGACCCGGCTCCGCTCGGCACGCCGTTCTTCGTCATGGAGCGGGCCGACGGCCTGGTGCCCCCGGACGTGGTGCCGTACACCTTCGGCGGCTGGTTGTGCGAGGCGTCCCCCGAGGAGCAGCGCAGGCTCCAGGAGTCCAGCGTGGGCGTCCTGGCGGCGCTGCACCGCGCCCCGTTCGACGCGGCCGAGCTGGGCCGGTTCGGGGCGGCGGGCCTGCGGGCGCACGTGGACGCCCAGTACGCCTACTACGCGTGGGCGCACGGCAAGCGGCCCATCCCGCTGCTGGAGCGGGCCTTCGCCTGGCTGGAGGCGCACTGGCCGGAACATCCGGGCCCGGACGTGCTGTGCTGGGGCGACGCCCGCGTCGGCAACCTGATGTTCCGCGACTTCGTCCCGGTGGCGGTGCTCGACTGGGAGATGGCCGCCGTGGGCCCGCGCGAGCTGGACCTCTCCTGGATGATCTTCCTGCACCGCTTCTTCCAGGACCTCACCGTCGCCACGGGCCTGCCCGGCATGCCCGGCTTCATGCGCGCCGCCGACGTCTGCCGCACCTACCGCGAGCTGACCGGGTACGAGCCGCGCGACATGGGCTTCTACGAGGTGTACGCCGCCCTGCGCCACGGCATCATCATGGCCCGGGTCTGGCAGCGCAGGATCCACTTCGGCGAGCAGCCCGACCCGGACGACCCCGACGACCTCGTGCTGCACCGGGCGACGATCGAGCGGCTGCTGGCCGGATGAGTCACGAGCCGGCGTCGTAGACCAGCAGCGCCACCTGGACCCGGTTGTTGAGGCCCAGCTTGGTGAGGATGCGCGAGACGTGCGCCTTGACCGTGGGCACGCTCATGAACAGCTCGCGCGCGATCTCCGCGTTGGACCGGCCCCGCCCCACGGCCAGCGCCACCTCCCGCTCGCGCTCGCTGAGCCGGGCCAGCAGCCGCCTGGCGCGCTCGGTGCGCTCCCCCGCGCCGCCGTCCGCGACGTGCGCGATGAGCTGCCGGGTCACCACCGGCGACAGGATCGGCTCGCCCGCCGCCACCTTCCTGACGGCCTGCACGAGGTCGCCCGGCGGGATGTCCTTGAGCAGGAACCCGGCCGCCCCCGCGCGCAGCGCCCGCAGCACCTGCGCGTCGGCGTGGAACGTGGTCAGCACCACCACCTCGGGCGGCGCGGCGGCGGCGCGCAGCGTCTCGGTGGCGGTGAGACCGTCGACCGTCGGCATGCGGATGTCCATCAGCACGACGTCGGGCCGGTGCTCGGCGACCAGGGGCGGCACCTCGGAGCCGTCGCCGGCCTCGGCCACGACGGCGATGTCACCGGCGCCGCCCAGGATCATCGACAGCCCGGCCCGCACCATCGCGTCGTCGTCGACCACCAGCACCCTGATCACGTGTTCTCCCCGATCGTCTCCTGCGGCGGCCACGGCAGCCGGGCGCGCACCACGAACTCCCCCGCCGCCGTCGGGCCGTGCTCCAGCCGGCCGCCGGCCAGCTCGGCCCGCTCGGCCAGCCCGATCAGGCCCGCCCCTGCGCCCGGGAGGCGCAGGGGGTGGCGGGCGCCGAGCGGGTTGCGGACCTCGGCCGACAGCTCCGCGCCTGGCCCGCCGGTCACGGTGACGGTGACCGGCTGGCCGGAGGCGTGCTTGCGCGCGTTGGTCAGCGCCTCCTGCACGATGCGGTAGAGGTTGCGGCCCAGGCCCTCCGGGGCGTCGCCCGCCCGCTGCTCCAGCCGTACGTCCATGCCGGCCTGCCGGCACTCCTCGACCAGCGACGGCAGGTCGGCGAGGGTGGGCTGCGGCCGGTCGGGCACCGGGTCGTCGCCGGGCCCGCCCGGCGCCGCGTGCCGCAGCACGCCGATCACCTGGCGCAGGTCCTCCAGGGCCAGGTGGGCGTTGGCCCGGATCGCGCCGGCGGCCCTGGCGATGTCCGAGGCGGGCGCGTCGGGGCGGAACTCCAGCGCGCCCGCGTGCAGGCTCAGCATGGAGATGCGGTGGGCGAGCACGTCGTGCATCTCCCTGGCGATGCGCTCGCGTTCGAGCCGCTTGGCCTCCTCGGCGGCGCCGTCGGCGCGCTGCCGCAGCGACCAGATGAGCTGGCGCCTGGCCCTGACCACGATGCCCCAGGCGTAGGTGGTCAGCAGCAGCGCCGTGACGAACGCGGCCCACAGCAGCGGCGGCATCTCGTCCTGCGGCCTGATGAGCATGTAGGGCGGGATCGTGGCGAGGTAGAGCAGCGCGATCGGCCCCGAGACCCTGAACGGCCGGTGCACCGCCACGGTGAACAGCGCCACGAGCGAGGCCCCGCCTGCCAGCTCCAGGAACGTGGACAGCACGAGCAGGACCATCGCCAGCCCGACCGGCCAGCGGCGGCGCAGCCACACCGACACGCACGACAGCGCGCCCACGACCTGCTCGGTCAGCAGCAGCGGCTCGGGGACGTCCTGGAGCTCGGGCAGGCCGAGCAGCGTGATGCCGCAGGCCACCAGGAAGACGGCGATGTCGACCAGCCAGTCGCGGGTGGAGCGGCGCACCGGGCGGCCCTCGCCGCCGTCGCCCAGCAACACCGACGGCAGCGCCCATCGGTATTCGGGCACCGGAGTGTCCGTCCCCCGCGCGTTCCTCACGTTCATCGAGGTTAGGCCCTACCGGGGTCGCGGCGACAGCGACCAAAGTCGATGCCGTTCGAGACCTGCGGACGATGCGCGCGGGACGCGCGGCGGGCCAGCCTGGGCGGGTGAGAACGGTGCTGACGGTGCTCGGCTGGCTGCTGCTCCTCCAGGGCGTGGCCGGCCTGGGAAATGCCCTGCTCGGCCTGTGGCCGTGGGCCGGGCGGCTGCTCGTGGCCCATCACGTGGGGTTCCTCGACGGGCACGAGGTGTTCGCGGCCATCGTGATCGGCGTGCTCGGCTTCGTGCTGCTCGCCGTCGCGCACTCGGTCGGCAGGACGGAGGAGGGCGGATGAGCGAGCAGGTGAGCGAGCAGGTGAGCGGGGTGTCGTTGCGGCCGCCGCGCCACCGGGTCGATCCGCGGGCGGTCTCCTGGTGGACGGTGCAGTGGCTGATCCTCCTGGTGCCGGTCGCCGCCGCGGGGGCCGCGGCTTACTGGGTGCTCACCGAGCGTCCGCCGTGGCTGGGGGTGGTCACGGCGGCGTTCGTGGCGGGCTGCCTGGCGCTGGCGGTGGGGGCGCCCCGGGCGTACTACCGGACCGAGCGGTGGGAGGTCACCGACGAGGCGGTCTACACGCGCAAGGGGTGGATCACCCACACCTGGCAGGTGGCGCCGATGTCGCGCATCCAGCGGATCGACACCGCGCGGGGGCCGGTGCAGCGGTTGTTCGGGCTGGCGGACGTCAAGGTCACCACGGCGTCCTCGGCGGGCGCGGTCACCATCGCGGCCCTCGACCACCGGCTCGCCGCCGACCTGGCCGAACGCCTGACCACCCGCACCCAGGCCACCCCCGGCGACGCGACATGACGGGCCCGACCCGCGACGCGGCGGGACCGACCGACGGCACCGTGGGGAGGCACGGCGGTATGGCGGGGGTGGTCGAGATCGGCTGGCGGGGGCTGGCCGGGCGTTCGGTCGCGGCGTCGGCGGTCAAGTCGCTGGCGCTCGCCGGGCCCGCCGTGATCGCGTTGATCCGCATCTTCACCGGCTCGGGCTGGCCGATGGGCGGGCTGGTGGCGGCCTGTGCCGGGGCCACGGTGCTCATCGTCGGCGGCGTGGCGGCCTACGACGTCGCGCGGCTGAGGGCGACCCGGTGGCGGCTGACCGCCGACCGGCTGGAGCTGCACGCAGGGATGACCGTTCGGCGGGTCCGGTCGATCCCGCGCGACCGGGTGCGCAGCGTGGACCTGCGGGCCGACCCGGTGCTGCGCCTGCTCGGGCTGACCGTGGTCAAGGTGGGCACGGGCGAGCACGCCGCCGACGGCGACGAGCTGACCCTCGACCCTCTCACCAGGGACGACGCCGAGTCCCTGCGCCACGCGCTGCTGCTCCGGCCCGCGCGGGGCGGGGGCCGGGGTCACCAGGACCACGCCGGGAACGGCGGGAGCGGCGAGGACAGCGGGGACGGCGGGGACGCGCCGCTGGCCGAGCTGCGATGGTCGTGGATCCGGTACGCCCCGCTGTCGGCGTGGACGTTCGCCGGCACGGCGGCGCTGGCGGGCGTGGTGTGGAAGGCGGTGGACAACCTGGGGCTGGAGGACCTGGCCGAGCAGGCGGTCGGCCCGGTGTGGGACTGGGTGGCCGACCACCCGCTGCCCGCGGTGACGCTGCTGCTGGCGGCCAACCTCGTCGTGGGGGCGCTGGGAGCGACGCTGCTGTTCGCCGAGTCGTGGGGGCACTACCGGCTGGAACGCGAGCCGGGCCGGCTCCGCCTGCGGCGCGGCCTGCTGACGTCCCGGTCGCTGACGCTGGAGGAGCGGCGGCTGCGCGGCGTGGAGCTGAGCGAGCCGCTGCTGCTCCGGCTGGGTGGCGGGGCGCGGGTCAAGGCGGTCGCCACGGGCCTCGGCAAGGCGGCCGAGAACGAGACCGAGGACGTCGGCGCCCTCACCCCGCCCCTCCCCCGCCCCCTGGCCCACCGCCTGGCCACCACCATCGCCACCATGCACCCGGCCCCCGGCCCGGACACGCGCCCAGCCGCGGGCCCAGGCGCGGACACAGACGCGGACACAGACGCGGGCTCAGGCGCGGGCTCAGGCGCGGGCTCAGGCGCGGGCCCAGGCGCGGGCCCAGGCGCGGGCCCAGGCGCGGGCCCAGGCGCGGACGTGGATGCGGGGCTCGGCGGGGCGGGGCTGGTGCCGCATCCGCCCGCCGCGCGGAGGCGGCGGCTGGTGCGGGCGGTGGCGGTCACAGTGGTGCTGGCCGTCCTGGCGGGGGCGGTGTCCTGGCTGGTGCCGCTGCCGTGGCTGCGGGCCTGGGTCTGGGCGGTGCCGGTGGTGACGCTGCCGGTGGCGCTGTGGGCGGCCGTGGCGGGCGCCCACAACCTCGGGCACGCCCTCGGCCGGCGGCACCTGGTCGCCAGGAGCGGCGCGGTGGTCCGGCGGACGGTCGTGCTGGAACGGGCGGGCATCTCGGGCTGGACGGTCACCGAGTCGTTCTTCCAGCGCCGCGCCGGCCTGGTAACCGTCTCGGCCGTCACGGCGGCGGGCGACGGTCACTACGAGATCCTGGACGTGGGCCGCGGCGACGGCCTGGACCTGGCCGCCCGAGCGGCCCCGGGCCTGCTGGAGCCGTTCCTGCTCCGCTGACCGGCCCCGCCCGCGACCCCACGACCGGTCCCGCGACCCCATCCCCCGGCCCGCCCGCGACCCCGCGGCTGGTCCCGTGGCCCCGTGACCCGGTCCCACCCGCGACCCCGCGCCCCCGATCCCACCCGCGACCGCGACCGGAAGCGGAAGCGGAAGCGGAAGCGGGACGCGGTGCCGCGCGAGCGGGACGCGGTGCCGCGCGAGCGGGACGCGGTGCCGCGCCGGTCGCGGTCCACCGGAGGGAAGGCGGACGGCTGCCCCTCACCGAGGAAGCCGATCGGTCCACTCGGTCTCCACCGAGATGTAGCCGTTGCTCATCGCCGAGCCCCCGTCGGCGCCGAGGACCAGGTTGGCGCGGGTGACCCGGGCAGCGGCCGGGTCCACGACCAGCTCGATGGGCCTCCCGTTGTCCCCCGGGCCGGGCAGGCGCAGGTGCTGGCCGCCTTCGACCGGCCCCTCGTTCTCGACCCCGGGCGTGGCGGCCAGCGCCTCGAACGCCGCCGCGCGCACCTCCGCGGGCGCCGGCAGCTCGGTGATCAGCGCGATCAGGCTGTACGTGGGGTCTCCTCGTTTCTCGGACTCGAGCATGCCGCTCTCCACGCCCTCCCGCTCGACGAGCCACGCCTTCAGCGCCTCCGGCTCCGTCGGCAGCTTCTCCAGCTCCTCGAAGCTCACCTCGGCGCCTTTGAGACGCAGGGTGTTCCGGGTGGCCACGACCGCGGCGGGGGGATCCTGCGGCTCGTTCCTGGTCCAGCGCTTGCCGTCACGCCTGGTCCAGCTCTCGATCGGGGGGATGTCCGCCGGCTGGTACCGGATGGTGACGTGCCAGTACGTGCCCGAGTCCTGGGGAGCGCGTTCCGCGCTGGCGGCGGCCATGAGCAGGACGTCCTTGCCGGTGATCCGCCCTCCCGCGACGGGCGCGCCGTCACCGGAGGACGTCCCGGTGGCGATCACGACCGCGGCGGCGGCGGTGGCGGCGGCGGTGGCGACCAGGGCGGCGCCCGGCACGAACCAGCGCCTGCGCCCGTGCCCGGCGCCGCGGGCCCGTCGCAGCAGGTGGGCCCGGCTGCGCTCGGCGGCCGCGGCGGACGGCTGCGGCTTGGCCAGCAGGGCGGCGATCTCGTCGAGGTCGTTCATCGGGTGAGCTCCTTGTCCATGAGGGCGTGGATCTTGGCGCGGGCCCGGCTGAGCCGCGAGCCCACCGTGCCGGTGGAGATGCCGAGCGCCTGGCCGATCTCCTCGTAGCTGAGCTGGCCCAGCGCCAGGAGCAGCAGCACGTCGCGCTCGCCGCCGTTCAGCGAGGCGAGCGCCAGGGCCAGGCGCGGTTGCATGCGCTGGGCGGCCACCGCGGTGACCACCTGGTTCTCGGGTCCTTCCACGACCGGGGCGGGATCCAGCCGGGCCAGCGCCCGGTAGTGGCGGGCCTCCTTGCGGCGGTGCCGGGCCACCAGGTTCGTGGCGAACCCGAACAGCCACGGCCGCAGGCCCCCTTTGTCCGGGTCGAACCGGTCGCGCCGGTCGAAGGCCAGCAGGAACGTCTCCGCCGCGATGTCCTCGGCCACCTGCGTGTCCAGCCGGCCCGCGACGTACAGGTAGATGTCTCGGAAATATCGGTCATGTACGGCGGTGAACAGCTCGGGGTCACGCCGGTAACCGGCCACGAGATCGGCGTCGGTCGCCTGCTCGCCCACGTCGGCGGTCACGTGCCCGTCTCCGTCATGAGTGTGCCTTCCGGAACGGTGAACAGTGCTTACGCCCATCCTTCGCCGGAGTCCGGAATCCTCTTCCCGGCCGGCGGGCCGGCGCCGCCCGGGAAAGAAAAAGAGCCGCGTGATCTCCCACGATTTGCCCATGCCCCTGTACTGGACAAATCCGATCCCGCGGCTCAAGTGCTTGCAGTCATAACGCTATTTGGCTCACTTGCAACCTAGTTGCAGCCGTATTAACCGTTGACCTAGATCACGAGTCAGGGGGATGATCCGCGCGTGGCGTCTGGACCGGCGCTCGCCTGCCGCGCGCTGAGCTGCCTGGCCGGCGGGCGCACGATCATCGAGAATCTCACCCTGGAGTTCGAGCCGGGCGAGCGCGTGGCGCTCATGGGTCCCTCGGGCTCCGGGAAGACGACCCTGCTCACCACGCTCGCCGGCCTGCTGCCGCCCGCGGCGGGCCGGGTGCTGGCCGGGGGCGTGCCCCTCGACGAGCAGCCGGAGCTGCGTTCCGGCCTGGCGCTGGTGTTCCAGTCGTACGGGCTGCTGAGCCTGCTCACGGCGGCCGAGAACGTCGAGGTCGCGCTGCGCGCGGCGGACCGCCCGCCGCGCGAGGCGGTGCGGCTGGCCGCGCGGGCGCTGGAGCGGCTGCGGGTGGCGAGGTTCGCCGACCACCTGGTGGAGGAGCTGTCGGGCGGGCAGCAGCAGCGGGTCGCGGTGGCCAGGGCGCTGGCGCTGCGGCCCCGGGTGCTGCTGGCCGACGAGCCCACGGCCGAGCAGGACGCCGCGCACCGCGCGCTCGTCCTGGACGAGCTGATCGCCGTCGCGGCCGAGGGCACCACGCTGGTGATCGCCACCCACGACCCGGAGGTGGCCGAGCGCTGCGACCGGGTGATCGAGCTGCGGGCGCTGGCGGCCGACCGGCAGGCAAGGAGGGGCCGGTGAGAAAAGTGGTGAGGAGGCGGTGAGGGGCCGGTGAAAAGGGCGGTGAGAGGGCGGTGAGCCTCGTCAGGTGCGACGGCGTCGTGCAGATCTACCGGGCGCAGGACGTCGAGGTCGTCGCCCTGCGCGACGTGGACCTGGTCATCGACGCGGGCGAGACGGTGGCGCTGCTCGGCCCGTCCGGCGCGGGCAAGTCGACCCTGCTGTGGCTGCTGGCGGGGCTGCTGCGGCCCAGCGCGGGCCGCCTGTGGCTGGACGGCACCGACCTCGGCCGGCTCGACCAGCGCGGGCTGGACCGGCTGCGGGCCACGCACATCGGCATGGTGCTGCAGAACCCGGCACGCAACCTCATCGGCCACCTGTCCGCCGCCCAGAACATCGCCTTCGCCCAGCGCGCGGCGCCCAGGGCCCGCCGCGGGAGCCGCACGCGGGCGCGCGAGCTGCTGGCCAGGGTCGGCCTGGCGGCCGAGGCCGACCGCCCGGCCGGGCGGATGTCGGGCGGCGAGCAGCAGCGCCTGGCGCTGGCCGTGGCGCTCGCCAACGCCCCCCGGCTGCTGCTGGCCGACGAGCCCACCAGCCAGCTCGACGAGGAGTCGGGCCGGCGGGTGATCGAGCTCGTCCAGGACGTCGCCGCCGACGGCACCACCGCGGTCGTGGTCACCCATGACCCCTCGGTGGGCGAGGCGATGAGCCGTACCGTGACGATCAGGGACGGCCGGGTCGGCGCGGAGGGCCGGCGCGGCGAGGACTTCGTGGTCGTCGGCCGCGAGGGCGCCGTGCAGGTGCCGCCCGAGTACCACCGGCTGCTGCCGCCCGGCTCCATGGCCAGGATCGAGGAGCTGGAGGACGGCATCGCGCTGCGGAGGGCCGAGCCGTGATGATCCTGCGCGGCCTCTGGGAACGCCGTACGCTCTCGCTGGTCGTGCTGCTCATCGCGGTCGTGCCGATCGCCTCGGCCGCCGTCGGCCCGATCTACTCCGCCGCCGCCCGCACCACCATCGCCAGGGACGCCGTGACGGCGGCCCCCGTGGAGGGGCGCGGCTGGCGCTACACCACGCCCCAGGGCGACGTCGAGGCGAAGGTCGCGGCGTTCACGGCGGGCGCGGACTTCACCACGAGGCCGATCCTCGGCATGGAGATCACCAGCGGCCGGCGCGGCGCCGGGGGTGCCGACCGGCGCGCGTTCTCGCTGGTCTGGCAGGACGGGCAGTGCGCGCACCTGACGCTCGTCGCGGGCCGCTGCCCCCGCGCGGGCGGCGAGGTGATGGCCAGCCAGGCAACCGGGTTCGAGGTGGGCCGGACCGTCGAGCTGAGCTCGATCATGAAGACCGGGGCCGGCGCCACCGGGCGCGACCCGGCGCCGCTCACCGTCGTCGGCGTCTACCGGCCCGGCCAGGCGGACGACCCCTTCTGGTTCGGCCGGACGTTGTTCTCCCCCACCGGCGAGCCGGGCCAGGACAAGGCGGATGCCCTGTTCACCGTGCCGCAGACCCGGTGGGACACGTACGTCATCGGCGGCGGCGTCGTCGTCGGCGCCCACGACGAGACGAGCGGCTGGACGGACTACGCGATCGTCTCCATCGACCCCGCCCGGCTCGACGGCGCGGACGTGGACCGGCTGGCCGCCATGCAGGCCGCCGCCGAGAACGCGGGCCGCACCAGCAGGGACATCGTCTTCTCCCGGGTCGCCGACACGCTCAAGGTCATGACCGCCGGCACCGACTCGCTCGGCGTGCCGACGCTGCTGGTGATCGCGCAGCTCGTCGGGCTCGGCTGGATGTTGCTCTTCCAGACCGTCGGCGACCTGGTACGGGCCCGCGGCGCGGAGATCGCGCTGGCCCGGCTGCGCGGGCTCGGCCGGGCGCGGGTGTGGCTGTTCGCCCTGGCCGAGCCGCTGCTGCTGCTGGCCGCCGCGGTGCCGCTCGGGCTGCTGGCGGGGCGCGCGGCGGCGGGCGCGATGATCGGCGCGCTGCTGCCGCCCGGCATCCCGGTGTCCTTCCCGCCGGAGGCGGCCCTGGCCGGGATCGCGGCCATGCTGGGCGGGGTGCTGGCCGCCGCGCCGGTCGCCTGGCGCGTGACGACGCGGCCGGTCACCGAGGAGTGGCGGCGCACGCCGCGCAGGTCGGCGCGTGGCTGGGTGCTGGACGCCGTGGTGCTGGCGGTCACCGCGCTGGGGCTGGTCGAGCTGCTGGCCACCGGGGTGCTCGCCGACGTGTCGGGGCGCAGCTCCGGCGCGATGGCGGTGCCCGGCCTGATCGCGCTGGGCGTGGCGCTGCTGGCGAGCCGGACGTTGCCGGTGCTCACCCGGCGGCTGTTCGGGGTGACCCGGCGGCGTGGCGGGCTCGGGCCGTTCCTGGCGCTGCGGCAGGTCGCGAGGGGGCCGGTCACGGTGGGCAGCGTGGTCGTGCTGGGGGCCGCGTTCGGGCTGGCCACGTTCGCGGTGTCGGCGTGGAGCGCCACGTCGGGCGACTACGCGGAGGCGGCCAGGTTCCACAACGGCGCGGCCACCGCGATCACCGTGCGGCCGGTCGAGCCGAGCCGGCTGGCCGCCGCCGTGGCCGCCGCCGACCCCGGCGGCCGGACCGCCGCTCCCGTGGTCGTGCTGCCGGGCCCGCCCCAGCTCGTCGCCGCCGACCCGGCGCGGCTGGCCGCGATCGGCGCGGCCTGGCGGCCTGGTCTGGCCGGCGGCACGTCGCTGGAGCGGGCCGCCGCCGCGCTGGAGGGGCCGCGGACGCCGCGCGTGTGGCTGCGTGGCGACCGGTTCCGGGTCGAGGTCGAGCACGACCGGCCGCCGGAGGGCTGGCGGATCCGGCTGTCGGCGGTGATCCGCGTGCCGGGGACGCTGCGGCCCGCGCAGCTTCCCCTCGGCGAGCTGTCCGGCGAGTCGGGCACGCACGCCTGGAACCTGCCGGCGGCCTGCGCCCAGGAGGCGTGCGAGCTGCGGGCCTTCCGCGGCGAGCCGGTGCCGCCGCCGCAGTTCGACGACCCCGCGTACGTGCGGGTGTCCGTCACCGGCATGGCCGTACGTGAGAAGGGCCGCTGGCGCGCCCTGGGAACGCCCGCCTGGCGGGTGGACGAGGACCCGGACGCCCGCGCCGGCACGTTCGCGATCACCATGACCGGCAACCAGACGATGCGCCCGGCCACCTACGACCCCGAGCCGGCCGCCGTGGCCGTCGGGCCGGTCGGCAGGAAGGCGGTGCCGGGCCTGGACCAGAGCTACGCCGGGCCGGTGCGGGCCGTGGTGAGCGCGTCCGCCGCGCCCGGCCTGACCGACGCGGGCGTGCTGATGGACCTGGAGCAGGCCGACCGGATCGCGTACGGGGTGCACGACAAGGCCGTCCACCAGGTGTGGACCAGGCTGGCCGACACCGCCGCGCTGGAGCGGGAGCTGGAGCGCCAGGGGTTGTCGGTGGTGTCGCGGCGGCACGTGGCGGACCTGGCCGCCTCCTACGCGGGGCAGGGGCCGGGGCTGGCGCTGTTGCTGCTGCTGGCCGCCGCGCTGGCGGCCGCCGCGCTGGCGCTCGGGCGGACCGTCCTCGCCCTGCACACGGCGGCCAGGAGGCGCGGGTACGAGCTGGCCGCGCTGGAGGCCGCGGGCGCCCGGGTGGCCGCGCTGCGGGTCGCGCTCCTGCTGGAGCAGGTCATCACGGTGGCCACGGGCACGCTGGCGGGGCTGGCGGCCGGGCTGCTGGCGGCGTGGGCGGCGCTGGGCCGGATCCCGCAGTTCGCCGCGGCGCCGGTGACGCCGCCGCTGCCGCACGAGGTGGCGGCGGCGCCCGTCGCGCTCGTCGTGGGCGCCGCCCTGCTGGTCAGCCTGCTGGCCGCCGTGACCGTGGCGGAGCTGCTGCTGCGCGGCATCCGCGTCGAACGCCTCCGCGAAGCCCCCGCCTGAGGCCGCCCGCCTGAGGCCGCCCGCCTGAGGCCGCCTGCCTAGCTCCCGGCGGGCTGCCTGGTCATCTCCGCCATGAACGCCCTGGCCATCGGCAGCACCCCGCCCATCGCCTCCTTCTCCGGCATGAGCCGCACCTCGGGCGAGTTGGTCGCCGCGTCCCGCGGCCGCTGGTGACCGGAGTAGTCGACGCGCACCACGACCGCGCCCTTGCGCATGAGCACCGAGCCGCTGGAGGCCGCCACATCGCCGTGCCGGGTCTGCACGAACTGCTGGTATGCCTGGTCGCCGAGGTCCTTGAGATCGACCAGCTCGCCCCAGGTGATGCCGCCCATGGACGAACCGGCCATGTTCTTGTCGCTGCCGCGCTGGGTGGCGTAGTACGACTTGGCGCCGGTCTCGTCGGCCGCGCCCGTCCGGTCGCTGAAGCGGTGGACGGTGATCAGCACGCTGCGGATCTTCTTCGTGTCCGCGCCGTCGCCCGGCAGGTCGAGGTTGAGCCAGCGGCACTCGGTCTGGGAGTCGCCGCCGTCCTCCAGGCCGCGGGCCCGCGTGGTCGGGTCCGGCACCAGCTCGGTGGCCTTGGCGCCGACGGCCTGGCAGGCGGCGGGGAAGGCGGCCAGGACGGTGGGCGAGGCCGACGCCTTGGGGGTCGGCGAGGCGGTGGCCGCGGGCTGGTCGGCCTTGGCCAGCACGTCGGGGTTGCTGGCCCGCCAGGTGGCCACGCCCTTGGCGAAGTGCGCGACCAGGCCGCTCACCTCGCGCAGCGCGTTCTCCTCGGTGATCGACTGGCGGGTCTCGTTGGAGAGGATCTCCGCGTCCTTCTTCTGCTGGTCGGCCTGGAACTTGACCTCGATGGTGAAGTCGCCGACCCGGGCGTGCGCGGTGCCGAAGGAGTACCACAGCAGCTTGTCGCGACGCCAGGTGTACTGGGCGAACGCGCCGTCGCCGACGCCGGGGACGTCCTTGAGCGGGGAGATGTACTCCTTCTCGTCCGGGTCGAGGGACGGCTTGGCGGTGGCGGCGTACTTGCCGCCGCGGTACTCCATCTCGTAGGAGTTCTGCGCGAGCGAGCGGCCGGTCCTGGCGCCCTCGCCCTTGTACTGGGCGACCTTGACGTCGATCTCCCTGCTGCGCCAGTAGTCGCCGAAGGAGATGCGGCGGTTGGACCAGTTGCAGCCGAAGTCGACCGTGAACTCGCCGTCCCTGGAGCTCTTGGCGACCGTGGCGTCGGGCACCAGGCGGTCGGCCTCCTCCTTGGGCAACATCGCGCACACGTCGGGGCCCTTCGCGCCGGCCGCGGCGGGGGCGGACGAGGACGACGACGGCCTGCCGCTGCTGCTGCTCGCCGGCGGGTCCGCCGGGGCGTCGTTCCCGTACAGCGCGAACGCGCCGACGCCGCCGGCCGCGACCAGGACCACCACGCCTGCGGCCAGCGCGGGCATCAGCCACCCCGGCCGCCCGGCCGACCCCGGCGGCGGAACGTGCGGCACGGTGGTCCCGTGGGGCGGGACGGCGGGTGGGGCGGGGGGCAGGACGGCAGGCGTGACGGCGGACGGCGGCCCCGGCCGCCACCCCGCCGGCGCCTCCTCCCCCACCGGGGGAAACCCCTGAGGCGGCATGCCCGGAGGCGGCATGCCCGGAGGCGGTGGTCCTTGAGGAGGCGGGCCCTGAGGGGGCGGGCCTTGCGGAAGCGGCGGGCCCAGGTAGGGCGCCCCCGGAGCAGGCGCGCCGGGAAGCCACGCACCGGTGTGGGGCATCCCCGGGGGCTGGGCCGGGCCCGGACGGCGCGCTTCAGAAGGCAGCGGTCCGTGCGCGGGTGGCACCCCAGCACCCGGCGGAGGCGCGTCAGGAGGGAGCAACGGGCCGTACGAGGCCATGCCCGGGGCCGGCACCCCGGGCCCCTGCGGGGGCACGTCGGCGGGAAACGGGCCGGGGTGCGACGCCATGCCGGGATGGGGCGCCGGGTTGGGGTGGGATACCGCACCGGGGTGGGACACCCGGTCGGAGTGGGGCCCGGCCGGGAAGGGCGGGCCCTGCGGGGGCGTGCCCGGAGACGGAGCGGGAGCCGGGTAGGGGCGCATACCCGGTCCGGGCGGGGACGGCACGCCCGGCGATCCCGCCGGTCCGCCGGCCGGCGGCGCGGGGCGCGGCCCATAGCCCTCGCCCTGGCCGCCGGGACCGCCCTGGCCGCCGGGACCGCCCTGGCCGCCGGGACCGCCCTGGCCGCCGGGACCGCCTTGGCCGCCGGGACCGCCCTGGCCCCCGTCCCGCTCGTCCCACTCGTCCCACCCGTCCTGGGCGGGGTATGGGTACGGGGTGGTCGGCGGCTCGTGCTCGCTTCCGGGATTCACTGGCGGGACTCCTGCGATCGCCCTGACGTGCGGGAGGTCATGCTGGTCACACCCCTTGCAAGATGATCCTGCGGCCTCGGGACGGTCACCTGCTCAGGGCCGCGGCGACCAGGCGTGCCGCCGCGACGGCCGTCTCCTTGTCCGCCGGCTCGGAGGCCGGCACGTCGTCACGGTGCCAGACCACTTCGCCGAGCAGGTTACTCGTCCGGAAGAGCAGCACGCTGTCGGATCTGCCGCTTTTGTTGGTGTTGATGTAGAACGTAAAGCTGTTCTGGAGGATGGCCGCCTCCCCGACCCCCGCCACGTCGGCCACCGAGCCGCGCGTGACCCGCCCCTCGGTGCCCTTGCCCGCGGCCCTGGTGGCCCTCTCGCTGGCGAAGCGCCGCTGCGCCACCTGCGGCCCGCCGAGGTCGGCGTCGGGCTTCTCGGCCCAGGCGCGGACGGTCAGCGTACGGCCCGGCTGGTCGCGGACGATCCACTGGCACTCCCCCGGCCGGCTCGCGCTGCGTACCGGCGGGACCTTCATGAGCTGCCCCGCCTGGGCATCGGTGAGGAGCGTGCACGGGTCGGGCGCGGCGGCGTACCGGCCGGTCTCGGCCTGGCCGCCGAGCGCCGCGGCGGCGTACCAGATGCCCGCGCCCAGCACCGCGACGGCGGTGGCGACGGCCGCGGGCAGCAGCCACCCGCGGCGGCCCCGCGGCTCGGGGCCCGCGTCGAGCAGGGCGGTGAGCGCCTGCCTGACCTGCGGCGTGGTCGGCCGGAGCGCCGGGTCCTTGGCGAGCATGGCCATGAGCAGGCTGCCGAGCCGCCGCCCGGCCCTGGCCGGGAACGGCGGCTCGTGCAGCAGCACCGCCGCCGCCACCGCGGCGGGCAGGTCGCGCTCGAACGGCGCCCGCCCCTCCACCGCCGTGTACAGGCTCGCGCCGAGCGACCACAGGTCGGAGGCGGGGCCGGAGGGCTGCTCGTTGAGGCGCTCGGGGGCCATGTAGCCGGGCGAGCCCGCGGTGCCGGCCCGGTCGCCCGGCAGGCCCATGGGGGCCGCGATGCCGAAGTCGGTGAGCATGGCCGTGCCGTCGGCGTCGAGCAGGATGTTGGCCGGCTTGACGTCCTGGTGGAGCACGCCGTGGGCGTGGGCGGCCTCCAGCGCCGACAGCACCCGCAGCCCGATCGCGGCCACCGCCGCCGGCGGCAGCGGCCCCCGTTCGCTGATCAGCTTGTCCAGCGAGCGGCCGGTGACCAGGTCCATGATGATCCACGGCTGCTGGCCCTCCATCACGACGTCATGCACGAGCACGATGGCCGGGTCGCGCAGCCGCCCGGCGGAGCGGGCCTCGTGGATGGCGTGGTCGGTGAAGCGCGCCCGCTCGTGCGGGGTCAGGCCCTCGGGCACGCGGACCTGCTTGACCGCGACCTGCCGGTCGAGCATCTCGTCGATGGCCCGCCACACGGTGCCGGCGCCGCCCTGGCCGAGCCGCTCGATCAGCCGGTAGCGGCCGGCCAGCAGGTAGAGGTCATGCGGCATGGCGCAACGCCTGCTCGCTCGCCCGGGCGGCCTTCAGCGCCGCCTGCTTGACGTCCTCGTCGGTGGGCCGGTCGGAGAGGGTGGAGTACTCGACGCTGACCACGAGGTTGGCCAGCCGGTAGTAGACGTGCGCGGAGTGCACCCGGCCGGTGGGCCCCTTCAGCTCGAAGCCGAACGCCTCCTCACCGAGGCCGGCGATCGCGCGCACCGGGGTCAGCGTGGCCTTCCTGGAGGTCTTGACGCCGATCTCGGGCCAGGTCCAGTCGACGCTGGTGTACTTGCCCCAGTAGCGCTTCTGGTTCTGGAACAGGGTGCGGGCCGAGACCGGGGTCATCGACCACGGGTCCACCGTGTCGGAGTCCTTCTGCACCTGCAGGCCCACGCCGGTGCCGGAGATCGGCCAGCCGCACTTGGGCCCCACCTCGTCGGAACCGGGCTGCGGCCTGGGCGGGCTGGCGGTGCGCAGCAGCCTGCCCACCTCCTCGGAGCCGATCAGCGTGCACACGTTCATGGGGACGGTGAAGGCCGCGGGGACGGCGTCGCCGCCGGCGCCGAGGCCGCGCAGCGCGAAGAAGCCGCCGGCGCCCAGCACGGCCACGAGCGCCACCCCCGCCGAGATCCACAACGCGACCCGGCCGCGCCGCCTGACCCGGCCGGGCGCCGTCAGGCTGTGGTCGGCCGGGAGCCGCGGGGCGGGGCCGCCGGCGGCGACCTGCCGGAGCGCGGGCACGATCACGCGCGGGTCGGGGCGGGTGGCCGGGTGGCGCGCCATCATCGCGGCGATCAGCGGGCCGAGCGGCCCCGGCGCGACCGGCGGCGGCGCCAGCAGCGTGGCCCGCACCCGCTCGGCCGCCGACCCCTCGTAGGCGAGCACGCCGGTCACCGCGAGGTAGAGGGTGGCGCCGAGCGACCACAGGTCGCTGGCCGGGCCGCCGGGGCCGCCCTCCAGCCGCTCGGGCGCGATGAACCCGGGCGAGCCGATCATCAGCCCCTGCTCGGTGAGGGTGGCCTGGCCCTCCTGCCGGGCGATGCCGAAGTCGGTGAGCACGACCCGGCCGCTGTCGGTGAGGAACACGTTGCCCGGCTTGACGTCGCGGTGCTGCATGCCGAGGGCGTGCGCGGCCGACAGCGCCTCCAGCACGTCGGCGCCGACGCGGGCGGCGTGGGCGGGCGGCATGGGGCCGAGCTCGCGGACGGTGTCGCCGAGCGTGCGGCCCCGCAGCAGCTCCATGACCAGCCACGGCCGCTCGTTCTCGACCACCACGTCGTGCAGGGCGACGATGCCGGGATGGCGCAGCCGCGCGGTGGCCTGCGCCTCGCGCACGGCCCGCTTGACCGATGCGGCCCGCTCCTTCGGGCCCATGCCCTCGGGCAGCGTGAGCTCCTTGACCGCGACGTCGCGGTCGAGCATCTCGTCCCTGGCCAGCCACACCTTCCCCATGCCGCCCGCGCCCAGCGGGCGCAGCAGGGAGTAGCGGCCGGCGAGTCTTGCCGCCGACATAAAGGGAAGGGTAACCAACGATCAAGAGGGATGGTTATTCGATCCTGTCGGTCGTTCTCTCTATGGTCTTTGAACGTGGAAGCGGTACAAGGCACTCTCGACGAGCTCGGCACCCCGCTCAGCGAGGTCACCTTCGTCGTGTTCGACCTGGAGACGACCGGCGGCTCGCCCGCCGAGGACGCGATCACCGAGATCGGGGCGGTCAAGGTGCGGGCGGGCGAGGTGCTGGGCGAGTTCTCCACGCTGGTCGATCCCGGCGGGCCGATCCCGCCGTTCATCTCGGTGCTGACCGGCATCACCGACGCCATGGTGGTGGCGGCGCCGCGGATCGAGGCGGTGCTGCCGAGCTTCCTGGAGTTCATCCGCGGGTCCGTGCTGGTGGCGCACAACGCCGGCTTCGACACGCGCTTCGTCAAGGCCGCCTGCGCCGCGCACGGCCATCCCGCCCCGGCCAACCCGGTGCTCGACACCGTCGATCTGGCCCGGCGCGTGCTGACCCGCGACGAGACGCCCAACGCCAAGCTGGCCACGCTGGCCCGGTTCTTCCGCAGCACGGCCGAGCCGTGCCACCGGGCGCTGCAGGACGCCAGGGCGACCGTCGACGTGCTGCACGGGCTCATCGAGCGGGCCGGGTCGTTCCAGGTGCACACGCTGGAGGAGCTCAAGTCGTTCGTCCGCGCGCCCACGCCCGAGCAGCAGCGCAAGCGCCACCTGGCCGACTCGGTGCCGCACGCGCCGGGCGTCTACCTGTTCGAGGACGAACGGGGCGAGGTGCTCTACATCGGCAAGAGCGGCAACCTGCGCAACCGCGTACGCTCCTACTTCACCGCCAGCGAGACCCGGCCACGCATCCGGGAAATGATCGGCATCGCCGAGCGGGTGCGCCACATCGTCTGCGCCACCGGGCTGGAGGCCGAGGTCAGGGAGCTGCGCCTGATCGGCGGCGCCAAGCCCCGCTACAACCGGCGCTCCCGCTTCCCGGAGAAGGTGGTGTGGCTCAAGCTGACGGCCGAGCCGTTCCCCCGGCTGTCGATCGTGCGCGAGCTGAAGGACGACGAGGCCACCTATCTGGGGCCGTTCACCAGCGCCCGCCTGGCCGACGACGCGCGCATCGCGCTGCACGAGGCGGTGCCGCTGCGCCAGTGCACGCAGGCGATCGGGCCGCGCACCCGGCGCCCGGCCTGCGTGCTGCACGAGATGGGCCGCTGCGGCGCGCCGTGCGAGGGGCGGCAGAGCCCGCAGGAGTACGCCGTGCACGTCGAGGCGGCCCGCCGGGCCATGACCCTCGACGCCACGCCGGTCCTGACCGCCGTCCTCGCGCGCATGGAGCGGCTGTCGGCGGAGCAGCGCTACGAGGAGGCGTCGGTCGACCGCGACCGGCTGGCCTCGTTCGTCCGCACGGCGGCCCGCATGCAGCGGCTGAGCGCCCTCACCCGCATCCCGCAGCTCGTGGCCGCCAGCCCGGCCTTCGGCGGCGGCTGGGACATCCACGTCATCCGCTACGGGCGGCTGGCCGCGGCCGGGGTCATGCCCAAGGGCGCCCATCCCACGCCGTTCGTGGCGGCCCTGACGGCCGCGGCGGAGGTCGTCCTGCCCGGGCCCGGGCCGGTGCACGCCGCCAGCGCCGAGGAGACCGAGTGCATCCTGCGCTGGCTGGAGTCGCCGGGGGTGCGGCTGGTGGAGGTCGACGGCGAGTGGAGCCTGCCCGCCCACGGGGCCGCCCGGCACAAGGCCCGCATCGACCTGGCCTACCGCGGGCTCGACGAGGCACGCGGGCGGGAGGGGCGGCCCTTGCGGTGAACCGATAGAGTTGATCCATGGTCACGGCTATCGTCCACATCAATGCCGAGGTAGACCGGATCACGGAGGTCGCCGAGACGATCGCCGAGATCGAGGGCGTCAGCGAGGTCTACTCCATCACCGGCGAGTACGACCTGCTCGCCATGGTCAGAGTGCCGGTCTACGAGCAGATCGCCGAGGTCGTCCCCGGGCGGATCAACAAGGTCGAGGGCGTGCTGCACACCGAGACGCACATCGCCTTCCGCGCCTACTCCAAGCACGACCTGGACGCCGCCTTCTCCATCGGCTTCCCCGAGGCCGACTAGCCCCTCCGCCGACTAGCCCCTCCGCCGGCCGGCCCCTCCGCCGGCTCCCGGGCGGCGGTTCGCCGCGAAGCCGCCCGGACGACTTCGCCTGCCCGCTCACCGTGGCCTGCCCGCTCGCGTGGCGGACCCTCGAAAAAACCGACAGACCCCGAAACCGACAGACCCCGAAAACCGGCGGGCCCGGACGGCCGTGTGGTCGTCCGGGCCCGCGCGGTGTGGCGGTGCGGTGATCAGTGGGTGAGGCTGCGGTCGTCGCCACCGGAGCCGATGGCGGCGTGCTCGTCCTCGCCGTGACCGTGTCCGTGCCCGTCGTCCAGCGGGATCTTCTCCCCGCCGTACGCCCGGGACATCCGCGCGCGCAGCCGGCCGAGCGGCCCGCGCATGCCCTTCGGCGGGATGCCGGCGGCGTCCTCCTCCACCGGCAGCATCAGCACCGGCTGCTTGCCGCGCACGTGGGCCTCGATGTCGTCGGCCGGCGGCGTGTGGACCTCGATGAACTCGCCGTGCGGCAGCCGCTTGATGACGCCCGACTCCACGCCGTGCGAGATGACCGCGGCGTCGGAGCGCTGCAGGCCGAGGCACATGCGGTAGGTGATCACGTACGCCAGCGCCGGAGCGACGAAGATCAGCGCCCGGCCGATGTAGGTCGTCCAGTTGAGGCTGATGTGGAAGTTGGCCGCGATCTCGTCGTTGGCGCCGAGCAGCCACAGCACGCCGTAGAACGTGATGGCCGCGATGCCGATCGAGGTGCGGTGCGGGTTGTTGCGCGGGCGGTCGGCGACGTGGTGCTCGCGCCGGTCGCCGGTGATCCACTGTTCGAGGAACGGGTAGAGCGCCAGGCCCGTCATGACGAGGCCGAGCGGCACCAGCGCCGGGATGATGACGCTCATCGGCAGCGTGCCCGCGTGGGCCGTGCCGAACAGGTTCCACTCCCACGGCGGCATGAGCCGCAGCGAGCCTTCCAGGAAGCCCATGTACCAGTCGGGCTGCGAACCGGCCGAGATGTCGGCCGGGGTGTAGGGACCGAACAGCCAGATCGGGTTGATCTGGGCGAAGGTCGCCAGGCCCGCCACGACACCCAGCGTGAACAGGAAGTACGCGCCGGCCTTGGCCATGAAGGCCGGGTAGAACGGCCCGCCGACCACGTTGGTGTTGGTGCGGCCCTTGCCCGGCATCTGGGTGTGCTTCTGCACCCACATGAGCACCAGATGGGCCGAGACCAGCGCCAGCAGGATGCCCGGGATGAGCAGGATGTGCAGCGAGTAGAACCTCGGGATGACGTCCTCGCCCGGATACTCGCCGCCGAACAGGAAGAACGTGACGTACGTGCCGACCAGCGGCAGCGAGATCGCCACGCCCTCGGTGATGCGCAGGCCCGCGCCCGACAGCAGGTCGTCGGGCAGGGAGTAGCCGGTGAGGCCCTCGACCAGGGCCAGCGTCAGCAGCAGCACGCCGATCAGCCAGTTGATCTCACGCGGCTTGCGGTAGGCGCCGGTGAAGAACACCCGGAGCATGTGGATCATCATGCCGCCCACGAAGAGCAGGGCCGCCCAGTGGTGCATCTGCCGGATCAGCAGACCACCCCGGACCTCGAAGCTGATCTCCAGCGACGAGGCGTAGGCCTGGGACATCATGACGCCCTTGAGCGGCGCGTACGGGCCGTCGTAGGCGACCTCCATCATGCTGGGCTTGAACCAGAGCGTCAGGAACGTGCCGGTCAGCAGCAGGATGACGAACGAGTAGAGCGCGATCTCGCCCAGCAGGAACGACCAGTGGTCGGGGAAGATCTTGCGCAGGTTGCGCTTGAGGAAGTTGGCCCCGCCCAGCCGGTCGTCGAGCCAGCTCGACGGGCCTCCGATGGCCTTGGGCACCTGGTTCAGTTCGCCGCTCACGGCTGGCCTCCGTTCATCCTGGCCTCGGCCTCGGCGTCACCGCGTTCCCAGTAGCTCGGGCCGACGGGCACCTTGAAGTCGCCCTGGGCGATCAGGTAGCCCTGCTCGTCGACGGTGATCGGCAGCTGCGGCAGCGGCCGAGCG
This sequence comes from Nonomuraea sp. NPDC050783, assembly GCF_040802095.1. Taxonomy (NCBI): domain Bacteria; kingdom Bacillati; phylum Actinomycetota; class Actinomycetes; order Streptosporangiales; family Streptosporangiaceae; genus Nonomuraea; species Nonomuraea sp. NPDC050783. The sequence goes on from NZ_JBFAHK010000003.1 coordinate 530,093, forward strand.
GCCGGGCCGAAGACGACCTTGGCGCCGTCGGAGGCGTCGAACGTCGACTGGTGGCACGGGCAGAGAATGTGGTGCGTGGTCTGCTCGTACAGGGCCGCCGGGCAACCCACGTGGGTGCAGATCTTGGAGTACGCGACGATGCTGTCGTGCGTCCAGTTCTTGTTGACGCCGTCCTTGATCTCCTCCGGGCGGAACTTGATCAGGATCAGCGTGGCCTTGGCCAGGGCGTTGAGGTCGTGCTCGTAGCCCTCGGGGACCACCGACAGGATGCCGCCGGGCGAGTTGAAGTCGGCGGCCCTGATGGGCTGGCCGGTGCCCTCGACGACGAGCCTGAGCGGCTTGCCCTCCTTGGTCTTCTCGCCCCAGACCGTGTGGCGCAGCATCTTGTTGAACTTCGCGCCCGGCATCTTGCTGTTGTCGAGGTCGCGCAGCAGCACCAGCGGCACCAGGCCCAGCGGGGCCGCGGCGAGCAGCAGGGTGCGGCGCAGCAGCTTGCGCTTGACGAAGCCGCTCTCGTTGGCGCCCTGCACGAAGGTGTCGGCGACGATCTCGCGGTCGGGCTCGGCGGAGGCCATCTCGTGGCGCTGCTGGATGAGCGCGTACTTGGGCATGATCTGGCGGACCCAGACCGTGATGCCGATCGCCAGCGCCATGATGGCGATGGTGAGCGAGCTGCCCAGCGCGAGGTTGGACGTCCCCGTCGAGCTGGTGGTGCCCACCTGGAACACCACGTAGGAGATGATGAACGCGACGGCCGCGAGGAAGGTGATCGTGAAGCAGAGCGCCACGATCTTCTCCGCCTTGCGGGCCTTCGCCTCGTCCTGGAGCGTCACACCGGGCACGTCCTTGCCGGCGTCGTCCGCTTCCGCGGCGCCGAGCATCGAGGTGCCCGGCGCGGGGGTGCCGATGACGCGCTTGGGTACGCGCTCGTCCGGCTGCTCGATCTCGTGCTCGTTGTCTGTCATGACTTCTGTCGCTTCTTCGCGGTGATCCAGATGGCGGCGAGTACGAGGGCGCTGAGACCCGCCACCCACGCTACGAGACCTTCGGTGACCGGGCCAATACGCCCGAGGCCGAAACCTCCCGGGTCCTGCTGGTCGCGGACGTGCGTGATGTAGGCGATCATGTCACGCTTCTCTTCCGGCGTGATCGTGGTGTCGTTGAAGACGGGCATCGCCTGCGGGCCGGTGGCCATCGCCTCGTAGATCTGCGTCGGGGACGCCGAGTTGAGGTTGGGTGCGTACTTGCCCTGGGTCAGGGCACCGCCGGCACCCGCCCAGTTGTGGCACTGGATGCAGTTGGCGCGGAACAGCTCGCCACCCCGGCCGGGGTCGCCCTGCTTGGGGTCGACCTGCTCGGCCGCGGGCGCCTGCGGGCCGCCGCCGAGCGACTGCACGTAGGCGCCGAGCTGGCGGATGGCGTCCTCGGTGACCCAGGGCGCCTGCGGCTTGCGCGGGGCCTGGGGGCCGGGGTTGGCCGCGGGCATACGGCCGGTGCTCACCTGGAAGTCGACGGCGGCGGCGCCGACGCCGATGACCGTGGGCGCGGTGTTGGTGCCCTCGCCGTTGAGGCCGTGGCAGCTGGAGCAGTGCTGGACGAACAGGCTCCTGCCCTCGGCCACGTCGTCGACCTTGCCCGCCGCGAGGGACGCGTCGGCAGGCCTACCCGCCTGGAAAAAGGCGGCATATACCATCCCGACCAGCGCCAACGCCAAAATCAGGACGGCGTATCTCGCGAGGGGATGCCGCCGCCAAGCGGTGATCCTAGTCACAGAGATCCCGTTCCTTACCGAATGATGTAGATGGTCGCGAAAAGACCAATCCAGACGACGTCGACGAAGTGCCAGTAGTAGGACACGACGATCGCGCTGGTGGCCTGCTCATGCGTGAAGCGCTTCGCGGCGTACGTGCGTCCCAGCATGAACAGGAACGCGATCAGGCCACCGGTCACGTGCAGGCCGTGGAAGCCCGTCGTCAGGTAGAACACCGAGGTGTAGGCGTTAGCGGACAGCGTCGCGCCCTCCGCCGCCAGCTCCGAGTACTCGTACAGCTGTCCGGCGATGAAGACCGCGCCCATGAGGAAGCTGACGATGTACCAGAAGCGGAGCTTGCCGACCTGCCCCTTCTCAGCGGCCCACACACCGAGCTGGCACGTCACACTCGACAGCACCAGGATGATCGTGTTGACCGTCGCGAACGGGATGTTCAGGTGAGCGCCTTCGGCGGCGTGCGCGCCTGCGGGAACGAGCGTGGGGGCCCATTCGAGCCCCTTGCCGACGCTCACCGACCGGATGGTGAAGTACATCGCGAACAGCGCCGCGAAGAACATGAGCTCGGAGGACAGCCAGACGATCGTCCCGACGCTGACCAGGTTGGGTCTGCGGAACGGCTGTGCTGTCGTCGTCGAAGTTATTGCGGATGCTGTCGCCACGGGCAGCATTATTGCGGCTCTGGTGGTCGGTCCGGCGCACGACCCCCCGTTAGCCGGTACAAACCGGTGACCAACCTGGGATAATTGCCGCAAAACGCCCGCCAGGGGCGGTGGCCTGGGTCTGCACGCCGGCACACCGGTACGATCCAGGGTGACCATACCGCTACGACCGATAGTGAGCGCGACAGTGACGTCATCCGGCAGCACCGACGACACGATGAAGGTCCTCGTCTACAGCGACGACGCCGCCACGAGGGCTGAGGTGATCCAGGCCATCGGCAGGCGGCCCGCGGCGGACGTGCCCTTCGTCGAGATCGTGGAGTGCGCCACCGAGCCCAAGGTCCACCAGTGGCTGGGCTCCGGGGAGATCGACGTGGCCGTCCTCGACGGCGAGACCCAGCCCGCCGGCGGCATGGGCGTCTCCCGCCAGGCCAAGGACGAGGTCTACGACTGCCCGCCGATCTGCCTGCTCATCGCCCGGCGCGACGACCGTTGGCTGGCCGAGTGGTCCAAGGCCGACGCCGTGGTCCCCCAGCCCCTGGAGCCCATGGTGCTGGCCGACACGGTGGCCGACCTCATGCGCCGCCGCTTCTCCACCCGTCTCAACGCGAAGTAGGTGCCCATGGACTCCCGGACGACCTGGCCCGCCCTGCTCTCCGCCCTCCTGGCCGGAGAGCACCTCACCGCGGACGAGACGGCCTGGGCGATGCGGGAGATCATGTCCGGCTCCGCGACGCCCTCCCAGATCGCCGGGTTCGTCATCGCCCTGCGGGCCAAGGGCGAGTCGGTGTCGGAGGTCGTGGGCCTGGCCCGCACCATGCTCGACTTCGCCACCCCGCTGCACGTCGAGGGCCCCGTGGTCGACATCGTCGGCACCGGCGGCGACCGCGCCCACACGGTCAACGTCTCCACGATGGCCGCCATCGTCACGGCCGCGACCGGCGCGCGGGTGGTCAAGCACGGCAACCGGGCCGCCTCCTCCTCGTGCGGGGCCGCCGACGTCCTGGAGCACCTGGGCATCCGCCTCGACCTCACGCCCGAGCAGACGGCGCGGGTGGCCCGCGAGGCGGGCATCGCGTTCTGCTTCGCCCCGGTCTACCACCCCGCGCTGCGCTTCGCCGGGCCCACCCGCAGGGAGATCGGCATCCCGACGATCTTCAACTTCCTCGGCCCGCTCACCAACCCGGCCCGGCCCACCGCCCAGGCCATCGGCGTCTACGACGCCCGCATGCTGCCCGTGCTGGCCGGCGTCTTCGCCGAGCGGGGCGTGTCCGCCCTGGTCTTCCGCGGCGACGACGGCCTCGACGAGCTGACCATCGCCGGCACCTCGACGGTCTGGGTGGTCAAGGACGGCACCGCCACGCAGGCCACCTTCGACCCCCAGGTCCTCGGCATCCCGCGCGCCGACGTGGGCGCCCTGCGCGGCGGCGACGTGGCGTTCAACGCCCAGGCCGTGCACGACCTGCTGGGCGGCAAGACCGGCCCGGTGCGCGACGCCGTCCTGCTCAACGCCGCCGCGGCCCTGGTGGCCCACGAGGGGCCCGGTGACGACCTCGACGCCTCCATGCACGCCGGCTACGAGCGCGCGGCCCAGGCGGTGGACTCAGGGGCCGCCAGGGCCATCCTGGAGCGCTGGGTCGAGGTCAGCGGCTCCTGCTGACCTCCCCTGACGCGCCGGGGGCCGGCCCGGCGCGCGGCACGCGAAGGCGCGCACTCCCCGGAGGAGGGCGCGCCTTTCTTCGTGATCAGAACGTGAGGGTCGGGCCCGCCTTGAGCGAGCTCCACCGCTGCCACTGGTGCCAGTTCTCCTGCCAGTGCCCCCAGCCGTTCGTGGGCTCCAGCTTGCGCGGGCTGCCGGTGATGATGATCGGGTCGCCGATCAGGGTGTTCTTGATGAACCAGGCGGCGTTCTCGGGGCTGACGTTCACGCAGCCGTGGCTGACGTTGGAGTTGCCCTGCGAGCCGACCGACCACGGGGCGCTGTGGACGTACTCGCCGCTGTTGGAGATGCGCACCGTGTTGTAGACGGTGAGCTGGTAGTAGCCCGCCTGACCCGGGCCGATGCCCGGCGAGGTCATGACGGTGACCGGCTCACGGGACATCGCCAGGTGGATGCCCGAGGTGGTGTAGTACTTCCACTGGCCGCCCTGGCCTGCGCTCATCGGCATGGTGCGGATGCGCCGGCCGTCGCGCCGCACGACGAGCACGTGCTCGTCGGTGCTGCCCCTGGTGATCTGGGCGCGGCCGATCCTGAAGTCCAGCTTGACGTCGCGCTTGCCGTACAGGCCGGGGCCGCCGCGCACGCCCGCCAGCCGGGCCTCCAGGCGCACCCGGGTGTGGGCCGGCCAGTACTGCTGGGGCCGGAAGTCCACGTGCGTGTCGTCGAACCAGTGCCAGGCGCCCTCGACCGGCTTGGTGCTGCGGACGATGAGGTTGCGCTCGACCGCCACGCGGTCGGCGATCGGCTTGTCGAAGGTGACCATGATGGGCATGCCGACGCCGACCGTCAGGCCCGTGTCGTCCCTGTTCGGGGTGACGGTCTTGACGTCGAACGCGGCCTGGCCCTTGACGGTCGTGAACGTGCTGGTGGAGCGGCTCTGCTTGCCCGCCGGGTCCACGGAGACGGCGGTGACCGTGTAGGCGGTGCCGGGGCGGGCGGTGACGGTGCTGCGCCAGCGGGTGCCGTCGGAGCTCAGCACCCCCGGCAGGCCCTGCTTGCCGCCGCCGTCCACCCGTACGCCGGTCAGCCGCCCGCCGTGGACCGACACGACCACGGGCTGGTCGGTGGGGACGTTCGTGCTCCTGTCCAGTGGCGAGAACACCACCGAGGCCGCATGGGCGCCGCCGGCCATGGCGGTGCCGTCCGTCCCGTCGCCGCCCGCGGAGCACGCCGAGCACGCCACCAGCAGGGCCAGGGCCGGCAGGCCGGCCAATCCATACGCTCCGCGCTCCACCAGTGACTCCCCCGCCCAAGATCGGTCCGCTTCTGCCTCCTTTATTACCGTGAGTGACCGAATAACCGCATCCGGACACTCGTAAAGAACGCCAAAAAGCGGACGTCGTCCCCTCAAGGAGGATGACGCCCGCTCCGGCGGCCGGGGGCCTCAGTGCGAGAAGTGGCCCCGGTAGTACTGGAACACGAACCCGATCATCGCCATGATCACCAGGAAGATCCCGATCAGGAACATCCAGAAGCCGATCACGAACCCGGCGAAGGCGAAGGCCGCCGCCAGGCACAGGAACAGCGGCCACCAGCTGCTCGGGCTGAAGAAGCCGATCTCGCCCGCGCCGTCGCTGATGTCGGCCTGCTTGTTGTCCTCCGGCTGGGCGCCGATGCGCCGCGCGGTGAACATCAGGTAGTAGCCGACCATGAACGCGAACCCGACCGAGATCGCCATGGCCGTGGTGCCGACCGGCTCACCCTGGCCGGTCGCCGCCTTGGTCCAGAACCAGTAGGCGACGTCGACCCCGGCGAAGAACAGGCCGCACAGCAGGAACAGCCAACCCTGGACCCTCATCAGGCCTCGACCTCCCCGGCCGGCGTGTCGGACTTGGTGACGGACTTGTGGGACGTGCTGCCCGCGGACGTGTGCGGGTAGTGCAGGTCGAACGCGGGCCGCTCGGAGCGGATGGGCGGCAGCTTGGTGAAGTTGTGGCGCGGCGGCGGGCAGGAGGTGGCCCATTCCAGCGAGCCGCCGTAGCCCCACGGGTCGTCCACGGTGACCTTGGGCGCGGTGCGCGCGGTCTTCCAGACGTTGTAGAAGAACGGCAGCGTGGACAGGCCCAGCACGAACGCGCCCACCGACGAGATCATGTTGAGGTCGGTGAAGTTGTCGGCCGCGCTGTAGTCGGCGTAGCGGCGCGGGAAGCCCGCCACGCCGAGCCAGTGCTGCACCAGGAACGTGGTGTGGAAGCCGATGAACAGCAGCCAGAAGTGCAGCTTGCCCAGCTTGTCGTTGAGCATCTTGCCGGTGAACTTGGGCCACCAGAAGTAGAAGCCCGCGAACATGGCGAACACGACGGTGCCGAAGACCACGTAGTGGAAGTGGGCGACGACGAAGTAGGTGTCGCTGATGTGGAAGTCGAGCGGCGGCGAGGCCAGGATGACGCCGGTCAGGCCGCCCAGCAGGAACGTGATGAGGAAGCCGACCGAGAACAACATCGGCGACTCGAAGCTCAGGTGCCCCCGCCACATCGTGCCGATCCAGTTGAAGAACTTCACGCCCGTCGGCACCGCGATGAGGAACGTCATGAACGAGAAGAACGGCAACAGGACCTGTCCGGTCGGGAACATGTGGTGCGCCCAGACCGTGATGGACAGACCCGCGATCGAGATGGTCGCGGCCACGAGGCTGATGTAACCGAAGATCGGCTTGCGGCTGAAGACCGGCAGGATCTCGGTCACGATGCCGAAGAACGGCAGCGCGATGATGTAGACCTCGGGATGGCCGAAGAACCAGAACAGGTGCTGCCAGAGCATCGCCCCGCCGTTGCCGGCGTCGAAGATGTGCGTGCCGAGCTTGCGGTCGGCCTCCAGCGCCAGCAGCGCGGCGGCCAGCACCGGGAAGGCCATCAGCACGAGCATGCTGGTGAGCAGGACGTTCCAGGTGAAGATCGGCATGCGGAACATCGTCATGCCGGGCGCGCGCATGCAGATGATCGTGGTGATGAAGTTGACCGCGCCGAGGATGGTGCCCAGGCCGGACAGCGCCAGGCCCATGAGCCACAGGTCGCCGCCGACGCCGGGCGAGTAGATCGCGTCCGACAGCGGCGTGTAGGCGAACCAGCCGAACGAGGCCGCGCCGCCCGGGGTGAAGAAGCCGGACACCGCGATGATGCTGCCGAACAGGTAGAGCCAGTAGCTCACCATGTTGAGGCGCGGGAAGGCCACGTCGGGAGCGCCGATCTGCAGCGGCATGAGCTCGTTGGCGAAGCCGGCGAACAGCGGCGTCGCGAACATGAGCAGCATGATCGTGCCGTGCATGGTGAACAGCTGGTTGAACTGCTCGTTGCTGGTGAACTGCAGGCCCGGCTGGGCCAGCTCCGCCCGCATGATCAGCGCCATCACGCCGCCGATCAGGAAGAACATGAACGACGTGATGAGGTACATGTGCCCAATGATCTTGTGATCAGTGGACGACATCCACTTCGCGATCACCTGGCCCTTGGTGACGGGCCGGATGACCGGTGTGCGGACGAGTGGCTCTTGGATGGCGGTCACTGGGCGCTCCCAGCCTGTTGTGTCGCGATGTACTGGTCGAACTCTTGCTGCGAGACGAGCTTGACGTTGAACAACATGCGGCTGTGGTCGACACCGCACAGCTCGGCGCAGCGGCCGGCGTAGACGCCCGGCTTGTTCAGGGTCTGGATCTGGAACTTCCGGCCCGGGTTGCTCTCGGGGATGCCGGGGATGACGTCACGCTTGAACAGGAACTCCGGCACCCAGAACGAGTGGATGACGTCGTCGGTGGTCAGGGTGAACTCGACCTTCTGGTTGACCGGCAGGACGAGCTGCGGGCCCTGGTGGTAGTCGTGCACCGGCGTGCCGGCCACCGTCGGCAGGGTCTTGCCGTTGTAGGTCGTGGTGAAGCGCCAGCTCCACTGGTAGGCCTCGACCTTGACCTTGACAGGCGCGTCGCCGTCCACCCGGGTCAGCCGCTCGCTGTCACGGGCGGTGAAGAAGAAGAACACCGACACCATGACCAGCGGGATCAGGGTGTAGAGCATCTCGATCGGCAGGTTGTAGCGCACCTGCGGGGGCAGGTCGGCCTTCGCACGGCGCTTGCGGTGGAAGAACGACGCCCAGAGGATCAGGACGATGACGACGGCACCCGTGGCGAGGGCGGCGACCCAGGCCCCGTTCCACAGGGACTGGACCACGTTGCCCTGCTCGGTGACGTGGTCAGGAAGCAAGCCACGAGACCAGTCGGCCTCGGGCACGTCATTAGCACACGCCGTAGCAGTGGCCAGCAGCAACGCCAGAGCGGCGGCGCGTGGCACCCTGCGCCGGGCCAACGAACGCCGCGTACGGCGAGTCGGACTCACGGATCGCCTACCCCACAGATGAAGCCCAAGGGTCTTTCCCTCGGGTGCTCGTATTTCCCATGCACAGCTTGATTGCAGACACATTAGCGTGCAGGTGCCTCGCCCCACCGCGCGACCCCTCGGTGGCGCCGCAAGTGGGACGATAAGTCTCGTGGCGTATTTCGACGCGGCCTCCAGCGAGCCGCTCCACCCGCAGGCGCGCGAGGCGCTGCTGGCGGCGATCGACGTCGGCTGGGCCGACCCCGCGAGACTGTACGGCGAGGCCCGCCGCGCGCACCTGCTGCTGGAGCAGGCCCGCACGGAGGTGGCCGAGGCGCTCGGCGCGCGCCCGGACGAGGTGTCGTTCACCTCCTCGGGCACGCAGGCCGTGCATCTCGGCGTCCTCGGCACCCTACACGGAAGGCGCAGGGCCGGGCGCCATCTGGTGACCTCGGCGGTGGAGCACTCCAGCGTGCTGCACGCGGCGGGCCTGCACGAGCGCGACGGCGGCACGGTGGAGACGGTGGGCGTGGGCCTCACCGGCCGGGTCGATCCGGCCCGCTTCGCCGCCGCGGTGGCGCGGCCGGGCACCGCGCTGGCCTGCCTGCAGACGGCCAACCACGAGGTCGGCACGGTGCAGCCGGTGGCCGAGGTGGCCGCGGCCTGCCGCGAGCACGGCGTGCCGCTGCTGGTGGACGCCGCGCAGACGGCCGGCCGGATGCCGGTGCCGCCGGGCTGGTCGGTGCTGACCGCCAGCGCCCACAAGTGGGGCGGCCCGGCCGGGGTGGGCGTGCTGGCGGTGCGCAAGGGCACCAGGTTCCGCTCGTTCCTGCCGGAGGACGAGCGGGAGCGGCGCCGGGTGCCGGGCTTCGAGAACGTCCCTGCCGTGGTGGCCGCGGCGGCGGCGCTGCGCGCGATGACCGCCGAGGCGGCGCTGGAGCAGGCGCGCATCTCCGCGCTCGTGGCCCGCATCAGGGAGACCGTGCCGGAGATCGTCCCCGACGTGGAGGTGATCGGCGACCCCGTCGAGCGGGCGCCGCACATCGTGACCTTCTCGTGCCTCTACGTGGACGGGGAGGCGCTGCTCACCGAGCTCGACAAGGCGGGCTTCGCCGTGTCGTCCGGGAGCTCGTGCACCGCTAGTACGCTTCGTCCATCACACGTCCTCGAAGCGATGGGCGTGCTCACGCACGGGAATGTGCGGGTGTCGCTGCCCAGGGGCGCGTCCGCGGCCGAGGTCGACAGGTTCCTCGCCGTGCTGCCCGAGCTGGTGCGCCGCATCCGCCAGGACGCAGGAGTCGCATGACCGAGGTTACTCAGCCGGCTTTGACGATCGACGCGCTCGGCAAGAAGTGCCCGATCCCGATCATCATGCTCGCCGAGCAGATCAACGCCGTGCCGCTGAACGCGGTGGTCGCCGTGCTGGCCGACGACCCGGCGGCCTACAACGACGTGCCGGCCTGGTGCCGGCTGAAGTCGCACCGGCACGTCGGCTCGTACGAGCTGCCCGGCGGCGGCTGGGCGATACATGTGAGACGAAACTACTGATTTATCCGAATTGGGAGGGTAGAGGTCCCCGTAAGGAGTCATCGACCTTCGGGGGTGAGCCATGAACGGCGGACGATCGCACGAGACCGCCCGCGACGTGATGAGCACCGGAGCCGAGTGCATCGGCGCGCACGAGACCCTCGACCGCGCGGCGCAGCTCATGCGCTCGAACGGCGTGGGCGCGCTGCCGGTGTGCGGGCCCGGTGACCGCGTCACGGGCATCATCACCGACCGCGACATCGTCGTGAAGTGCGTCGCGGCGGGCCACGACCCGGCCCGCGTGACGGCCGGCGAGCTGGCCACGGGCCTGGTCTGGGTGACCGCGGACACCAGCGTCCAGGAGGCGCTGGCGCGGATGGAGGAGCACCAGATCAAGCGCCTGCCGGTCATGGAGGGCGACCGGATCGTCGGCATGATCAGCGAGGCCGACCTGGCCAGGAACCTGCCGGACGACCAGCTCGCCGAGTTCGTGCACCGGGTCTACGCCCAGGACTGACCGGGCGCACGCCCAGGACTGAGGGAACGCACGCGCGTCGCGCCCCCGCCGCCGGTGAGCGTGGCGGGGGCGCCGCCGTGCCGGGGCGCGTCAGGGGTGGTGGCAGCGGACGTGCTCGCCGACCTCGGCCGCGGCCTCCGGGCCGTAGGCGGCGGCGAAGCGCTCCATGAAGGCGGCCTGGCCCAGCTCGTACTCCTGGCCGCCCACCCGCTCCAGCACGTGGGTGGCGGTGAGGTTGCCCACCTGGCCGCAGCGCTCCAGCGGCAGCCCCCAGGCCAGCGCGGACAGGAACCCGGCGCGGAAGGCGTCGCCGACGCCCGTGGGGTCGGCCTTGCCGCGCTCGGGCGCGGGCGCGACCTGGATGGAGGGCTCGCCCTTGCGGTCGATGACGGCGCCCTTGGGCCCGAGCGTGGTGACCCGGACGCCGACCCGGTCGAGGATCTCGGCGTCCGACCAGCCGGTCTTCTGCTCGATGAGGCCCTTCTCGTAGTCGTTGGAGAACAGGTAGGCCGCGCCGTCCACGAGCTGGCGGATCTGCTCGTCGGCCATGCGGGCGAGCTGCTGGGAGATGTCGGCCGCGAACGGGATGCCGCGCTGGCGGCACTCGTCGGTGTGGCGGAGCATGGCGTCGGGGTCGTTGGGGCTGATGAGCACCAGGTCGAGACCGCCCACGCGGTCGGCGACCGGCTTGAGCTCGATCAGCCGCGCCTCGGCCATGGCGCCGGTGTAGAACGAGGCGATCTGGTTGTGGTGCTCGTCGGTGGTGCACAGGAAACGCGCCGTGTGCCGGGTCTCGGAGACGTGCACGGAGTCGCAGTCGACGCCGTGGCGCTCCAGCCAGGACCGGTAGTCGGCGAAGTCGTTGCCGACGGCTCCCACCAGGATCGGCCGCAGGCCGAGACAGCCCATGCCGAACGCGATGTTCGCGGCGCAACCACCGCGCCGGATCTGCAGGTCGTCGACCAGGAACGACAGTGACACCCGGTCGAGCTGCTCGGCGATGAGCTGGTCGCCGAAGCTTCCCGGGAAGGTCATGAGGTGGTCTGTCGCGATGGAGCCGGTTACGGCGATGCGCACGGGATTCTTCTTCCTCGTTGTCAGCAGGCCAATGAGCCTCACGAGGATACGCGAAGGTCCCGCCCGCACAAAGGCGAGCGGGACCTGCCGCCGGCGGCCGGTGACCGCTTAGTTGAACGAGTCGCCGCAGGCGCAGGAGCCGGTGGCGTTGGGGTTGTCGATGGTGAACCCCGACTTCTCGATCGTGTCGACGAAGTCGATGGTGGCGCCCATGAGGTAGGGAGCACTCATCCGGTCGGTGACCACGCTGACGCCGCCGAAGTCCGACACGACGTCGCCGTCCATCGAACGATCGTCGAAGAAGAGCTGGTAACGCAGGCCGGAACAACCACCCGGCTGCACCGCGACCCGCAGCTGCAGACCCTCCTCGCCCTGCTGCTCGAGCAGGCTCTTGACCTTCGCGGCGGCCGCGTCGGTCAGGATCAGGCCCTGCGTCGTGGTCTCGCTGCTCTCAACCGTCATCTCGCTGACTCCCTAACTGGGCTGTCTGTTCTCGACGTCCTACTAATGACGCTACCAACACCTGGCCCGTGCCACACATTCCCGGGGCGACGACCTCGGGAACAAACCGGCCCACTCCGTATGTCATCATGAGTATCGTCTTTCTGACGATAAGTGCCTCATTAGGGGGGTGTGGCCATGGCCACCCAGACTGGGCTGCCGCTCTTCGTCCTCGGCCGGGGCGCCGATCCGCACAGCGAGCGGGGGGTGGACTGCCCGGGCGAGCTGCCGCCGGCCTCCGACCCCGACCTGGTGGAACGCGCCCGCAAGGCCAAGGAGGCGCTGGGCGAGCGGCTGTTCGTGCTCGGCCACCACTACCAGCGCGACGAGGTCATCCAGTTCGCCGACGTGACCGGCGACTCCTTCAAGCTCGCCCAGCAGGCGGCCGCGCGGCCGGAGGCGGAGTACATCGTCTTCTGCGGCGTGCACTTCATGGCCGAGTCGGCCGACATCCTGACCGGCGACGGGCAGAAGGTGGTGCTGCCGGACCTGGCCGCCGGCTGCTCGATGGCCGACATGGCCACCTTCGACCAGGTCGAGGAGTGCTGGGAGGCGCTGGAGGACGCGGGCCTCGCCGACCGCGTGGTGCCCGTCACGTACATGAACTCCAGCGCTGACATCAAGGCCTTCTGCGGCCGCAACGGCGGCGTGGTGTGCACCTCCTCCAACGCCCGCCGGGCCCTGGAGTGGGCCTTCCAGCGGGGCGAGAAGGTGCTGTTCCTGCCCGACCAGCACCTGGGACGCAACACCGCGGTGCTGGAGATGGGCATGACGCTGGACGACTGCGTGGTGTGGAACCCGCACCGGCCGGACGGCGGCCTGACCCGCGAGCAGCTGGAGCGGGCCAGGATGATCCTGTGGCGCGGCCACTGCTCGGTGCACGGCCGCTTCACCGCCGAGTCCGTGGACGACGTGCGCGCCCGCATCCCCGGCGTGAACGTGCTCGTCCACCCCGAGTGCCGGCACGAGGTCGTGCTCAAGGCCGACCAGGTGGGCTCCACCGAGTACATCATCAAGACCCTGGAGGCCGCCCCCGCCGGGTCGAGCTGGGCCGTCGGCACCGAGCTCAACCTGGTCAAGCGGCTGGCCCAGATGTTCCCCGACAAGAACGTCTCGTTCCTGGACCGGACGGTCTGCTACTGCTCGACCATGAACCGGATCGACCTGCCCCACCTGGTGTGGGCGCTGGAGTCGCTGGCGCTGGGCGAGGTGGTCAACCAGATCACGGTGGACCCCGACACCACCCACTGGGCGAAGGTCGCGCTGGACCGCATGCTCGCCCTGCCCTGACCCCGCTCCGGGGACCGGCGGGGCGCGGCTCAGGCGAAGTCGTAGCCGACCTGGACGGTCACCGCGACGGTCTGGCGGCCGGGAGCGAGCGACGCCTTGCTCTCGGCCATCGTGGCGGTCACGGCCAGCGGCTGCGGGCCGCCCCTGACGTCCTCGGTGACCGACACCACCCGGCCCAGCGGGCGGCCGGCCAGGCCCGCGTACTGGGCGGCCTTGGCGGCGGCGTCGCGGAAGGCCCTCTCCCTGGCCTCGCGCAGGGCCGCCGCCGGGTCGGACAGCTCGAACGCCACCCCGTTGAGCCGGGCCTCCTCGCCGACCCCCGCGATCGTGTCGATCACGCGGTCGGCCCGCGCCAGGTCGCGCACCACGACCTCGACGCCCTGGGCCGCCCGGTAGGCCGAGACCTTGGGGTAGGCCTCGTACTCGGGGCCGAGCGACAGCTCGACGGTGCGCACGTCCTCGTCCGCGACGCCCTCCTCGCGCAGCGCTCCGGCCAGGCGGGCGGCGGCGGCCCGGGCCGCGGTGAAGGCCTCCGCGGCCGACGGCCTGCGGGCCTCCACGCCCGCGTACAGGCGCAGGACGTCCGGCGCGGCCGAGACCGCGCCCTCCCCGACGACGGTGATGTCCACGATCGCGATCCTCCCAGGGCTCCGTGGCACGGCCCCCGGGACGGGCGGCCGGGCCCACCGCTCATTCTCACGCGCCGGACGCGGCCGTCAATCGCGCCCGCGCCGCCGTTCCCCGCCACCGTCCCCGCGCCGCCGTCCCGCCGTCCCGCCGTGCCGCCGTGCCGTCATCCCGCCGTGCCGTCATCCCGCCGTGCCGTCATCCCGTGGCCAGGACGGCGTCCACGACGGCGCGCGGATCGCGGAGCTGGACCTGGTGCCGGGCGTGCGGCACCCGGACGAGGCGGCCCCCCAGCTCGGCCGCCAGCCGCCCCGCGCACCCGCCGTCCCCCACAGCCCCGGTGCCCGCCGCGCCCTCCCCGGCCGCCACGACGGTCACCGGGACCTCGGGCAGGGGCTTGGCCTCGCGGATGCGGCGCAGGTCGGCGGCCATGCCGCGGCGGGCCAGCCACTCCCCCGCGACCGCCGCGGGCACCTTGCCCATGCGGTACACCTCGTACGGGTCCGGCACCCCGGTCAGCCGCCGGTGCGCGGCCGGGCCGGCCAGGCGGGCCAGCGCGGCGGCGCCCCACGTGCCGCCGAGCGCCGGCAGCCACCGCCCCAGCGCCAGGGCGGCCGGCGGCGGCTCCCGCCGCCCGTCGGAGCAGACCGGCTCGACCAGGACGAGCCCCGCCACGCGCAGCGGGTGCAGCCGCGCGAACGCCTCCGCGTGCCAGCACGCCACCCCCTGGGCGACGACCGTGACCCGCTCGGGATGCGCGGGCGCGAGCGCGGCCAGGCGGGCGACCTCGGCGTACAGGCTGGGCAGCCCGTCGCCGGCCGGGGCCGGCGGGCGCGGGCTCAGCCCGAGGCCGGGCCGGTCGAAGCGGATCACCCGGCGGGCGGCGGCCAGCTCGCGCGCCACCGCGTCCCAGTGGAACCAGGCGCCCCCGGAGCCCGCCGTGACCAGCACGGCCGGCCCCTCGCCCGTCTCGACCACGTGCGGGGCGCCGTCCCCGGCGGGCGGCCGGTCGGCGACCAGCAGGCGCAGCGCCACGTACACCAGCCAGACGGCGACGAGCGTGAGCTGCACCCGGTCGGCGAGGCCCGCGCCGCGCCCGGCGGCGAGCGCGGCCCCGATGAGCGCCGTGGCGGCGGCCGCCAGGCCGGCCAGCAGCCACGCCGCCCGCGACCGCCAGCGCGCCGCCAGCAGCGCCATCGCGGCCAGCACGGCGGCCGTGCACAGCGCCCCGGCCACCAGGTGCGCCAGGCGGCCCGCCGTCAGCCCGCGCCCGCCGCACACCGGATCGCTCAGGAACGCGCAGTCCAGCGGGAAGGCCGCCCCGGCGGCCAGCAGCAGCCCGTACGCGGCCAGCGCCGCCCAGCCGGGCCCCTCCCCCGCCACCCGGGGCGTCAGGGCGACGCCCAGCACGCAGGCCAGCCCCGCCAGGGCGTCGCTCACCCGGAACAGGTACGCCCACGGCTGGTCGCGGGCGGCCAGCTCGCTGACGTAGCCGTTGGCGCGGTCCACGGCGGGCGTGGTGAACTGGCCGGTGATCCAGGCGCTGCCCAGGACGGCCGCCATGATGAACGCCGCCGCCGCGAGCACGTACAATCGTCGCTCCACGTGACAATTAGAGCACCGTGGGCGATCACACCCCAGGGGCGCCCCATACCGGGAACCATCGCCCGAGATCGCCCTCCAGCGGCAGCTCGCCGCTCAGCGCCCCCCGGACCTGCAGCTCCAGCGCGTTGTCGCGCTTCTGCCCGGGCAGCGGCGCGAACGGGTAGAACGTCCCCCGCTTGTAGAGGTAGACCACCGCGAGCCGGCGCCCGCCGGGATCGGCGAAGGACACCAGCGAGCACAGCAGCGACGCGCCGAACCCGGCGCCCTCCAGTGAGGAGTTGACCGCGTGCAGCTCGGTGACCAGGTCGGCGAGCGCGTCCGGCGGGCGGCTGACCAGCAGCCAGGTGTAGCCGTAGTCGTCGTCGCTGCGCGTCACGCGCTCGCCGAGCAGCGCCGCGACGTCGCGTTCGAGCGCGGCGAAGGCAGCGCCCTCGGCGGCGCGGAAGGCCACCGAGCCGAGTCCGGTGGGCTCCAGCCCGGTGGCGGCCTGGAGCGTCACGGCCGCCGACGGCAGCGCGAACAGGGCGTCGAGATCGGGCTCCGCCGGCTTCGACCGGCCCAGCAGCGCGTCGAGCCAGCCCATGCGGCTCAGCCCCTTCCGAGCTGCCGCGAGATGGCGGCGAGCTGGTCCAGCCGCCGCTCCAGCGGCGGGTGCGTGGAGAACAGGCTCGCGACCGGCCGGCCGCCGGACAGCGCCGGGGCGAAGTAGAAGGCGTTGAACGGCGCCGCCTCGCGCAGGTCGCGGGTCGGGATCCTGGCCATGTCGCCGCTCACCTTGGCCAATGCGCCGGCCAGCGCGGACGGGCGCTGGGTGAGCAGCGCGCCGGCGCGGTCGGCGGCCAGCTCGCGGTAGCGCGACAGGGCACGGGTGAGCAGGAAGCTGACCGCGTACACGAGGGCCGAGACGAGCAGGATGATCGCCCCGACCGGCAGGCCGCCCTGGCCGCCGTTGCGGCGGCCGCCGAGCCCGCTGTAGAGCGCGAAGCGGGTCATGAGCCCGGCCACGATCCCGAGGAACGAGGCGATCGTCATCACCGCCACGTCGCGGTGCGCGACGTGCGACAGCTCGTGCGACAGCACCCCTTCGAGCTCCTGCGGCTCCAGGCGGCGCAGCAGGCCGGTCGTCACGCAGATCACGGCGTTGTTCTGGTTGCGGCCGGTGGCGAACGCGTTGGGGACGTCGGAATCCGCGATCGCCACCCGCGGTTTGGGCATGTCGGCCAGCGCGCACAGCCGGTCGACGAGGCCGTGCAGCTCAGGAGCCTCCTGCGGCGAGACCTCCCGCCCGTGCATCGCGAACAGGGCGACGCGGTCGGACAGGAAGTACTGGGCCAGCAGCAGCACCCCGGCCACCACCAGCACGGTCAGCGCCCGGACCCCCAGGGCGATCAGGACGCCGACGAACACCACGTAGAGCAACCCGAGCAGCACCATCGTCACGACCATGCGGCCGGTCAGGCCCCGGTCGGCCGCGAACCGCGTGCGCACGGCGCTCAGCCGGGGATGAGGCCCTGGTCGCCCAGCATCTCCCGGACCTCCTCGATCGAGGCGTCCGCGGGGGGAAGGATCAGCTCTGACGGCTCAAGGCTGTCGTCGGGAAGCGCCTTGCCGACGTGGCGGACCTTGTCGAGCAGCGCGTGCAGCTTGACCCGGAAGTCCTTCTCCTCGCCGGCCTCGATGGCGGCCTCGAGCTCGCCGTCGAGCTCGTTGAGCACCACGATGTCGTCGGCGGAGATCTCCACCTGGCCCTCGCCCATGATTCTGACGATCATGCGCCCTCCCCCGGCTGACGGTACTGCTGGGTCGGACCGCCCTGGCCCTGCTGCTGCGGGGCCGCCTGCTGCTGGGGCTGGGCCTGCTGCTGCGGCTGCCCCTGCTCGATCGCGCTCTGCGGGGCCGGGCCCTGGCCGAGCTCGGCCTTCATCCTGGCCAGCTCCAGCTCGACGTCCATGCCGCCGCCCATGCGGTCGAGCTCGGCCTGGATGTCGTCGCCGCGGCTGCCGGTGAAGTCGTCGAGCGCGCCGCTGGCCAGCAGCTCGTCGATGGCGCCGGCGCGGGCCTGCATCTGCGCCGTCTTGTCCTCGGCGCGCTGGATCGCCAGGCCGACGTCGCCCATCTCCTCGGAGATGCCGGAGAAGGCCTCGTTGATGCGCGTCTGGGCCTCGGCGGCGGTGTAGGTGGCCTTGATGGTCTCCTTCTTGGTGCGGAAGGCGTCGACCTTGGCCTGCAGCCGCTGGGAAGCCGTGGTCAGCTTCTCCTCCTCGGCCTGGAGGTTGTCGTGCTGGACCTTGAGGTCGGCCATCTGGGTCTGGATGCTGGAGCGCCGCTGCAGCGCCTCGCGCGCGAGGTCCTCGCGCCCGACCGACAGCGCCTTGCGCCCCTGCTCCTCCAGCCGCCTGGCGGACTGCTCAAGACCGTTGAGCTGCAGCTCCACCCGCTTGCGCGACGTGGCCACGTCGGCCACCCCCCTGCGCACCTTCTGCAGCAGCTCCAGCTGCCGCTGATAGGAGTAGTCAAGGGTCTCGCGCGGATCCTCCATCTTGTCCAAGGCCTTGTTGGCCTTGGACCTGAAGATCATCGAAAGTCTCTTCATCACGCTCATGCGCGTCGGCCGTCCCCTTCTAGGTCGTGCTGGTGTTCACCCAATGCAGCGCAGCCGCCTTGGGATTACCCTACGCATAACGCACGGGGGCGTCACTAAGTTGCAGTCCAGGTAGGGTTGACGTCGTGTTGCGACGCCGTTCCCAGACTTCAGTGGACGACACCCCCGTCCCCGTTGACGATCCTAAGCCCCAGGGTAAAGGTCGTCCCACACCCAAGCGCCGCGAGCAGGAGAGCCGCCGGCGCCAGCCCGTCCACGCGCCACGGGATCGCAAGGAGGCCTACCGCCAGATGCGGGCCAAGCAGGCCGCCGAGCGCGACCGCGCCCGCAAGGGCATGCTCGCAGGTGAGGAGCGCTACTTCCCCGCGCGTGACAAGGGGCCGGTGAAGAAGTTCGCGCGTGACTGGGTCGACTCGCGGCGGCTGCCGAGCCAGTATTTCCTGCCGTTCTCGCTACTGATCCTGCTGGCCACGTGGATCCCGTGGCCGGTCGACATCCGCGCGGCGGTGCTCAACATCGTGATCGCGGTCGGCTGGCCGATCATGATGGTCGGCGTGGTGGTCACCGGCGTCTACGTGGCGTGGAAGGTCAAGCGGGAGGCCGCGGCGAAGCTGCCCGGCGAGAGCGTCAAGGGCGTGGGCTTCTACGCGGCCATGCGGGCGCTGCAGATCCGCAAGCTGCGCTTCCCGCCGCCCTCGGTGCTGCCGGGCGGCCGGCCGGTCCCGCCGAAGAAGTAGCCGGCCGGGGAGTCGGCTACTCGCTCAGGCGCTCGTCCAGCTTCCAGCGCAGCTCGCCGCGCACGACCACGGGCCGCCGGCCGTCGAGGTGGGTGCGGCGTTGCAGGGTGTCGGCCACGACCCTCAGCAGCGCGTACGTGGACGGCAGGCGCGGCGCCATGCCCCCGATCGTGTCGTCCCAGCCGACGGCGCCGCCGGCGGAGTCCACCACGGCGTACTCCATGTCCTCCGAGTCGCGCCCGTAGAAGTAGAGGAACGGGATCATCCGCCCGTTCCAGTACTCGGTGGCGGGGTCGTCCCCGAGGTCGGTGTCGTTCCACTCGCAGTAATCGCGCCAGGTGTCCCTGATCTGCCTGATGCTGAGGGCCGCGGCGCCGTCGAACCAGAAGCCGAACACCGAGGGCCCGCGCGAGCCGTTGTGGCGCAGGAGCGAGGCACGCAGGTCGTCGGGGAAGTCCACGCCCATCTGCGACTCGGCGACCGCGATCGTGCCCGCCCGGCCCGGCCCGGCGAGCGTGCGGTAGGTGCGGGGCGCGTTCGCCCTGAGCCACCGCTCGATGCGCCGCCACTGCACGTTCACCGCCCGCCTGACCTTCGGGTCGATCGGCCGGACGGCGACCGGGCGGGGGGCGGGCGAGCAGTTGGGGTCGGGCACCGGCGGGGGCGGGGTCCAGCCGACCGTGGGCGGGGTCGCCGGAGCCGCCGGGCCCGGGGCCGGGGCGGCCGCCGCGCCCACCGTCTGCCGGGGCACCAGCGCGATGGCCAGGACCACCGCCACGATCGCCGCGATGCCCGCCCAGACCACGCCCATGCGGGCGTTCCTCGCGGGCCGCGCCGGCCGGGCGGGTGCCGCCGGCCGGGCGGGCAGGCGGGCGCGGCGGCGCAGCCGGATCGCGATCGCGGTCAGGACCGCCGCCGTCAGCGCCATCCGTACGAGCTTCAGCACGTCGCGCACCCTATCCCGAAACAGATCACCCCATGTGGCGGGATTAAGGTCGGATGCATGGAATTCCGACACCTCGGCCGCAGCGGTCTCAAAGTCAGTGAGATCAGCTACGGCAACTGGCTCACCCACGGCTCCCAGGTCGAGGAGGACGCCGCCAAGCAGTGCGTGCAGGCGGCCCTCGACGAGGGCATCACCACGTTCGACACCGCGGACGTCTACGCCGGCACGAAGGCGGAGGAGGTGCTCGGCCGGGCACTGAAGGGCCTGCGCAGGGAGTCCCTGGAGATCTTCACCAAGGTCTACTGGCCGACCGGTCCCGGCCAGAACGACCGCGGCCTGTCCCGCAAGCACATCACCGAGTCCATCCACGGCTCGCTGCGCCGCCTGCAGACCGACTACGTGGACCTGTACCAGGCGCACCGCTACGACCACGAGACGCCGCTGGAGGAGACGCTCAAGACGTTCGACGACCTCGTCCGCCAGGGCAAGGTCCTCTACGTCGGCGTCAGCGAGTGGAGCGCCGACCAGATCGCCCAGGCGCTGAAGATCGCCGACGAGATGGGCTTCGACCGGATCGTCTCCAACCAGCCCCAGTACTCGATGTTGTGGCGGGTCATCGAGGCCGAGGTCGTGCCGCTCAGCGAGAAGGAGGGCGTGGGCCAGATCGTCTGGTCGCCGATCGCCCAGGGCGTGCTCACCGGCAAGTACCTGCCCGGCCAGCAGCCCCCGGAGGGCTCCCGGGCCACCGACGCGGCCGGCGGCAGCGCGATGATCGCCCGGTTCATGGACGACGAGGTGCTGACCCGCGTCCAGGAGCTCAAGCCCATCGCCGCCGACCTGGGTCTCAGCATGGCGCAGCTGGCGATCGCCTGGGTGCTGCAGAACCCCAACGTCTCCAGCGCCATCATCGGCGCGAGCCGTCCCGAGCAGGTGCGCGACAACGTCAAGGCGGCCGGCGTCAAGCTGGAGCAGGACGTCCTGCGGCGGATCGACGACGTGCTCGGCCCGATCGTCGAGCGCGACCCGGCCAAGACCGTGAGCCCGCGCACCCGGCCGTAGCCCCCGGCGCCGCCAGGTGACGGAACCCCTTGAGCCGCCGCCGGCTCAAGGGGTTCGCCCGTCCGCCCCGCGATCACTCCTGGCGCAGGGACAACCCCCCGTACTCGACGCGGTCCTCCTCCAGCAACGCCACCTGCTCCACTCCCGATTCGAGCAGCTCACGCCAGTTCTCGCCGAGCCAGGACTCGGCGTCCGCCTGGCTCGGGAAGACCTCTCGCGGCAAAGGGCGGTCCGTCACCTCACCACCGTTTGCGTTCTCATAACGCCACCGCCATGTCATGCCATACGCTCCTTCTCCGCGGGTTCGCCGGCGCCCTTCCGACGGCATTGGAACCCTACTCCCGAGCCCGGAGGCCGATCGATGCCGCGCGCGCGTGCCGCGGCGGGCCTTTGTACGCTCGGGCCGGTGAAAGTGCTTCTCCCCGGAACGGCGGGCGGGCCGGGCCGGCCCGCGCCCGGCTGCCGCTGCGCGTCCTGCGCCGAGCCGCCCGCCGGCCGCCGCCGGCCCTTCGAGCTGCTGGTGGACGGGACCGTCCGCTTCCCCTTCGCCGACGTGCCGCCCGGCTACCTGGCCTGGGGCGGCGGGCTCGGGCTGACCGGCCCCGACGGCGGGACGCTGCTGTGCGTGCCGCCCGGGCGGGAGCCGCCCGCCGACCTGCCCGACCGGCTCGGGCTGGTGCTCATCGACCTGCTCGACCGGCCCGAGCGACTGGGCCTCCTGCGCCGGGCGCACCCGTCGGTCCCGGCCGTGGCGATCGGGCTCGACCACCGGGTCCGGTCGGAGGCGGAGCTGGACAGGCGGCTGCGGCTGTGGGGCGCGGCCGCCGTGCCGGACGGGACCGAGCTGGAGGTCCCCGCCCGGGGAACGCCCCTCACGGGCGCGGGTGTCCTGGGGGCGGGCGGGCAGGTGCGGCGGGCGTTGTTGCTGGGCGGGTCGCGGTCGGGGAAGTCGGGGGAGGCCGAGTCGCGGCTGGCGGCCGAGCCGTACGTGACCTACGTCGCCACCGGCCCCAGCGGCGCGGGCGACGGCGAGTGGGCCGCCCGGGTGCGGGCGCACCGGGAGCGCCGCCCCGCCCACTGGGACACCGTCGAGACCACCGACCTGGCCGGCGTCATCGGGAAGGCCACCGCGCCGCTCCTCATCGACGGCCTCGGCACCTGGCTGGCGGCGGTGTTCGACGAGCACGGGGCGTGGGAGGGCGACCGCGCGCCGGTCCTGCGGCGCTGCGACGAGCTCGTGGCGGCGTGGCGGCAGGCGCCGCGGCCGGTGGTGGCGGTCTCCGACGAGGTGGGGATGGGCGTGGTGCCCGCCACGGCCAGCGGGCGCGCCTTCCGGGACGCGCTCGGCCTGCTGAACGAGCGCGTCGCGGCCGAGTCCGAGTACGTGGCCCTCGTGGTCGCGGGCCGCGTCCTGGAGTTGTGAGACCCCGCCTGGAGAGACTGGAGAGGCTGGAGAGGGCGGTCAGGGGCGGGCGGCGCGGGCGTACCAGCGGCCGTCGAGCCGGTCCACGTGCAGGGCGCGGCCGAAGCAGTCGGACAGGGCAGCCGGGGTGAGGACGTCGGCCACCGGCCCGGCGGCCAGCACCCGGGCGTCGCGCATGAGCATGGCGTGCGTGGTGGTCGCCGGCACCTCCTCCAGGTGGTGGGTGACGGTGACGGTGGTCAGGACGGGCCGGGTGGCGGCCAGGTCCTCGACGGCGGTGATGAGGTCCTCGCGGGCCGGCAGGTCGAGCCCGGCGAACGGCTCGTCGAGCAGCAGCACGGCCGGGTCGGCCATGAGCGCCCTGGCCACCCGGATCCGGGCCCGCTCGCCCTGGGAGCACACCCGGAACGGCCGGTCGGCGAGGTCCTTGCAGCCCAGGTCGGCGAGCAGGCGGTGGGCCCGGTCGCGCTCGGGGTCGCCGTACTTGTCCCACAGGGGGGCGCTCGTCCCCGTGTGCCCGGTGAGCACCACGGTGAGCGCGGTCGCGCCCTCCTCCTCCATCAGCTCCTCGTCGATGAGCCGCTGGCTGGCGGCGACCAGGCCGAGGTGGCGGCGCAACTCGCGCAGATCGACCCGGCCGAGCCGGTGGCCGAGCACCCTCACCGCGCCCTCGCTGGGGTGCCGCACGGCGCCGGCCAGCGACAGCAGCGTCGTCTTGCCCGCGCCGTTGGGGCCGAGGATCACCCAGTGGTCGCCGTAGTCCACCTGCCAGTTCACGCCGTCCAGCAGCGTCTTGCCGGTGACCCGGACCGCTACGCCTTCGAGTTCAACCACGTGCATCCCGCCACACTAGTGGCCCTAGGATCGTCCGCTATGCGGAGCCTCATGGACGGCTTGCGGTTCGCGACCGGCACGCTCAGCGTCTTCCCCGTCCGGGTCGAGCGGGTGGACCGGCGGGTCGCGGGGCAGGCGATGACGCTGGCCCCGGCCGTCGGGCTGGTGCTCGGCGCGGTCGCCGGGCTGCCGCTACTGCTGCCGGCGCCGCCGCTGCTGGCCGCCGCGCTGGCGCTCGGGCTGCTCGCTCTGCTGACCCGCGGCCTGCACCTGGACGGGCTGGCCGACCTGGCGGACGGGCTCGGCAGCGGCAAGCCCGCCGACCAGGCACTCGCGATCATGAAAAAGTCGGACATCGGGCCGTTCGGGGTGATGGCCCTGGTGTTCACGTTGCTCGTGCAGGTGGCGGCGCTGTCGGCGACCGGGCTCGCGGCCCTGGTGACGGCGTGCGTGGCCGGGCGGCTGGCGCTGACCTGGGCCTGCCGGCCGAGCGTGCCCGCCGCCCGGCCGGAGGGGCTGGGGGCGGCGGTGGCCGGCTCGGTGCGCCCCGCCGCGCCCTGGCTCGCCACCCTGGCCGCCCTGCTCGCCCTCGCGGGCCTCGGGCTCAGCGCCGACCTGGGGATGTGGGACGGCGGGCCGCGCGCCTGGGCGTCGGCGGCGGCCACGTGGGTGACCGGCTCGGACCCACGGGACCCGGGCCTCGCCTACAACGGCACGTGGGGCGGGGTCGACGCCTACCTCGACCAGCCGGGCGAGGAGGAGGGCTACGGGCTCGGCACCTACAACGGCGACTTGCCCGGCGACGCGACGGCGGGCCTGGTGAGAGTGGGGTGCGGGCTGGGGCTGGGCGCCGCCCTCGCGCTGCCCGCCGCGCTGCTCGCCGGGCTGCTGGCCGCGCTGGCCCTGCTCCGGCGGGCCCGCCGCCGCCTCGGCGGGATCACCGGGGACGTCCTGGGCGCCCTGGTGGAGACCGCCACGGCGGCGGCGCTGGTGGCCTGCGCCGTCCTGGGCTGAGCCCGCCTCAGGCGACGGGTTCGCCCGCGGGGGCGGGCGCGTGCGGGGCGGGCGGGCGGGCCGGGGCGAAGCGGAGCAGGGCCGCGCCGACGACCGCGAGCAGCGCCCAGCCCACCAGGCCGGTGAGCCCGGCCAGCACCTCGTTGGGGGGCGCGGCGGGGTCGCCCAGCATGAGGGCGGCCGGGCCGACGGTGTTCAGCGAGCCGTGCGCCACCACGGCCGGCCACACGCTCCCGGTCCGCAGCCGCAGCCAGCCGAACAGCACCCCGGCCAGCACGCAGAACCCGGTGAAGAACAGCGCCGCCCAGGACCCGAGCCGCGGGTAGTTGTAGCCGAGCAGGGTGAGCGGCGCGTGCCACAGCCCCCAGATCGCCCCCGACAGCAGCAGCCCGGCCAGGACGCCGTGGGCGGAGACCAGCCGGGGCAGCAGCCAGCCGCGCCACCCCCACTCCTCGCCGAGCGCGGGGATCGCCTTCAGCAGAGGGCCGGCGACCACGCCGAGCACGAGCTGCAGCGCGAACACCCGCCCGAGGTCGGCGGGCACCGGCACGCCGCGCGACTCGTACAGCGCCCGCATCATGCCCAGCCCGCCGAGGTCCAGCGACGCGAGCCCGGCGGCGACGCTGAGCCCCAGGGCCAGGAACACCAGCAGGGGGATGCCGATCCAGGCGCCGAGCACGTACCGGCCGGTGCGGCCCTTGCGCTCGCCGAGCGTCAGCCCGCTCTCGCGGGCCCACTGCCGGAACGGGGCGCGCCCGAGCGCCCACACCCCGAGCACGCCCACGCTGGGCGTGAACATCATCAGCGAGGCCAGCGCGATCAGCAGCGGCGAGCCGAGCCCGCCGCCGAGCCAGAGCGGCAGCGCCACCGCCCAGGACAGCCCGAAGGCCAGGGCGAGGAAGACGACGAGGGGTCTGGTCATGGTTCCACCCGCTCCGCGAGAAGGGCGTTGATGAGGGAGGCGCCACGCGCGGCGTCGTCCACGCTGACCGCCAGCCGGCCGCCGGACCGGTACTCGACGACCAGGCACTGGCCGCCGCGCAGCATGATGGTGGCGCCGCCGGGCAGGCCGCGGATGCCCCACCCGCTCACCTGGCTCGGGTAGCGGTCCTCCGACCACGCCGAGCTGATCCTCGACAGCGGGATGCGGCGGGCCGGCACGCGCAGCGGCCCGAGGCCGATCACCACGCGGCCGTCGCTCACGCGGACCGAGACGGTCGAGGTCAGCAGCCCGGCCACCAGGACGACGAGCAGCCCGGGCAGGGCCCCGGCCACCGTCCCGCCCTGGACCACGCCCACCAGGTAGAGGGCGAGGAGCACGACGAGCCCGCCGCCGGCGACGGCGGTGGCCAGGACCAGCCAGGGGTTGGAGACGTGGCCGACCCAGACGGCCCGCTCCCCCGCCCGCAGGCGCAGCCGCGGCGGCTCCCGGTGCCCGTTGGGGGCCGCGTCCCGCTCGCCCCTGCCGAGGTATCCCGCCAGCGCGGCGACCCCGCAGGCGAGGACGACGACCACGAGCGGGTGCAGGCCGCCCAGCCTGGCCCGCGTCCAGTCGGCCACGTCGAGGTTGGCCATGACGATGCCGGCGTTCATGCCGACGGCGAACACGCCCATCCCGAACAGCCCGCCCCACCACACCATGCGGCCCTGCCGGCGCGACAGCGTGCGCCCCTCGACGGCCGTGACCAGCGCCACGATCCAGGGGACCACCCAGAACAGGGTCACCGCGAGCACGTCGCCGGTGAAGGACATCGAGCCGTCGGGCCGGTCGCCCACGGTCCAGTGCGTGGCCATCGGGTCCGGCAGCCGGTCGCGGAGCGCCAGCGGGAGCCCGATCTGGACGGCGGTCACGAGCAGGCCCCAGACGGATGCCGTCACGCGGGGGTTCATGGCAGTTCCTCCAGGATGGTGATGAGGTCGTCACGGCCGTAGCCGTACCTTGCCGCCTCCTCCAGCAGCTCGCGTGTCCGCTGGACGAGCAGCGCGCGGCCGGCGACCTGGCCGGCGGGGCGGCCGGCGACGGTGACGCCCCGCCCGCGCCGGAACTCCAGCAGCCCCTCGTCGCGCAGGTCGCGCAGCGCGCGCAGCACGGTGTTGGAATTGATGCCGAGTGCCCCGGCGAGGTCGCGGGCGGGGGGCAGCCGGTCGCCGGGCGCGTAGGAGCCGTCGCCGATGGCGCGCCGGATGGCGCCGGCGACCTGCTCGTGCAGGGGCCGGGCGTCGTTGAGGTCGAGCGTCAGCAGCATGATGCTAATGACGCTAGCACCATGTCGCAGAACCGGACAAGAACGGACGATTTGTAGGATGAACCCCTGTTTGTGAGTAGCCAGAAGACGTGGATAGCATCGGTCTACGTGACCACTGTGCGGCTGAACTCAGCAGATCCCGTCTCCCTCGACACCGACGCGCTGGTCGTCGGTTTCACGCCGGGTCAGGACGGTCCCGCCGCCGCGGGCGCCGGTTCCCTCGACGCGGCCTTCGGCGGCAAGCTGGCCGCCTCGCTCGCCGCGGTCGGCTTCTCCGGCAAGAGCGGCGAGCTGGCCAAGCTGCCCACGTTCGGGGCCGTCACCGCCCCGCTGCTGGTCGCGGTCGGCCTCGGTGACTCCCACGACGCCGAGGGGCTGCGCCGTGCCGCCGGCACCGCCGTGCGCTCGCTCGCCGGCACCGCCCGCGCCGCGCTCGCCCTGCCCGCGGGCACCCCGGAGGAGGCCGAGGCGGTCGCCCTCGGCGGCCTGCTGGGCGCCTACGCCTTCGACCGCTACCGCACCACCGGCGAGCGGAAGCCCCCGGTGTCCGAGCTGACCGTGCTGTCCGCGCAGCCCGCGTCCGTGGCCGAGCGCGCCGGCGTGCTGGCCGAGTCCGTCGCGCTCGTGCGCGACCTGGTCAACACGCCGCCCTCCGACCTGTGGCCGGCCAAGTTCGCCGAGATCGCCGAGCAGGTGGGCGGCGAGGCGGGGCTGAGCGTCGAGGTGCTCGACGACAAGCAGCTCAAGGACGGCGGCTACGGCGGCCTCATCGGCGTCGGCCAGGGCTCGGTCAACCCGCCGCGCCTGGTCCGCCTGGCCTACAGCCACCCCGAGGCCACCAAGACCCTCGCCTTCGTCGGCAAGGGCATCACCTTCGACTCCGGCGGCCTGTCGCTGAAGCCGTCGGCGTCCATGGACTGGATGAAGTCCGACATGGGCGGCGCGGGCGCCGTGTTCGGCGCGCTGGTCGGCATCGCCAGGCTCGGCCTGCCCGTCAACGCCGTCGGCTACCTCTGCCTGGCCGAGAACCTCCCGAGCGGCACCGCGCAGCGCCCCTCCGACGTCATCCACAGCTACAGCGGCAAGACCGTCGAGGTGCTCGACACCGACGCCGAGGGCCGCCTGGTGCTCATGGACGGCATCGCCAGGGCCGCCGAGGACCACCCCGACGTGATCGTCGACGTCGCCACCCTCACCGGCGCGCAGATCGTCGCGCTGGGCTGGCGCACCGCCGGCGTCATGTCCAACGACGACGCCGTCAGGGAGCTGGTCGTCGAGGCCGCCAACGCCGCCGGCGAGAACGCCTGGGGCATGCCGCTGCCCGAGGAGCTGCGCAAGGGCCTCGACTCCCCGGTCGCCGACATCGCCAACCTCCACCCCGAGCGCTGGGGCGGCATGCTGACCGCGGGCATCTTCCTCAAGGAGTTCGTGCCCGAGGGCGTCCGCTGGGCGCACATCGACATGGCCGGGCCCGCGTTCAACAAGGGCGAGCCGTACGGATACATCCCGAAGGGCGGCACGGGCGCGATCACGCGCACGCTGATCGGACTCGCCGAGCGGCACGCGAGCATCTGAAACAGATGAAAAGATGAGCCATCACGAACACCCCGACCAAGGAGCCTTCCTGTGGCCTACGACATCGTCGTCCTAGGTGGCGGCAGCGGCGGCTACGCCTGCGCGCTGCGGGCCGCCGAGCTGGGCAAGTCGGTCGCCCTCATCGAGAAGGACAAGATCGGCGGCACCTGCCTGCACCGGGGGTGCATCCCCACGAAGGCGCTGCTGCACTCGGCCGAGATCGCCGACGAGACCCGCGAGAGCGAGTCCTACGGCGTCAAGGCCCGCTTCGAGGGCATCGACGTCCAGGGTGTGCACGCCTTCAAGGACAAGATCGTCACGCGGGCCTGGAAGGGCGTGCAGGGCCTGCTCAGGGGCGCGGGCGTGACGGTCGTCGAGGGTGAGGGCCGCCTGGTCGGCACCGACCGGGTCCAGGTCGGCCAGGAGGTCTACGAGGGCCGCAACCTCGTCCTGGCCACCGGGTCGGCTCCCCGGTCGCTGCCCGGCCTGGAGATCGACGGCGAGCGGATCATCACCAGCGAGCACACGCTGCGGATGGACCGCGTGCCCAGCTCGGTGATCGTCCTGGGCGGTGGCGTGATCGGCGTGGAGCTGGCCAGCGTCTACCGCTCGTTCGGCGCCGAGGTGACGATCGTCGAGGCGCTGCCGCACCTGCTGCCCACCGAGGAGGAGTCCAGCTCGAAGCTGCTGGAGCGGGCCTTCCGCCGCCGCGGCATCAAGTACGAGCTGGGCGTCTTCTTCGACGGCGCCAAGACCACCGAGACGGGTGTCGTGGTGACCCTCGCCAACGGCAAGACGCTCGACGCCGAGCTGCTGCTGGTCGCGGTCGGCCGCGGCCCGGTCTCCGCCGGCATGGGCTTCGAGGAGCAGGGCGTCGCCGTCGAGCGCGGCGCGGTCGTGGTCGACGAGCACTGCCGCACCTCGGTGCCCGGGATCTACGCCATCGGCGACCTGATCCCGACGCCGCAGCTCGCCCACGCCGGGTTCGCCGAGGGGATCATGGTGGCCGAGCACATCGCCGGCCTCAACCCGCCGCCCATCGACTACGCCGGCGTGCCCCGCATCACCTACTCCGACCCCGAGGTGGCCTCGGTCGGCCTCACCTCGGCCCAGGCCGCCGAGCGCGGCATCGAGATCGTCGAGCAGGTCTACGACCTCGCGGGAAACCCCAAGAGCCAGATCCTCGGCACCTCCGGCGCGGTGAAGGTCATCGCCCAGAAGGACGGCCCCGTCGTCGGTGTCCACATGGTGGGCCGGCGCATCGGCGAGCTCGTCACGGAGGGCCAGCTGATCTACAACTGGGAGGCGCTGCCCGCAGAGGTCGCCCAGCTCGTCCACGCACACCCGACCCAGTCCGAGGCGATGGGTGAGGCGATGCTGGCCCTGGCCGGCAAGCCGTTGCACGTACACAACTAGTCCAGCCCTCGAGATCAGAACGCGAGAGAAGAATAACGATGCCGGTCTCCGTACAGATGCCCCAGCTCGGCGAGAGCGTGACCGAGGGCACCGTAACCCGTTGGCTGAAGAAGGAGGGCGAGCGCGTCGAGGCCGACGAGCCGCTCCTCGAGGTCTCCACGGACAAGGTCGACACCGAGATCCCGTCGCCGTCCGCGGGCGTCCTGACGAAGATCGTCGTCGCCGAGGACGAGACCGTCGAGGTCGGCGCCGAGCTGGCCGTCATCGACGAGAACGCCCAGGAGGGCGCGGCCGCCCCGGCCGCCGAGGCGCCGGCCCCCGAGGCCCAGCCCGAGCCGGAGCCCGAGCCCGAGCCGGAGCCCGCCCCGGCTCCCCCGGCCTCCTCCATCCCGCAGCCGGTCCCCGCCCAGCCCGCGCAGCAGGCCCAGCAGGCGCAGCCCGCGCAGCCCGCGCAGCAGACCCCGCCCCCGGCCCCCGCTCCGGCGCCCGCCCCGGCTCCGCAGGCCGCTCCCGCGCAGCCGGCCGCGCAGCCCGCCCAGGCCCCGGCCTCCTCGGGCTCCTCCTCGGGCGAGAGCCCCTACGTCACGCCGCTGGTGCGCAAGCTCGCCAACGAGCACGGCGTCGACCTCGACTCGATCACCGGCACCGGCGTGGGCGGCCGCATCCGCAAGCAGGACGTCCTGGAGGCCGCCAAGGCCCAGCGCGACAAGGCCGCCGCGGCCCAGTCCGCCCCGGCCCCCGCCGCGCAGGCCGCTCCGGCCGCCCAGGCCCTGGCCGCGCAGGCCCCGGCCGCCGCGCCCGAGCCGGTCGAGGTCGACACGACGCTGCGGGGCCGCACGGAGAAGATGACCCGGCTGCGCCAGACGATCGCCAAGCGCATGGTCGAGTCGCTGCAGACCGCCGCGCAGCTCACCTCGGTCGTCGAGGTCGACGTCACCAAGATCGCGCAGCTCCGGGCGCGGGCGAAGGACGACTTCTTCCGCCGCGAGGGCGTGAAGCTGACCTTCACCCCGTTCTTCGCGATGGCCACGGTCGAGGCGCTCAAGCAGCACCCCAAGCTCAACGCCACGATCAACAACGAGACCAACGAGGTCACCTACTTCGACGTCGAGAACCTCGGCATCGCGGTCGACACCGAGCGCGGCCTGCTCGCGGCGGTCGTCAAGAACGCCGGTGACCTCAACCTCGCCGGCCTCGCCCGCAAGATCACCGATCTGGCCGAGCGCACCCGCAACAACCAGGTGACGCCCGACGAGATCACCGGCGGCACGTTCACGCTGACCAACACCGGCAGCCGCGGCGCGCTGTTCGACACGCCGATCCTCAACCAGCCGCAGGTCGGCATGCTCGGCACCGGTGCCGTGGTCAAGCGGCCGGTCGTGCTCGACACGCCCGAGGGCGAGGTCATCGCGGTGCGGTCGATGGTCTACCTGGCGCTGACCTACGACCACCGCCTGGTCGACGGCGCCGACGCCGCCCGCTTCCTCACGACGATCAAGCGCCGGCTGGAGGAGGGCCGCTTCGAGGCCCAGCTCGGCCTCGCGTAAGGCTCGCGTTCCGCGTCCCGGCCGGGCGTCCCCTCGCGGGGGCGCCCGGCCGGCGCGTTTCCCCCTGCCCGGGTCACGGCGACCGGGTCACGGCGGCCCGGGTCACGGCGGCCCGGGTCACGGCGGCCCGGGGCGGGGCGGCGTACGGTGGGCGTATGGCGATCATCGTGACGGGAGCGTCGGGGCTGCTCGGGACGGCGCTGGTCGAGGCGCTGCGCGACGAGGGCCGGCAGGTCGTGCGCCTGGTGCGCCGGGAGGCCCGCGGCCCCGGGGAGGTGTCCTGGCGGCCCGGTGACAGGCTCGCCGACCCGTCCGCGCTGGAGGGCGCCGAGGCCGTGGTGCACCTGGCCGGCGCCCCGATCGGCGACAGGCGGTGGAGCGCGGCCTACAAGCGCGAGCTGGTCGCCAGCCGGGTGGCCGGCACCCGCACGCTGGTGGAGGCGCTGCGCGAGCTGTCCAGGCCGCCCGAGGTGCTGGTGTCGGCCTCCGGGGTGGACTTCTACGGCGACACCGGCGACCGGGAGATCGACGAGGGCCAGGGCAAGGGCACCGGCTTCCTGGCCGACCTGTGCGAGCGTTGGGAGGGCGAGGCCGGGCGGGCCGAGGAGGCCGGCGTCCGGACCGTGTTCCTGCGTACCGGCCTGGCGCTGAGCGGGCGGGGCGGCGCGCTCGGCCGGATGGTGCCGCTGTTCAGGATGGGCCTGGGCGCTCCGCTGGGGTCGGGCCGGCAGTGGTGGTCGTGGATCACCGTGGCCGACTGGGTGGGGGCCGTGCGGCACCTGCTGCGCGAGCGGGAGGTGCGCGGGCCGGTGAACCTGACCTCGCCCTCGCCCGTCACCAACACCGAGTTCACCCGCACGCTGGCGCGGGCCGTGCGCAGGAGCGCGATGCCGGTCCCGGTGCCGGCGTTCGCGCTCTCCCTCGGCCTGGGCGAGTTCGCCCGCGCGGGGCTGCTGCCCAGCCACCGCGTCATGCCGGGCGCGCTGGTGAGCAGCGGCTACCGCTTCGCCCATACCCGGCTCGACGAGGCGCTGCGCGCCGTACTCTAGTGGCCGTTCGGTCCTCGGCAAGCAGGGAGTTCCCGCCATGACACGGTCAGGCCAGTCGCACGTCCTCGCGATCGGGGGCGGCTCGTTCCGTCCGAGCCCGCGCTACTCGTTCGTCGAGGCCTCCGGCCTGTTGCGCTACGGGCTCGACCTGACCGGCCAGGACCGTCCCAAGCTGGGCCTGATGGCGACCGCGGTGGGTGACGACGCCGACTGGATCCTGAAGATGTACGGGGCGTTCGCGGGCTGGGACGTCGAGCTGAGCCACCTGACGGTGTTCCCGATGCCCAACGTGCCCGATCCGCGAGCGTGGATCCTGGAGCAGGACATGATCTACGTGAGCGGCGGCAGCGTGGCCAACCTGATGGCGCTGTGGCGGCTGCACGGCCTGGACGAGGCGCTGGCCGAGGCGTGGCGGGCCGGGGTGGTGCTGTCGGGGCAGAGCGCGGGCGCGCTGTGCTGGCACGTGGGCGGCAACACCGACTCCTTCGGCCCCGAGCTGCGGGTGTGGGCCGACGGGATGGGCCTGCTGCCCTACTCGTGCGGCGTCCACTACGACTCCGACCCGCAGCGCCGCCCGCTGCTGCAGCAGTCGGTGGCCGACGGCGAGCTGCCCGGCGGCTACGCCGCCGACGAGGGCGTCGGCCTGCACTACGTGGGCACCGAGTTCATCCAGGCGGTGAGCGTCGCGCCGGGCGGCTACGCCTACCGGCTGGAGCACGACGGGGCCTCCGGGGTCAAGGAGTTCCGGATCGAGCCCCGGATGCTGACCCCCTGAATTACCCTTCAAGGGTGAGGGAACGGCACAATAGGCTCATGCGCCCCATCCCCGGGGACGATCCCCACGCACTGGCCATCGTCCGACTCGGCGTCGACGTCCCCTACGAGCAGGCCTGGTCGCTGCAGCGCTGGGCGCACGGGAAACGGGTGGCGGGCGAGCTGCCCGACACCGTCCTGTTCCTGGAGCACGCGCCCGTCTACACCGCGGGCAGGCGCACCGCGCCCGCCGAGCGGCCCTCCGACGGCACCCCCGTCGTCGACGTCGACCGGGGCGGCCGCCTCACCTGGCACGGCCCCGGCCAGCTCGTCGCGTACCCGATCGTGGCCGTCACCGACGTGGTCTCCTACATCTGCCGCCTGGAGGAGACGATGATCCAGGTGTGCGCCGACTTCGGCGTCTCGGCCCGCCGGGTGGCGGGCCGGGCGGGGGTGTGGGCGATCGGCGATCCCGCGCTGGGGTTGCCCGACCGCCAGCTCGGCGCGGTCGGCCTGCGGGTGACGCGCGGCGTCGCCATGCACGGCTTCGCGCTCAACTGCGCCAACGACCCCCGCTGGTTCAACCGGATCGCGCCGTGCGGGCTGCCCGACGTGGGCGTCTCGTCGCTGTCGGCGGAGACCGGCCGCCGGATCGTGGCGGAGGAGGTCCTGCCCATCGCGGAGAAGCGGCTGGCCGAGGCGCTGGGCAAGGAGGGCTTCGAGCTGCACGAGGAAGACCTGATGCGCCGGTGACCGCAAAGGGGGCCGGTTATCCGATCGGCATCGGGTAAGCGGCCGGATCGGGGCGGAGTCGGCCTAGCATCGCCCGTGTGAAGCGCCTTCTCGCCGTCGTCCTCGCGCTGCTGGTGCACCTGATGACGCTCGGGTTCGCCGTGCTGGGCGCGTGGGTGATCGCCGCCCACGCGGGATCGGCGCTCGCCTGGCCGCTGGGCGGGCTGTGCCTGGCCGTGGCCTGGGTGCTGCGGCCGCGGCGGCCCGCGATGCCCGCCGACGCCGAGACGCTGGATCGGGCCGCGGCGCCCGAGCTGCACGCGCTGGCCGACCGGGTGGCCGACCGGATCGGCGTGGCCCGGCCGCGCGTGGTGGCGGTGCGCGACGTGGCCGTGGACACCTGGTACGGCCGGGTGGGGGCGGCGCGCCGGCCGGTCCTGGTGGTGGGGCTGCCGCTGTGGCTGGCGTTGCCGGCCCGGCAGCGGGTGACGCTGCTGGCGGCGGCGTACGCGCGCGTCCCGACCGGGGAGGAGCTGGTGGTCGGCGGGGCGCTGGAGACGCTGGAGGCGTGGCGCGACGCGCTCGTGGAGGCCGCGCCGCTGCGGGTCAGGCAGGAGGCCCAGGTGCGGATCGCGACGGTGGGCAGCTTCACCGCCCCGCCGGGCGCCACGTACGAGGTGATGGGGTTCGTCGGCCGCCTGGTCGGCCGGGTGCTCGGCGGGCCCGTGCTGCTGGCGCGTTACGTCCTGATCCGGCTGGCCCGGGCGAGCACGGCGGCCGCGTCGCGGCGGCAGCGGCGGCTGGCGCTGCGCGTGTCCTCCGCGGCGGAGCTGGCCGAGCTGGCGGAGCTGGTGTCCGGCCGCGGCCACCTGGCGCCGTTGCAGGCGGCGGCGCTGCGCGGCGAGAGCGTGACCGCCATCCGGCAGGCCGCGCTGACCCGCTACCTGATCACCGACGACGGCGTGCTGGCCGCTCCCCCGGACAGCGAGCTGCTGGCCGGCACCGCCTCCGAGCGCATCGACGAGGAGCTGCGGGCCCACTACGCGCGCGCGATCCGCGCCTTCGGGCTGATCTGCTGACCCGCGGCCGGGCAGGTGACCGGGCGGACGTAAGCTGAGAAGGTGACCGTTGCTCCTGAAGGCCGAAAGCTCCTCCGCCTGGAGGTGCGCAACGCCGAGACCCCTATCGAGCGCAAGCCCCCGTGGATCAAGACCAAGCTGAAGACGGGCCCCGAATACAGCGAGCTGAAATCGCTCGTGCGCCGCGAGGGCCTGCACACGGTCTGTGAAGAGGCGGGCTGTCCCAATATCTACGAGTGCTGGGAAGATCGCGAGGCGACGTTCCTCATCGGCGGCGACCAGTGCACGCGCCGCTGCGACTTCTGCCAGATCGACACGGGCAAGCCGAAGGAGTACGACCGCGACGAGCCGCGCCGGGTCGCCGAGTCCGTCCAGCAGATGGGCCTGAAGTACGCGACCGTGACCGGCGTCGCCCGCGACGACCTGCCCGACGGCGGCGCCTGGCTCTACGCCGAGACCGCGCGCCAGATCCACGCGCTGCTGCCCGGCTGCGGCGTCGAGCTGCTGGTGCCCGACTTCAACGGCGACCGCGCCCAGCTCGAGGAGGTCTTCTCCAGCAGGCCCGAGGTGTTCGCCCACAACGTCGAGACGGTGCCGCGCATCTTCAAGCGCATCCGCCCGGCGTTCCGCTACGAGCGCTCCCTCAAGGTGATCACGATGGCCCGCGAGGCCGGGCTGGTCACCAAGTCCAACCTCATCCTCGGCATGGGCGAGACCCGCGAGGAGGTCGTCGAGGCCATGCGCGACCTCCACGAGGCCGGCACCGACCTGCTGACGATCACCCAATACCTGCGGCCGACTCCGCGCCACCACCCGGTGGAGCGCTGGGTCAAGCCGGAGGAGTTCGTCGAGCTGCAGGCCGAGGCCGAGGCCATCGGCTTCGCCGGGGTCATGTCGGGGCCGCTGGTGCGCTCGTCGTACCGGGCGGGCCGGCTCTACCAGCAGGCCATCGCGGCGCGTCAGAGCGCCTGAGCACGCCGGAAGGAGGGTCCGCGTCCCGGGCCCTCCTTCGTTGTCTTCCCTGTCGCCCTTCCTCGTTACGATGACGGCACTGCCGACGACGGGGGGCCGAACGACATGGGTGTCCTGGTTCGCACCAGCGAGTTACCGGCCGCGCGCCGCCACGAGGTGTGGCGCGGCGTCGTGTGCGACACGCTGGGGCCGCTCGATCTGCGCATCGATCCCGACGCCCCGCTGCGGGGCGAGATCGAGGTGGACCGGCTCGGCCCCGTGGCGGTGGGCAGCGTGCGCACGTCCACGCCGCACAGCGTGCACCGCACCCCCGGGTTGATCGGCCGCGACAACCCCGAGATCTACCGCGTGGTGCTGGCCCTGTCCGGCAGCCCCCGCCTGGCCCAGGACGGCCGGGCCACCCAGCTCGGCCGGGGCGAGTTCGCGATCTACGACTTCACCCGCCCCTACGAGCTGGCCTACGACAGCGCGGTGCGGCTGGCGGTCTTCAGCTTCCCGCGCGACCTGCTGGCGCTGCCGGTGGACGCCGTGGCCCGGCTGGCCGCGGCGCCGATCGGCGGCGGGTCGGGCGCGGGGGCGCTCGCGGTGCCGCTGCTGCGGCGGGTGGCCGCCGACCACGAGACCTACGCGCCGGCCAGCGCCGCGCGCCTGTCGGCCGTGGTGACGGACCTCGTCGGCGCGGCGGTCGCCGAGCGGCTGGAGCTGACCCGGACGCTGCCCGAGGACTCCCGCCGGCGCACGCTGCTGCTGCGCGTCCACTCCTTCATCGAGGAGCACCTGGGGGACGCCGAGCTCGACCCGGCCACGATCGCGGCCGCCCACCACGTGTCGGTGCGCTACCTGCACCGGCTGTTCGAGTCCGAGCAGACGACGGTCGCCGCCTGGATCCGGCAGCGGCGGCTGGAGCGCTGCCGCGCGGAGCTGGCCAAGGGCGGCACGGAGCCGGTCGGCGCGATCGCCTCCCGCTACGGGCTGCCCGACTCGGCGCACTTCAGCCGGTTGTTCCGGCGCGCGTACGGCATGCCGCCCGCGGAGTACCGCCGCGCCGCGCTGGTGCGCTGAACGTCAACCGGCCCGGCACGGGAACGCAAGACCGGCATCCCGCCGCCCGACAGAATCATGGGTGTTCGCCCGATTCGTAGAAGGGATCCGGAAATGCAGCTCTTTGTGAACCTGCCGGTCAAGGACCTCGACCGGTCGAAGACGTTCTTCACCGAGCTCGGCTTCACGTTCTACGGCATGGCCGAGGGCATGGCCTCGGTCGCCATCAACCAGGAGACGCAGGTGATGCTGCTGACCGAGCCGGTGTTCGCCTCGTACGTGGCCAAGGAGATCGCCGACGCGGGCAGGGCCACCGAGGCGATCCTGGTGCTCGGTCTGGAGAACCCCGAGCAGGTGGACGCGCTGGTGGACAAGGCGCTGGCGGCCGGCGCGACCCCGGCGGGCGTCAAGCAGGAGGACGGCGTGCGCTACCAGCGCGGCTTCGCCGACCTCGACGGCCACCACTGGGAGGCGCTGTGCCTGGTGCAGCCGGCGTCCTGAGCGCCACGGCCGTCTCGGCGGACGGCACCCCCATCGCCTACGACCGCTACGGCTCAGGCCCGGCGGTGGTGCTGGTGGCCGGGGCCATGATGGAGCGCGCGCACCCGACCCTGGAAGGGCTGGCGCGCGCCCTGTCCCCCTGGTTCACGGTCGTCAGCTACGACCGCCGGGGCCGGGGCGGCAGCGGCGACACCGCGCCCTACGCCGTCGAGCGCGAGGTGGAGGACCTGGCGGCGGTCGTGGCGGCGGCCGGCGGGCGGGCGAAGGTGTTCGGCGGCTCGTCGGGGGCGGCGCTGGCCCTGGAGGCGGCGCTGCGGCTGCCGCAGGTGAGCGAGGTGGCGCTGTGGGAGCCGCCGTACCACGTGGGCGGCTCGGCGCCGCCGCTGCCGGACGACTTCGCCGGGCAGCTCGCCGCGCTGGTGGCGGCGGGACGGCGGGGCGAGGCCGTGGAGCGCTTCCTGGTGGAGGCCGCCGAGCTGCCCGCCGAGGCGGTGGCCGGGATGCGGGCGCAGCCGTTCTGGGCGGAGAGCGAGGCGGTGGCGCACACGCTGGCGTACGAGGCGGCCGTGCTGGGGCCGGGCAACGCGCTGCCCGCCGCGCGCCTGGCCGCGCTCGACCGGCCGGCGCTGGTGCTCAACGGCGAGCGGAGCCCGGCCTGGATGCGCGAGGCGGGGGCGGCCGTGGCCGCCGCGGTGCCGGGCGCGCTGCACCGGGTGCTGGAGGAGCAGACGCACGCGGTGACGGTGGAGGCGCTGGCGCCCGAGTTGCTGGAGTTCTTCGCGCAAAGGTAACGCTAAGGTGACAAACCTAGTAGCCGGTCAGTTTCCTGGTGAAGACTGGCGGGGTGGACTTCGACGCACTCATCGCCCGCCTTGACCTGCCCGCCAAGATCCGGCTGCTCACCGGAGCGGACATGTGGTCGCTCCCCCCGATCCCCGAGATCGGCCTGGACCGGCTCGTCATGAGCGACGGCCCCATCGGCGTCCGCGGCGAGCAGTGGAGCCCGGCCGACCCGTCGATCGCGCTGCCCAGCCCCACCGCGCTCGCCGCCACCTGGGACCTCGGCCTGGTGCGGCGGGCCGGGCGGCTGCTGGCCCAGGAGGCCCGGCGCAAGGGCGTGCACGTGCTGCTGGCGCCGACGCTCAACCTGCACCGCTCGCCGCTCGGCGGCCGGCACTTCGAGTGCTACTCCGAGGACCCGTACCTGACGGGCGAGGTCGGGGCCGCCTACGTGGAGGGCGTGCAGGAGGGCGGCGTGGCCACCACGCCCAAGCACTTCGTGGCCAACGACTTCGAGACCGACCGGTTCACCGTGGACGTGCGGGTCGGGGAGAAGGCGCTGCGTGAGGTGTACCTGCGGCCGTTCGAGCGGGTGGTGCGGGCCGGGGCGTGGGGCGTGATGACCGCCTACAACGCGGTCAACGGCACCACCATGACCGAGCACGCCGAGCTGGTCGGCGGGGTGCTGAAGGGCGAGTGGGGGTTCGACGGGTTCGTGGTGTCCGACTGGACGGCGGTGCGCTCCACCGAGGCCGCCGCGCTCGGCGGGACCGACGTGGCCATGCCGGGGCCGTACGGGCCGTGGGGCGCGAAGCTGGAGGCGGCGGTGCGCGCGGGGCGGGTGCCCGAGTCGGCGATCGACGACCGGGTCCGCCGCATCCTGCGGCTGGCCGGGCGCGTCGGCGCCCTGCACCCGCCGGCCTCCCCGGAGGCCACCGCGGAAGCCATCGCGGAGGCCATCGCGCCCGCGCTCGAGACCCCCGCCACCGGGACCGCTGTGCCCGGGACCCCCGCCACCGGGACCCCCGCCGCCGGGACCCCGGCGCCCGCCGCTCCCGAGGGCATCGACGGGGTGGCGCTGGCGCGGGAGGTGGCCGTGCGCGGGTTCACGCTGCTGACCAACGACGGCGTCCTGCCGCTGCGGGGCACGCCGACGCTCGCCGTGATCGGCGCCGCCGCCGAGGCGCGGGTCATGGGCGGCGGCAGCGCCCAGGTCTACCCCGAGCGGGTCGTCTCCCCGCTGGCCGGGCTGCGCGCCCGCACCGAGGTCCGCCACGCCGTGGGGACCGACCCCCGCGTCCGCCTGTCGCCGATCCCCTCCCCCGCCAGGGCCCGCTTCCTGGACGGCGACGGGGCCGTGCTGGCCGAGCACCCGCTGCCGGCCGCCGAGGCCCGCTGGGTCGGGCAGCTCCCGCGCGACGTGGACGGCGAGCGGCTGCGCGCGGTGCGGCTGCTGACGGCGTACACGCCGGAGGTCTCGGGCGAGCACCTGCTCGCGATCGCGGGCGTGGGCTCCTTCACCCTGACCGTGGACGGCGAGACCGTCTTCGACGGGAGCGTCGAGGCGCCCGGCGATCCCGCGGTCGCGTTCCTGTCGCCGCCCGAGCGGCGGGTGAGCGTGCCGATGACGGCCGGCCGGACGTACGAGCTGGCGCTGACCTCGCCCGCCGGGGCGTTCGGCGGCATGGCGTTCGTGTCGTTCACGCTCGGCCACGCCGCCCCCGGCCCCGGCGAGGAGGAGCTGCTGGCCGAGGCGGCGCGGGTGGCCGCCGCCTGCGACGTGGCGGTGGTGGTGGCCGGCACCACGCCGGAGGTGGAGAGCGAGGG
This sequence comes from Nonomuraea sp. NPDC050783, assembly GCF_040802095.1. Taxonomy (NCBI): domain Bacteria; kingdom Bacillati; phylum Actinomycetota; class Actinomycetes; order Streptosporangiales; family Streptosporangiaceae; genus Nonomuraea; species Nonomuraea sp. NPDC050783. The sequence goes on from NZ_JBFAHK010000003.1 coordinate 569,824, forward strand.
CTTCGACCGGACGAGCCTCGCGCTGCCCGGCCGCCAGGACGAGCTGATCCGCGCGGTGATCGCCGCCAACCCGCGCACGGTGGTCGTGGTCAACGCGGGCTCGCCGGTCGAGATGCCGTGGGCGGACGAGGCGGCGGCGGTGCTGCTCACCTGGTTCCCCGGGCAGGAGGCGGGGACGGCGCTGGCCGAGGTGCTGTTCGGGGACGCCGAGCCGGGCGGGCGGCTGCCGACGACCTGGCCGCGCCGCCTCGCCGACGCGCCCGTGTCCGCCGTGACGCCCGTGGACGGCGTGGTGGCCTACGACGAGGGCGTGCACATCGGCTACCGGGCCTGGCTGCGGGCGCGGGCGGAGCCGGCGTTCTGGTTCGGGCACGGCCTGGGGTACACGACGTGGTCGTACGACCAGATCGCCGCCGAGGGCACGGCGGTCACCGTGGCCGTCACCAACACCGGCGACCGGCCGGGCCGCGAGGTCGTGCAGCTCTACGTGAGCCCGCCGGGCGGGGACGTGCGCCTGGCCGGGTTCGACGTGGTCGAGGCCGAGCCGGGGCAGAGCGTGCTGGCCACCGTCTTCCTCGACGAGCGGGCCTTCCAGGTGTGGGAGGACGGCGGCTGGCGCGCGGCCGGGGGCGAGCACGTGGTCACCGCGGCGCGCGGGGTGGCCGATCCGCGGCTGTCGGTGACGGTGACGGTCTAGCCGACGGCGAAATCGGCGGCCGCGTTTTCCATACTCCACCAGTTGGTTTGTATCCTTCAGAGCATGGCAAAGTCCGAGGACTCAGAGAAGCCGGGGCGTATCAAGCAGCTCCGCATGATCGCGCAGATCATCAAGCAGGCCAACCCCAAGGGGATGCCGATCGTCTTCCTCTCCGCGGTGGGCACGCTGGCGGTGATCGTCGTGATCGGTCTGGTCACGGGCTACCTGTGGTATTCGATCTTCATCGGCGTGCTGGCCGCGCTCACGGTCGGCCTGGTGGTGTTCGGGCAGCTCGCGCAGCGGGCCCAATACTCGATCCTGCACGGCCAGACCGGCGCGGCCGCCGCCGTGCTGCAGGGCATGCGGGGCAACTGGCAGGTCACCCCGGCCATCGCGGTCAACCGCGACCAGGACCTCGTGCACCTCGTGGTGGGCTACCCGGGCGTGGTGCTGGTGTCCGAGGGGCCGGGCAACCGCGTGGCGAAGATGCTCGCCGCCGAGAAGAAGCGGATCGCGCGGGTGGCGCTGGGCGTCGAGATCTACGACGTGCAGTGCGGTGACGGCGAGGGCCAGGTGCCGCTCGGCAAGCTGCAGCGCCACCTGATGAAGCTGCCGCGCAACCTGAAGAAGCCGTCCGTCAACGAGGTGAAGGACCGCCTGCGCTCGCTGCCGCGCAACATGCCGATGCCCAAGGGCCCGATGCCCCGCGGGGCGCGCATGCCGCGCGGCCCCAAGATGCGCTAGTGCTGTCGCCTTCCTCCCGCGCCAACCGCTGGTGGTGGGACGGCAACGCCGACGACTACCAGGTCGAGCACGGCGACTTCCTGCGTGACACCGGGTTCGTGTGGTGCCCCGAGGGCGTGGACGAGGCCGACGCGCGCCTGCTGGGCGAGGTACGCGGGCGGCGGGTGCTGGAGATCGGCTGCGGCGCCGCGCAGTGCGCGCGATGGCTGGTCACGCAGGGGGCCGAGGTGGCGGCCTTCGACGTGTCGCACCGGCAGCTCCAGCACTCCCGGCGCATCGACCTCGGCACCGGGCTGCGCGTCCCGGTGGTGCAGGCCGACGCCGAGGCGCTGCCGTTCGCCGCGGGCGCCTTCGACCTGGCGTGCTCGGCGTTCGGGGCGCTGCCGTTCGTGGCCGATCCGCTGGCCGTCCTGCGCGAGGTGCGCCGGGTGCTGCGGCCGGGCGGGCGGTTCGTGTTCTCGGTGAGCCATCCGGTGCGCTGGGCCTTCCCCGACGATCCCGGGCCGCGCGGGCTGACCTCCGACCGGTCCTACTTCGACCGCTCCCCCTACGTGGAGCGCGACGACGGCGGCACGCCCACGTACGTCGAGCACCACCGCACGATGGGCGACTGGGTTGGCCTGCTGGTGGCCTCGGGGCTGACGATCACCGGGCTGCTGGAGCCCGAGTGGCCCGAGGGGCACGACCGGGTGTGGGGCGGCTGGAGCCCGCTGCGGGGCCGGCACCTGCCCGGCACGGCGATCTTCAGCTGCGCGCGTCCCTAGGCTTCCCGGCCGCGCCCGTACCTGGCCGCCATGACGTGGAAGACCTCCTTGGGCTCCCAGCGCACGTCGTCGAGCATCCGCACCACCCCGTAGGAGCCGAGGTCGAGGTCGCCGGGACGGTTGTAGGCGGCGTAGGCGAACCAGAAGGCCGCCGCCACGCCCTCCCGCTCGAAGACGTCCATGAGCTCGGTGAAGTACCGCACCTGCTCGCCCTCGTCGCGCACCGCGCCCTCGGGCACGACCCAGGCCGCGCCGCCCCGCTCGCCCGCGCCCTCGTAGGCGCAGGTGCCGAACTCGGTCACCGCGACCGGCTTGCCGGCGGCGAAGCGGGCGCGCAGCTCCTCGACGTGGTCGTGGGCGTTGTGGGCGGCGCGGTAGTGGTTGACGCCGACGAGGTCGAACGGCGTCCAGTCGACCGGCTCCCACCCGCCCGAGGCGTAGGTGAGCGGGCCGCCGAACAGCGGCCGCACGGTCGCGGCGACGCGCGCCAGGTAGGCGTTGAGCCGCGGCGCCGCCGTCTTCACGAACTCCGTCCACCACGCCAGGTCCCCGCGCATCATCGTGCCGAGCCGCTCGCGGTAGCCGTCGCCGTCGATGTAACCGCGGCCGAACGCCGTCAGCTCGCAGCCGGTGACCAGGACGACCTCGGCGCCGGCCCGGCGCAGGGACTCCGCGCGCCCGGCCGAGTCGGCGAGGACCTCCAGCGTGCCGTCCCCGTCGAGGTCCACGGGCAGCGGCGCGAACCACACCTCCAGGCCGGCCTCGGCGGCGTGCCCCGCCGCGACGGCGATCCGCTCCGGGTCGCGGCCGGAGATCCGCACCGCGTCGCAGTGCAGCTCCTCCGCGATGACCCGCATCTCGCGGGCCACCACGTCCGCGTCGAACGCCTTCCTGGACAGGTCATCGCCCGGCAGGAAGCCCGTGTCGTAGTTAATGCCCTTTTTCATGATTTCCCCCTTCGAGGCCGTGTCTCAGGAGATCGAAGGCCAGCTCGACGTCCTCGCCCAGGGAGCGCGCCGCCTCCTCCGGCGGCACGCCCTGCGACAGGCGCCAGAAGAAGACCTCCTGCAACGTCGTGACGGCGGCGGTGATCTGCGCGGCCATGAGCTGGGCAGCCGGCCCGCGCCCCGGCAGGGCCCGGGCCAGCGCGGCGGCCAGCTCGTGGCGCTGCTCCATGCGGGCCTGGTGGACGCTCGCCAGCAGCGCCGGGCTCGCGGTGATCACCCGGACCCTGAGCAGCAGGCCGTCCATGTCGATCGCGCCGCTCCCCCGCCGGGCCGTCTCCCGGTAGTGGGCGTGCAGCGCGTCCAAGGGCGACTGCCCCTCCTCCCGGCCGTCCACGATGGCGGCGGTGTCGTCCTTGATCCCGTCGAGGACCAGGGACTCCTTGCTCGGGAAGTAGGCGAACAGGGTCACCTTGGCGACGCCGGCCGCCTCGGCGACCTCGTTGACGGTCACCGCGTCGTAACCGCGCTCGTCGAACAGGCGCAGCGCGGTCTCGGCGATGCGCCGCCGCGTCTGCTCCTTCTTCCGCTCCCGCAGACCCGCCATCATCATGAGGGCAGCCTAATCCATACCGGGTACATTTCTGAACCCGGTATGGATTTATTGCGGGGACGTCACATGCGGACGACCACGGTGTTGGACACCCGGTCGTGCACGCCGCGGTGGTCGCGGTCCCAGATCAGCGGGGGCACGGCCAGGCAGAGCAGCACCGTACGCACCACCACGGGCAACAGGCGGGGGTTGCCGCCGTCCATCGCGGCGACCCGGACGCCCATGAGCCGGTGCCCGAAGGTCTGCCCCATCGTCCCGACCAGCAGGAGGTACTGGAGGGCGAACACGGCCACCGGCGCCCACGGGGCCTCGGCCGGGTTCATGCCCAGCAGCAGCTGCACGACGGCCCACGTGCAGATCAGCCAGTCGATGACCAGCGCCGCGATCCTGCGGCCCCAGCCGGCGACCGAGCCGCTGCCCTCCTCGGGCAGCCCCAGGCGCTCCCCCGGGTATCCGAGGTCGATGCCGGCGGACCTGACCCCGCCGAGCCACGTCTGCGTCCACCGGGGCTGCTTGCTGCTCATGTCCTCCACGGTATCCGGCGCGGTGGCCGGTCCGCGTCGTGACCCAACCGCGTCATGGCCACGCCACATGGATCACATGTCGCACGGGGATGATCTTGACGAGCGCTTCAACGCCCTGGCCGGGCAGATCGACGCGGACGAGCAGCGCCGCATGCGCGCCGCCGCCACCAAAGCCGCCACGCCGGGCAGGGTCGCGCCCACGGGCCTTCCCGCCGACCCCTACGTCCTGGACGAGGAAGGCCCCGACGGCGGTTGCGCGGCCTCACGGGACACCTGACGCTGCGTAACATGTGCGAAACAATTGGGACACCGTACGGAAACCGCGTAGCCCTAGCGTCGCCATGATGGCCAGTCCCCAGGGAGGTTCGAGAGTGTTCAACTCCGCCGACGACGTCCTGAAGTTCATCAGTGACGAAGGGGTGCAGTTCGTCGATGTCAGGTTCACCGACCTGCCGGGGACGACGCACCACTTCACCTTCCCGGTAGAGAACTTCGGCGCGAGCGTCTTCACCGACGGGCTCATGTTCGACGGCTCGTCGATCCGCGGCTTCCAGCAGATCCACGAGTCGGACATGCTGCTGCTGCCCGACCCGTCCAGCGCCGTCCTGGACCCGTTCCGGCAGCACAAGACGCTCAACGTCAACTTCTTCGTGCACGACCCGCTCACCGGCGAGGCCTACAGCCGCGACCCGCGCAACGTCGCGCGCAAGGCGGAGGAATACCTCAAGGGCACCGGCATCGCCGACACGGTCTACTTCGGCCCGGAGGCCGAGTTCTACATCTTCGACGACGTGCGGTTCGAGACGCGGCAGAACGCCGGCTACTACTACATCGACTCGATCGAGGGCGCCTGGAACACCGGCAAGGCCACCGAGGGCGGCAACCTCGGCTACAAGCCGCGCTACAAGGGCGGCTACTTCCCGGTGCCGCCGATGGACCACTTCACCGACCTGCGCTCGGAGATGGTCCGCAACCTCATCGAGGCCGGCATCGAGGTCGAGATGCAGCACCACGAGGTCGGCACCGCCGGCCAGGCCGAGATCGACTTCAAGTTCGGCACGCTGCTCAAGACCGCCGACAACCTGATGCTGTACAAGTACATCATCAAGAGCACGGCACTGGAGTTCGGCCACACGGTCACGTTCATGCCCAAGCCGATCTTCGGTGACAACGGCTCCGGCATGCACTGCCACCAGTCGTTGTGGAAGGACGGCTCGCCGCTGTTCTACGACGAGGTCGGCTACGCGGGCCTGTCCGACACCGCCCGCTACTACATCGGCGGCCTGCTCAAGCACGCCCCGTCGCTGCTGGCCTTCACCAACCCGACGGTCAACTCCTACCACCGCCTGGTGCCGGGCTACGAGGCGCCGGTCAACCTGGTCTACTCGCAGCGCAACCGGTCGGCCTGCGTGCGCATCCCGATCACGGGCTCCAACCCGAAGGCCAAGCGCATCGAGTTCCGCGTCCCCGACCCGTCCTGCAACCCGTACTTCGCCTTCTCGGCGATGCTCATGGCGGGCATCGACGGCATCCGCAACAAGATCGAGCCGCCGGAGCCGGTCGACAAGGACCTCTACGAGCTGCCGCCCGAGGAGGCCCGCAACATCCCGCAGGTGCCCGGCTCCCTCACCGACGTGCTCAGCGCGCTGGAGGCCGACCACGACTACCTGCTCGAGGGCGGCGTCTTCACGCCCGACCTGATCGAGACGTGGCTGTCCTACAAGCGCGAGAACGAGGTCGACCCGATCCGCCTGCGCCCGCACCCGCACGAGTTCGAGCTCTACTACGACGTGTGATCACGTAGCGCTCGTACGCGCGCCGGGAAAGGCCGTCGGCCGCTCCGCCAGGGAGCATCGCCGACGGCCTTTCCCGTGCCGCCGTCCGCCCCGGACGCCTACTCCCCCTCCGGGGGCGAGACGAACGAGCCCATCTGGGGCACCGTGTAGATCAGCCCTTCGTCCCGGAGCGCCGCCACGATCTTGCGGGCCGTCCCCCGCGCGATGCCGAACTCCCCCACGAGCAGGGTCTCGCTCGGAATAGGACGATCCGCAGCGAACTCGATCATTGCTCAACCGTAGACGTGCATGCTCAAGGATCTACAGCGAACCGCCTGGCGACAGCCGGACAAGCGTTTTCCCCGGATCCGCGTCATCAAGCACACCTGCCACTGCCGGGCACGCTCCTACGAGCTGTGCGCCGGAGGCGGTCGTCCTCAGGGGTCAGGACGCGACCTCGAAGCGGGGGGCGGACGGGGTGAGGACGGCAGGGCTTGAGGTCGCCCTCCAGAAGACGGACAGCTCGGCCGAGAGCTGGGACACCAGGGACTCGACGTCGGCGCGGGCCGTGTCGTGGAGGGCTTCGGCGACGATCAGGACGTCGGTGGTGTCCGGGCGGACGGCCGACAGGCCGCTCTGGCGGTTGGTCCAGCGGCGGGCGTGGGCGCGGCCCTCGCTGTCGGCGAAGACGACCTCGCCGGGGGCCGGGTGCTCGGTCTCCCCGGAGAAGGTCAGGTAGGTCTCCTCGCCCGTCGCCCGCCGCACCTCCAGGTCGCCGGAGATCCGGGACAGGTCGAAGACCGCGACCGGGATCGCGTACGCGATGGAGACCGCGTTGCACAGGTCGATCAGCGGGTGCAGGCAGGGCAGGGCGCCCTCCTTGCGGAAGCGGCGCAGCAGCGACTCCGAGGCGCACCGGTACTGGGTGGGCTTGAGGCCCATCCGGGCGAACGCCCGCCGCCAGGCCTGGATCTCCGGCAGCTCGCTCTCGGTGCCGGCGGCGGCCAGGCGCTTGGCGGCGGTCTCGGTGTACGGGACCATCCGGTCGCTCACGGAGGCGTCACCCGTGAGGTGGTGCGCGGTGATGCCGTGCGCGGTGAAGACCCCGGGGACCAGCTCGGGGAAGTCGCGCCACAGGTCCGCGGAATGCTGGAATCGCACGGTGTCTCCCGGGTCGAGGGCTGGCGTGACCGCTCACGATACCGGGATCCGCCGGGCCCGGGCGCTCGCCAGGCCGTAGCAGGCGCAGGTGAGGGCGGTCAGGACCGCCGCCGCCAGGAGGGGACGGCCGATCGTGCCCATGACGGCGACGCCGAGCGTGGCGCCGACCTGGCGGAAGGCGTTGAGTACGCCGCCCGCCGTGCCCGCCGTCCCTGGCGGGGCGCTGCTCACCATGCCGGCCATGAGCGCGGGCAGCACGAACGACAGCCCGAACCCCATCACCACCAGCCACGGCACGGTCAGGCTGGTCAGCGCCAGGCCCACCAGCCCGGCGGCGATGAGGGCGAGGCCGCCGAGGATGGGCGGGCGCGGCCCGTGGCGGGCGACGAGGCGGCCGGTGAGCAGCGGGTTGACGGTCATGGGCAGCGTGAGCGGCAGGAAGGCCAGCCCGGCGGCGGCGGGGGTGAGGTGGTCGGTGTCCTGGAACAGCAGGGTGAGGACGAACAGCGCGCCGGAGAAGGCGAAGTTGGCCACCGTGCCGGCCATCAGCTCGGGCCAGGTGGCGGCGAGCAGGCCGCCGGGCAGCGCAGGGGCGTGGCTGCGGCGCTCGACGGCCACCAGGGCGGCCAGAGCCACCAGCGCGAGCAGGCCGGCGAGCAGGCCGGTGAGCGCCGAGGCGTCGATCAGGGCCTCGGCCAGCAGCCCCAGGAACGCGCACGCCAGGACCTGCACCTGCCAGTCGATGCCGCGCACGCCGCGCGGGGAGCCGACCTTGCGCATGATGAGCAGGCTGACCAGGGCGAGGGGCGGGTTGATGAGGAAGACGGCGCGCCAGCCGGACAGGTCCACCAGCAGGCCGCCGAGCAGCGGCCCGGCCGCGAGCGCGCTGCCGGTGATCGCGGCCCACAGGCCGGTGGCGCGGGCGCGGGCGGCCGGCTCGGGGAACAGCTCGGCCAGCAGCCCGAGCGAGCCGCCGGTGCACAGCGCGGCGGCCACGCCGAGCAGCGCCCGCAGCGCGATCAGCACGCCGAGGTGCGGCGCGGCGGCGCACAGCAGCGAGATCGCGCCGAACGCCGCCACGCCCAGCTTGAAGACGCGGGCCGCGCCGTAGCGGTCGGCCACCGCGCCGCCGGTGAGCAGGGCGGCGGCGAAGGCCACGGTGTAGGCGTTCACGGCCCACTGCTGGCCGGCGAGGGAGCCGCCGAGCGAGGCCCGCAGGTCGGGCAGGGCGATCGTGAGCACCGTGGTGTCGAGGATCACCAGGAAGTAGGCGAGGGAGAAGCCGAGCATTCGCATGTGCTCCAGCCTGCGGAAATCCGGCGTTTCCCCTCAACAGGGAGGGCCGCAGGCGGCGTTCGGGAAAACCGTATGCTGGCATACGTGGATCTGCGACAGTTGCGGGGTTTCGTGGCGGTGGCGGGGGCCGGGTCGGTCACCGAGGCCGCCAACACGCTCGGGCTCGCCCCGGCGTCGGTGTCGGAGCAGGTGCGCCGGCTGGAGAGCAGCCTCGGCGTGGCGCTCTTCGAGCGCACGCCCCGCGGGATGCGGCTGACCGAGCCGGGCACGGTGCTGCTGGAGCGGGCGCGGGGGCTGCTGGACCACGCCGACGAGGTACGCCGGGCGGTGGCGGGCGGGCGGCGCCGGGTGCGGATCGGCGCGCTGGAGATGCTGGCCGCGGCCAGGCTGCCGGCCGTGATCCGCCGCCTGTCGCAGCGCCGCCCCGACCTGGACGTGGACGTGCGCTCGCTGACCCGGCAGGACCTGCTGACCGAGGTGGCCGGCGGCCGGCTGGACGCGGCGCTGCTGCTGGACGCCGGGACGCGGATCGGCGGGCTCGGCTTCGACCCGCCGGCCGGGCTGGACTTCCTGGACGTGGGCGAGGTACGGCTGTCGCTGGTCGCGGCGCCGGACGGCGACACCGAGCCGCTGCTGGTGAGCCCGCGCGGCTGCTCGATCCGGCTGGCCGCCGACCGGCTGCCCGGCACGGACCGCACGCCGCGCCGTGAGCTGACCAGCATCGCCACCGCCCGCGAGTGGGCCAGGCAGGGGCTCGGCAGCGCGCTGCTGCCGGACTTCGCCGTGGACGCCGACCTGGCCGCCGGCACCCTGGTGCCCGTCGGCGGCCGGGAGCCGGAGGCCGGGCTGGCGCTGCGGCTGGTGTGGATGCGCGGGCGGGAGCCCGCCCTGCGGGACGTGCTCTACGCCATGGCGTCCTGAGCGGCGTCCTGAGCGGCGTCCTGGGCGCTTGCCCTGAGCGGCGTCCTGGGCGCCGCTCGCCGGTGCCGGGGAGCGCAGGACGGTCGCGGAGCTGCGGGAGCGCACCTTGGAGATCAGCTTCCGTGGTTGCCGGCCCTGAGCCGGTAGAGGACGTGCCGCCGCAGCGGGCTGCCCTCGGGCACCGACGGGTGGTCGAAGTCCTCGGCCGGGTCCCTGGTCATGCCGAGGCGGCGCATCACGGCCTGCGAGCGCAGGTTCGTGGCGGCGGTCATGGAGATCAGCTCGTCCAGGCCGGCCTCGTCGAAGGCGTACTCGGCCGCGCGCCTGGCCGCCTCGACGGCGAAGCCGTGGCCCCAGGCGGGGCGGGCCAGCCGCCAGCCGATCTCGACGGCGGGCAGGAACGGCGCGTCGAAGGTCTGCCGGGCCAGGCCGGTGAAGCCGATGAACTCGCCGGTGCCGATGACCTCCAGCGCCCACAGGCCGTAGCCGTGCTCGTCGAACTGCTGCTCGATCCTGTCCACCATGCGGTCGCTCTGCTCGCGCGTGAGCGGCGCGGGGAAGTGCTCCATCACCTCGGGGTCGGCGTTCATGGCGGCGAAGGGCTCGCGGTCCTCTTCGCGCCATCTGCGCATGATCAGCCGTTCGGTCTCCATCCGGCCCACGATAGGCGATCAGCGCCGGGACCTGATGCCCGTGAGGCGGCGCAGCACGTCCCACCAGAACGGCGCGCCGAACAGCAGCGCCACGTACGTCAGCAGGAAGCCGGGCCAGTGGCTGGGCGTGACCAGGCGGTCCCACCACACGCCGCCGTTCCACTCCACGCCCGGGTCGCCCTGCTCCGGGATCGACACGCTGACCAGGGCGTGGCCCAGCATCTTCACCAGGGCGGGCTGGCTCATCGTCTCGCTCACGCAGTGCACCGGGTCGGCTCCGGTGCAGCGGGCCTTCAGCTCGCTGTAGGCGTCCGGGCCGGCCTCGGACACGGCGGTCACCGAGGCGCGGAAGGCGTTGTCGCGCAGCAGCGTCTTGGCGTACTCGAAGCCGTCCATCGTGAACAGCAGCGTCACCAGCAGGCCCAGCACGGCGATGACCCACTTGACGTAGCGCCTGTACAACATCGACAGCCGCTGCATCTCGCCGTCGAACCAGGTCTCCACGCCCTGGCGGAAGCGGTCGAGGTCGCGCTGGGCGCTCTCCCAGACGCCCTTGAGCGGGCCGTACAGGGGGCTGTTCATGGCCTTGAGCTTGGCCAGGAAGCGCTCCACGTCGCCGTCCTCGCCCGCCGCCAGCTCCATGAGCGCGACCGCGAAGCGGCCGGGCGGGATGTCGGCGATGCTGGTGCGGCCGCGCTTGGCGTGGTCGATCTCGCGCACCCGCTCGTACAGCAGGTTGATCATGGAGTCGTCGGCCTTGCCCTGGGGCTCGGGCAGATCGCCGGCCTCCGCCGGGGCGGGCAGCGCGTTGTAGCGGGGCCGCGGGTCGTGCAGGAACGGCAGCCGGGTGAAGACGTCGCGGACGCGGGCGGGCAGCCACGAGCCGGCCGCGCCTGCGCCGTCCATCGTGTCCCTGAGGTAGGCCCACAGGAACTTGCTGCGGATGGCCAGCACCCGGACGAAAGCCTCGTTGAGGCCGCTCACCAGCAGCGACAGCAGCAGGAATGAGACCACCAGGCCGAGGGCCAGGTCCACGTAGACGGACAGCACCGCGCCTTGATACACCCGCCCGGCCGGCCGATCAACCCCCGTAGAAGACCCGTTCCACCACCTGGCGGGCGCGGCGGGTGACGCGGCGGTAGTCGTCCAGGAAGTCCTCGGAGCCGTCGGGAGGGTAGCCGAGGGTCTGGGCGATGAGCCGGCGCTCGACCGCCTCGCGCGGCACGCTGTCGCCGGGACGGCCCTTGACCAGCATGACGGCGTCGCGGACGCGGGAGGCGAAGCGCCAGGACTCGGCCAGCACGTCCTCGTCGGCCGGGTCGAGCAGGCCCTCGGCCACGGCGGCGCGCAGCGCGTCGAGGGTGCGGGTGGTGCGCAGCGCCGGCCGCGTGCCCGCGTAGCGGAGCTGCAGGAGCTGGGCGACCCACTCCACGTCGGACAGGCCGCCGGGCCCGAGCTTGGTGTGCAGGGCCGGATCGGCGCCGCGCGGCAGCCGCTCGGCCTCCATGCGGGCCTTCAGCCGCCTGATCTCGCGCACCGCGTCGTCGGGCAGGCCGTCCTGCGGGTAGCGCAGCTCGTCGATCATGGTCGTGAACTCCGCCCCCAGCTCCGCGTCGCCGGCCGAGAACCGGGCGCGCAGCAGCGCCTGCGACTCCCACGGCGACGACCAGCGCGCGTAGTAGGCGCGGTAGGAGGCCAGCGTGCGCACCAGCGGGCCCTGCCGGCCCTCGGGGCGCAGGTCGGGGTCGATGAGCAGGGGCGGGTCGGGCGCGGGCAGCGACAGCAGCCTGCGCAGCTCGTTGGCGACGGCGAACGCGGCGTCCGTGGCCTCCCGCTCGTCCACCCCGGGCCGCGGCCGGTGGACGAACATGACGTCGGCGTCGCTGGCGTAGGAGCACTCCATGCCGCCCAGCCGGCCCATCGCGATGATCGCGAACGACGTGACGTCGGCGGCCTTGCCGAGCGCGGCGTCCAGGGCGGCCTGGAGGGTGACGTCGTTGAGCGCCGACAGCGCGCAGCCCACCACCTCGATGTCGGCCAGGCCCGACAGGTCGGCCACGGCGGTGCGGAACAGCTCCCTGCGCCGCAGCGCCCGCACGGCGGCCACGGCGGTCTCCGGGTCGCCGTCGCCGCCCGCGACGTAGCGGGAGACCGCCGCCGACGCCTCGCCGGCCAGCGCCTCCGGGGTGCGCGGCGCCAGCTCCTCGTCCGAGCCGAGCATGGCGACCGCCTCGGGCGCGTGCATGAGCAGGCCGGTGGCGTAGCGGCTGGTGCCGAGCACCCGGGCCATCCGCGCCGCCACCGCGGTCTCGTCGCGCAGCAGCCGGAGGTACCAAGGGGTGCTGCCGAGCTTGTCGCTGACCTGGCGGAAGCCGAGCAGGCCCGCGTCGGGGTCGGGCGTGTCGGCGAACCAGCCCAGCATGACCGGCAGCAGCGTGCGCTGGATCGCGGCCCGCCGCGACACGCCCGAGGTGAGCGCGGCGATGTGGCGCAGCGCGCCGTGGGGATCGACGTAGCCGAGCGCCTCCAGCCGGGCCACCGCGGCGGCCGGGGACAGCCGGGCCTCCGACTCCCGCAGCCGGGAGACGGCCTGGAGCAGCGGCCGGTAGAACAGCTTCTCGTGCAGCCGCCGCGCCTCCCTGGCGTGCCGCCGCCACCGGCGGGTGAACTCCCCCACCGGGTCGGCCTGCATGCCGAGCGCGCGGCCCAGCCTGCGCAGGTCGTCGTCGTCGGTGGGGACGATGTGGGTGCGGCGCAGCCGGTGCAACTGCAACAGGTGCTCGACCTGGCGCAGGAAGGAGTAGGCCTCGGCCAGGCCGCGGGAGTCGTCACGGCCGACGTAGCCGCCGCGGGCCAGGGCGGCCAGCGCCGGCAGCGTGGCGCGGCGGCGCAGCAGCGGGTCGAGCCGCCCGTGGACGAGCTGCAGGAGCTGGACGGCGAACTCGATGTCACGCAGCCCGCCGGGGCCCAGCTTGAGCTGGCGCTCGCCCTCGGCGCGCACGTGCGCCTCGACCCGGCGGCGCATGGCCTGCACGTCCTCGACGAAGTGCTCGCGGGTGGCGGCCGTCCACACCAGGTCGTTGACCGCCTGCACGTAGGACTCGCCCAGCTCCAGGTCGCCCGCCACCGGGCGGGCCTTGAGCAGCGCCTGGAACTCCCACGTCTTGGCCCAGCGGCGGTAGTAGGCCAAGTGGCTGGCGAGCGTGCGCACCAGCGGGCCGGAGCGGCCCTCGGGGCGCAGGGCCGCGTCCACCTCCCACAGCGCGCCCTCGGGGGTGGTCGCGGTGCAGGCCCGCATCATGGCCTGGGCCAGGCGGGTGGCGGTGCGCAGGGCCTTGGTCTCGTCGGCGCCCTCGCGCGGCTCGGCGACGAAGACGACGTCCACGTCGCTGATGTAGTTGAGCTCGCGGGCGCCGCACTTGCCCATGCCGATGACCGCGAGGCTCACCTCGGAGACGTCCGCCCCGGAGGCGTCCAGCTCGGCGCGGGCGATCGCGAGCGCGGCCTCCAGCGCGGCCGCGGCGAGGTCGGACAGCTCGCCCATGACGTCCTGGAGCGAGGTCTCGCCGGTGAGGTCGCGGGCGGCCAGGTGCATGAGCCTGCCCCGGTACGCCACCCGCAGCGCCACCAGGGCGTCGTCGGCGGTGGCCACCGGCTCCGGCGCGGCCGGGTCGGCGCCGACCGCGCTCAGCAGCTCGGCCCTTGGCTCGCCCGGGCGCGGCTCGGCCAGGCGGGCGACCTGGCCGGGGTGGCGGACCAGGTGCTCGCCCAGGGCGTCGCTGACGCCGAGCACGGCCAGCAGCCTGGCCCTGAGGGCGCCGTCGCGGCGCAGGAGGTCGAGAACGGCGGGGTCGCGCTCGGCCAGGCGGGTCAGCGAGACCAGGGCCAGGTCGGGGTCGGCGACGGTGACCAGCGACTCCAGCAGGTCGTCGAGGCCGGGGCCCGCCTGCTGGACGAGCTGGGCGGCCCTGGCGCCGTCGGCGAAGCCGAGCTTGGCGAGCCGCGCGGCGGTGGATTCGATCCTGGGCACCCCTCCATCTTGACAGGCGTCCGGCGTCCCGCCGTAGCATAGAACGCAACGTTGCGTTGTGTTTCGCGACGAGGGGACGGGAGGGGGCACGGGATGGCACGGGACGGGAGGCGCCCGGCGGCGACGGCGGGCGCGACCGAAGGCACGGCGGGTGGCACGGCGGGTGGCACGGCGGGTGGCGCTGCGAGTGGCGCTGCGGGTGGCGCTATGGGCGGCATTGCGGGTGACACGGCGGGTGGCGCTGCGGGTGGTGCCGGTAACGCGGTCGAAGGCGCGGCGGGAAGCGTGACGGGGGCCATGACGTGGGGGTTGCTGGCGGCGTGGGCCGTGCACGACGCCGAGGAGCTGGTCACGATGGCGCGGTGGTTGCGGGCGGCGCGGCCGGGGCTGGAGGAGCGCTTCCCGGCGGTGCCGTGGCGGCGGCTGGAGGTGTCGCAGGCGCACGTCACCGTGGCCATCGGTCTCATGGGCGGGGTCATGGCGGGGGCGGCGGCGCTGGGAGCGCGTACGGGCGGCCGCAGCGCCGTCTTCCGGACGGTGCTCGCCGGGTTCGGCGCGCACGGCGTGGGCCACCTGGCCCAGGCGGCCGTGGCGCGCGGCTACACGCCGGGCGTGGTGACCGCGCCGGTGGTGGTGATCCCGTTCACACTGTGGGCGTGGCGGCGGCTCAGGGCGGCCGGAGTGCCCCTGGACGGCGGCGGCCGCACGGCCGTGGCGGGGCTCGCGGCGCTCCCCGTGGTGCTGGGCGGCGTGCACGCACTGGCACACGTCCTGACCGGCCGGAGGACCAGGCGAGCCGCCCGGCCCGGACGCGACCGGACGGCCCGGCCCGGACGCGGCTGAACGGTCCAGCGCAGGCACATCCGGACGGCCCGGCGGGGGCGGCGCGGCGGGACGGCCCGGCGGGGGCGGCGCGGCGGGGGCGGCGCGGGTCAGGGGCGGGCGGTGGCTCTGATCACCTCGGCGAAGGCGCGGGCCACCGGGCGCCAGGTCGCGACGAGGGCCGGCTCGGCGGACTTGACCTCGCGGTTCAGGTCCTCGGCCGCGTCCAGGTCGGAGCCGTGGGTCCAGGAGGCGAAGATCTCCGGGGTGGCCTCGGGGTGGAACTGCACGGCCCAGGCGGCCTCGCCCAGCCGGTACGCCTGGTTCGGGTACTGGCCGCCGGTCATCAGCGGCACCGCGCCGGCGGGCAGGCCGGTCATGGCGTCCTGGTGGTACTGGACGGCGAGCGCCGTCCCCACGCCCGCCAGCAGCCGGTCCTCGCGGGCGGCGGGCAGGGCGACGACCTCGCGGGCGCCCACCTCCAGGCCGTTCGCGCCGCGCTCCACGGTGCCGCCGCAGGCCAGGGTGAGGAGCTGGGCGCCCAGGCAGATGCCGAGCGTGGGCGTGGCCTCGTCCACGGCGCGGCGCAGCAGGTCGCGGGTGGCGGGCTGCCAGGGGCTGCGCTCGTCCTCCCAGGCGGCCGCGGCGCCGCCGAGCACGATGAGCCCGTCCGCGGCCCGCGCCGGGACCTCCTCCCCCAGGTACGGCCGCACGACGTCGCAGGCGATGCCGAGCCAGCCGGCCAGGTAGCCGAGCCCGGCCTCGGCCTCGTGCTCGATGACGGTAATCCGCATATGGGCAATTATCCGGAAAAATCACCCGGCCAGTAGCTCCGCCGCCCTACCGGCGACAGACCGGCCCCGGCTTCTTAGGATCCGGTCATGAACTTCCACTTCGACGACGTGGACGGCCTCCGCATCGCCCGCGCCGGGACCGGCCCCCGCCTGGTCATCGCGATCCACGGCATCACCGCCTCCCTCATGGCCTGGAGCACGGTGGCCCGCCACCTGCCCGACGGCTGGACCCTGGTCGCCATGGACCTGCGCGGCCGGGGCCACAGCGCCGGCCTGCCCGGCCCGTACGGCCTGCCCCGGCACGCCGAGGACGTCCTGCGGATCGCCGACCACGTGGGCGCGGGCGGCGACACCGTGCTGGCCGGGCACTCGATGGGCGCATACGTGGCCGTCCTGGCCGCGGCCCGGCGCGACTTCGCCCGCGTGGTGCTGGTGGACGGCGGCATCCCGTTCCCGCCGCTGCCCGAGGGCGTGGACCCGGACGAGGCGCTGGCGGCCGCCCTGGGCCCGGCGCTGGCCCGGCTGCGGCGGACGTACCCGTCGGCGGAGGCGTACGTGGACTTCTTCCGCGGCCATCCTGCCTTCGCCGGCCACTGGAGCGAGGACGTCGAGGCGTACGTGCGCTACGACCTCACCGGTCCCGAGGGCGCGCTGCGCTCGCGCGCGGTGCCCGGGGCGGTGCTGGAGGACGGCCGCTGGCTGCACACCGAGCAGGCGGCGGCCGGGGCCGCGCTGGAGGCGGTCAAGGCGCCGCTGCGCCTGCTGCGGGCGCCGCGCGGGTTGCTGAACCAGGACACCGGCATGCTCCCCGACGACCTGACCGCCCCCTGGACGGCGCGGCTGCCCGGGCTGCGCGAGGAGGTGGTGCCGGACTGCAACCACTACACGATCCTGTTCGACGAGCGCTGCGCGGCGACCGTCGCGGACCGGCTCACCGGCTGAGCCGACGGGGGGAGAGAAGAGCGCCGCCCACCCCGTTCGTGGCGGGATGGGCGGCGCGTTCGCGGCCGGGGCTTTCCGGCCGAATCTCGTGGGTCAGCGTGGAGCGATCCAGGTGGCGCGACCGGCTGCCACCAGCGTGCCGTCCACCTCGTAGATGGCGCTCTGGCCGAACATCTTGCGCCCGTCGCGGCCGGTCGGGCGGGCCACCACGGAGTACCGTCCGCCGGGGTGCACCTGGCCGTGGATCTGCACGGCCAGGCGGCCGAGCAGCGCGCTCTCGCCGGGGCCGAAGTGGGCCCAGCCGGTGATGCAGTCGAGCACCGCGCCGATGATCGAGGCCGGCACGCCGTCCTCGCCGGCCACCGTGAACGGCACCCGCCAGCCGGCCGCCACCAGGTCGGTGCCGGCCACCGGGCCGGGGAAGATGCGCAGGCCGTCGCCCGGCTCGCGCAGGCCGCAGGCGAAGCACTCGGCGAAGGGGTGCGCCTGGAGCCCGGCGAACCCGGCCTCGGCGCGGGCGGCGTCGTTGAACGGCACGAACCCGGGCCCCTCAAGGTCCTCGGCCACCGGGATGGCCTCCACCAGCAGCTCCTCCCCGTGCGAGAGGGAGGCGGTGTTGGCGACGTGCTCCAGCCGCAGCTCGGTCTCCAGCGGGGTGGGGGCATGGAGGGTCACCTCGACGGCCGACCGGCCGCCGTTGAGCGTCTCCGCCATCGTGCCCGCGATCCAGCCGCCGTTGGCCACGCCCTCCGGTCCGCGGAAACGCCGGGGAACGGTCAACACCGTCTGCAGGGCAGCCGTCGTCATGCCACACCCTCCACTATCGCCACTAGGGCACGAAAGTCCTGAAATACCGTAAAGAGCAGGCCGATTTTACTGGACTCCCCCTTTACCCGAAGGTCGGGGGGTCCTAACGTCCGGCTCGTATCACGCCATAACGCCCCGAAGGGGTCCGAAACTTCCCCACCCGTTCGGAGGCGTCAGATTCCGGGGTCAGGAAGAACGAAAATCGGCCTCACTCCGGGGACGCGCCCGGAATGAGGCCGATCAAGGCGTCCGTCAGTACTTTAGCCCGGGTTTCCGGCGTCCCGCACACCAATCGGCTGATACGAGGAACCTTCGGATTCGTAGGATGCGAGGCGCGCGCCGAGCGGCTTCCTCGGCGAGGCTGGAGACGTCCACGGGGACGAGGCGGGGGAGGAAACGTGTGGGATGAGCCGGTACGAACCGGTACGGTGCGTTACCCGGCCGGGTCCCTGGTCATCCTGACCGGGCTGCCCGGGGCGGGCAAGACGACCCTGCTGCGCCGCCTGTACGCGCTGCACGGCACGGAGAGCGCCCCCGTCGCCCGGGACGCGGTCGTGGTCATCGACACCTACCAGTCCAAGCGGCGCTGGGCGGGCCGGCTCGGCTGGGCGCCGCGCCCGGTGCGCCGCGCCGTCGTCTTCGCCACGCACCTGACCCGCATCGGCCGGGCGCTGTCGGGCGGCCGGTCGGTCGTGGCGCACAACCGGGGCTGCGCGCCGTCGGTGCTGCGCGGCTTCGACTGGCTGGCCCGCAGGCACGGGGCGCGGCTGCACCTGCTCCTGCTGGACACGCCGCCGGAGCTGGCGCTGGCGGGCCAGCACGAGCGCGGCAGGGTGGTGGCGGCGCCCACGTTCGCCCGGCACCGGCGCAGGTGGGAGGCGCTGACGGCGCGGGTCAAGAACGGCGACACGGCGCCGGCCGCCGCCGCCCACGTCATCGACCGGGAGACGGCGAGCCTGCTGGAGGCCATCGTCTTCGAGCCCGGCTTCGAGCCCGGCTTCGAGCCCGGCTTCGAGCCCGCGGACGGCCCGGCGGGCCGGGAGCGCCCGCGCGAGGCGTCGCCGGCCGCGCCGGATCACAGCACGGGCAGGTAGCGCCCCAGCTCGAACTCGGTGACGTGGCGGCGGTACTCGCGCCACTCGCTGCGCTTGTTGCGCAGGAAGAAGTCGAAGACGTGCTCGCCGAGCGTCTCGGCCACCAGCTCGCTGCGCTCCATGACCTCGATGGCGTCGTTGAGCGAGCCCGGCAGCGGCTGGATGCCCAGGGCGCGGCGCTCGGCGCTGGTGAGGGTCCAGACGTTGTCCTCGGCGGCGGGCGGCAGCTCGTAGCCCTCCTCGATGCCCTTCAGCCCGGCCGCCAGGATGAGCGCGAAGGCGAGGTAGGGGTTGCAGGCGGAGTCGAGCGAGCGGAACTCGATGCGGGTGGAGCCGCCCTTGTGCGGCTTGTACATCGGCACCCGGACCAGCGCCGAGCGGTTGTTGTGGCCCCAGCACACGTACGAGGGCGCCTCGCCGCCCTGGCCCGCGATGGCCTCCGCGCCGCCCCACAGCCGCTTGTAGGAGTTGACCCACTGGTTGGTGATGGCGGTGATCTCGGCGGCGTGCCGCAGCAGCCCGGCGATGAACGACCGGCCGACCTTGGACAGGCGGTAGTCGGAGCCGGCCTCATAGAAGGCGTTGCGGTCGCCCTCGAACAGCGACATGTGCGTGTGCATGCCGGAGCCCGGGTGCTCGGTGAACGGCTTGGGCATGAACGAGGCCCAGATGCCCTGCTCCAGCGCGACCTCCTTCATGACCAGGCGGAAGGTCATGATGTTGTCGGCCGTGGTGAGGGCGTCGGCGTAACGCAGGTCGATCTCCTGCTGGCCGGGCGCGCCCTCGTGGTGGCTGAACTCCACCGAGATGCCCATCGACTCCAGCATCATGATCGCCTGGCGCCGGAAGTCGTGGCCGGAGCTGTGGGGCGTGTGGTCGAAGTAGCCGCCGGAGTCGATCGGCTCGGGCCGCCGGCCGGGCTCGGGCCGGTGCTTCAGCAGGAAGAACTCGATCTCCGGGTGGGTGTAGAACGTGAAGCCCATGTCGGCGCACTTGGCGAGCGTGCGCTTGAGCACCCAGCGCGGGTCGGCGTGCGAGGGCGAGCCGTCGGGCATCAGGATGTCGCAGAAGATGCGGGCCGCGCCCGGCGTCTCGCTGCGCCACGGCAGGATCTGGAACGTCGAGGGGTCGGGCTTGGCGAGCATGTCGGACTCGTAGACGCGGGCGAACCCCTCGATGGCCGAGCCGTCGAACCCGATGCCCTCCGCGAAGGCGCCCTCCAGCTCGGCGGGCGCGATGGCGACGGACTTGAGGAAGCCGAGAACGTCGGTGAACCAGAGCCGGATGAACCGGATGTCGCGTTCCTCTAGCGTGCGGAGCACGAACTCCTGCTGGCGGTCCAAGGCATCCCCTCGTGAAGGCAGTACGGGTCTCGTACCAGGATGCCGTGCCCGTGTTTCGCACAGGTTACGGGGGGTGGTGGTGAAGAGGTGGCGAACAAGCCGGTGCGAGCCTCGCTGACAAAGCCCCCGACCCGTCCTACTGTGATCAACGCAGTCAGTCTCGGGGGAGGCAAGGTGGCTATCGACCTGCTCAGTCACAAGCTCGATCGAGCGTTCGACCACATCGACGCGAACCGCAACGGCGTCGTCGAACGCGAGGACCTGCTGGGCCTAGGCGCGCGCATCCTGGTGGGTTTCGGGGAGTCCCCCACCTCGGTCACCGGGGCGAGCCTCGTGGAGAGCTTTGACGGCATCTGGTCCACGCTGGCGCGGACGCTGGATCGCGACGGTGACTCCGGCATTTCCCGGCCGGACTTCCGCTCGGCCATGCTGTCCGCGTTCGTCACCGGCGACCACTACGAGCCGGTGTTCCGGCCGGCGGCCGTCGCGGTGGCGGAGCTGTGCGACGGCGACCGGGACGGCGAGATCCGTCCCGGCGAGTTCCGCACCATGCTGAGCGCGTTCGGCGTGGCCTACGACGACGTGGACGAGGCCTTCGACCGGCTGGACCGGGAGGGCCGGGGCACGCTGACCGTGGCCGAGCTGGTGGCGGCCACCTCCGACTACTACCGCAGCGCCGACCCGAACGCCGCGGGCAACTGGCTGTTCGGTCCGCTGTGAGCGGCACCGTGGACGCCACCGGCAACGCCGCCGGGAACACGACAGGGAGCACGACAGGGAGCACGACCGGGCACCCGGCCGGGGGCACGGGCGGGGGCACGAGTGAGGGCACGAGTGGAGGCACGAGTGGAGGCACGGCCAGGAACACCGCCATGACCACCACGATGTTCGCCACGGTGCGCACCGCGCTGCGCTCGGTCCTGTCGTCGATGATGCCGCTGCCGCGCAGGGGCGGCCCGGTGGCGCTGGCGCTGATGCCGCTGACCGAGCGGGTGCCCGCGATGGCCGAGCCCTGCCGCATGCACCCGGCCGTCTACGCGATCGAGGCCGCGGTCACCGACTGGGCCAGGCGCACGGGCCTGCCCGCCGATCCCGGCGTCGGCTTCCACCGGATGGCGGGCCGGGCCTTCGCCGAGTTCGACGCGGCCGCGGCGGCGCTGTTCGCGCAGTGGCTGACCTGGCTGTTCCACCTGGACGACGAGCTGGACGAGGGCGAGTGCCGGCTGGAGGTCTTCCAGGGCCTGCTGAAGGGCTCGGCGCGGCATCCACTGGAGGCCGCCTTCGCGGACCTGTGGAGGGTGACCAGCGCGCGGATGAGCGACCAGTGGCGGGCCAGGTTCGCGGTGGGCCTGCAACGCCAGCACGACGCCTGCCGCACCGAGGCCGACAACCGGGCGGCGGGCCGGATGCCGACGCTGGAGGAGTACCCGGCGCTGCGCAGGGGCACGGTGGGGCCCTACCTGTACGACCTGGTGGAGCCGTGCCTGCGGGTGGAGGTGCCGGCCTGGATCCACGACTCGGAGCCGTGGCTGCGGCTCGTGGACGCCTGCAGCGACGTCATCGCCTGGTCCAACGACGTGGCCTCCCGCCCGAAGGAGCGCGGCGACGTGCACAACCTGGTGGTGCTCGCGATGCGCCAGCTCGGGCTGGGCGAGCGGGAGGCGACGGCCTGGGTGCTGGAGCGCATCGCGCGGCGCTGCGAGGACATGCACAAGGCCGCCCGGCAACTGCCGCTGCACGACCTGGAGCCCAAGGAGGCCAGGGACGTGAGCAAGGTGGCCTGCGCCTACCTCGCGGCGCCGCGCGCCCACCTGGACTGGCTGCTGGAGTCGGCCCGCTACGCCTGACCGGCCGGGCGGGCGCTCACGTCTGCCCGGCCAGCATGTCCCCGGCGAGGGTGCGGCGGTAGAGGACCTGCTTGCCGACCCGCATGCCCACGGCGAGCCCGCCGCCGCTGAGCACGCCGAGGTGCTGGCTGACCGCGCCCGGCGTGAGCGCCATGCGGGCGGCCAGGGCCGAGGTGGTGGCGGGCTCGGCCAGCGCGAGCAGGATCCGCGCCCTGCTGCGGCCGATGAGCGCGGCCAGCGCGCCGGGCGCGGGCGGCGGCCCCTGCTCCCACAGGGTGCCGACGCCCAGCACGGGGTAGACGAGCATCGGCTGGTACGGCGCCGACATCACGGCCACCGACGGCCAGTGGAAGGCGCTGGGCACCAGCACCAGCCCGTCGCCGTTCAGCCCCTTCACGTCGCACCAGGGCCGCTCCACCAGCAGCCGCTCCCCCGTCCAGGTGACCGCCGGGTCGAGGCCGGCGAACAACTCGCTGGCCCCGCCCTGGGCGAGCTGACGGGAGCGGCGCAGCACGTCCCGTTCGAGCAGGGCGTACACGCGCGGCCAGAACTCGGCGAAGCACGCCTCCCAGTACGCCTCCAGCGCGTCGGCCACCCGGGCCACGCCCGCCGCGGGGTCGGCGGCGAAGCGCTCCAGCACGGCCGGGTCGGTGCCGCGTACCCGCGCGGCCTCGGCGCGGGCCAGCCCGGGCTCGGTGCGCCTGACCCGCTCCAGCTCGGCGGCGAAGTCGGGCAGCGGCGTGTCGGGCGGCGGGGTGAGGAAGTCGGCCAGGTAGCCGCTCGGCGGCACCAGCGCCAGCAGCTCGGCCAGGTCGAGCCCGGCCAGCCGGGGCCGCACGGCCTTGATCCAGGGCAGGTGGATCGACTGGCGGGCGGGCTGCCGCAGGGTCCGCAGGCTGGCCACCAGCTCCCACATCGGGGAGAACGCGAACCGGATGCGGGCCACGTCCTCCGGTTTCATCACCCACGTTATGGACATCTTTTAAGTCTGGGCTAAATCGTTCGCTCCCGCCAGCCCCGGCGGCGCACGCTCTGACGCGTGAAGAGCGCAACTGCCGAGAAGCCGGTGTCGTTCCTGCGGGCGCAGGTCGGCGGGCTGCCCCGCCCGTTCTGGGCCCTGTGGGGCGGCACCCTGGTCAACCGCCTGGGCACCATGGTCATGCCCTTCACCGGCGTCTACCTCACCCAGAGCCGCGGCCTGTCGGTGACCGCCGCGGGCCTGGTGATGGCCGTCTTCGGCGCGGGGTCGCTGCTGTCGCAGCCGCTCGCCGGGACGCTGGCCGACCGCATCGGGCGGCGGGCCACGCTGTCGGGCGGCATGCTGGCCACGGCCGCCGCCATGCTCGCGCTCGGCTACAGCACCTCGCTGCCGGCCATCCTGGCCTCGATGCTCGCGCTCGGGGTGGTCGTGGACCTCTACCGGCCCGCGTCCAGCGCGCTGGTCGCCGACCTGGTCCCGCCCGCGGAGCGGCCGCGCGCGTACGGGCTGCTGTTCTGGGGGATCAACCTCGGCTACTCGGTGGGCATGACGGCGGGCGGCTGGCTGGCGGGGCTCGGGTTCCTGTGGTTGTTCTGGATCGACGCGCTGTCGGCCGTGGTCTTCGCGGTGCTGGTGTGGCGGGCGGTCCCGGAGACGCGGCCCGAGGGGACCGGGGAGGCGTCCGGCGGGTTCCTGGTGGTGCTGCGCGACCGGGTGATGGTGGCGTTCACGCTGGTCGTGCTGGGCAACGCGCTGGTCTACAGCCAGACGATGACCATGCTGCCGGTGGCCATGACCAAGGTGGCGGGGCTGACGGCGGCGCAGTACGGGCTGGCCATGGCGCTCAACGGGGTGCTGATCGTGGTCGTGCAGCCGCTGGTGTCCGGGTGGCTCGGGCGGCGCGACCCGGCGCGCACGTTCGCCCTCGGCCTGGCGGTGATGGGGGCCGGGTTCGCGCTGACCGCGTTCGCCGGGAGCACGCCTGCGCTGGCGGCCACGATCGCGGTGTGGACGGCAGGCGAGATCGTCACGGCGGGCATCGCCGGGACCATCGTGGCCGGGCTGGCGCCCGCGCACCTGCGGGGGCGGTACGCGGGGCTGTTCGGGCTGGCCTGGTCGGCGGCGGCGGTGCTGGCCCCGCTGCTCGGCGGGCCACTGCTGGAGCTGGGCGCGCGGGCCCTGTGGTTCACGATCGGCGGCATCGGCCTGGTGTCGGCGCTCGGCATGCTCGCGCTCGGCCCGGCGATCCGCCGCCGCCGTCAGGCCGGCTAGAGGAGGCCGTTGAGAAAATTTTGATCGGTTGTTGGCAGACCGCCGATAATTTCCACCACACCGGAGGGGTGGAAAGGGCGGTGGGATGCGCCGCGCGAGATGGGCGCGAGGGACGGCGATCGGCGTCGCCACGCTCGCCGTCGTCCTGGAGCTGACCGACATCTGGGTCACGGCGCAACTGCCGCGGCCGTCGTACACGCCGCTGCCGTTCGCGCCCGAGGACATGGCGGGCACGGCCTTCCCGGTCTTCGGCGCGATCCTCGTCCACAGCAGGCCGCGCCTGGTCATCGGGTGGCTGCTGTGCGCCGGCGGGCTGAGCGCCGCCACCGGCATCCTGGCCGCCAACCTGCACGAGCTGTACGGCGGCGCCGCCGGCGAGCCGGCGGTCGTCGTCCTGTCGCGGCAGGTGCTGGAGCTGACCCTCGGCGTGCTGCTGCCGCTGCTGTACCCGACCGGCTCGCTGCCGTCGCGGCGCTGGCTGCCGGTGGTGTGGCTGGCGCTGGCCGGGACGGCGCTGGAGTGGGCCGGGCCGGCGTACGGGCGGGCCGGGCACTGGGCGGTGGGCGTCGCGGTGGCGCTGGCGTTCGCCTCCCTGGTGGCGCGCTTCGCACGGGGCGGCCCGGTCGAGCGGCGCCAGCTGCTGTGGCTGCTGGTGGCGCTGCCCGGCCTGCTGGTGCCGTGGATCGCCGGCGGCGACGTCCGGTGGCTGGCGACCCTGGCCGTGCCGCTGGTGCCCGCGGCGATCGCGGTGGCGGTGCTGCGCTACCGGCTGTTCGGCATCGACACGCTGATCAGCCGGGCGCTGGTCGGCACCGGGCTGGTGATCGTGGTCGCCGGCGTGTACGTCGCCGCGGGCGCGGCGGCCGGCGTGTTCCTGTCCGAGGTGGACCGGGTGGCGGGCGTGGCGGCGGCGGTCTTCGCCGGCGCGTTCTTCCCGTCCATGCGCCGGGGCCTGCAACGCGGCGTGGACCGGCTCCTGTACGGCAGCACCGGCGTGCCGGAGTCGCTGGCCGCCCGGCTGCGGCACCGGTTGCAGCACGCCGACCCCCTGCACGGCCTGCGGGCCACCCTGGACGTGCTGCGCGAGGGCCTGTCGGTGACCGGCGCGGCCGTGGAGGTGGACGGCGTCACCACCGCCTCGGGAGCGGTGGCCGCCGGGCGCTCCCCCGCCGGTGCCCCTCCGCCGGCCAGGACGGTCCCCCTCGTGTGGCACGGGGAGCCGGTGGGGCGGCTGCTCATCGGGCCGACCGACCGGCGCAGGTTCCCCGCGGCGCACGACGAGCGGGTGATCGCGACGCTGACCCCGTACATCGCCGACGCGGCCCACGCCGTGCGGCTGACGGCGGCGCTGCAACGCTCGCGCGAGCGCATCCTGACCGCCCGCGAGGAGGAGCGCCGGCGGCTGCGCCGCGACCTGCACGACGGGCTCGGCCAGTCGCTGACGGGCATGGCCATGTCGATCAACGCCGCCCGCCTGGCCGCCCGCACCTCCCCCGACGCCGCCGAGCGCCTGCTCGCCGACCTGCGGGCCGGCATGGAGTCCGTCAGCGCCGACATCAGGGAGCTGGTCTACGGGCTGCGCCCGCCCGCCCTGGACGAGCTGGGCCTGGCGGGCGCGGTGGAGGAGCTGGCCGGGGCGCCGGTCGAGACCTCGGGCGAGCTGGCCGGGCTGCCGGCCGCGGCCGAGGTGGCGGCGTACCGGATCGTGCAGGAGGCGCTGACCAACACCCGCAAGCACGCGCGGGCCACCCGCGTGCGCGTCGCGCTGCGCCGCGAGGAGCGGCTGCTGCGCGTCACCGTCACCGACGACGGCGTGGGGCTGCCGCCCGGCGCGCGTCCCGGCGTGGGCCTGCTCTCGATGCGGGAGCGGGCCGCCGAGCTGGGCGGCACCTGCGTCGTCCAGGAGGCCGAAGGAGGAGGCACCGTTGTCCACGCCGATCTTCCCCTGTGACAATTCGCCATATGCCGGATCCCGTTCTCCCTCTACAGTTACGCCTGACATGCTGACTTTCACTGCGCTGGGACCGTTCCAAGCCTGGGCCGACGGCGCTCCTCTCGACCTCGGCGGCCAGCGGCAGCGGGCGGTGCTCGCGCGCCTGCTCGTCGCCGGGGGCCGCGCCGTCCCCGTGAACACCCTCATCGACGAGCTGTGGCCGGGCAATCCGCCCGCCCAGGCCCTTTCCACCATCCAGGGCTACGTCTCCCGCCTGCGGCGCGCGCTGGAGCCCGGCCGCGCGCCGCGCGAGGAGGCGGAGGTGCTGGTGTCCGCGCCGCCCGGCTACGCCCTGCGGGCCGAGACCGGGCAGGTGGACGCCTGGCGCTTCGAGAGCCTGGTCAAGTCCGAGGGCCCGCCCGGCCAGGTGTGGGCGGCCATGGAGAGCGCGCTCGGGCTGTGGCGCGGGCCGGCGCTGGCCGAGTTCGCCGATCTGAGCTGGGCCGTGACGGAGGCGGGCCGGCTGGAGGAGCTGCGCCTGATCGCCGTGGAGCGGCGCGCCGACGCCGGGCTGACGCTGGGCCGGGCCACCTCGCTGGTGGCCGACCTGGAGGCGCACGCGGCCGAGCACCCGCTGCGCGAGGAGGCCTGGCGGCTGCTGGCCGTGGCCCTGTACCGGATGGGCCGCCAGGGCGACGCGCTGGCGGCGCTGCGCAGGGCGCGCGCGGTGTGGCGCGACGAGCTGGGGCTGGACCTGACGGCCGGGCTCAAGCGGCTGGAGGCCGACATGCTGGCGCAGCGGCTGGAGGAGCCGCCCGCGCCCGAGCCCCCCGCCGTGCCGGCGCTCGCCTCCCCTGGCGCGCCCGCCGAGGGGGCCGGGCCGGGCGGCGGCGGCGTGCTGCGCGTGCTGGTGGCCGACGACCAGGCGCTGGTGCGGGCCGGGGTGAAGGCCATGATCGGCAGCGATCCCGGCGTGACGCTGGCCGGCGAGGCGAGCAACGGCGAGGAGGCCATCGCGGCTGTCCAGGCGACCCGGCCCGACGTGGTGCTGCTCGACATCCAGATGCCGCGCCTGGACGGCCTGGCCGCGGCCCGCCGCATCCTGGCCGGTGAGCAGCCGCCGCGGGTGGTGATGATGACCACGTTCGGCAGCGACGAGAACCTGTACGCGGCGCTGCGGGCCGGGGTCAGCGGGTTCCTGCTGAAGACGGCGGCCCCGGAGCAGTTCCTGGCGGCGATCAGGGCGGCGGCGGCCGGGGACGCGCTCATCGACCCGGCGATGACGACCCGGCTGATCTCGGCGTTCGCCGGGCGCACCGACCCGGCCTCGCCCCCGGCGCTGGCCGGGCTCCCCGACGACCGGCTCGACGTGCTGAAGCTCGTCGCCAGGGGGCTGACCAACCGGCAGATCGGGCAGACGCTGTCGCTGCCGGAGGAGGAGGTCGGGCTGCTGGTGAAGTCGCTGCTGGAGCACCTGGGGCTGTTCGACCGGGCGCAGCTCGTCATGGCGGCCTACGAGTCCGGCCTGGTGACGCCCGGCGAGAAAGCCCCCTTTTCGTCACTTTGACATTAAAAGGGGGGTACTAGGCTGGTCGCGTGGCACAACTGCGCATTGCCTTGGCACAGACGAACCCGACCGTAGGCGACCTGAGCGGCAACGCGGACCGGCTGGTCGCGTGGACGCGCGACGCCGCCGACCGCGGCGCCCATCTGGTCGTCTTCACCGAGATGTTCCTCACCGGCTACCCCGTCGAGGACCTGGTGCTGCGCACGTCCTTCGTGGACGCCAGCATCCGGACGTTGGAAGAGGTGGCACGGCGCCTGGCGGCCGAGGGCCTGGGCGAGCTGCCCGTCGTGGTCGGCTACGTCGACCGCGCCGGCCTCGCCCCCCGCGTGGGCCAGCCGAAGGGCGCCCCGCTGGACGCCGCCGCGCTGCTGCACGGGGGCGAGGTGGTCGCCCGCACGGCCAAGCACCACCTGCCCAACTACGGGGTGTTCGACGAGTACCGCTACTTCGTGCGCGGCGACCGGCTGCCGATCTTCCGGCTGCACGGGGTGGACGTGGCCATCGCCGTCTGCGAGGACCTCTGGCAGGAGGGCGGCCCCGTGTCCGTCGTCGGGCAGGCGGGGGCCGGGCTGCTGGTGGTGCCGAACGCCTCGCCGTACGAGAAGGAGAAGGACGACGTCCGCCTGGAGCTGTGCACGCGGCGGGCCCGCGAGGCCGGCTGCGCGCTGGCCTACGTCAACCAGGTCGGCGGGCAGGACGAGCTGGTCTTCGACGGCGACTCGATCGTCGTGGACGGCGCGGGCGAGCTGGTCGCGCGGGCCGGGCAGTTCCGCGAGGAGCTGCTGGTGGTGGACCTCGACGGCCTGCCGCTCTCCGACGCCGCGCCCGGCGAGTTCCCCTACGACGCCAACGACGGCACGACGATCACCGTCGACCGCCTGGTGCTGTCGGAGAAGCCCCTGGCGCCCTACCCGGCCGAGCCCGCGCCCGTCGCCGAGCGCCTCGACCTGCACGCCGAGGTCTACTCGGCGCTGGTGCTCGCGGTGCGCGACTACGTCGCCAAGAACGGCTTCCGCTCGGTCATCCTGGGCCTGTCCGGCGGCATCGACTCGGCGCTGACCGCCACGATCGCCGCCGACGCCGTCGGCCCCGAGCGGGTCAACGTGGTGCTGATGCCCTCCCGCTACTCCTCCGACCACTCGCTGTCGGACGCCGAGGAGCTGGTGCGGCGGCAGGGCGTGTGCTCGCAGGTGGCGCCGATCGCCGACATCGTCACCGCGTTCGAGAAGGAGATCGAGCTGTCCGGCCTGGCCGCCGAGAACCTCCAGGCCAGGGCGCGCGGCATGATCCTCATGGGGCTGTCCAACCAGAACGGCCACCTGGTGCTCACCACCGGCAACAAGAGCGAGCTGGCCACCGGCTACTCCACCCTCTACGGCGACTCCGCGGGCGGCTTCGCGCCCATCAAGGACGTGCCGAAGACGATGGTGTGGGAGCTGTCCCGCTGGCGCAACGCCCACACCTGCGAAGGCTTCCTGCTGGAGGCCGAGCGGCCGATCCCGGAGAACTCCATCACCAAGGAGCCCAGCGCCGAGCTGCGGCCGGACCAGCGCGACACCGACTCGCTGCCGCCGTACGAGGTGCTGGACCGGCTCCTGGACGACTACGTGGAGAAGGACATGGGCTCGCAGGAGCTCATCGCGGCCGGGCACGACCCCGAGCTGGTGACGCGGGTGATCCGGCTGGTGGACGTGGCCGAGTACAAGCGGCGTCAGTACCCGCCGGGCCCGAAGATCACGCCGAAGAACTTCGGCCGGGACCGCCGCCTGCCGATCACCAACCGGTGGCGGGAGACCACCTCCTGAGATTGTTCAGCGTGCTGAGCATTCCGCATAATGTTCAGCATGCTGAAGGAAGTGCGGGCCGGACGCGTGCTGGCCGCCGGAGTCCTCGCCAGTGCCGCGCTGACGGCGCTGGTCTGGCTCCTCGGCCGGCGGCTGCACGGCGTCGCCCTGCTCCCCGACCAGGGCGCCTCCTGGTACTACTGGAAGCTGCCCGAGCCCACCGTCTGGACCCGCGCCTCAGCCTGGGCGTGCTACGCCGCGCACCAGATCGCGTTCTGGTGGCTCATCCACCGCGCCCGGACCCGCGTCGGCCGCCGCACCTCCGGCCTGCACCGCGTCAACGTCGTCGCGCTGGCCGTCAACACCGGCTTCGTCGCCCTGCACCTGCTGCAGACCCAGCTCTTCTACGACGGCCTGGCCCAGGACGTGTCCATCTTCAGCTCCCAGGGCTCGGTCGTCCTGCTGCTGGTGGCGGTGCTCCTCATGGAGAACCGGCGGCGCGGGCTGTTCTTCGGCCGCCCGGCGCCCGTCCGGCGGGAGGTCGTCGCCTTCGCCCGCCGCTACCACGGCTACCTGTTCAGCTGGGCGGCGGTCTACACGTTCTGGTACCACCCGATGGAGAGCACCGGCGGGCACCTGATCGGGTTCCTGTACATGTTCCTGCTGCTCCTGCAGGGCAGCCTCTTCCTGACCCGGGCGCACACCAACCGCTGGTGGACGGTCACGCTGGAACTGGCCGTGGCGGTGCACGGCACGCTCGTGGCCGTCATGAACAGCGGCCCGGACGGGATGTGGCCGATGTTCCTGTTCGGCTTCCTCGGGGTCTTCGTCGTCACCCAGATGCACGGGCTGGGGCTCGGGCGGGGCGTGCGGTGGGCCTTCGGGCTGGCGTACGCGGGCGGCGCCCTGGCCGTGTACGCCCTGCGCGGCGACCCGGCCGGGGTGTCGGCCGTGGTGCGCATCCCGGCGATCGAGTACCTGCTGGTCGGCGTGCTCGCCCTGCTGCTCTGGCTCGGCCTGCGCGCCGCCCGGCCGGCGAGATCGCGCGAGCCCGCCCGTCTGGAAGAATGAGCGGGTGGCGGAGGAGCGACAGCCCACGGCGGAACGACCCGCGCACCACGACGCGCGCCGGGCGCCGGAGAGCACCGAAGACGCGTACCATGCGCCCGACAGCGCCGACCACGAGCGCTACGTGCCCGAGAGCGCCGACGACGTGCGCGCGGACATCCGCTCCTGGCCCGTCGGCCGCCTGCTGTCGGTGGCCGCCCGGCTGGTCGAGCGGCGTTTCCACGACTTCCTCGCCGCCCACCAGCTCAGCCACGCCGGCCTGATCGCGCTGCACCACCTCACCTCCGGCCCGCTCACCCAGCGCGAGCTGGCGACCGCCTGCCGGGTCACCGACCAGACGATGAGCCGCACCCTCGACCACCTGCGCCGCTCCGGCTACGTCGCCAGGCACGCCGACGCCCGCGACCGCCGCCGCGTGCTCGCCGAGCTCACCGAGTCCGGGCACGCGGTGCTGGCCCTGGCCCGCGAGAAGGAACGCGACTCCGGCGACCTGCTCGGCGCCGTCGAGGACTACGACCGCTTCCGCGAGGACCTGATCCGCCTCATCACCACCGCCTGACGACCCGCCCCTGCCCCCTGCCCCCGCCCCCTGCCCCGCGGTCGTGATTCTGTCGGTGGCGGCTGGCACAGTGTCCGCGTGGCGCGACCTCTCAAGGACATGATCAACCTCCGGTCCGTCTCGGCGCTGGCCGACGGCCTGGCCGCCGCGTGGGCGCCGTTCCCCCGCGAGCGGTTCGTGGCCCGCGCCCTCGCCGGGCTCGACGGCCTGGAGCTCAAGGGCCGGGTCAGGCATGTCGCCACCGCCCTGCACGAGGCGATGCCGCTGCCCTATCCGCGGGTGGCCGCGATCGTGCGCGAGTGCGTCGCGCCGGCGCCGCTCGACCTGTGGAGCGGCTGGCCGGCCACCGACCACACGGCCGTCCACGGGCTCGGCCACCTGGAGGAGGCGATGGCGACGCTGGCCGTGCTCACCCCGTACGCGACGGGCGAGTTCGCCGTCCGCCCCTACCTGGAGCGCTACCGCGACGACGCCATCAAGATCATGTACGGCTGGGCGGAGTCCCCCGACGAGCACCTGCGGCGGCTGGCCTCCGAGGGCACCCGGCCGCGCCTGCCCTGGGCCACCCGGGTGGGCTGGCTCATGGCGCCCGGGCCGACGCTGCCGCTGCTCGACCGGCTGCGCGACGACCCCAGCGCGTACGTCCGCCGCTCGGTCGCCAACCACGTCAACGACCTGGCCAAGGACCATCCCGAGGTGGCGCTGGAGCTGCTGGCGCGTTGGCGCGCGGACGGCGGCTCACACGTGGAGAAGGTGCTGCGGCACGCGGTGCGCGGCCTCCTGCGGGCCGGTCACCCCGAAGCGCTCGCCCTGGTCGGCGCCACCCCGGGCAGCGGCGAGGTGACGTCGCTGGCCCTGGAGTCCGGCGCCGTGGCCGTCGGGGGCGCGCTGGCCTTCACCGTCACGGTCACCTCGGGCGCCGCCGGCCCGCTGCTCCTCAAGTACGCCGTGCGCCGCCCGGGCTCGCGCCGCGTGTTCCACCTGGGCCAGCGGGAGGCCGGCGGGCCCGGCGCCGCCTTCACCCTGCGCAAGACCCACTCCTTCCGCCCGGTGACGACCCGCGAGGAGCCCCCGGGCCCGCGCGAGCTCGACGTCATCCTCAACGGCCGGGTCGCCGCCACCGCCCCTTTCACCCTGACCGCCCCTCCTCCATGACGGCTCCGGCCGCGCGCTCGGGACGGGGCCGGGGCGGGGCCGGGCCGGGCGGGGCGTCAGGCGGCGTCCTGGCCGGTGTGCAGGATCTCGTGCTCCCAGCGGTCCCGGGGCTGGGTGTGCAGGTGCCAGTAGTGCTCGGCGATGACGTCCGGGTCGAAGGGGGTGCCAGGAGCGACCGGGCCCGCCACGGTGACGGAGGCCACGTGCACCCCCGACGGGCCGTACTCCTGGTCGAGCAGCGCCACCAGCGTCCGCACGCCGCTCTTGCCGAGAGACAGGCTGACGTACTCCCGCCTGGGCTCCGGCATGCCGCCGGTGACGAGGAACGTCCCGCCGCCGCGCCCGGCCATCGCGGGCGCGACGTGGGCGGCGGTGACGAGCGCGCCGACGACGTTCACCGCCCACGCGTCGAGGTGGGCGCGCACTGTGGCCTCGCCCGCCGTGTCGGGCCGGATGATCGCGGCGTTGTAGACCACCACGTCCGGCACGCCCTGGTCGGCGCGGGCCGCGTCGAGGGCGGCGCGCAGCGCGTCCTCGTCGGCGCAGTCGGCCCGGTAGCCGCGCGCCCCCTCCACGTCCAGGGTCCGGCCGGTACGCGAGACCAGGGCCACGGGCATGCCCTCGCCCGCGAACCTGCGCGCCACCGACCTGCCGATCCCCGGCCCCGCTCCGACGATCACCGCTCCCGGCATCATCCGCTCCTTCGTGTTCGTTGTCATCCGACGGACGCGACGGTAAGGCGTCACATCGATGTGAAGGTCAAGGGAGCTCATGAGGATCGGCGATCTGGCCCGCGAGACCGGGGTGAGCAGGCGGTTGCTGCGCTACTACGAGGAGCAGGGGCTGCTGCGGCCGGTGCGGCTGCCCAACGGCTACCGGGAATACCCGGACTCGGACGTCGCCACCGTCCGCCACATCCGGGCCCTGCTGGCCGCCGGCCTGCCCACGGCGGTCATCGCCCGGCTGCTGCACTGCGTCCACGACGACGAAGGCGGGCGGATGGTGCCCGCGGCCTGCCCCGGCATGCTCGGTCACCTGCGGCGGGAGCGGCGGCGCCTCGCCGAGACGATCGAACGGCTACAGGCGTCCCAGCGGGAGCTGGACGGCATACTGGCGCAGGTCGGCACCGCCCGCGACACCGGCGTCCGCGGCACCGGCGTCCCCACTCCAGCCACCACCGCGCGCGGCACCGGCGTCCGCCACCCCTGACACCGCCGCGCGCCGAGTGGGCGCTTACCCAGGCCGGCCGGGTGGGGTCAGATCCGTCCTGGGCCGGCCGGTCTCCCGGTCCAGGGGGAACGACAGGTGCTGGTGGACCATCAGCCACTCCCCGTCCCGCCGCTCGAACACCCGCGTCCCCCGCGACCAGCTCTCCGCCCCCGGCCCGCCCTCCCCGGTCACCCGCACCCGGTTGAGCCCCCACGCCACGGCCAGGTCCTCGCGGACCAGGATCCGCAGGTCCGGAACGTCCAGGGCGACGTCGAGGTCACCGGCCGCGGCGAGGCCGCGCTCGCACACCTCGCGGACCGCGTCCACGCCCACGTGCTCCAGGGGCGCCTCGTGCTCGTAGGAGACGACGTCGTCGGCGATGGCGGCCATCAGGGCGTCCAGGTCCTTGGCGGCGGTGCCGGCGGACCAGCGGCGGTGGACCCGCCGCACCGCCTCCTCCCCGGCGGCCGGGTCGGCCAGCGGGAACGAGTGGTGCTCGTGCGCGACGACCCAGCGCCCGCCCTCCTTGCGCAGGCCGAGCGTGAGCCGCAGCAGGCGGCCGGGTTCGGCGGCGAGCTCGCCGGGGGTGCCGCAGCGCAGCAGCGCGTGGGCGTAGGCGACGTCGTGCCCGGCGGTGACGTCCAGGCTCTCGATCTCGAACGAGGCCCCTCCCGCCTGCCAGGCGAAGAAGCCCGGCCAGGCCGCCCGGTAGGCGTCGAGCCCGCGCACGCCCTCGTACGGCGGCGGCACGTCGTACATGACGATGTCGCCGGCGTGGTCGGCGGTGACGGCGTCCAGGTCACCAGCGTGCACCGCCGCCGCCCAGCGCTCGACGAGCGCGCGGATCTCCCGCTCTTCGTCCGTTGCCATCGATCAAGGTCCTTTCCTGGCGGGTCGGTCGTTCCGTCGGAACTACAACCCGGCCCGGGGCCGGAACTCATCGCGGCAGTCGCGGCGGCAGCCCGAAAGCGGCGAAATCCGCCTCCAGGAACGAGACGACCTCGGCGATCCCCCCGCCGTCGCGGACGGTCAGCACGTCCAGGCCGGCCGGGAGGTAGGCCGCCTGCTCGCCGTCCCACAGGTACGTGCCGAACGCCGGCCCGCCGCCGGCCCGCACCGGCAGGAAACGCCAGCGGCGGGACGCGGCCAGCGGGCCCTCCAGCAGGAAGGCGCGGATGGCGGCACGGCCCCGGTACCGGGCGGCCAGCGGCGGCATCGAGTACCTGGCGTCCTCGGTCAGCATCGCCACGATGGCGTCCACGTCACCGGCCTCCCAGGCGGCGGCATAACGGCGCGCCAGCTCGCGCTGCTCCCCGGACCCGGCGGACGCGCGCCGTCCGTCCACCGCCGACGCGTGCCGCGCGTCCGCAGCGGGCGCATGCTGTCCGTCCACGGGAGGTGCGTGCCGTTCGTCTGTGCTGGGCGTGTGCCGTTCGTCCACGGGAGGTGCGTGCCGTTCGTCTGCGCCGGGCGTGTGCCGTTCGTCTGCGCCGGGCGTGTGCCGTTCGTCCGGGGTGGGTGGGTGTTGCGCGTCCGGGGTGGGCAGGGCGGCCAGGGTGCCGCGGGCGCGCTGGAGGGCGCTGTTGACCGCGGCGACCGTGGTCCCGAGCCGGTCGGCGGTCTCGGCGGCCGTGTAGCCCAGGACGTCGCGCATCAGCAACGCCGCCCGCTGGCGGGGCGACAGGTGCCGCAGGGCCGCCACGAACGCCAGCTCCACGCTCTCCCTGGCCACCGCCCGCGCCTCGGGGCCCGGCTCCGCGCGCAGCCCGGACAACCGGCCGGGGTACGGCTCCGGCCACGCCGCCTCGGCCGCCGGAGCGGCGTGAGGGCTCAGATCCGTGGGCAGCTCGCGGCGGGCGCGCCGTTCGATGAGGGTCAGTGCCCGGTTGGTCGCGATCCTGTACAGCCAGGGGCGGACGTTCGAGCCGCGGTCCTCGAAGCGCGCGATGCCGCGCCAGGCGCGGTCGAGGGTGTCCTGGACGGCGTCCTCGGCGTCGTGATCGGAACCCAGCATCCGCCGGCAGTGAGCGCGCAGCTCCTCCCGGAAGGGCCCGACCAGCCGCCCGAACGCCTCCCGATCACCACCACGCGCCGCCTCCAACAGCCCATCCCCCTCACCGCGACCAACCATCGACCGCGCCCCCTTGCCTTCCCTCATCCGACCACCGACCCACCCGGCCCATCGAGCCACCCGGCCCATCGAGCCACCCGGCCCATTGAGCCACCCGGCCCATCGAGCCACCCGGCTCACCCGACCCGTCGGGCCACCCCATCCATCAGGCCACCCGATCCGTCGGGCCACCCGATCCGTCGGGTCTACCTGGTCTACCTGGTCCATCGGGTCACCCGATCCGTCGGGCCACCCGATCCGTCGGGCCACCCGATCCGTCGGGTCTACCTGGTCTACCTGGTCCATCGGGCCACCTGATCTGTGGGTCCACCCGGTCCATCGGGTCCACCCGGTCCACCCCGTTCGCCGAGCCCATCCCGTTCGCCGAGCCCATCTGGTCCACTGGCCCACCCGTCCACCAAGCCGACCCGATCCACTGACCCCACCCATCCACCGAGCCCGCCCGATCCGTCAGGCCCGCCCGATCTGGCCGAACCAGCCGATCCGGCCGAGCCGGTCGGCCCGTTGTGTCGCGCTTTCCTGGGCCTTGCCGGCTCCCGTCATCGCCCCAGTTCCTTTCACCGGCCCCGCCCCGCCTCGCCCCGTCCCCCCTGCTCGCCTGCCTGGCCGTCTCAACTTCCGCCCTGGCGCGAGGTGGGCTGCCTCGGTGTCAACGGCTTCCGGCGGCCGGTCGCAGGCGGGATTCGATGCCGTCGAGGATGAGGTCCAGGCCGAGGAGGAAGCTGCGGTCGAAGTCGCTGTCCTCGACGAGGGCGTGGCGGGACAGGTCGGCGGCCTCGCGATCGAGGTGGCGGGCGACGCGTTCGCGCAGCTCGGCGTCGGCCTTCGCGGTACGGACGGTGGCCCACCAGGTGTTCTCCGCGGCGACGAAGCCGTTGACGTAGGAGGACAGGGTGCCGACTGCGGCCGCGAGGGTGGGGCCGCCGAGCCCGGCGCCGGCGAGGGTGGCGTAGAAGAGGCGGGAGCCGGCCAGGGCGTTCGGGCCCAGCAGCGGGCGGGTGGCGGTGAGCGCGGGCACCCACGGATGGCGGCGCATCATCGCACGGCTGCGGCTGAGCCGCCATACGACCACGGCCCGCCAGCCGGGCACTCCCCCGGCCCCGCCTCCGCCTCCGTCCGCGTCTGTGCCTCCGGCTCCCACCTCGGATGCGATACCGGAGCCCACCTCGGGCCCGGCTCCGGGCTCCATCTCGCGTGGGGTTCCAAGATCCGACCCGGATGGGGTCCCGAGATCCGGCCCGGGTGGGGTCCCAGGATCCGGCCCAGATGGGATCCTGAGGCCCGATCCCGGTGGAATCCTGAGGCCCGATCCGGATGGGGTCCGGGGATCCGGCCCAAGCGGAGTCCCGGGATCCGGCCCGCGTGCGGCCCCCGGATCCGGTCCGGGTGGA
This sequence comes from Nonomuraea sp. NPDC050783, assembly GCF_040802095.1. Classification (NCBI taxonomy): domain Bacteria; kingdom Bacillati; phylum Actinomycetota; class Actinomycetes; order Streptosporangiales; family Streptosporangiaceae; genus Nonomuraea; species Nonomuraea sp. NPDC050783. The sequence goes on from NZ_JBFAHK010000003.1 coordinate 606,643, forward strand.
GTTCCGGGATCCGGTCCGTGTGTGGTTCCGGGGCCCGGCCCCGGTGGGGTTTCGGGGGGCGTTTCGGGCTCGATCTCGCTGAACACCTCGTCCAGGGCCAGGTCGAGGACGTCCTCCTTGCTGGTGACGTACTCGTACAGCGACATCGTGCCGGCGTGCAGGCGGGCGGCGAGGGCGCGCATGGAGAAGCCCGCCACGCCCTCGGCGTCGAGGAGAGCGACGGCGGCCTCGACGATGCGTTCGCGGGACAGGCGGGGCCGGCGTGGGCGCGCGTCGTCGCGGAACCAGATCGACTCGGGCATCCCGCCCTCCTCCACCGGCCGTGCACTGTACGGAAAACCGTACGGCTAGCTTACGCCGCGAGGAGGAATCATGGACGACTGGCAGCAGGACTACGCGATGCTGGCGCTGCGCCTCGACCGGCTGGCCGGCGGCACCGCGCTCATCTACTCCGGACCCGAGGACCGCCGGGCGCGCGTCGCCCGGGAGCCGCCGCCCGCGCCCGGCGAGCTGGCCGACGAGGCCGCGCGGCTGCTGGACAGCGCCCCGACGCCCTATCTGGCCGCCCAGGTACGGGCGATGCGCGCGTTCGCCCGGCGGCTGGGCGGCGACCGGTCGCCGCTGGCCGAGTACGCGCGCGAGTGCCTGGGCCTGGAGCCGCGGCGGGTGCCGGAGGAGGTGTTCGAGGAGGCGCACGCGGAGCTGGACGCCGCCCTGCCCAAGGGACGCGGCCCGCTGGCGGAGCGGCTGCACGCCTGGCAGGCGGCGCACACCCTGGAGCGGATCGAGCGGCTTCCCGCGCTGGTGTCGCCGGCGGTGGCCGAGACGCGGGCGCGTACGTCCGCCCGGATCGTGCCGCTGCCCGAGGAGGAGGTCGTGGACTGCCGGCTGGTGGAGGGCGTGCCGTTCCACGGCGCCGGAGCCTACGAGGGCGGGCTCAGGTCCACGATCCACATCAACAGGGCGATCCCCTTCAACCTGGCCGACCTGCTGTACCTGGTGGCGCACGAGGGACATCCGGGGCACATCGCGGAGTCGATGCTCAAGGAGCTCCATCTCCCGGAGGCGGATCGGGAGAACCAGCGGGTGCGGTTCATGGTGTCGCCGTCGTTCGTGCTGAGCGAGGGGCTCGGCCTGCTGGGCGAGGAGATCCTGTTCCCTGGCGAGGAGGCGCAGGAGTGGCTGGAACGGCACGTCCTGCCCGAGGCCCGCGGGCGGCGCGGCGGGCGGGGCGGCGGGCGGGGCGGCGGGGACGGCGGCGGGGACGCGGGCGACTTCGCGGCGATCCATCACGCGAGGACCGTGCTGTGGGGCGTGTGGGGCAACGCGGCGCTCCTGGCGGACGAGGGCCGGAGCGCGGCCGAGCTGCGCGCCTACCTGGCGAGGTGGGCGCTCTACGACGAGGACGAGGTGACGCTGGTGCTGCCCCAGCTCGAACCGTCGCCGATGAGCCCGTACCTCTTCGGGTACTTCCACGGGTGGGAACTGCTGCGGCCCTGGGTGGCCGGCCGGCCGGACCGGGTGCGACGCCTGCTGACCGAGCAGCTGCTTCCCGCCGACATCACGACGCCCTGACCTGCCGACATCACGACGCCCTGACCTGCCGACCTCACCACGCCCTGACCCGCCGGTCGTCCCGGCGCCCGCCCCCGCGCCGGCTCACCGGCTGCCGGTTGCCTTCCGGATGGAGGGACGGCGGGTCAGGGGACCAGGCCGGTGAGGGCCGCGTCCACGACCCGCTCGGCGAGGTCCTCCGGCAGGTCACCGGGCGGCCCCCACTTCGTGTGCCACATCATGGCTCCGGACAGGATGGCCATGCCCATGGAGACGTCCAGGTCGGCGCGCAGCTCGCCCGAGGCGATGCCACGCTCGATGACCTCCTGCAACGCCCGCCGCCGCGGCTCCAGGGCCCGCTTGACGAAGCGCTCCATCAGGCGCGGATGCCGGTCGGCCTCGCTCATGGCGACGTTCATGACGCACCGGCCGCGCCGCTGCCCGGCCTCGATCCGCATGGCGTCGAGCAGGGTGATGAGGTCGTCGCGGACGGAGGTGCCGGCGAGCGGCGGCAGCGGCGCCTTGAGCGTGGCCAGGGCGTCGACGACGAGGTCTTCCTTGCTGGACCAGCGCCGGTAGATCGTCGTCTTGCCGACCCCCGCCCTCGACGCGATCGCCTCGATGGACAGCTCGGAGACGCCCATGCCCTCGGCGATCAGGTCGAGGGTCGCCTCGATGATCGCCTTCTCGGCCTTCTCGCTGCGCGGGCGGCCCGCCGGGCGGGCCGCGCCTGATTCCTGGATCGTCATCGCGGCCTCACACTACCGCTGGTTCCTTCTGCTCCACCTGCTGGACCGGCCTCGGCTTGCCCGGCATCCAGCGGGCCACCACGGCGACGCCGATCAGCGTGATCGCCGCCGAGACCAGGGCGGTGATGTGCATGCCGTCGATGAACGCCGTGAACGCCGGCTGGACGAGGGCCTGGCCGCGCTCGCCGAGCGCCTGGGCGACGCCCATCGTGGCCATGATGGACTCGCCGGCGGTGTGCTGGACGTCGGCCGGCAGGCCGGCGAGCACGGGCTCCATCTGACCACGGTAGCTCGACGACAGCACCGACCCGAGCACGGCCACGCCGAGCGCGCCGGCCACCTGGCGGACGGTGTTGCTCATGGCCGAGCCGACGCCGGCCTTCTCGCGGGGCAGCGCCTCCATGATCGCGGTCGTGGCGGGCGGCATGATGTTGGCCATCGCGGCGCCCTGGACGAAGAAGACGATCTCGATGAGCACGATCGGCGTGTCCGCGGTCATGAGGCCGTAGCTGACCAGCGCCAGGGTCACCACGATCATGCTGACGGTGGCCGCCAGCTTGGCGCCGAAGCGCTCGTTCACCCGCTGGCTGAGCGGCGCGAAGATGAGCTGCGCGGCGGCGAACGGGATCATCAGCGCCCCCGCCTGCAGCGCGCTGTAGCCCAGCACGACCTGCAGGTAGAAGGTCAGGAAGAACATCCCGCCCATCATCGCGAAGAACACGATGCCCATCATGCCGATGGCCGAGCTGAACCGGACGTTGGTGAAGTTGCGCACGTCGAAGACCGGGTGGTCGATGCGCCGCTCCCACCACACGAACACGCCCAGCACCGCCACGCCGACGAGGGTCGGCACCAGCACCTCGGCGCTGGCCACGGTGCCGAGGTAGCCGCCGCGGATGATGCCGTACACAAGGGACACCAGGCCGATGATCGACAGCACCACGCCGACCGGGTCCAGCTTGGACGGCTTCGGGTCCTTCGACTCGGGCACGACGGTCGCGATGAGGACGATGCCGATGATCACGATCGGCACGTTGATGAGGAAGACCGATCCCCACCAGAAGTGCTCGATCAGCAGGCCGCCGGTGATCGGGCCGATCGCCACCGCGAGCCCCACGCCGCCGGCCCACACGCCGATCGCCCGGCCGCGCTCGGCGGGCGGGAAGACGTTGGAGATGATGGCGAGGGTGGCCGGCATGATGGCCGCGCCGCCGATGCCCATCGCCGCCCTGGCCAGGATGAGCTGCATCGGGTCCTGGGCGTAGGCGCTGGCGAGCGAGGCCAGGCCGAACAGCGCCATGCCGATGGCCAGCATGCGCTTGCGGCCGGTGCGATCACCGATCACGCCGAAGGTGAACAACAATCCGGCGAACACCAGCGTGTAGGAGTTGATCGCCCATTCCAGCTCGCTCTGCGTCGCGCCCAAACCGGCTGTGGGATCGGAGATGGTCTTCATCGCCACGTTGAGGATCGTGTTGTCGAGCACGACCGCCAGCAGGCTGAACACCAGCACGCCGAGAATCGGCCATCGGCGTGGGTGCCCGGAGTTCGGGTCCATAGAAGGTCCTTAATTTCGATACGATTGAGTTTCGCAACGACAGCGTATCGCAAGCTATTCCGATACGCAACGGTGCCGTTTCGTAAATTCCACGTGAACAACCGGCCCCGGCCGCGCGACCGGGGAGCGACCCGCCCCGGCCAGGTCAGGGCGCGGGAGCGGCCACCTCTTCCCCGGCGGGGACCGCGACGGCGGCCGCCGGCACGGGACGGCGGCGCCACATCGGCAGCGCCACCAGCACGATGACCACCCCGGCCAGCCCCGCCACCACGAACGCCCACGACGGCCCCACCCCGTCGATGACGGCCCCCGCGATCGGCGCGGCGGCCGCGCCCCCGATGAGCAGCGCGGTGCCGTGGAAGCCCATCGCCTCGCCCCTGGCCCTCGCCGGCACCCATCCGCTCAGGACGTCGACCGTGGACGACAGGGACGGCGCGCACAGCAGGCCGGCCGGGAGCAGGGCCAGGATGAGCCAGCGCCAGTCGCCGCCGGCCAGCCCCACCGGCACCGTCAGCAGGCCCATCCCGCCGATCAGCACCAGGGGCGACAGGCCGCGCGACATGCCGCCGTACACGAAGCCCCCGACCAGCGAGTAGACGCACCAGATGCCCACCGCCAGGCCCACCCACGCGGTCTGGCCCGCGTCGGTCATGGTGGCGACCAGCGACAGCTCCGTCGCGGTGAGCACGAACGTGGCCGCCGCCACCGTGCCCATGAGCGCCCCGAACGCGGGCGTGAACCACGCCCGCAGCGGCACCTTCGCGGCCCCCTCGGCGTGCTCCTCCTCCTCGGCCACCGAGCGGGTGGGCGGGTTGAGCACCAGCAGGCCGACCCCCGCCGCCGTCATGCCGACCCCGATGACCGTCATCGTCACGCCGCTGCCCAGCGTCGTGATGCCCGCCACGGCCAGCGCGGGGCCGGTCATGTAGGACAGCTCGACCAGCATGGAGTCGAGCGAGAAACCGGTGCGCCGCTGCTCGACGGGCACCATGGCGGCCAGGCACTGGCGGGTCACGCTGAACACCGGCAGCCCCAGCAGCCCGGCCAGCGCGGCCGCCGCCACGAGCGCGGGGAACGGCAGCGCCCACGCGCACGCCCAGAACGCCGCCTGCGCCACGGTGGTGACGACGAGCACGGGACGCACCCCGTGACGATCGACGAGCCTTCCCGACAGCGGCGAGCCGATGGCCATGCCGATCGTGCTCGCCATGGTGACCATCCCGGCCCTGGCGTAGCCGAGCTGCAGCACCTCGGCCACGTGCAGGGTCAGCGCCATGCCCGTGGCCGTGGCCGGCACCCGGGCCAGCAGCCCCACCAGCAGCAGTGTGGGGACGCCCGGGATTTTGAGCAGGCGTCGGTAAGGGTCGAGAGCCATGGTGTTCGTTACCTCCACCCTGATTGTGGCAACAGGCACTGACACTTTCGCCACCGGGTTTTCCTTCCAGGGCGTCCCGCGTGCCATCATCGGAGGAGGTCCGGGGACGCCACTGGGGCGCCTCGAGACGTTTCTGGAGGGTTGATCCATGTCCTCTTCCGCAACCCCCGCGACGACCCTGTACGGCGGCGCCACCGGGCGCCGCGTCACCGTCCGCGACCTCGCCGCCGCCAAGGAGCGCGGAGAGCGGTGGCCCATGGTCACCGCCTACGACGCGATGACGGCGCGGGTGTTCGACGCGGCCGGCATCCCCGTCCTGCTGGTGGGCGACTCCGCCGCGATGGTCGTCTACGGCTACGACAGCACGCTGCCGGTCACGGTCGACGACCTGCTGCCGCTCACCGCGGCCGTCGTGCGCGGCTCCTCGCGGGCGCTGGTCGTCGCCGACCTGCCGTTCGGGTCATACCAGGGCTCGCCGCAGCAGGCGCTGGAGTCGGCCGCCCGCTTCATGAAGGAGGCGGGCGCGCACGCGGTCAAGCTGGAGGGCGGCCGGCGCGTCCTGCCGCAGGTCGAGGCGCTGGTGTCGGCGGGGGTGCCGGTGATGGCGCACCTCGGGCTGACCCCGCAGTCGGTCAACGCGCTCGGCGGCTACCGGGTGCAGGGGCGGGGCCAGTCGGGCGACGAGCTCATGGCCGACGCCAAGGACCTGGAGCGGGCCGGGGCGTTCTCCGTGGTGCTGGAGTGCGTGCCGGCCGAGCTGGCCGAGCGGGTCACGACGTCCCTGGCGATCCCGACGATCGGCATCGGGGCGGGGGCCTCGACGGACGCGCAGGTGCTGGTGTGGCAGGACCTGATGGGGCTGACGCCGCGGCCGGCCAAGTTCGTCAAGCGCTACGGCGACCTGGCCACCGACCTGGACCGCGCGGTCCGCGCCTTCGCCGCCGACGTCACCTCCGGCGCCTTCCCCGCCCCGGAGCACGCCTACCACTGACCGCCGGCCGGGCGGGGGGTCAGGGAGCGGTGAGGGTGGCGGGGTCGGTGTTGGAGCCGCAGACCACGACCGCCACGCGTTCCCCCTCCCCCCGCTCGTACGCCCCCGACAGCAGCGCCGCGTACGCCGCCGCCCCCGCGTGCTCGGCCACCACCCGGTGCCGCTCCCACAACACCTGCCGCGCCGCCACGATGGCCTCGTCCGGCACCAGCACGCTGAGCACCCGCGGCCCCGACAGGACGTCGTAGGCCAGCCCGCCGAGCCGGCTCGCGCCCAGGGCGTCGGCGCCCACCCCGCTCACCCCCACCTGCACCGGCCGCCCCTCCCGCAGGGCGGCGTGCAGCGTGGGGATGCGCTCGGGCTCGACGGCCACGATCCGCGGCCCGCCGTCACTCCCGCCGTCGCCCTCGCCCCCGCCGTCACTCCCGCCGGAGCCGGCGGTCCCGAGGGTGATCCCGGCGGCGAAGCCACCGCCGCCCACCGCCACCAGGACGGTGTCCACGCCCCCGGTCTGCTCCATGATCTCCAGGCCGGTCGTCCCCTGCCCGGCGATCACCTCGGGCTGGTCGTAGGCGTGGACGGCCAGCGCGCCCGTCTCGGCGGCCCGCTTGGCCGCCGCCTCCGCCGCCTCGGCGTAGATGGCCCCGGTCTGGGTGATGTGCGCGCCCAGCGCCGCCAGCCCCGTCACCTTGACGGGGCTGGTCACCTCCGGAACGAAGATCTCGGCCCGCACGCCGAGCTGCCTGGCCGCGTACGCGACCGCCAGCCCGTGGTTGCCGCCGCTGGCCGCGATCACCCCGGCGTCCGGCAGCGTCCCCGCCGACAGGATCCGGTTGAACGCCCCGCGCACCTTGAACGACCCGGAGTGCTGCAACAGCTCCAGCTTCAGGAACAGGCCGGGCGCGACCTCCAGCACGGGCGTGCGCAGCACGAGCCCGGAGATCCGCCCGGCGGCGGCGACGACGTCCTCGCGGGTGACGGCGGTCATGACTTCCCCCAGGAATCACTCGGTGTACGCCCGAAGGCTACGCGAGCGCCTGGGAGACGTCGGCCCAGAGGTCCTCCGGGTGCTCGATGCCGACCGCGATGCGGACGGTGCCCTCGCCGATGCCGTTCGCCGCCAGCTCCTCGGCGGTGAGCGAGCGGTGCGAGGTGGTCGCCGGGTGCAGGACGAGCGTCTCGACCCCGCCGAGCGAGGGGGCCAGCAGCGCGAGCCGTACCGACTTCATGAAGTGCTCCCCCGCGGCCCGCCCGCCGGCCAGGTCGAACGAGAAGACCCCGCCGAAGCCGGGCAGCAGCTTGCGCGCCAGCTCGTACGACGGGTGCGACGGCAGCCCCGGCCAGTGGACGGCGGTCACGGCCGGGTGCCCGGCCAGCCGGGTGGCCAGGTACTCGGCGTTGGCGCAGTGCCGCTCCATGCGCAGGGCGAGGGTCTGCAGGCCGCGCAGCACCAGCCACGCCGCGAACGGGTCGGCGGCGGCCCCCAGCTCGATCGCGAAGTGCCACACCCGCTCGTACAGCCCGGTGTCGGCGAAGACGGCCAGGCCGCCCACGACGTCGGTGTGCCCGGACAGGTACTTGGTGGTGGAGTGGACGACGATGTCGGCCCCGTGCTCGATGGGCCGGCACAGCAGGGCGGTGGCGAAGGTGTTGTCCACGACGGTCAGCAGGCCCAGCTCGCGGGCGGCCGCGCACATGGCGGGCAGGTCGGCCACGAGCGTCATGGGGTTGCTGATCGTCTCCAGGTAGACGAGCTTCGTCTCGGGCCGCCGGGCGGCGCGCAGGGCGGCGGGGTCGTTCTCCGGCACGTAGGTGACGTCGATGCCGAACCTGCCCACCAGGTCGCTGATCATGGCGGCCGTCCCCCCGTACAGGGAGCGCTGGGCGATGAGGTGGTCGCCGGGCTTGAGCAGGCCGAGCAGGACGGTGTTGATGGCGCCCATGCCGGAGCCGGTGGCGATCGCGGCGGCGCCGCCCTCCAGCCCCGCGACGGCCAGCTCCAGGGAGCGGACGGTGGGGTTGGTGTAGCGCCCGTAGACGAACGGCCCGGACGGGCTTCCCATCGCGTCGGCCATGACGGCCGGGTCGTCGAAGACGAAGCCGGAGGTCTGGTAGATCGGCACGGTGATCGGGTGGCTGCCCTCGACGGGCACCTGCGGGACGTGGACGGTTCTCGTCTCGGGGCGGTAATCGGTCATACCGCAAGGATCTCCCGCATAGCGGCCCGGCGTGAGAGCCAATCAGCCAGAATTGGTCCATGAATAGGGCCAATCTCGACGACCTCGTCGATCTGCTCGGCCGGTGGGCGTCCGGACGCGGCCCGCTCCACCTGCTGCTGGCCGCCCGGCTGCGGGCCCTGATCGACGACGGCGTGCTGCCGCCGGGCGAGCCGCTGCCCCCCGACCGGGTGCTGGCCAGGCGGCTGGCGGTGGGCCGGGGCACGGTGGTGGCGGCGTACGACCTGCTGCGGCAGGAGGGCCGGGTGCTCCGCCGCCAGGGCAGCGGCACCCGGGTGGCCGCGCTGGACCTGCCGGCCACCAGGACCACCGACGGCGTGCCGGCCAACCCGCTGCTGCTGCACATCCTGCACCCGCCGGACGGGGTCGCGCTGCTGACCTGCGCCGCGCCGGACGAGCCGCCGCCGCTGCTGGCCGAGGCGTACGCGCGGGCCGCGTGGAGCCTGGCCGGCCTGCGCGACATCGGCTACCAGCCGGCCGGGGTCCCCGCCCTGCGCGCCGCCCTGGCCGGCTACTACACGGCCCGCGGCCTGCGTACCGCGCCCGAGGAGATCATGGTGACGACGGGCGCCCAGCAGGCGCTCACCCTGCTCGCCGGGCTGCTGGTGGCGCCCGGCGACACGGTGCTGACGGAGTCGCCGACGTACCCGGGGGCGCTGGAGGTGTTCCGGCACGCGGCGGCCGTGGTCCGGCCGGTGACGCCGGAGGGGCTGCGGGCGGCCCTGCGGGAGCGTCCGGCGCTGGCCTACTTCGTCCCCACCGCGCGCAACCCGGACGGCGCGATCATGCCGAACCCCGGGCGCCGGCGGCTGGCCGAGCTGGCCGCCGAGCACGACGTGCCGCTCGTCGACGACGAGGTCTGCGCCGAGCTGTGCTTCTCCGGGGACACGGCGGGCGCGACGCCGCCGCCGCTGGCGTCGTTCGGGCGGGGAGAGCAGGTGATCACGATCGGCTCGCTGAGCAAGCTGGTCTGGGGCGGGCTGCGGGTCGGCTGGATCCGGGCGGCGGCCCCGCTGGTGTCTCGGCTGTCCCGGCTGCGGGCGGTGCACGACCTGGGGGGCGAGGTGATCAGCCAGCTCGCCGCCGCCGAGCTGCTGGGCCGCCTGGACGAGGTACGCGCGCGGCGGGTGCCCGAGCTGGCCGCCCGCCACGCCCACCTGTGCGCCGAGCTGCGCGCCCGGCTGCCGTCGTGGACGTTCGAGCCGGCCCTGGGCGGCCAGACGGTCTGGGTGCGGATCCCGCGCGGCGAGGTGGACGCCTTCGCCCAGGTGGCGCTGCGGCACGGGGTCGCGGTGCCGCCCGGCCGCTCCTTCGACCCCCTCGGCGGGCACGCCGACCGCATGCGGCTGCACTTCCTCCTGCCCGAGGAGGAGCTTTCGCGAGCGGTGAACAACCTGGCCCTGGCCTGGGCGGCCTTCGACGGGACGGGCCGCGCGGCGGTCCGGCACACCCTGGTCGTCTGAGAGTGTGGGAGGCGTGGAGACGACCTTCGTACTGGTGCACAGCCCCTCCGTCGGGCCCTCGACCTGGGCCCCGGTCGCCGAGGCGCTGGAGCGTCGCGGGCACGCCGCCGTGGTGCCCGACCTGACCGGCGTCACGGCGGGCGGGCCGCCCTACTGGCCGCGGATCGTGGCGGCGGTCAGGGACGCCGCGCCCGCCACCCCCGTGGTGCTGGTGGGGCACAGCAACGCCGGGTTCTTCCTGCCGCTGGTCAAGGAGGGGCTGGGCGAGCGCGTGGTGGCGTGCGTGTTCGCCGACGCCCACATCCCGCCTCCCGACGGGCTGGTCAAGGTCGCCGAGGAGGGGTTCCTGCCGTTCCTGCGCGACCTGGCCGGCCCCGACGGCGTGCTGCCGCGCTGGACCGACTGGTGGGACGAGGAGGACGTAGTGGCCATGCTGCCCGACCCGGCCGCGCGGGTGCGGGTGACGGCCGAGCAGCCGCGGCTGCCGCTCGGCTACTACACCCAGGCGGTCCCGGTGCCCGCCGGGTGGGACGAGGTCAGGTGCTCGTGCCTGTGGTTCGGGCCGCCGTACGACAAGGTCGCCGAGGAGGCGGCCCGCCGGGGCTGGCCGGTGACCCGGCTGCCCGGCCTGCACCTGCACCAGCTCGTCGATCCCGAGGGCGTCACGGAGGCGCTGCTCAAGCTCTCGCGCAAGTCGTGAATTCCTCACTGTCGGCCGGGAGCCCCGCCCGGCGATAGTCGGAGCCATGACAGCAGCGATCAGGGTCAGCGGGCTCAGGAAGAGCCACCAGGGGTTCGAGGCGGTGCGGGGCATCTCGTTCGAGGTGGCCGAGGGCGAGGTCTTCGCGCTGCTCGGCAGGAACGGCGCGGGCAAGACGACGACGGTCGAGGTGCTGGCCGGCTTCCAGCGGGCCGACGGCGGCGAGGTGCGGGTGCTCGGCCTCGACCCGCACGCCGACCGCGGGGCCCTGCGCCGGCGCAGCGGCATCATGGTGCAGGAGGCCGGGTTCTTCCCCGACCTGACCGTGGCCGCGACCGTCGACACCTGGCGCGGTTTCAGCACCGCGCCCCGGCCCCGCGCCGAGGTGCTGGAGCTGGCCGGGCTGGGCGCCCGCGCGGGCGTGCGGGTGCGGCAGTTGTCCGGGGGCGAGAAGCGGCGGCTGGACCTGGCGCTGGCGCTGCTGGGCCGGCCCGAGGTGTTGTTCCTCGACGAGCCGACCGCCGGCATGGACCCCGAGGCCCGCGCCGCCACCTGGGACGTCGTGCGCGGCCTGGCCGGGGAGGGCACCACGGTCCTGCTGACCACGCACTACCTGGAGGAGGCCCAGCGCCTGGCCGGCGGCGTGGCGATCCTGGACGAGGGGCGGCTGGTGGCCTCGGGCGGCATGGCCGAGACCCTGGCCGGGCGGGCCGGGCGGGTGGCGTTCCTGATGCCGGCGGGCGTGGGTCCCGGGGAGCTGCCGCTGCCGGTCGCGGTCGAGGACGGCCGGGCGGTCTGCCGCGCCGACGACCCCGATCTGGCCGCGCAGACGTTGCTGACCTGGGCCGCCGGGCGGGGGCTGCGGCTGGCGGGTCTGGAGGTGCGCCCGCCCACCCTGGAGGACCTGTTCCTCGACCTCGGCGACCGGTCCGGTGGTGGCCCCGGCGGTGGATCAGGCGGCGGGTCCGGCGAACGGTCCGGCGGCGGGTCCGGCGGCGGATCAGGCAGCCGGTCCGGTGGCGCTGCGGTTCCGGCCGGAAGGAGCGCCCGATGAGCCTCGCCGCCACCTACCGGCTCGGCACCCGCCTGTTCTGGCGGGACAGGGCCATGCTGTTCGCCTCGGTGGTCACGCCCGTGGGGCTGGCGATCGGGATGCCGCTGCTCATGCGGCACGTACGGGCCGACGGCCAGGCCGCCGCGGCCGAGCTGTTCCCCGCCACGCTGGCCATCCTGCTGTCGATCACCGCGTTCATGAACATCACGGTCGCGCTGACCGCCCGCCGCGACCAGCTCGTGCTCAAGCGGCTGCGGGCGACCGAGCTGACCGACGGGCAGATCCTGGCCGGGCAGATCGCCTCCAACGCCACCCAGACCTTCGCCGTGACCGTGGCCTGCGCGGTGGCCGTGCGGCTGCTGGCCGGCGTTCCGCTGCCGCGGAACGTCCTGGTGTTCGCGCTGGTCGTCGCGCTGGGCTCGATCGTGATGGCGCTGCTCGGGGCCGCCTACACGGCCGCGGTCCCGCGGGCGGAGCTGGCGGCGGCGTACACGACCCCGGTCTTCCTCGTCTGCGGAGTCGTGGCGGGCGCGATGGGGCCGATCCCGCTGCCGTCGTGGCTGCGCCCCGCGCTGGACCTGCTGCCGACCTCGGTCGTCGTGGACGCGGCCCGCACCGGCGATCCGGTTCTGGCGGTGCCGGTGCTGGTGGCCTGGGCCGTCGCCGGCCTGGTGGCGCTGCGGCTGTGGTTCCGCTGGGAACCCCGCCGGTCCTGAACTCTCCACAAAAGGGACATAATCGGCTGTGCTCTCCACCTCCGCCCGGCGGCTCGCGATCGGCCTGATGACCGCCGTGTCCGTCGCCTACACCGTGATCGCGCTGCTGTACTTCCGCTACAGCGCGGTCTGGGGCGCGACGGCCGGCCTCGCGGTGCTGGCCGTCGTGGCGACCCACCACCTCAACCTGCGGGCGGCGCTGCGCGGCGGGCGCCCGCCGGGCTTCCCGCTCACGCTGGTGCTGCAGGCGGTGGTCACGTACCTGCCCGACTTCCTGCTGCCGGGCGGCTTCTCGGCGGTGGCGGCGCCGATGCTGGCGGGCACGCTGCTGGTGTTCCTGCGCCTGCGGTGGGCGTGCGTGCTGGTGGGGCTCATGATGGCGTACGAGGGGGTGGGGGTGTGGGGCGGCCTCGACGGGGCCGTGGTCAGCGCCTTCTACGTGGTGACCGTGCCGACGACGGGCGCGATGACGTACGCGCTGGTCCGGTTCGTCCGGGTCACCGCGGAGCTGGAGCAGGCGCGGGCCGAGCTGGCCGACGCCGCCGTGCTCAAGGAGCGGCTGCGCATCTCCCGCGACCTGCACGACGGCCTCGGGCGCAGCCTCACCGCGATCGCGCTCAAGGGCGACCTGGCCGCCCGCCTCATGGACCGCGACCCCGGCTCGGCCCGCACCGAGGTGGGCGAGCTGGTACGGGTCGCCAGGGAGGCCGCCCAGGACGTGCGCCGGGTCGCCAGGGGCTACCGGGCCATGTCGCTGACCGGCGAGGTGGACCGGGCGGTGGCGCTGCTGGAGTCGTCCGGCGTGAGCTGCCAGGCGCACCTGGCCGGCGTGCGGCTGCCCCGCCCCGCCGAGGAGGCGCTGGCCTGGGCCGTGCGCGAGGCGGTCACCAACGTCCTGCGCCACAGCCGGGCCACGGTCTGCACGATCACGACCTCGGCGCACGGCGGGAAGGCGCGGCTGGAGGTCGCCAACGACGGCGCCCCGCCCGAGCCGGGGCCGGCCGGCGGCGGCCTCACCGGCCTGGCCGAGCGCGCCGCCCAGGCGGGCGGCTCCTGCACCGCCGCCCCGACGCCCGGAGGCGGCTTCCTGCTGGCCGTGGAGGTGCCCGCGTGATCAGGGTTCTGCCGGCCGTGGAGGTGCCCGCATGATCAGGGTTCTGCCGGCCGTGGAGGTGCCCGCATGATCAGGGTCCTGCTGGCCGAGGACATGCACATGATCCGGGCGGCGCTCACCGCCCTGCTGCGCCTGGAGCCCGACATCGAGGTCGCCGCGGAGGTGACGCGCGGCGACGAGATCGTGCCCGCCGCCCTGGAGGCCCGCCCCGACGTCGCGATCGTGGACATCGACCTGCCCGTGCTCGACGGCATCACCGCCGCGGCCGAGCTGCGCGGGCGCCTGCCGTCCTGCCGGATCCTCGTGCTCACCGCCCTCGGCCGCCCCGGCCAGGTGCGGCGCGCGCTGGCCGCCGGGATCGAGGCGTTCCTGGTCAAGGACGCCCCGGGCGAGCGGCTGGCCGACGCCGTCCGCCGGACCGCGGCGGGCCTGCGGGTGCTGGACGCCGAGCTGGTGTCGGCGGCCATGGAGTACGGCGAGAGCCCGCTCACCCCGCGCGAGGCCACCGTGCTCAGGGCGGCCGCCGGCGGCGCGACCGCCGAGGACATCGCCGCCCGCCTGCACCTGTCCGCCGGCACCGTGCGCAACTACCTGACGGCCGCGATCACCAAGACGGGCGCCCGCAACAAGATCGACGCCATCCGCGTCGCCGAGGACGCCGGCTGGTTGTGAGCCCGAGGGCCGAGCCGGCCGTCAGATGTCGGTGATCCGCAGCCCGGCGTGCGCCTTGTAGCGGCGGTTGATCGAGATGAGGTTGGCGGTGAACGCCTCGACCTGGTGAGCGTTGCGCAGCCGCCCGCCGTACACGCCCCGCACCCCCGGGATCACCCCCGCCAGCGCCCGCACGGTGTCGGTCGCCTCGCGGTCGTCGCCCAGCACCAGCACGTCCAGGTCCACCTTGTCCACCGCCGGGTCCAGCAGCACGACGGCCGACACGTGGTGGAAGGCCGCCACCACCCGGCTGTCCGGCAGCACCGCCGCGGCCTGCTGGGCGGCGCTGCCCTCCTCGACGGGCAGCGCGTAGGCGCCCTGCTTGTCGAAGCCGAGCGGGTTCACGCAGTCCACCACGATCTTGCCGGCCAGCTCGGAGCGCAACGACTCCAGCAGCTCCTTGTGCCCCTCGTACGGCACCGCCACGATCACCAGGTCGGCCTCGGCCGCGACGGCGGCGTTGTCGGCGCCCCGCACGCCCTCGCCGATGGAGCCGGCGGCCTCCTGGGCGCGCTGCGCGCTGCGCGAGCCGATCAGCACCGGGTGCCCGGCCAGGGCGAACCGCCGCGCCAGCCCCTTGCCCTGGTCGCCGGTGCCGCCGAGGATGCCGATGGAGAGCCCGCTCACGTTCACGTCAGTCATGCCCCGATCATGCCAGCCCGGCGTCCGCGCCGACGCGGCGCGGGCACCGGACACGCGGCGGGCCCTCCCGCCGGGTCAGCAGTTGCCGGACGCCGGCAGGCCGAGGATCCGCAGGGCCAGCCACTCGGCGGCGAGCGGCCCGCCCTCGACGGCCCCGGTGACGTGGTCGGGCGCGGGCAGCACGGCCCAGCGCACGTTCGCGCCGGCCCGGCACCACTGCGAGCGCAGCGTGGCCCCGACGGACAGGGGGATGATCTGGTCGCCGTCGGCGTGGTACTGGAAGACCGGCACCCGCGGCGCGACGGCCCCGAGGCGGTTCTCGGCCAGCCGGGCCCGCCACTTGGGCTGATCCAGCAGGTCCACCGGGCTGAGGTCGGCGAAGCGCAGCCCGGCCAGCGCGTCCAGGTCGGCCACGCAGCCCTCGGCGGCCGCGGCCAGCAGCGCCCGGCCCCGGTCGTTGAGGTCGGCCTCCAGGTCCAGCTCGGGATAGGCGGCGTCCAGCCCGACGCCGGCGGCCGCGGCCAGCCCGAAGTTCGCGCTGCCGTCCAGGTGCGTGGCGACGGCGTACAGGTCGGCGGGCACCCCGCCCGCGGCCACGCCCCTGAGCCGCAGCTCGGGCGCGTACGACGGCTGGAGCTGCGCGGCCCAGCCGGCGGACGCGCCGCCCTGTGAGTAGCCCATGACGCCGACCGGCGCCCGGCTGGAGAGCCCGGCGCCCGGCACGCGCATGGCGGCCCTGACCGAGTCGAGCACGGCGTGCCCCTGCGAGATCCCGGCCATGTACGTGTGGGTCCCCGGCGTGCCGAGCCCCTCGTAGTCGGTGATCGCGACCGCGAACCCCTTGAGCAGGAACAGGGTGACCAGCGCCAGCTCGGCCTCCCGGCCCTGGCTCATGCCGGCGGAAGGCGCGCACCGGTCGCCGAGGCCGTGGGTGCCGACGGCGTACCCGATGATCGGCCGCGCGCCGAGCGGGTAGGCGGCCTTCGGCACGAGCAGGGTGCCGGAGACCTCGTTGGGCCCGCCGGTGGCGGAGGTGCTGGTGTAGAGCAGGTGCCAGGCGTCGACCGGCACCTCCAGCAGCCGTCCCGGCAGGTAGTAGACGGTGGTGGGCCGGGCCGAGACCACGTCGCCCGGCGCCGCGGCGCGGGCCGGGACGGCCACCAGGGACATCACGGCCAGCAGGATCACGGGCAGGATCACGGTCATGATCACGGTCATGATCACGGGCATGCTGACGCGCACACGTGGGGTCATGTGCCGCCCCTCTCCCTGAGGATGCCGATGGGGACGGCGGCGCCGCCAGCCGATCGTTACCCGGGAGTAACCCCATGTCAAGGCCCGAAATGACGTGTCGGCACAAACAGGTGTCAAACCCTCACTTCCGAAACGGCTCCCCCGCGTCGCCGCGTCCGGCACGATGGACTTCATGGACCCGGGATCGGTGGCACTGCTGCGCGAGCTCCTGGCCAGGACGAGCTGGCTCGATCGCACCCGCGACCTCGGCCGGGCGCTGCGCGCCACCCGCTCACCCGGCGGCCTGCTGCTGGTCGGCACCCCCGGCGACGAGCCCTGGCACCTGACCGCGCACCTCGCCGACGAGGCGCGCTTCTCGGGCCTGCCGCAGCTCACGCCCACGCTGGTGCGCTGGGAGCCGCCCGCCGACGCGCCCGCCCACCTGCGGGTCGGCCTCGACCGGCTGGAGCGGGCGGCGCGCGGGGAGACGTTGTTCGTGCTGGCCGACGGGCAGGCGCCGGTGCCGCTGCTGGAGCGGGTGGACGACGCCCGCCGCACCGGCGCGACCATCCTGGCCCTGCTCGACGCGCCCGGGGGCGGCGACCGGGAGCTGGCCGGGCTGGCGCACGACGCCCTGGAGGTGCCGAAGGACGGGCTCGTCACCTTCGACGGCGCCCAGCACCTGGTCAGCGCGGCGGCCGGGGAGGTGGAGCGGCGCCTCGGCCTGCGGGACCGCCTGGCCCGCCTGCTGGAGAGGGTCAGCGGCCCGCAGCTCCCCGACTGACCGCTCCCCCGCTCACGCCGCCTCCCCCGCTCACGCCTCCGGTCAGGACGCCGGTCACGACGCCGGTCACGACGCCGGCTCGGTCGCCGGGCGCAGCCGGCCGCTCAAGGGTGCCTGGAGGGCCGCCGTGGCCTCCTCGATCGCGGCGATGACCACCGCCTGCACCGGGTCCGGCTCCCCCGACCGGGTGCGGCTCACCCGGGTGACCGCGTCCAGCCGCCGCGCCCCCACGTCCCGCAGCTCGCTCACCCGCACCTCGCCCTCGGGCACGTCCAGCAGGGCGAGGGCGGGCACGATGGCGATGCCGTGCCCGGCCGCCACCAGCGCCAGCGTCGGCCCGAACTCGGTGATGACGTGCACCTTGCGCGGCTCGAACCCGTGCAGCCCCGCCAGCCGCTCCAGCGCCTGCCCGCACGCCTGGTCGGGCTCGCCGGCCACCCACGGCATCCGGGCCAGGTCGGCGACCGTGCGCGGCGGGTCGGGCAGGTCGGGCGGGAGCACGACGCGGTACTCGTCCACGTAGAGCAGCCGGGTGCTCAGCGACGGCTGGGTCAGCGCGGGCAGCCCCATGTCCTGCTCGGTGATGAGCACGTCCACCGCGCCGAGCCGCAGCTCCTGCAGCGCGGGCTGGCCGTAGATCTCGTGGATGGTGGGGACGATCCGCGGGTGACGCTCGGCGAGCGCGCGCATGGCGGGCACCAGCATGTGCTTGATGACGGTCGGGAACGCGGCGATGTGCACCGGCCCGGCCAGCCGCTCGGTGAAGCGGGTGAGCTCGCGCCTGGCCTCCAGCAGCTCCTCCTCCACCCGCTCGGCGTAGCCCGCCAGCACCCGCCCGGCGGGGGTCAGCGACACGCTGCGCTGGGAGCGGTCGATGAGGGCCAGGCCGACCTCGCGTTCGAGCTGGGCGAGCTGCTGGGAGACGGCGGAGGGCGTCAGGTGCAGCGCCTCGGCGGCCCTCATCACGCCGCCGCGGCGGGCGACCTCGCGCAGGACGCGCAGCCGCCGGGGGTCGATCTCCATGCAGCTCAGCTTACGGGGAACTTCAGATTTCTTTAATTGAGCTTTACCGCCGGAGGTCCGGACAATTGTGCCATGGATCTCCTTCTCACGGCCGCCGGCTGGGCGGGCGCCGCCGTCCTGCTGGCGGCCTACGCTCTCGTCTCGTCGGGGCGCATCGCCGGTGACGGGATGGCGTACCAGCTCATGAACCTCTTCGGCTCGGTCGGGCTGATGGTCAACAGCGCCTGGAGCGCCGCCTGGCCCTCGGCCGGTCTCAACCTGATATGGGCCGCGATCGGCGTGGCCGCCATCGTCAAGCTCGGCAGAACGGGAGCACGCGCATGATCATCGACCTCAGCCACCGCATCCACGACGGGCTGGTGACCTACCCCGGCATCCCCGCCCCGCGGATCGGCGTGCATCTCAGCAGGGAGGGCTCGCGCGAGGTGTACGCCCCGGGGACCGAGTTCCACATCGGCACGATCACCCTGGCCGCCAACACCGGCACGTACCTGGACACCCCCTTCCACCGCTACCCCGACGGCCCGGACCTGGCCGGGGTGCCGGTGGACCGGCTCGCCGACCTGCCCGGCCTGGTGGTGCGCGCGCAGGGGCCAGGCCGCGAGGTCGTCCTCGACCGGGACCTGGACGTGCGCGGCCGGGCCGTGCTCGTCCACACCGGCTGGGACCGCCACTTCGGCACCGACGCCTACTTCGACGGCCATCCCTACCTGGCGCCCGAGTCGGCCGCCTGGCTGGCCGAGCAGGGCGCGGCGCTGGTCGGGATCGACTCGCTCAACATCGACGACACGCCGCCGCGCGGCGAGCGCCCCGCCCACACGGTCCTGCTGCGGGCGGGGATCCCGCTGCTGGAGCACCTGACGAACCTGGCGGCCCTGCCCGAGGAGGGCTTCCGCCTGCACGCCACGCCACCCATGATCGCCGGTATGGGGACCTTCCCCGTACGGGCGTACGCGGTGGTCGGCTGAGCGCCACCCCCTCAGGGGCAGGGCGTCAGCACGAAGTCCGCCGCCGCCTCCGCGTGCAGCCGCGCGCTCGGCAGCAGCGGGACGGCGGTGTCCTTCTCGCTGATCAGCAGCTCGATCTCCGTGCAGCCGAGGATGACGGCCTCGGCCCCGTCGGCGGCGAGATCGGCGATGATGCGGGCGTACACGTCCCTGGAGGAGTCGCTGAGCACCCCGCGCACCAGCTCGTCGAAGATCACGCGATGGACCAGCTCCCGCTGCTCGCGCCCCGGCACCACCACGTCGAAGCCGTGGGCGGCCAGCCGGTCCCGGTAGAAGGGCTGCTCCATGGTGAAACGGGTGCCCAGCAGGCCGACCCTGCGCAGCCCCCTGGCGCGGACGGCCGCGCCCACGGTGTCGGCGATGTGCAGCACGGGCACGCTCACGGCCCGCGCCACGTCGTCGCTCACCCGGCTGAAGGTGTTGCTGCAGACGAGCAGGACCTCCGCGCCGAGGTCCTGCAACTTCCTGCCGGCGCCGGACAGCAGCGCGGCCACCTCGTCCCAGCGGCCGGCGAAGGCGAGGTCCTCGACCGTGGTGTAGTCGACCGACCAGATGAGGCTGTTGGCGGAATGGCTGCCGCCCAGCCGCTCGCGGACCCGCTGGTTGACGACCTGGTAGTAGATCACCGTCGACTCCCAGCTGAGCCCGCCGATGAGACCGATAGCACGCATGGCACCCCCGTTTCAGATGGACAGGGCCCGGGCGCAGGCGCCGAGCCCGAACTCGCTGCTGGCCTTGACGAACACCACGTCGCCCGGCCGGAGCAGGGCGCCGGCCACCTCGACGGCCCCGGCCACGTCCTCGACGGCGTGGACGGTCACGCCCGCGGACCTGGCCGCCTCCGCCATCGCGCGCGGGTCGCCCGGCCCGACCGCGATCAGCACGTCGAAGCGGAGATCGGCGACGAGCCGGCCGATCTCGGCGTGCCGGGCGCGGGAGGCGTCCGCCTGCTGGCCCATCCCGCCGAGCACGGCGACCGTACGGCGGTCGCCGGCCAGAGCCCGCACCGCCCGCAGCCCGGCCCGCATGGACTCGGGGTTGGCGTTGTAGGCGTCGTCCACGACGGTGACGCCGTCGGGCCGCTCGACGATCTCCAGCCGGCCTCCCGAGCGCCGCCGGGCGGCGGTCAGCCCGGCCGCGATCTCCTCCGCGCCCAGGCCGAGCGCGGTGGCGGCGGCGGCCGCGCCGAGGGCGTTGCCCACCTGGTGCTCGCCCACGAGGTCCAGCTCGACCCGGGCGCGGCCGGCGGGCGTCACCAGCACGAACGACGCCCGCGCCCGGCCGTCCAGCCGCACGTCCTCGGCGCGTACCCGCGCCCGCGGCGACCGCCCGTACAGCAGGACCTCGGCCCTGGTGCGGCCGGCCATGCCCAGCACGTACGGGTCGTCGGCGTTGAGCAGCGCGAACCCGTCCACCGGCAACGCCTCGACCAGCTCGCCCTTGGCCTCGGCCACGTCGGCGAGCCCGCTCCCCATGCGCTCCAGGTGCGCGGTGCCGACGTTGAGCACCAGCCCGGCGTGCGGCGGCGCGATCCCGGTCAGGTACGTCAGGTCGCCCTTCCTGCCCGCCCCCATCTCCAGCACCAGGTACCGGGTGCCGGCGTCGGCCCGCAGCACGGTGAGCGGCAGCCCCAGCTCGTTGTTGAACGACCGGTCGGTGGCGATCGTGGCGGCGTGCCGTTCGAGCACCTGCGCCAGCAGGTCCTTGGTGGTGGTCTTGCCCACGGAGCCGGTCAGGCCGATCACGGTGGGACCGATGCGGCCGAGCAGGTGCCCGGCCAGCAGGCCGAGCGCGCGCTGGACGTCATCGGTCACCAGGGCGGGCACGCCCACGGGCCGCGTGGCCAGCACGGCGACCGCGCCGCCCGCGACGGCGGCGGACGCGTAGTCGTGGCCGTCCACGCGGGCGCCGGCCGTCGCGACGAACAGGCCGCCGGGCGCCACCTCGCGCGAGTCGACCGCCGCGGGCGCCGTCACCAGCGCCTCCGGGTCCCGCACCCCGTGCGGGGCCGCGCCGGTCACCCGGGCGATCTCGCCCAGGGTCATGGGGATCACGAGCCGCTCCTCGCGAACGCGAGGTCGATGAGGCGGCGCAGCAGCTCCGGGTACGGGACGCCGCTCGCGGCCCAGGCCCTGGCGTAGACGGAGCGCGCGGTGAAGCCGGGCATGGTGTTGATCTCCAGCACGTACAGGCGGCCCGTCTCCCGCTCCTGGAGGAAGTCGACCCGGGCCAGGCCGTAGCCGCCGATCGCGCGGAAGGCACGCAGGGACAGCTCGCGCACGTCCTCGGCCACCCGGTCGGGCAGCGTTGCGGGGATGGTGGCGATCTCGGCCTGGCTGAGGTATTTGGCCTCGTAGTCGAGCCAGTCGCCGTGGACGATCAGCTCGCCGGGCACCGAGGCGTCCGGCGTGTCGTGGTCGCCGAGCACGCCGCAGATCAGCTCGCGCGCGCTGACGCCCTGCTCGACGACGACCGTCCTGTCGTAGGTCAGCGCCAGCTCCACGCCCGCGCGCAGCTCCTCCACGGAGGTGGCGCGGGAGATGCCGATGGAGGAGCCCAGGCCGGCCGGTTTGACGTACATCGGCCAGTCGAGGGTCTTGACCAGGCTCCAGTGGTCGGTGGTGGCGCGCCACTCGTGCGCGGTGAACCACACGTGCGGGGTGACCGGGATGTCCTCCGCGAGGAACGCGCGCCGCATGGCGACCTTGTCCATGCCCACGGCCGAGGCCAGGACGCCGCAGCCGACGTACGGGATGCCCAGCGTCTCCAGGTGCCCCTGGATCACGCCGTCCTCGCCGAACGGGCCGTGCAGCACGGGGAACACCACGTCCGCCAGGCCGCGCCGCAGCTCCACCGGCCACCTGCCCTGGCGGTCGATGATGACGGGGACGGGCTCGTACAGCTTCCTCGGCAGGGCGTCGAGCACGGCCTGTGCCGACTGCAACGACACCTCGTGCTCGGCGGACGGCCCGCCCGCCAGCACCGCCACGCGTACGCGTTGGGACACGATCGACCAGCCTCTCTCCACGGCAGAGCCCGCCGCGAAGGGAGGGGCAGCGGGCCTCCACCACTGTCGGACGGTCGTGTCCCCGGCTCGTCAGCGCCGTGTCATCGTTGTGTCACGGTCGTGACCCGCCGCTCCGCCGGGCCGGCAGGCGCCGCCATCGGGGGTGATGGCGGCCCTGACCGCCCCGCGCGGGCGGGCGGAACGAGAGAAGCCCTCTTCAGCCGTCCCTCAGTCGTCGTCCTGGTCGGCTTCGTCCCACGCCTTGTTGCGGTCGGCGGCGCGTTGCAGCGCCCCGGCCGCCTCCTCCTGCGAGGCGTAGGGACCCATCCGGTCCTTGTTGGGGCAGCCCTGGTCGGGCTCGACCCGCATGTGCTTGAGACAGAACCACCACTGGCCTTCGGTCACGAGGTCAATTCTGCCCCGTAGACTCATAGTTCATGACGACACTGCTCCAGCCAGGGCGAGTTTCGCCCATGCGAAAGGTCCCCGCCCACATCGAGCGGCCGGAGTACGTCGGCAAGAAGCGCCCCAGGACCGGCGAGTCCGACGTGAAGAGCCCTGAGATGATCGAGCGCATGCGGGTGGCCGGCCGGATCGCCGCCCAGGCGCTCGAAGAGGTCGGCAAGCACGTCCGGCCGGGCGTCACCACCGACGAGCTCGACAGGATCGGCCACGAGTTCCTCATCGACCACGGCGCCTATCCCAGCACGCTGGGCTACAAGGGCTATCCGAAGTCGCTGTGCACCTCGATCAACGAGGTCATCTGCCACGGCATCCCCGACGACACCCCGCTGCGCGACGGCGACATCGTCAACGTCGACATCACCGCCTACATCGGCGGCGTCCACGGCGACACCGACGCGACGTTCCTGGTCGGCGAGGTGGACGAGGAGTCGCGCCTGCTGGTCGAGCGCACCCGCGAGGCGATGATGCGCGCCATCAAGGCCGTCGCCCCCGGCCGCCAGCTCAACGTCGTGGGCCGCGTCATCGAGGCCTACGCCAAGCGGTTCGGCTACGGCGTGGTGCGCGACTTCACCGGCCACGGCATCGGCACGAGCTTCCACTCCGGCCTCATGGTCCCGCACTACGACGACCCGTCGCTGCGGGTGGAGCTGGTGCCCGGCATGACGTTCACCATCGAGCCGATGCTGACGCTCGGCACCATCGAGTACGAGATCTGGCCCGACAAGTGGACCGCTGTCACCAAGGACCGCAAGCGTACGGCCCAGTTCGAGCACACGATCGTGGTCACCGAGAGCGGCAGCGAGATCCTCACCCTGCCCTGAGCGGCCGGCTCATCGGCCCGAGGGCACCACACCGGTGATCGTGGTGCCCTCGCCGGGCACGCTGTTGACCGACAGGCTGCCTCCGACCTCGGCGAACGCCGCCCGCATCCGGGCGATGCCGTGCCCGGCGCCGACGGCGGTGAAGCCCCGGCCGTCGTCGCTGACCGTCAGGCGCAGGCCGCTGCGCCCGGCCGTCACGGCGATGGAGACGGTCCGCGCGCCGCTGTGCCGCTCGACGTTGTCCAGGGCCTCGCGCATGGCGGCCATGACGCCCGCGGACACCCGGGCGGGCACGTCGGTGGCCGGCAACGCCCAGGTCTCGACGGTGATCCCCGCGTGCTCGGCCCATTCGGCGAGGTAGCTCTCCAGCGCCTCGGCCAGGCTCTGCCCCCCGCGCATCCGCGTCTCTTCCGACAATGGTTCTCGCCTTCCTCGGCACCCCGCGCCGGCCCCCACCCCGGCGTTCGCTCGGCCGCGCATCCCCCCTCAAGGCTGCGCCCCCGGCTCATCGGGGTTATGCCCATCTCCCCTGGAAGAAAGGCTACCTGCCGGTCGAGGGAGCTGTGATCGGAGGATAGCAGGGCATAACGGAACGGCTACGCTATGCCCTCTTCGCCCTTGTCAGCCTTGTTGAGACGGGCGAGATAGGCGTTGTAGGAGTCCAGCTCGGAGTCCCCCGGGCCGCCGGGCCGGTCGGCGTGGCGGTCGGCCCGGCGCGCCTGCCGGTCGTCGTCCCGGTACCACTGGAAGGCGATGGCCAGCAGCACGATGAGCGTCGGGATCTCGCCGAAGCCCCAGGCGATGGCCCCGCCGTCCTGCTGGGTCTGCAGCAGGGTGTCGCCCCAGGTGCGGCCGAGCTGCTCGTACCAGCCGGAGGCGATGACCGAGCCGGTCATCATCAGCGCGATGCCGAAGAAGGCGTGGAACGGCATGGTGACGAACAACATGAGCAGCCGGCCCACGTGCGGCAGCCGGTGGGGGCCGGGGTCGACGCCGATGATCACCCAGAAGAACAGGCATCCGCTGAGGAGGAAGTGCACGGTCATCCAGATGTGGCCGAGGTGCTCGGTCATCGCCGACTCGAACAGCGGCGTGAAGTAGAGCGCGTACGTCGAGGCGATGAAGATGGCCGTGGCGACGACGGGATGCGTGACGACCCTGGTGAACCGGCTGTGCAGGATCGTGGTGATCCACTCGCGCGGCCCCCGGTCGCCCTTCCTGGCGGCGGGCCGCAGCGCGCGCAGGGCGAGCGTGACCGGCCCGCCGAGGACGAGGAAGATGGGCACGACCATCGACAGCGTCATGTGCTCGATCATGTGCATGTCGAACATGACCTTGGCGTACCTGGCCAGCCCGCTCTGCGTGGCGAACACCAGCAGCGCCACCCCGGCGAACCAGGAGGCCGTGCGCCCCCAGGGCCAGGCGTCGCCGCGCCGCCGCAGCCGGACGACGCCGGCCGCGTACAGGCCGGCGAGCGCGGCGGCGACCAGCGCGAAGAACAGGTCCAGCCACCACAGCGCGAAGATGTTGCCCAGCGTGACCGGCGGCGGGAGCGGGAAGCCGAGCAGGTCGTAGGCGCGGTCGGCGGGGACGCTGAAGTCGGGCGGCGGGGTGCGCGACAGCGCCACGGCCAGGCCGACGGTGGCGAGCATGAGCAGCGTCTCGCCGCCGGCCAGCCGGACGAAGGCGCCGGGCTCGCCGTCGCGCAGCCGGGCGAGGGTGCGCTGCCGGTGCCAGTAGCCGACGTAGCCGAGCAGGACGAACGCGACGATCTTGGCGACGGCGAGGACGCCGTACTCGTCGGTCCACAGGTCGGAGACCGAGCCCAGCCGGGCGACCAGGGCGAACACGCCGGACAGCCCGACCCCGGCGTAGCACCACAGGGCCATCCGGGAGAAGCGGCCGGCGGCCAGGTCGAGCTGCGCCCCGCGGCGCAGGGCGTGGGCGGCCAGCACGAGCAGGCCGCCCACCCACAGGGCCAGCGCCAGCAGGTGCAGCGCGACCGAGGAGGTGGCCAGGTCGTGGTTGGGCGAGGAGGAGGTGTGGCCGGTCAGCGGCGGCGGCAGCATCGTCACCAGCGCGAGCGCCAGCAGGCCCGCCGCGGCCCCTGAGGTGATCGCGCCGCGCGAGAACAGCGCGATGGCCACGGCGAACAACACCACGAGGGTGAGCGCGACGCCCTGCGTGGTCTGGGTGGCGTAGCTGCTGAGCAGGGCGCCGTCGAGCGCCTGGGGCAGGGTGCGGCCCATGGCCTCGGCGGCGCCGAAGACGACGGTCAGGAACGCCGCGCCGGCCCAGGACAGCGCCGTCCAGGAGGCGGCCTTGACGTATTGGAGGGCGGCGCCGCCGAGCATGCCCTTGTCGCTGGGCAGCAGCGCGGTGGCCATGAGCAGCAGGCCCACGGTGAGCAGCCCGGTGACGTCCATGAGCAGCTTGGAGACCGGCAGCCCCCAGCGGACCACCGCGCCGGAGTCGGGCAGGCCCGGGATGATCCTGGGGAAGGCCGTGCCGCCGACGATCATGCCGATGACGAGGGCGGCGACCGCGGCCGCCACACCCGCGAGCGCGAGCCGCGCCGCCCTGCCCGCCGTCCTGCCCGCCGCCCGCCCGGTCGCCTCGCTCGTGGCCCCGCCGGTCGCCCCGCCGGTCGCCCCGCTCGCCGGCCTGCTCATCGCTTGCTCTTCCGCGCGCTGAGCAGGAAGCCGATGCCGATGCCGACGAGCGCGCCGATCACGATGATCAGCCAGACGGGGAACGTGGCGCCGCCGTCGCGCGCGGCCGCCGGGGTGGCCGGGGCGGGGGCGGACGCCGCGGGCGCCGCCTGCCCGGAGCCCGAGGGCTCCGCGCCCGCCGTCGAGGCCGCCGGAGAGGACGCCGAGGCCGCCGGAGAGGATGCCGAGGTCGCCGGAGGCGACGCCCCCGCCGCCGCCGGGGAGCCCTTCACCGTGAACGGGATCTCGCCCTCCACCGGATGCCCGTCGGAGGACACGATCCGGTAGGCGATGGTGTACCTGCCGGCGGGCAGCGGCGTCCTGACCGCCTGGGTGACCACCGGGCCGTTCGTCTGCGGCTCGCCGAGCTGGTGCTCGGCCCCGTCGGCCCCGCGCACGATGACGTACGGCAGGCGCGGCCTGGCGGAGAACTCCAGCCGCACCTCGTCGAGGGACTCGACCTCGGCTCCCTTGGCCGGGGAGCTGCTCTTGAGCGAGTCGTGCGCCAGCGCGGGGCCGGCGGCGCCGACCACGAGCAGGCCGGACGCGAGCAGGGCGGCGAGTATCGCGGTGAGGGCCGCGAACGGGGATGTCTTCATGGCACCCCCAAGGCTACCGACGCCATCGCCCGGTCCGGACCCCGCTACAGCCCCACGCAGGCCAGCGCCCGGCGGTAGGACTCCACCGCCCCCTCGGTGTCGCCCAGCTGCTCCATGGTCTCGGCGGTGGCGTACCACGTGGAGGCGGAGCGGCGGGAGTCGGGCAGCGGCGCCAGCCAGTCGCGCACGGACGCGACGTACTCGGCGGCCTCCTCGGAGCGGCCCACCGCGCCGTGGATGCGGCCGAGCAGGAGGTTGGCCTCGGCGCCCAGCACGTGCCCGAACTCGGGGACCAGGTCGCGGCCGAGCCTGGCGTGCTCGGCGGCCTTGTCGTAGTCGCCGCTCAGGAACTCGGTGAGCGCCAGGTCGACGTTGAGGTGGCCGCGGTCGATGGTGCTGGTCGAGGTCTGCTCGAACTCGGCGACCGCCGCGCGCAGCGCATCGCGCACGGACTCGATCTCCGCCGGCCGGGCCTTGAGCCGCTTGCGCAGGTAGGCCAGGCGCATGCGGGCGATGTTGCGCGGCTGGCCGTTCTCCAGCTGCACCGCCAGCGCCCGCTCGGCGAAGGCCAGCGACTCCTCGACGTGGCCGGTGGTGTAGGCCACGTTGGAGGCGTTCCAGTTGGCGGCCACGATCGAGCGCGGCGTGCCGAGCGCGTCGGCGGCGTTGAGCAGCTCGGCCGCGAACTGGCGGGCGCGCAGCAGGTCGCCGCGCTCCATGTAGGCCGCCAGCAGGGTGGCGGCCAGCTCCACCAGCGCGTCGGTCCACGGCAGGCGGGCGTTGCCCATGAGCATCCGCTCGCCGACCTCGACGGCCTCGGTGAGCCGCTCGCTCTCGCGGTAGACGCGGCACAGCACCATCGCGACCTCGATGCGCCGGTCGGGGGGCAGCTCCTCCTCCCGCAGCCTGAGCAGGATGGAGGTGGCCTCGGCGAGGTCGCCGCAGGCCTCGTTGGCCAGCGCGAGACCGAACTCGGTCTCTTGACGTAGAGCTGTCAACCCTGTCAGGTTGTTGTTGACCAGCAGCTCCGCGAAGCGGTTGCGGGCTTCGACGACCTCGCCGTTCTCGAGCGCCAGCCGCGCGTAACCCAGGGCCAGCTCGATGTCCTCCATCTGCTCGGCGGTCACGCCGTTGATCAGATAGGAAAGCGAGCAGTCCAGTTTCTGGGCCAGTAGCTCCAGGACGGCGGGTGTCGGGGTACGCTTGCCACTCTCGATCAACGAGACGTAACTGTCCGACAACTCGGGATGCGCCAGCTGGGCCTGTGACAGGCCGCGTTGTCGCCTAACCGTCTTAATACGGAGTCCGACCAGGTCAGATGTGGTCACAGCCGTCGCTCCCTGAGAAGATAAGTCCGAGCAACTACATAGGCGAGGGAGAACCCCCATGCGTATGCGCATTGCCCTGTCCGCCCTGGCTGCCGCGATCCTGACCGCGGTAACCATCGGAAGCAATGTTACGGCCGCAAGTGCCGAGACGTCTGCCCCTGGCGCGACCTCTTCCGTCAGCTCGATCGCTTCGGAGATCCACTGCTGCTGACCTGAGGCCCGGCATGAGGGGGCGCGCGAGCCCTCCCGGACACGAAGACCGCACCGTGCCGGGCAGGCCGGGCCTCCCGAAGGGAAGGCGCCACGTCGTGGCGTCCCCTCCTGCCAGAGGTTCCCCCAGCCTAGCGGGGAGCCTCTACATTCGGTCTACATCTCGCCTTCCGCACCGCGGACGCCGGAGGATTACGCTGCCTGACTGACGGCTGCCGGCACACCGCGGAGGACGGACGTGAGCGAGGGGATCGTCATTCGGCTGCTGGGCGAGGTGACCGCCGCCGACGGTTCCCGCGCCGTGGACCTCGGTCCCGGCCGGCAGCGGGCCGCGCTCGCCATCCTGGCCGCCTCCGTCTCGCGCCCCGTTCCGATGGGGCGGCTCGTCTCCGGCGTCTGGGGGGACGACCCGCCGCGCACGGCCGAGCAGAGCGTCTACACCTACATCGCCGGGCTGCGGCGCGCCTTCGAGCCGGGCCGCGGGCGCCGCGCGCCGTCGCGGCTGATCGCCGGCACCTCCGCCGGCTACGTCCTGTGCCTGGAGCCCTCGCGGATCGACGCGCTGGCCTTCGCCGGGCGGCTCGCCGAGGCCCGCCGGGCGCGCGAGGGCGGCGAGGGCCGGCTGGCGCTGCGGCTGTTCGAGCAGGCCCTGGGCATGTGGCGGGGCACGGCGCTGAGCGGCCTGCCGGGGCCGTTCGCCGAGTCCGAGCGCGCCCGGCTGTCGGACTTACGCCTCGCGGCCCTGGAGGGGCGCGCGGAGTGCCTGATGGAGCTGGGGCGGCATCCGGAGGCCGCCGACGAGCTGCGCGACCTCGTGCGGCGGCAGCCGCTGCGCGAGCGGGCGCGGGAGCTGCTCATGACGGCGCTGTTCCGCTCGGGGCGGCGCGCGGAGGCCCTGGAGGTCTACGCGGAGGGGCGGGCGGTGCTCGCCGAGGAGCTGGGGCTGTCGCCGGGTGAGGGCCTGCGCCGCTGCCACGCCATGATCCTGCACGCCGACAGCCAGACCACCGACACCCCAGCCACCGGATTCCAGACCACCGACCTCCAGACCACCGACCTCCAGACCACCGGCCCTCACGCCACCGGCCCCCACACCACCGGCACCCCGGCCACCGGCACCCAAGCCGCCGGGGCCCAAGTGGCCGCCACCCCTGTCGGCGCCCCGGCCGCCGGCACCCACGCAACCGCCGCCACCCCCGCCGACGGGGGCTGGGGCGGCGAGGAGGGCGTTCCGCACCAGCTTCCCCGGCCCCTGGACGGGTTCGTCGGGCGGGAGCGGGAGCTGGAGCTCCTGGTGGCGCGGCTGGCTCCCCAGGACGGCTCCCGGCCGGCCCCGCTGGTGGTCGTCACCGGCCCGCCGGGCGTCGGCAAGTCCGCCCTCGCCGCCCACGCCGCCCACCTGGCCGCCGCCCGCTACCCCGGCGGCCGGCTCTACGTGAACTGCCGCGGCGCCACCCCCGACCTGCCTGCCCTGTCGCCGCTCGACCTGATCGGCCGCTTCCTGCGCGGCCTGGGCGTGCCGGCCCAGGCCGTCCCCGCCGACCTGGACGAGGCCGCCGCCGTCTGGCGCAGCCGCCTGCACGGCCGCCCGGTGCTGACGGTGCTGGACGACGCGGCCGACCTGGCCCAGGTCCGCCCCCTTCTCGGGGTGCCGTTCGGCAGCTCGCTGCTGGTGACCAGCAGGGAGAGCATGGCGTGGGGCGAGGACGCGTTCCAGGTGGAGCTCGGCCGCCTGCCCGGCCCGCAGGCCGCCGCGATGCTGGCGGGGCTGGCCGGCGCGCCGCGCATCTCCGCTGACGAGGACGCCACCGCCAGGCTGATCCGCCTGTGCGACGGCCTGCCGCTGGCCCTGCGCATCGCCGGGGCGCGCCTGGCCGGCCGCCCCGGCTGGAGCGTGGCGGCGCTGGCGGACCGGCTGGGCGACGAGCGGCGGCGGCTGAACGAGCTGTCCGCGGGCGACCTGGCCGTCCGCTCCAGCCTGGCCTCCAGCCACACGGCGCTGGAGCGCGGCGCCCGCCCGGTGGACCGGCTGGCGGCGCGCGCCCTGGCGCTCCTCGGGGCGCTGCACGTGCCGGACGTGACCGCCCAGGCGGCGGCCAGGCTGCTCGGCGTGCCCGTGCCGCAGGCGGACGCGGCCCTGGAGCGGCTGGTGGACGCCCACCTGCTCGAATCCTCGGGTCCCGGCCGCTACCAGCCGCACGACCTCGTCCGGCTGTTCGCGGGCGAGCTGCGGCCGCGGGAGGCGGATGAGGCGCTGGTGCGCGTGTTGTCGTACTACGCCGCCTCCGCCCGCCACGCCAACGAGCTGGTCGATCCGCACCGCACGCAGCCGGCGTCCCCGGTCGGGACGGAGCCGCACTCTCTGGCCGGCCCGGCGGAGGCCGGGGCGTGGCTGCGGGAGGAGGAGCCGGTGCTGACGGCCGCCGCGCGCCAGGCGCTCGCCTCGCCCGTTCCCGAGCTGGCCCGGCTGGGCGTCAACCTCGCCTTCGGCCTGTACTGGTCGCTCTCGCGCGACCACCGCCTCGGGGAGATCCACGCCCTGAACACGCTGGCGCTCCAGGTCAGCGAGCGGCTGGGCGACGAGCCGAGCGCCATGCTGGCCCACGGGCACATCGCCGGCGCGCTGTCCTCGATGGGCCGCACGGACGAGGCCGCCGCGCACTTCCAGGCCGAGCTGGCGCTGGCCCGGCGGCTCGGTATCGCCTTCACCGAGATGAGCACGCTGGGCAACCTCGCCAACACCTACATCATCGGCGAGCGTTTCGAGGAGGCGATCCCCTGGGCGGAGCGCCAGCTCGAAGCGGCCACCCGGATCGGCGCCCGGGTGGGCGTGCGCTACGCGCTGACCATGCTCGGCCACGCGCACCTCGGCGCGGGGCGGCCCGAGCTGGCGCGCGAGCCGCTGAGCAGGGCGGTGGCCGACGCCGCGGCGGCCGGGGACGTCATGCAGGAGGGGCAGATGCGCTTCGGCCTGGGCGAGACCCTGCTGGCGCTGGGCGACCCGCGGGGCGCCGAGGTCGAGCTGCGGCGGTCGCTGGAGCTGTGCAGGGCGAGCGGCTACCGGATCGGCGTGCTGCGCGCGCTGCTCGACCTGTCGCGCACGTACCGGCTGCTGGGCGAGCCGGCCCGGGCGCTGGAGTGCGTGACGCTGGCCGAGGAGGCGGACGCCGGGCTGGACAACTCCCGCTGGAACCGGCGGCTGGTGGAGGAGCGGGCCGCGGTGCTGGCGGCGTGCCGGGAGGCGTGAGCGGGCTACCGGGGCGGGCCGGTGTCGCGCAGGGCCAGGAAGAAGTCCACCCGATCGGCCATCGTCGCCAGGTTCCTGCCGGTCAGCTCCTCGATCCGGCGTACCCGGTAGCGGACGGTGTTGACGTGGACGTGGAGCCGCTCGGCGCAGGCGTTCCAGGAGCCGGCGCAGTCGAGGAAGACGCCGAGCGTGCGCACCAGCTCCGACTGGTGGCGGCGGTCGTAGTCGAGCAGCGGCGACAGCAGCCGGTCGGCGAACGAGCGGCGCACGTCCCCCGGCACCGTGGCCAGCAGCAGCGCGTGGGTGTAGATCTCGTCGCTGGTCACCACGCCGCCGCCGCGCGCCTCGGCCAGCCGCCGGGCGTGCCCGGCCTCCTCCACGCCGCCCTTCAGCGCCGCGGCCCCGGTGAGCGCGCCGCTCAGCCCGGCGCAGAGGCGGGTGCCGGGCAGCGCGGACAGCACCTCGGCCCCGGCACGCAGCCGGGCGGCCAGCTCGTCCGCACCGGTCCCGCGCAGCGGCACCACGGCCAGCGCGGCGTCGGCCCCGGCCGCGGCGACGACCTCGCCGCCGAGCAGCTCCTCCACGATCTGCCCGCCGAGCGTGGCGGGGTCGGGGCCACGGGTGGCGCCGGGGCGGGGCGCGGCGGCGCTGACCACCGCGTACGGCTCGGCCGCGCCGACCCCGCAGGTGCGCAGCCGGGCGTTGAGCTCGGCCGGGTCCGCCTCGGCCAGCGCGGCCACCACGAGCTGCTCGGCCAGCCGCCGCTCCACCCGGCGGCCCTCCTCCCTGCGGACGCGCTCCAGCCCGACGCAGGCGGCCAGCTCGTAGCCCAGGTCGGCGCGGCCGAGCAGGTCGCCGTCGCAGGCCAGCACCCAGCCGGCCGCCCGGTGCCCGCGCCCCACGGCGAACAGCGTGCTGCCGCCGGCGCGGGCGGGCAGCCGCGGCGCGGCCAGGTACGCCCGCGCCAGCCGCTCGGGCTCGGCCGCCGTCCCCACGAGGACCTGCCCGGACGCGGTCAGGACGGCGCCGGTGACGCCCAGCTCGGCGGCGGCCGCCTCGAACAGCTCGCGCAGCCCGGCGCCCTCGGCGACGGCCGCGACGAGCCTGCGGTGCCGGCCGAGCGCGGCGCGCGCCTCGCCGGACAGGCGGGGCGCGGCCAGCTCGGTGAGCGTGCGGAAGGAGACCTCGGTCGGCACCTCCACCAGCGGCAG
Source organism: Nonomuraea sp. NPDC050783 (assembly GCF_040802095.1). NCBI lineage: Bacteria > Bacillati > Actinomycetota > Actinomycetes > Streptosporangiales > Streptosporangiaceae > Nonomuraea > Nonomuraea sp. NPDC050783. The sequence continues at coordinate 639,153 of NZ_JBFAHK010000003.1, forward strand.
GCCGGCGGCCGCGCAGGCGGCCACGAGGTCGCCGGGCACGTGCCCGAGCAGCGCGGCGCCCGCGCCGACGGCGGCGACCCCGGCCTCGGCCAGCGCGGCCACGAACCGGGTGGAGTCCTCGGGGCCGTGCCGCCACATGAGCCCGGTCAGCACCAGCTCGCCGCCCGACAGGTAGCGGCCCGGCTCGGGCAGGTCGGTGATGTGGACCGTGCCGAACTCCCGGTCGGGGTCGCCGGTCAGCAGCCGCAACCGCGGCTCGGCGAGGTCCAGCAGGTCGCGGATGCGCACTTGGAGGAATATACAAGCCCCGCGTCACAGGCTTTGACCGGGATTTCACCGCCGTGCATAGGACGCGGCCGGGGGCCGGTGCTTCACTCGGAGGATGACGGACACGGGGACGGCGGACACACGGACGGCGGGCACGGGGACGGCGGGCACGGGGACGGCGGGCACGGGGACGGCGGGCACGGCGTACACGACGTCGAACGGCGTGGGCGAGAGCGCCCGCCGCCCGGACGCCACGCTGAAGGTGACCGGCGAGTTCGCCTACGCCTCCGACCTGTGGATCGACGGCATGGCGTGGGGCGCGACGCTGCGCAGCCCGCACCCGTCGGCGTGGATCCGCTCGATCGACATCGGGCCCGCGCTGCGCATCCCCGGCGTGTACGCCGTGCTGACCCACGAGGACGTCCCCGGCGAGAAGTTCTACGGCCTGGAGCACAAGGACCAGCCGGTGCTCGCCATCGACCAGGTGCGCCACCAGGGCGAGCCGGTGGCGCTGGTGGCGGCCGACCATCCGGAGACGGCCCGCCGGGCGGTCGCCGCGATCGTGGTCGGCTACGAGGTGCGCGAGCCGGTCACCGACCCGCGCGACGCGGTCGAGGTGGTGCGCCGCCAGCCGGTCCGCGTGGGGAGCACGTTCGAGGCCGAGGTCGTGGTCACCGGCGAGTACGAGGTCGGCATGCAGGACCAGGCGTTCCTGGGACCGGAGGCGGGCCTGGCGGTGCCGGCCGAGGACGGCGGCGTGGACCTGTACATCGCCACCCAGTGGCTGCACGTGGACCGCGACCAGCTCGCCCCCTGCCTGGGCCTGCCGCCGGAGAAGGTGCGGCTGACGCTGTCCGGCGTGGGCGGCGCGTTCGGCGCCCGCGAGGACCTGTCGATGCAGGTGCACGCCTGCATGCTGGCGCTGCGGCTGGGCCGCCCGGTCAAGATGAGCTACGGCCGCGAGGAGTCGTTCTTCGGGCACGTGCACCGGCATCCGGCCCGCATGCGGTACGAGCACGGCGCCACCCGCGACGGCAGGCTCGTCTACGTCAAGGCCGACATCCTGCTGGACGGGGGCGCGTACTGCTCCTCCTCGCCCGCCGTGGTGGGCAACGCGGCCTCGCTGGGGGTGGGCCCGTACGAGGTGCCGAACGTGGACGTCGTGGCGACCGGCGTCTACACCAACAACCCGCCGTGCGGGGCGATGCGCGGCTTCGGCGCAGTGCAGGCGTGCTACGCCTACGAGTCGCAGATGGACCTGCTGGCCGAGGCGTGCGGGTTGTCGCCGGTGGAGATCCGGGCGCGCAACGCGGTCTCCCAGGGCTCGCGGCTGATCACCGGCCAGCTCATCGACTCCCCCGCCCCGCTGGCGGACATGCTGCGCGAGCTGGCGGCCATGCCGCTGCCCGCCGGGGCGGCCGGGGACGACCTGCGGGCGTTGCCCGGCGGGGTCTCGCAGACCACGCATGGCGAGTCGGTGCGGCGCGGCGTCGGCTACGGCGTCGGCATCAAGAACATCTGCTTCTCCGAGGGCTTCGACGACTACTCCACCGCCCGGGTGCGGGCCGAGCTGGTCAACGGCGAGCCGCACGTCACCGTGCACACCGCCGCCGCCGAGGTGGGGCAGGGGCTGGTGACGGTCCAGGCCCAGATCGCCCGCACCGAGCTGGGCATCGACGAGGTCACCGTGGCCACGGCCGACACCTCGGTGGGCTCGGCGGGGTCGTCGTCGGCGTCGCGGCAGTCGTACGTGACCGGCGGCGCGGTGAAGGCCGCCTGCGAGGCGGTGCGCGCGCGCTTCGGCGGGCTGCCGGCGCGGGAGGCGCTGGAGCGGTTCGGGCCGATCGAGGAGACGCGCGAGTACCGGCACCGGCCGACGTTCCCGATGGACCCGGTGACCGGGCAGGGCGACTCGCACACCCAGCTCGCGCTGTGCGTGCACCGGGCCGTGGTGGACGTGGACGTGGAGCTGGGCCTGGTCAAGGTGGTGGAGCTGGCGGCGGTGCAGGACGTCGGCCGGGTGCTCAACCCGCTGGCGCTGGAGGGCCAGATCCACGGCGGCACCGCGCAGGGTCTGGGGCTGGCGCTGATGGAGGAGGTGCGGGTCCTCGACGGCAAGGTGGTCAACCCGTCGTTCACCGACTACCTCATCCCCACGATCCTCGACATGCCGCCCATGCGGCTGAAGATCCTGGAAAATCCGGATCCGGCGGCCCCGTACGGGCTGCGCGGCGCGGGCGAGCCGCCGACGCTGTCCTCGACCCCGGCGATCGCGGCGGCGGTGCGGGCCGCGACCGGGCTCAAGTTGACGCGCGTTCCGATCAGGCCGGAAGATATCGCCTTGCCCGAGTGACGGGCGAAACAACGGGGAGGTACCTGATGACCAGCGGACGCGAGGCGGCCGAGGCGGAGTTCCGCCGCTTCGACACCGACGGCGACGGCCTGCTGACCGCCGAGGAGATCCGCCGCGCCAACGAGGCGCTGGGCGGCCAGGGCGTGTCCGAGAGCGAGATCGAGGCGTTCATCAAGTCCGCCGACCGCGACGGCGACGGCACGATCGGCCTGGAGGAGTTCATCGGGCTCGTCGGCCACGGGCGGCACGAGAAAGCGTGATCATGTCCCACGCCGGGTAGGCAACCGGCACTCCCCCTGATCATGAAGGGGGACGAGGTGCTCGACCGGCTCTTCGAGCTGACCCGGCGCGGGACGACCGTCGGCCGGGAGGTGCGTGGCGGGCTCACCACCTTCGTGGCGATGGCGTACATCATCCTGCTCAACCCGATCATCCTGGGCGGGGCGAAGGACGTCACCGGGGCCCGCCTGTCCATCGCCGAGCTGACCACCTCGACCGCGCTGGCGGCGGCGGTCTCGACGCTGCTCATGGCGTTCGTCGGCAACGCGCCCCTCGCCCTGGCCGCCGGGCTGGGGCTGAACGCGGTGGTGGCCTACCAGGCCGCCCCGCACATGACGTGGGCCCAGGCGATGGGCCTGGTGGTGCTCGAAGGTCTCGTGATCATCCTGCTGGCCGTCACCGGCCTGCGCATGCTGATCATGAACGCCATCCCGCTGGCGCTCAAGCACGCCATCAGCGTCGGCATCGGGCTGTTCATCGCGCTCATCGGGCTGGTGGACGCGGGATTCGTGGCGGCGGGCTCGGGCACGCCCGTGCAGCTCGGCGCCACCGGGCACCTGACGGGCTGGCCGGTCACGATGTTCTGCTTCGGCCTGCTGCTGATGATCCTGCTGTACGCGCGCCGCACCCCGGCCGCCATCCTCATCAGCATCGCGGTGACCGCCGCCCTGTCGGTGCTGGTGAACTCGGTGGCCACGGTCGATCCCCGGTCGTGGGGCGTGGTGGCGCCGCGGATGCCCGAGTCGCTGATCGCCGCGCCCGACTTCGGGCTGGTCGGGCAGTTCGACCTGTTCGGCGGGTTCGCCCGGGCGGGGGCGCTGACGGCGGCCGTGGTGCTGTTCACGCTGGTGCTGTCGGGGTTCTTCGACGCGATGGGCACCATCATCGGCGTCAGCGACGAGGCCGGGCTGGTGGACCGCGACGGGCGGGTGCCGCGGCTGGGCCGCGTCCTGACCGTGGACGGCGTGGCCGGCATGGTGGGCGGCTCGGTCAGCGCCTCGGCGAACACCGTGTTCGTGGAGTCGGCGGCGGGCGTTGGCGAGGGCGCGCGCACCGGCCTGGCCAGCGTGGTGACCGGGGCGCTGCTGGCGCTGACGCTGCTGTTCACGCCGCTGGCCGCCGTGGTGCCCGCCGCGGCCGCCGCGCCCGCGCTGGTGCTGGTCGGGGCGCTGATGATGACGCAGTGCAAGAACGTGCCCTGGGACGATCCCGAGCTGGCGGTGCCGGCGTTCCTGACGATCGCGCTGATGCCGTTCACGTACTCGATCACCAACGGCGTGGGGGCCGGGGTGATCGTCTACACGCTGATCAAGGCGGCCCGCGGGAGGTTCGCCGAGATCCCGTGGCTGCTGTGGGTGGTGTCGCTGGTGTTCCTGGCGTACTTCGGGATCGACTGGCTGGAGCAGCTGTTCGGGTGAGCGGGCGGGCGGCCGGTGCGTCAGCTCATGTCGCCGCTGTTGCAGGCGACGCCGTTGCCGTCGGTGTCGGTGTACCAGGAGTATTCCTCGTGGACGCCGCGCGAGTACGGGCCGTAGCCGTGCGCGACGGCCTCCTTGCAGGAGCCGTAGCGGGGGTCGGTGCCGCTGCGGCCGGTGCCGGAGGCGGGGTTGGTGGTGCCCGGCTGGGTGTTCGTCGTGCCCGTGCCGGGCGGCGTGTTCCCGGTGCCGGGCTGCGTGTTCCCCGTGCCGGGCTGCGTGTTCCCCGTGCCGGGCTGCGTGCTGCCGGTGCCCGGCTGAGTGTTCCCCGTGCCGGGCTGCGTGTTCCCCGTGCCCGGCGGCTGAACACCGGTGGGAGCGCTGGTGGGGGTGCCGGCCGGGCCGCCGGTGGGGGCGCCGGTGGGGGCGCCGCTCGCGACCGGGCCGAGCAGCCGGGAGGTCAGCGCGTCGGCCTGCTCCTTGGTGAAGCCGGCGATGCGCAGGCTGTCGCCGTCCATCTGCTCGGTGACGATGGGCGCGGCCACCACGGTCTTCGGCGCGTCGGGCTGCTCGGGGGCGAGCACGACGGCGAGCTGCCGCTGGTCGGGCGCCAGCTCGTCCACCAGCTCGACCATCCTGTCCTTGAAACCGGCGGCCACGGCGATGCGGACGGAGTATTGGCCGTCCTTCTCCCTGACCGGCTCGATCCGCTGCACCGACAGGACCGTGACGCCGTCCTCCAGCACGTAGCAGGTGCGCTGCTCCTCGTCGGGCACGGCCTGCTCGCCCGCCTGGCACGGCGCGGCCTTGACCTCGCGGACGGGGGCGAAGTGGAGGGGCACCGCCAGCCGCACCGGCGGTGCGCCGCCCAGCAGCGGCTGGTCGGGGTTCTTGGTCATCAGGACCGCGACCGTGCCGAGCACGCCCGCGATGAGCACGACCAGGACGAGCGAGACGATCAGCACGATGGTGGTGACCCTGCTGGCCTGCGGCTCCCCCGGATCCGCGGGGGGCGGCGCTTCCGGCTTGTCCATCGATGACGTTCCCATCCTGACGTTCGGGCTGCGGTGAGCCTATCGAGGACCGGCACGGGCAAGGTAATCAAGAAGAGGTTTTCCCGCCGCCGTGGCGCGGGCGGAAGAATCAAGGCAGGATCGCGGATTGGCCGCAGTTTTCACGCGAACGAGGGTTGATCGATGAAGATCGGTGTTCCCGTAGAGGTCAAGAACAGCGAGTACCGGGTGGCGCTGACGCCGGCGGGGGTGCACGAGTTCGTGCGCCACGGCCACCAGGTCTACGTCGAGCGCGGGGCCGGGGAGGGGTCGTCGATCCCGGACGCCGACTTCGCCACGGCCGGCGCCGCCATCGTGCCGCAGGCCGACGAGGTGTGGGGCGCGGCCGACCTGGTGATGAAGGTCAAGGAGCCGGTGGCCGAGGAGTACCACCGGCTGCGCAAGGGGCAGGTGCTGTTCACCTACCTGCACCTGGCCGCCTCCGGGCCCTGCACGCGGGCGCTGCTCGACTCGGGGTGCACGGCGGTCGCGTACGAGACCGTGCAGACCTCCGGCGGCGCGCTGCCGCTGCTGGCCCCCATGTCGGAGGTCGCGGGCCGGCTGGCGCCGCAGGTGGGCGCCTACCACCTGATGCGCTCGGCGGGCGGCAGGGGCGTGCTGATGGGCGGCGTCTCGGGGGTGCGCGCGGCGCACGTCGTGGTCATCGGGGCGGGGGTGTCCGGCATGAACGCCGCCGCCATCGCCCTCGGCATGCAGGCCGAGGTGCTGCTGCTGGACAACAACATCGACAAGCTGCGCCAGGCCGACCTGATCTACCAGGGGCACTGCCAGACCGTCGCCTCCAACACCCTGGAGGTCGAGCGGGCGGTGCTGGAGGCCGACCTGGTCATCGGCGCGGTGCTGGTGCCCGGCGCGAAGGCGCCCAAGCTGGTGAGCAACGACCTGGTCAGCCGGATGAAGCCCGGCTCGGTGCTGGTGGACATCGCCATCGACCAGGGCGGCTGCTTCGAGGACTCCCGGCCGACCACGCACGAGGAGCCGACCTACCAGGTGCACCGCTCGTTGTTCTACTGCGTGGCCAACATGCCGGGCGCGGTGCCGCACACCTCGACGTTCGCGCTGACGAACGTCACGCTGCCGTACGCGCTGGCGATCGCCGACCTCGGCTGGCGGCGGGCCATGCGCGAGGACCCGGCGCTGGCCCGCGGCCTGAGCACGCACGAGGGCCACCTGACCAGCAGGCCGGTGGCCGAGGCGCACGGGCTGGAGTGGACGCCGCCGCAGGACGTGCTCGGCTGAGTGCCCGCCTGAAGTGCCCGCCTGGAGTGCCCGGCCGAGGGGCCGGGCGCCGGGAGCTACTGCTGGGAAGGGCTGGCCGACGGCTTGAGCGTCTCCATCGGGGCGTTGGTCTGCTCGCCCTTGGGCTCGGGCGGCAGCGGGGCCTGGTCGGCGGTGGTGGTGATCGCGTTGGGACCGCCGCAGATGGCGCCCGGCTCGGGCGTGTCGGCGCCGTTCTGGTAGCGCTTGATGAAGGCGCCCAGCTTGGGGTCGGCCGGGTCGGTCAGCTTGAGCTGGTGGCCCCAGGAGGACACCACGATCGGCGAGGGCAGGTTGGGGAACGGGCTCATCAGCATGTAGTCCTGCTGGCCCGTGCTCGTGGCCACTTCCTTCAGCTTGTCGACCTGGGCCTTGGGCAGGTCGGGCCGGTAGGTGATCCAGACGGCGCCGTGCTCCAGCGAGTGGACCCCGTGCTCGGGGTGGATCGGCTTGTCGTAGATGGCGCACTGCTGCCAGTAGTTGTTGTGCTGGCCGCCGACCGGCGGGGTCTCCTTGTAGGTGACCGGGGTCCACACGTGCTCGCCGGCCTCGTACTTGGCGCTGGTGACGGCGTCCAGCGAGGTCTCACGGGCCTGCTTGACCAGGTAGAAGCCGACCACGCCGACGAGGACCACGATGATCAGCCCGCCCGTGCCCCACATGAGCAGCGCGGCGCGGCGTTGCTTGCGCTTCTGGTCGGCCCGCATCCTCTGCAGATGCTCGCGCCGCGCCTGCGCCTTCTCCTTCGTCATCGTTCCTCCATCGGCGAATCAACAGGGGTCACCCTATGCCCTCCGGGCGTATGCGGAGAATAAGGGGGATGTAAGCGCGCAGTCACCGGTCGGCCGGCAGGTGGGTACGCTGGACAGGCCATGGAAAAGTCCCTCAGGAAACCTCTGCTCATCGTCTGCGGCGTGCTGGTGCTCGCCGCGGCGGCCTACCTGGTGTTCGGGCGTTCCGGCACCCCCGGCGACTCCTCGCCCGAGGCCGGGTTCGCCAGGGACATGGCCGCGCACCACGCGCAGGCCGTCGAGATGGCCTTCCTCGTCAGGGACAAGCGGCCCGCCCCGGAGATCTCCAACCTGGCCTACGACATCATCACCACGCAGTCCAACCAGCGGGGCATGTTCCTGGGCTGGCTGCAGCAGTGGGGGCTCGGCCAGGCGACCGACCGGAAGCCGATGGCCTGGATGGGCGGCCACGGGCACGGCGCCGCCACTCCCGGCGTCGCCACCCCGGCGGCCTCGACCGGCGCGATGCCCGGCATGGCCTCCCCCGAGGAGCTGGCCCGGCTCAAGGCGGCCGACGGCACGCAGGCGGAGGTGCTGTTCCTGCAGCTCATGATCCGCCATCATGAGGGCGGGGTGCAGATGGCCGAGGGCCTGCTCGGCCTGTCCACCCGGCCCGAGGTGGTGAGCATGGCGCAGAAGATCGTCCAGGGGCAGAGCGGCGAGATCAAGCTGATGACCGACCTGCTGCGCCAGCGCGGCGCCCAGCCCTACCCCTCGATCCTCGCGCCCCGGTAGTGGCCGACGCCGACGCCGTGGTGGTCGGCTCCGGGCCCAACGGGCTCGTCGCCGCCGTCACGCTGGCCCGCGCCGGCCGCCGGGTGCTGCTGCTGGAGGCGGCCGACCGGTTCGGCGGCGCCCTGCGCTCGGGCGAGCTGACGCTGCCCGGCCGGGTGCACGACTACGGCGCGACGGTCATGGCGCTGGCGCTGGCCTCCCCGGCCTTCCGGGAGCTGGGGCTGAAGGGCGTCGAGTTCGCCCATCCGGCCCTGCCCGCCGCCCACCCGCTGGACGGCCGCCCGGCCGTGCTCCTGCACCGCGACCCCGCCCGCACCGCCGCCGCGCTCGGCCGCGACGCGGGCGCCTGGCTGTCCACCGTGGGCGCGGCCGTGCGGGGCGGGCTGCCGCTGGTGGAGCTGCTGCTCAAGCCGCTCGGGCCGTGGGGCGGCGTGCCGCCGCGGGCGTTCGCGCGGGCGGCCGCGTTCGGGCCGATGGCGGCGCTGCCGGCCACGGCGTTCGCGCGGCTGGCCTTCCGCACCCCCGAGGCGCGGGCGCTGATCGCCGGCATGGCCGCGCACTCCGTCCTCGACCTGCGCTCCCCCATCAGCGCCGGCTACGGCCTGCTGCTGGCGTCCGTGGCCCACCTGGTGGGCTGGCCGCTGGTGCGGGGCGGGTCGCAGGTGCTGGCCGACGCGCTGGTGGCCGAGCTGCGCTCGCTGGGCGGCGAGGCCGTCACCGGGCACCGGGTGCGGCGGCTGGCCGAGGTGTCCGCGCCCGTGGTGGTGCTCGACGTGGCGCCCCGGCAGCTCCTGGCCATGGCCGACCTGCCGCCGGGCTACCGGCGGCGGCTGGCCCGCTTCCGGCACGGGCCGGGGGTGTTCAAGCTGGACTGGGCGCTGGACGGGCCGGTGCCGTGGCGCGATCCGGCGGTGGCCGGGGCGGGCACCGTCCACCTGGGCGGCACGCTGGAGGAGATCGCGCTCAGCGAGGCGGAGACGGCCGCCGGGCGGGTCTCGCCGCGGCCGTACGTGCTGGCGGTGCAGCCGTACGCGGCCGACCCGACGCGCGGCGGGCACACCCTGTGGGCCTACTGCCACGTGCCGAACGGCTCGCGGGCCGACCTGACCGGCGCGGTCGAGGCGCAGATCGAGCGGTTCGCCCCCGGCTTCCGCGAGCGGGTGCTGGCCCGGCACGCGATGGGCCCGGCGGAGCTGGAGGCGTACGATCCCAACCTGGTGGGCGGCGACATCTCGGGCGGGCTGTCCAGCCTCGTCCAGTTCCTGCGCCGCCCGGTGTGGTCGCCGGCGCCGTGGCGCACCCCGCTGCCGGGGGTGTTCCTGTGCTCGTCGTCCACGCCGCCGGGGGCCGGGGTCCACGGCATGGGCGGCTGGCAGGCCGCCCGCCTGGCGCTGAGCGGCCGGCACCGCTGAGGCCGTCGGGCCCGGGCCGCTGAGGCCGTCGGGCCCGGGCCGCTGAGGCCGTCGGGCCCGGGCCGTTGAAGCCGTCGGGCCCGGGCCGTTGAAGCCGTCGGGCCCGGGCCGTTGAAGCCGTCGGGCCCGGGCCGTTGAAGCCGTCGGGCCCGGGCCGCTGAGGCCGTCAGGAGGCGGCCATCTCCTCGGCGACGGCCGCGGCGAAGGCGTCCACGTCGGCCTCGGTGGTGTCGAAGGCGCACATCCAGCGCACCTCGCCCGTGGCCTCGTTCCAGGTGTAGAAGCGGAAGCGCTTCTGCAGGCGCTCGGTCATGTCCGGGGGCAGGATCGCGAAGACGGCGTTGGCCTCGACGGGCCGGGGCAGGACGACGCCCGGGATGCCGCGCACGGCCTCGGCCAGCCGGCGGCCCATGGCGTTGGCCTGGCGGGCGTTGCGCAGCCACAGGTCGCCGGAGAGCAGCGCCTCGAACTGCGCGGACACGAAGCGCATCTTCGACGACAGCTGCATGAACGTCTTGCGGAGGTAGTCGACGCCGCTCGCCGCCTCCGGGTCGAGGACGACGACCGCCTCCCCGTACAGCAGGCCGATCTTGGTGCCGCCGAAGGACAGCACGTCCACCCCGGCGTCCGTGGTGAGCGCCCGCATGGGCACGTCCAGGGCGGCGGCGGCGTTGGTGAGGCGGGAGCCGTCGAGGTGGACCAGCAGCCCCCGCTCGTGGGCGTGCGCGCAGATCGCGGCGATCTCGGCGGGCGTGTAGAGGGTGCCCAGCTCGGTGGTGTTGGAGATGGAGACCACGCGCGGCTGGGCGCGGTGCACGTCGCCGAAGCCCCACGCCTGCCGGTCGATCAGCTCGGGGGTGAGCTTGCCGTCGGGCGTGGGCACGGTCAGGAGCTTGATCCCGGCCGTGACCTCGGGGGCGCCGCCCTCGTCGGTGTTGATGTGGGCGGTCTCGGCGCAGATGACCGCCTCCCAGGGGCGCAGCATGGCGCGCAGGGAGACGACGTTGGCGGCGGTGCCGTTGAAGACGGGCCAGGCCCGCGCCCGCTCGCCGAAGTGCGCGCGGAAGACGTCCTGGAGGGCCTCGGTGTAGACGTCGTCGCCGTAGGCGATCTGGTGGCCGCCGTTGGCGTCGGCGATGGCCTGGAGGATCTCGGGGTGCACGCCGGCGTAGTTGTCGCTGGCGAACGCCTTGAGCTGGGGGTCGTGCCGGGGAATCAAGAAGTGAGGTCCAATCGGGTGCCGTTGAGCTCGGCGGCGGGGCGGTCGTAGAGGCCGCCGATCGCCGCCGCGAGGTCGTTGACGTCGGTGAAGCCCGGGAAGCGGGCCTGGGGTCTCTCGGCGCGCATGGCGTCGTTGACCAGGGCCTTGACGACGAGGACGACGGCCGCGGCGGAGGTGCCGGACAGCGCGTCGGCCAGGGCGAGGGTCCACGCCTCCGCCGCCGCCTTGGCCGCGGCGTAGGCCGCTCCGCCGGCGGACGGCCGCTCGGCGGCCTTGGCCGAGACGATCACGAAGCGGCCGTCGTCGCTGCGGCGCAGCAGCGGCTCGAAGGCCAGCGACACGTGCTGCAGCGTGCGGATCAGCAGGTCGTGCAGGAGGTCCCAGTCGTCGAGCGAGGTCTCGGCGAAGGAGGAGGCGCCGCGCCAGCCGCCGACCAGGTGGACGACGCCGTCGACCCGGCCGTGCTCGCGCTCGACGCGCTCGGCCAGCCGCTGGACGGCGGCGCGGTCGAGCAGGTCGGTGTCGTGCCTGTCGACGGCGATGACGGTGTGGCCGTTCTTGCGGAAGTACGCGGTCACGGCCTGCCCGGCGGGGCCCGCGGCCCCGGTCACCAGAATGATCATGCGCGGAGTCCCTTAGTCGATTCGACCACGTCCGTCAGCTTACGGCGCAGTGCCTCGTAGAACATGCTGAGGGGGAACTCGTCCGGCAGCACCGCGTCCACCTTGGCCTTCTGCTCCTCCGGCAGCGCCGCGACGCCCTTGGCCCAGACGGAGGCCGGGTGCGGGGCCACGTAGGAGGTCACCAGCTCGTAGGCCGCCAGCCAGTGCGCCAGCTTGGAGCGGTCGATGCTGTCGCGGTAGAGCTTGTCCACCTCGCCGCGCAGGTCGGCCACGCCGTCCGCGACGCGCTCCCAGTCGATCGACAGCCGGTTGTCGGTCCACCGGACGACGTCGTTGCGGTGCAGGTAGGCGAACAGGAGCTGGCCGCCGAGCCCGTCGTAGTTGCGTACCCGCTCGCCGCTGATGGGGAAGCGGAACAGCCGGTCGAACAGGATGGCGAGCTGCACGTAGCGGGCGTGCGGCACGCCCTGCTCCTCCAGCTTCACCGCCTCGCCGAAGGCGGTCAGGTCGCAGCGCAGCTCCTCCAGCGCGTACAGCCAGTACGGCATCCGCTGCTTGATCATGAACGGGTCGAACGGCAGGTCGCCGTGGCTGTGCGTGCGGTCGTGGACGAGGTCCCACAACACGAAGGTGTCCTGGGCGAGCCGCTGGGAGGCCAGCAGCCGGGCGGCGTCGGGCGGCAGGTCGAGCCGGAGCGTGCCGGCCGCCGCCGCCGCGACCCGGCGGAACCTGGCGGCCTCGCGGTCGGCGAAGATGCCGCCCCAGGTGAAGCGGGCGGGGGCCTGCCGCACGGCGACGGTCTCGGGGAAGAGCACGGCCGAGTGGGTGTCGTAGCCGGAGGTGAAGTCCTCGAACGCGATCGGCACGAACATCGGGTTGTCGTAGCCGCCGGCCTCCAGCCGGGCCAGCCAGTCCGGCCAGATGGTCCGGATCCAGACGGCCTCCAGGTTGCGGTTGGGGTTGCCGTTCTGGGTGTACATGGGGAAGACGACGAGGTGCTCCAGGCCGTCCACGCGCTGGGTGTCGGGGTGGAACAGGTCGAGCGAGTCGAGGAAGTCGGGGACGCCGAGGCCGCCGTCGGCCCACTTCGCCAGGTCGCGGCGGACGGCCTCCAGGTACGCGGCGTCGTGCGGGAAGTGGGGCGCCAGCTCGCCCACGCAGTCGCCGACACGCTCCACCAGCGCCGTGGCCCGCTCCCTGGCCTCCTCCGGCACGGAGCCGTCCTTGACCTGCAGCGGCCGCAGCTCCTCCACGGCCGCCTTGAGCCGGGCGAACAGCTCGGCCTTGGCGCCGGCGCGGGCGGCGGCCGGCCCGCCGTCCTCGGGGAGGCGGGCGGCCCAGGTGACGAGGTTGCCCCAGAGCCGGCGGTGGTCGTAGTCGTCGATCGAGTCGTCGCCGAACAGGTCGGAGTCGGCGAGCACGACGACCCGGCCCCGCCCGTGCCGCACGGCCACCGCGAGCGGCGCGCCGGCCGGGTCGGCGGTGGCGGAGGTGGTGAACAGCACGGTCGCCTCGCGGTCCGGCTCCACGGTCAGGACGCCGCTGCGGTAGAAGCAGGTCTCCCGGACGCCCGCCAGCAGGCCGTCCTCGGTGGCGCGGGTGGCGCGGACCCAGGTGGCGACGCCGCGGTGCGCGTGCCCGGGGTCGCGGACGGTGGTGTGCGTGATGCCGACGCCGAAGCGGGCGAGCAGGTCGCGCAGGTTGTTGCCGTACTTGTCCTGCTCCTCCTCGGCCAGCACGACGAGCCCGCCGCCGGCGGCCACGTACGCCTCGACGGCGTCCAGCTCCGCGGCGGACAGCACGGGGCTGCCCTGCCCGGTGGTGCGCTCCCACCGCTCCTGCGCCGGGTGCGCGATCACCAGGACGTCCTGGTCGGCCAGGACGTCCTTTTGGAGCGTTCCCGAGGTGTGGACGGTCACCGTGTGCCCGAGGTGGCGCAGCAGGCCGGCGGCTCGCGCGTAGCTGCTGTCGTCGGGGTGGGCGGGGTTGATGGCCTCGGCCACCTCGCGCCGCACGGTCCACGACTCGCTGTGGGCCTCGTCGAACAACACCCGGGGGAACGCTCGCATGAAATATCTCCTGTATCAGACGCCTTATGCCGAAAAATATACACATAAGGCCCCAGGGGTCTTCAAGACCTCAGGCCGCTCCCGGCCGCACCACCCCGGACTCGTACGCGAACACCACCGCCTGCGCCCGGTCGCGCAGGGACAGCTTCATCAGCACCCGCGCCACGTGCGTCTTGACCGTGGCCTCCCCCACGTACAGCTCCCCGGCGATCTCCGCGTTGGTCAGGCCGCGCGCCAGCAGCCGCAGCACCTCCAGCTCGCGCGGCGTCAGCTCCGACAACCTCGGCGAGGGCGTCGGCTCGGCCCGCCCGGCGAACGTCGCGATCACCCGGCTGGTCACCGCCGGATCGAGCAGCGCGTCGCCCGCGTGCACCACCCGGATCGCCTCCAGGAGCTGCTCCGGCGGCGAGACCTTCAGCAGGAAGCCGCTGGTGCCGGCGCGCAGCGCCGCGTAGAGGTTCTCGTCGGTGTCGAACGTGGTCAGCGTGATGACCTTCGGCGGCGCGGGGGTGTCGAGCAGCTCCCTGGCCGCCGACAGGCCGTCCAGCCTGGGCATCGAGATGTCCATGAGGACGATGTCCGGGCGGGTGCGCCGCGCCACGGCGATCGCCTCCCGCCCGTCGGCGGCCTCGCCGACGACTTCCATGCCGGGGTCGCTATCGACGACCATGCGCAACCCGGCCCTGACCATCGCCTGGTCGTCGGCGATGACTATGCGAATGCCCACAGCCGGAGGGTAGACTCCGGGCACATCCCTTGAACACCCAGGCCAAGCCGGACGCAAGTCAGTTCCAAGTCACGACACGTGGATGCTCTGCCGGAAGCGGGCCTGGGTCGCGTCGTCGCAGCTCGCCCTGCCGCAGAAGTACATCACGAGCATGTTCTTGGGCTGCCGCTCGATCACGTAGCTGACGAAGCCCAGCCGCACGCCGCTCGCCTGGTCGAACAACGAGCCGTCGAAGCGGGTGGCCGGCTTGTTGCCCGCCTGGTCCTGCACCGGCTTCTCCAGGTCCACCGAGCCGGGCAGCAGCGCCTCCATCTTGCCCTTCATCTGCTCGGCGTCGCCGGACGGGTCGAGGGTGTCGGAGGTCTGGACGTACACGCCGGCGGCGCTCGCGGGGTCGTCGGCGACGATCTGGGAGATCGCCGACCAGTCGGCGCCCGGCCCGGCGACGAACAACGCCTCGAACTCGGTGGCGTGCGGCGAGGCGACGGTGAACAGGTCGCGGTGGGTGCGCGCGGTCCAGTCGCCGGGGTACTCGAAGGTCAGCGGCGCGGCCTGGCTGGCCTGGTAGCGCGACCAGGTGTCGCCCCGGTGGCTGAAGACGATGAACGCCACCAGCGCCAGCGCGGCGACGGCGGCGACCAGCGTGACGGCCACGATCGGGACGCGGCCCGGGCGCTTGACGCCGGCGGAGGGCCGGGTGGGCGGCGCGGGCGCGAAGGGGCCGGTATGACCGCCGGAGCCCGGATGCGGCCCGGACGGCGGCCCCGCACCGGGCCCTGAGTGCGGGCCCGAGCCCGGCACCGCGCCGGGCCCTGAGTACGGGCCCGAGTGCGGCACCGCGTGCGGGCCCGAGTGCGGGCTCGTGCCGGGGCGCGGCACCAGGTTGCCCGGGACGAGCAGGTCGGCGGGATCGGCCGCCTGGGGCCCGCTGATCGCGTCCCGCAGCGCGGTGACGAACTCCGTGCAGGTGGCGTAGCGCTGCTCGGGCGTCTTGGCCAGCGCCCGCGCCATCACGGCGTCCACCTGCGGCGGCAGCTCGGGCCTGAGGTGCGACAGCGGCACCGGCTGCTCGGCCAGGTGGGCCCAGAGCAGCGCGATGTCGTTCTCCCGCTGGAACGGCAGCCGCGCCGACAGCGCCTCGTAGACCACGCAGGCCAGCGCGTACTGGTCGCAGCGCCCGTCGATGTGCTCCTTGTTGATCTGCTCAGGCGACATGTAGCGGGGCGTGCCGATGAACTGGTCGGTCTGGGTCAGCCCGGAGATCGACGAGCGGTGCTTGGTGATGCCGAAGTCGGTGAGGTAGACGTGGTCGCCGGCCAGCAGGATGTTGGCCGGTTTGACGTCGCGGTGGATGAGGTCGTGGGCGTGGGCGGCGTCGAGCGCGGCGGCCACCTGGGCGAAGATGCGGTTGGCCGGCCCGATCGGCAGCGGCCCGCGGTCGTAGATGAGGCGGCGCAGGTCGAGGCCGTCCACGTAGCGCATGGCGATGTAGAGCACGCCGTCGGCGTCGGCGTTGGCCTCGTAGATCGGGATGATGTTGGGGTGCTCGATGCTGGCGACCGTTCTGGACTCCAGGATGAACCGCTGCCTGAACCGGTCGTCGACGCTGAGCACCGGGTTGAGGATCTTCAACGCCACGCGGCGGCTCAGCCGGGGGTCGAGCGCCAGGTAGACGACGGCCATGCCGCCCTTGCCGACGATGTCCTCGATGTAGTACCCGGCCACCTCCTGGCCGATGAGCGATCGTTCGTTCACGTGCATCACGTCTCGATGGGATGACCGCAGTAGCCGCAGAAGCGATGCGCGGGGCCCAGCCGCATGCCGCACGAGGTGCAGTACTTCATGGGCGCCTCCTGGGCCGTCATCACCTGCTGCTGTTGCTGCGGGACCACTGGGAACGACTGGGAGCGCCGCACGACGACGGTCTGGTTGGCGCCTTCGTCGAGCGGTGGCCCGGCCGCGAGTGGCTGCGGCAGTTCTGTCGGTCTTTCAGGAGCGCGGCGGCGCCACAACAGATACGCCCCGCCGCCGGCGGCCAGGAAGAGGAGCACGGCCGCCGCGATGAACGGCCACAGCGGCCGGGACGTGCCGGGCGTCGTCGCCGCCAGTTGCCTGGTGCCCTGGTCCTCCGGGCCGCCCCGCTTGGCCAGCGAGGTCTTGAGCAGGCTCGCGGCCACCACGTTGCCGGGATACAGCTCCAGCACGCGCTGGAAGCCCGGCGCGGCCTCGGTGTAGTACTTGGTGTGGTAGCGGGTCAGGGCCGCCTCGAAGGCGGTGTCGATGGTCCCCCGGCGGGGCGTCACCTTGGCCTGGGTCAGGACGCCGAGGACCTCCCGGATCCCGAGCATCTTGCCCTCCTTGCCGCCGCCGACGAGCAGGCCGATGACGTGGCCGTCCTTGTCGCCGATGACCGGGGCGCCCACCATGCCCTTGTCGGCCAGGCCGCCCAGCTCGACCGGCTCGTCCTTCTTCTTCTCCGGGTCGGCGAACGGCCGGCCGTTCTGGCCCTGGCCGCCGCCCTGGCCGAGGTGGGCGATGACGACGTTGTGGTGCACGTCCGGGCCGGGGCGGCCGAGGAAGCCCGCGACGTTGGTGGGCGAGCCGACCTGGTCGGGCACCTTGTCGGCGAGCGGCGCGGTCGGCATGCCGACGCCGGTCGCCGGGGTCAGCGGCACCAGCACGGCGGGGTCGTCGGGGTCGGGGCCGGCCTTGATGCACTTGACCTTGTAGCCGTTGGGGCTGGCCGGGGAGACGTTGGGGTAGGCGGTGATGTCGGTGGTGACGTTGATGATGCAGGTGGCGGTGTCGGTCTTGGGCGGGTAGCACTCCTGCAGGTGGTGGTCGAGCAGGTCGTCGGAGAGCTTGTGCTTGTCGTAGTCGGCCGGGATCTTCACCTTGTGGTGCTCGGCGAAGATCCTGTTGGCGGCGTAGACGGCGACGTCGTCGGGGTTCACGGCCAGGCGGCGCAGGCCGACGATGGTGCCGTCGGGGTTGACGACCGTGCCGGTCCCGACCGCGAACGGGATGTCGTAGGACCGCTCCACGTGTTTCAGCTCGCCGACGTGGTCGAGCAGGGTGATCTCCACGTGGGACACGGCTTCCAGCCGTACCACGGCGGGCGTCACCAGGTCGGTGATGCCGCTGGGGTGGTCGTGGGCCGCGACCGGCGTCGCGGGCAGGAACAGTACCGCCGCCAGTGCCGCCGCGATGGCACCGAGAAGAGCTGTGAGGCGTGCCATCTCTCCGCTCCCAACACAAGGACTGGAACCAGCGTCCCAATCACCTGCCGTAAGTCAATAGACCACTTCGTAGACAAGCGCTTGTTAGGGGGCGTAGCGTACCCGGGTGGCCTACGCGATCGGCGTCGATGTCGGCGGCACCTTCACCGATGTGGTCCTCCGTGATACGTCCGGCGCGATAGCCGTGGCCAAGTGCTTGAGTACCCACTACGACCCCATCGCGGGAATCGTGGCGGGCGTTACGCGCGCGCTCGGCGGGCGGGACCCCGCGCAGGTCACCCGGGTCGTCCACGCCACGACGCTGGCCACCAACGCGGTGCTGGAACGTACCGGGGCGCGGGTCGCCTACGTCACCACCGCCGGCTTCCGCGACGTCGTCCCGCTCGGCCGCTACGCCCGCGTCGAGGAGGACCGCTACGACCTGCGCTTCACCCCGCCCCCTCCCCCGGTCGCGCCCGAGGACTGCTTCGAGGTGACCGAGCGCGTCTCGGCGCGCGGCGAGGTGCTGACACCGCTGGACCCCGGCTCGGTGCGCCGGGTGGCCGACGGGATCGCCCGGCGCGGCATCACCTCGGCCGCCGTGTGCCTGCTGCACTCCTACGCCAACCCGGCGCACGAACGGCGGGTCGCGGCGATCCTGCGCCGGACGGTGCCGGCGGTGGTGACCTCCTCGGAGGTGTGGCCGGAGATCCGCGAGTACGAGCGCGCCACCACCACCATCATGTCCGCCTACATCGGCCCGCTGATGGCCTCCTACCTGTCGCGGCTGCGCGAGCGGCTGGCCGAGCTGGGGATCCGCGCCCCCGTCCACGTCATGGAGTCGGGCGGCGGGGTGATCTCTGCCGAGCTGGCCGCGCGGCGGGCGGTGGCCACGATCGAGTCGGGGCCGGCGGCGGGGGTGCTGGCGGCGGCCGGGGCCGGGTTCGCGGAGGCGATCTCGTTCGACATGGGCGGCACCACCGCCAAGGCGTGCGTGGTGCGCGGCGGGCGGCCGGAGATCACGCACGAGTTCCACGTGGGCGGCAAGGGCAGCTTCGGCGGGCGGCGGGCGGGCACCGGCGTGCCGATCAAGACCCCGGCCATCGACCTG
This sequence comes from Nonomuraea sp. NPDC050783, assembly GCF_040802095.1. Taxonomy (NCBI): domain Bacteria; kingdom Bacillati; phylum Actinomycetota; class Actinomycetes; order Streptosporangiales; family Streptosporangiaceae; genus Nonomuraea; species Nonomuraea sp. NPDC050783. Next base: position 657,705 of record NZ_JBFAHK010000003.1, read on the forward strand.
GCGGAGGTGGGGGCCGGCGGCGGCAGCGTGGCCTGGATCGACGCCGCGGGCGCGCTGCGCGTGGGGCCGCGCTCGGCCGGGTCCTCCCCCGGGCCCGCCTGCTACGGCCTCGGCGGCTCGGAGCCCACCGTCACCGACGCCAACCTGGTGCTCGGCTACCTGTCCTCCGCCTCGATCCCGCTGACGCCGGCGCTGGCGGGCCAGGCCCTGGACCGGCTCGCCGGGCCGCTGGGCGTCACCCGGGAGGCGGCGGCCTGCGCCGTCCACGAGATCGTCAGCGCCGCCATGGCGTCCGCCGTGCACGTCGTCACGGTGCAGCGCGGCATCGACCCGCGCGGGTTCGCCCTGGTGGCCTTCGGCGGGGCGGGGCCCATGCACGCGGCGCGCGTGGCCGAGCGGTTCGGGATCGGGACCGTGGTGGTGCCGGCGCACTGCGGGGTGGCCTCGGCCGCGGGGCTGCTGGCCGGGGAGCTGTCCACCGACCGGGTCCGGTCCCGGCTGGACGCGGGCGACCCCGAGCCGATCTTCGCCGAGCTGGCGGCCGAGGCGGCGGCGGACCTGGGGGTGTCGCCGTCCGACCCGGGGGTGCGGGTGGAGCGCTCGGTGGACGCCCGCTTCCGCGGGCAGTCCCACGACCTGACGGTGGCGTGGTCGCCGTCGCGCGAGGTGCTCGCCGAGCGGTTCGCCGGACGGTACCGGCAGGTGTACGGCATCGCGCAGCGGGGCGAGATCGAGCTGGTCGGCTACCGCGTCCGCGTCACGGCCCCCACCGGCCCCGGCACCACCGGGCCCGGCCTCACCGGGCCCGCCCTCACCGGCCCCGGCACCACCAGGCCCGCCCCCATCGGCGCCATCCCCACCGGCGCCGCCCCTCCGCGGCCGGGCCCACCACAACCGGGCCCACCACAACCGGGCCCACCCCCCTCGTCCGGCGGGGGTGGGCGGCGGCGGGCGTACTTCGCCGAGTGCGGCGGCTACGTCGAGGTGCCCGTCCACGTCCGCGACGGCATGCCGGGCCGCCGCCTGCCCGGCCCGGCGATCATCGAGGACCCCGGGTCCACGATCGTGGTCCCGCCCGGCTGGGCCGCCGCCCTCGTCGTCGGCTCCGGCGCCGTCCACCTCACCCGCGCGAGCGCCCCGTGAGCGACGCCCTGACCGCTGAGGTGCTGCGCAACGCCCTGGTCGTGGCCGCCGAGGAGGCCGGCATCGTGGTGGTGCGCTCGGCGTACTCGACGTTCATCGTGGAGGGCTCCGACGCCTCGGCCGCCGTCCTGGACGCCCGCGGCCGCCTCATCGCCCAGTCCATGGCCACCACGCTCATGAACAGCATGGCGCTGCGTACCGCCCTGCCCGAGCTGCTCGCCGACCACCCCCCGGACACCATGCGGCCGGGCGAGGTGTACGCGCTCAACGACGCCTACCGGGGCGGCGTCCACACCAACGACCTGCTGGTCTACCGCCCGGTCTTCGTCGCGGGCGCCCCGGCGTACTTCACCGCCACCATGATCCACGTCTCCGACCTGGGCGGCCTGTCGGCGGGCGGGATGGCCCCGCTGGCCACGGACATCTTCCTGGAGGGCCTGCAGCTCCCGCCGGTCCGCCTGGCCACCGCCGGCGGCCTCGACCCGGCCCTGGAGGCCGTCCTGCGCGCCAACAGCCGTACCCCGGACAAGGTGATGGGGGACGTGCGCGCGCTCGTGGCCGGCACGGCGGTGGCCGCCGCCCGCCTGGAGTCCCTGCTGGCCGAGTACGGCGCCGAGGGCCTGGCGGCGGGCGTCGAGGACTACCTGGACTACACCGAGGCCAGGACCCGCGCCTCCCTGGCCGAGCTGCCCCCGGGCCGGTTCACCGCCGCCTACCCGATCGACGACGACGGCCTGCATCCTGGCGAGTCCCACGACGTCCGCGTCGCCGTCGTCCTCGAACCCGGCCGCCGGGCCGTCCTGGACTTCGCCGGCACCGCCCCCCAGGTCCCGGCGGCGATCAATGCCTCGGCCTCCCAGTCCCTGGCCGCCGCCGTCTTCGCGATCCGCTGCTTCCTGGACCCGACGATCCCCATGAACGACGGCTGCCTGCGCGCCGTCGAGGTCCGCCTGCCCGAGGGCTCCCTGCTGAACGCCCGCTCGCCGTACCCGTGCGGCGGCCGGTACGTGCCGATCTACGCCGCGATGGAGGCCGTCTTCCAGGCGATGTCGGACGCGGTGCCCGAGCGCGCGATCGCGGCCAGCGGCATCCTGCAGCCGTTCTCGATCGCCGCGGTGGGGGCGCCGTACTGGATCCACCTGTCCTACGACTTCGGCGGGGTGGGCGCGCGGCGCGGGCTGGACGGCCCGGACGCGACGGGCGTGCACTTCGGCGTCGGCCGCAACTCGGTGCCGCAGGCGGAGCCGGTGGAGAGCCGCTGTCCGCTCGTCGTGGAGTCGATCGCCACGATCCCGGACTCGGGCGGGCCGGGCCGCTGGCGGGGCGGGCTGGGCACGCGCACGGTCTACCGCTTCCTGGCCGACTGCCACGTCACGACCCGCGGCGACCGCCTGCGCCTGCCGCCCCCGGGCCGCGACGGCGGCCTGCCGGGCCGCGTCGGCGGCTTCTTCAGGCGGCACCGGGACGGGCGGCTGGAACAGCTCGCGTCCAAGGTCAACAACGTGCGGTTCGCGGCCGGGGAAGCGTTCGTCGTCGCGACCACGGGCGGCGGCGGCCTCGGCCCCCCGTCCGAACGGGACCGCGCGGCCGTCCTGGCCGACCTGGCGGCCGGCCGGATCACGGAACGGGGCGCGGCCGAGGACTACGGGGTCGGTCAGTCGTCGTCGACCAGATCGGCGGGATCGAGGGTGACGGGGTAGGGAGCCGACAAGGTGACGGTGGTGCCAGGCTTGTGCGCGACCGGGCCGCGGTAGGTGTCGCCGTCGAGCTCGTAGACGTAGAGCGTCGGCCCTTCGCCCGGCTCGACGCGCCAGTAGAGAGGGATGCCCGCCGCCGCGTACGCCGCCGCCTTGGTCCCCCTGTCATGCGTCTTGGTGCTGGGGCTGACCACCTCCACCACCAGCGCGACGTCGCTGGGCGCCAGCATGAGCCGCACGGACCGGGCCACGGCTCTGGGCACCACGACGAGATCGGGAATGTAGAGATCCTTCTCGGATGGCCGCACATTGACCGTCGTGAACACTTTGTAGTCGTGCGGCGCGGCCTGGTGCAGGATCATCTGCAGCAGGAAGATCGTGTCCTGGTGAGGCAGGCTGGGGGCAGGGCTCACTACCAGACTCCCGTTGAAAAGCTCGTAGCGGTTCCCGTCGTCGGGGAACTTGAGCAGGTCGTCGACCGTGAACGGTGGCGCACCCGGGAGAACCGTGCGCCTCGTGCCGGTCGGTTCGATCGTCGCCATTGCGGTCACCCACTCAGTATCGCGAGCCTCGCCCTCGCCCACATGCTACTTCCCCGAATCCCGTCACCTTCAGTGACGCGTCGGACACTGCCTGGCATGCGGGGAGCCGCCACATGGACGACGCGGCGCGCGGCCCAGGACGGCGCGGCCCAGGACGACGCGGCCGAGAACTATGGGGTCTGACGTCGTGGTCGCAGGAGGTCGGCGGGGTCGAAGGTCACGGGGAAGGGTGCCGACAGGGTGACGTCGGCGCCCGCCTTGTGGACCGTGGGGCCCTCGTAGGAGCGGCCGTCCAGCTCGTAGACGTAGAGCGACGGCCCCTCGTCCGGCTCGATGCGCCAGTAGCGCAGGATGCCCGCCTCGGCGTAGGCCGCCAGCTTGGTCGACCGGTCCTGGGTCCTGCTGCCGGGACTGACCACCTCGACCGCCAGCAGCAGGTCGCGGGGCGAGTACACGAGGTCCACCGCCTCGGACACCTGCTCGGGCACCACGACGAGGTCGGGGATGTAGAGGTCCTCGGCGCTCGGGCTGACGTTGACGGTGGTCAGGCACTCCAGCTCGGGCGGCCTGGCGGCCTCCAGGATGACGAGCAGGCGGCTGATCACGCGCTGGTGCCGTGGCGTGGGGGCGGGAACCGCCACCGGGCTCCCGTTGAAAAGCTCGTGGCGATCGCCGTCGCCGGGGAACCTGAGCAGGTCGGCGACCGTGCCGGTCGGTTCGATCGTCGCCATTGCGGTCACCCACTCAGTATCGCGAGCCTCGCCCTCGCCCACATGCTACTTCCCGAATCCCGTCACCTCGGGTGACGAACTCGCCACGCCTCGGCGCCGCGCCGGACCGCCGCGTGGACGGCGCGGGCCGCCCGCGCGCCCCACTCCGAGCGGGGCCCGCCGAACAGCTCCGGCGGCCCGTCCGCGCGTACGGCCACGCACACCGCGTCCGAGGCGGTGCCCGTGCCCGCGTAGCCGGTCTCGACCAGGGCCTGGGTCTTCGCCTCCGTCACGGTCATCACCAGGTTGACCAGGGCGGCGTCGGTCACGGCGACCGGCAGGGCGGTCACGATGTTGACGGTGCCGACCCGGATCGGGGCCAGCTCGGGGTCGGTGGCGCCCTCGGGGGCCGCGGCCCAGGTCGGGACGCGCAGGCCCACGGTGGCCCAGGCGTCCACGCCGCCGTCGCGGGCGTGGACGTAGCGGTCCACGGAGGCGGCGGTCATCATGCCGACGCCGTCGCCGCCTGGCCCCAGCGAGCGCAGGTGCTCCACCGGGTCCATGCGCGCGTACCCGGCGACGACCTGGGCGTTCAGCACCCACGCGCGCTCCCCGACGCCGCCGCCGAGGACGGCGGAGGAGATCATCCGCCAACCCGGCCCGAACTCCCACAGCAGCGCGCCGAGCCGCTCGCCCTCCTCCGTCCGGTACGTCAGCTTCATGACCCGCCCCTCACCAGGTGCACGACCGGCCGCCCGTCCGGCCCTGGCTCGATCTTGACATGGGCGCCGAAGTGCCGGCCCACCAGTTCCTCGGTCAGCACCTGGGCGGGCTTGCCGGAGGCGGCCGCGTGCCCGCCGGCCAGCAGGAGCAGCGCGTCGGCGTACAGGCCGGCCACGGTCAGGTCGTGCAGGGTGGTCACGACGGTCAGGCCGTCGGCGCGCCGCAGCCGGTCCACCAGCTCCAGCACCTGCTGCTGGTGCCCGAGGTCGAGCGCGGTGGTCGGCTCGTCGAGCAGCAGCACGGGCGCCTGCTGGGCGAGCGCCCTGGCCAGCACCACCCGCTGCCGCTCCCCGCCGGACAGCTCCCCCACGCGCCGCGCGGCCAGCTCCGTCAGGTCGAGCCGGGCCAGCACGGACGCGGTGACCTCGCGGTCGTGGCCGCTCTCGCGTCCCAGGTAGGGGATGTACGGCGTCCGCCCCAGCAGCGCGTAGTCGAAGACCGACATGTCGGGCGGCAGCGCGGGCGTCTGCGGCGCGTAGGCCACCAGCCGGGCCCGCGCCCGCGGCTTGAGCCCGGCGGCCGGCCGCCCGTCCAGGACGACCTCGCCCCGGTGCGCGACCAGCCCCATGACGGCCTTGAGCAGGGTGGACTTGCCGGCCCCGTTCGGCCCGATGATCGCCAGCCACTCGCCCTGGCGCACGGTCAGCCCGACGTCGCGGACCACGTCCCGCTCGCCGAGCCGCACGGTCAGCCCCCGCGTCTCGATCACGTGGCCGCCCGCCGGGTCATCCGCAGCACCGCCACGAAGAACGGCGCCCCCACGAACATCGTCACCACGCCGATCGGCAGCTCCGCCGGGGCGAGGACGGTACGGGCGATGAGGTCGGCCAGCACCAGGAACGCCGCGCCGCCGATGAGCGACAGCGGCAGCACGATCCGGTACGAGCCGCCCGCCAGCCGCCGCACCACGTGCGGCACGACGATGCCGACGAACCCGATCAGCCCGCTCACCGCCACGGCCGCCGCGGTGGCCAGCGAGGCCGCCAGCAGCACGACCAGGCGTACCCGGGCGGCGCGCACGCCGAGGCTGACGGCCTCCTCGTCGCCGACGGACAGCACGTCCAGCATGCGCCCGTGCATCAGGAGCAGCGCGGCGGCGACGGCCGCGTACGGCAGCACCAGCCAGAGCTGGTCCCACCCGCCGCCGACGTCACCGAGGATCCACGAGTAGATGCGCTGGAGCTCCTCGACCTTGAACTGCTGCACGAACGTCTGGACCGCGGTCAGGAACGAGGTCACCGCCACGCCGGCCAGCACCAGCGTGGCCGTGCCGCCGGCGCGCCCGGCCGTGTTGCCGAGCGCGTACGCCAGCAGCACCCCGCCCACGGCCCCGGCGAACGCCGCGACCGGAATGCTCCCGGCCACGGCCGGCAGCGCGACGATGGCCACCGTGGCCGCCAGGCCCGCCCCGGCCGCCGCGCCCAGCAGGTACGGGTCCGCGAGCGGGTTGCGGAACACCCCCTGGTAGCCGGCGCCGGCCATCGCCAGCAGCCCGCCCACCACGGCGGCGACCAGCACGCGGGGCAGCCGCAGCTCGTACAGCAGCCCCTGCTCGACCGGCGCGAGCCCCGAGTCGACGTGGACGAGCGGCAGCCAGTCCACGGCCTGGAGCACCACCTGCCAGGGCGACATCCCAGCGGCCCCGCCGAGCAGCCCGGCGATCATGGAGACGGCCAGCACGCCGAGGGCGCCCGCCATCCACAGGGGTCTGGCCCTGGACGGGCCGGCCTGCCTCGTCACGCTCAGCTCGCGCCGGCCTTGGCCACGGCGGCGCCGATGGTCTCGGCGAGGTCCACGATGCGCGGCCCCCACCGGGAGGCGATGTCGTCGTCGAGCTCGACGACCCGGTCGTTCTTGACCGCCGACAGGTTCGCCCAGCCGGGCCGCTTGGCCAGGGCCTCCTTGTTCTGCCCGCAGCACTTGACGTCGGCCAGGAAGATCAGGTCGGGGTCGGCCTGGGCCACGAACTCGGCCGACAGCTTGGGGTAGCCGCCCGCCGCCTTGGGCGCCTGGTCGGCGACGTTGGTGAGGCCGAACAGGGCGTACACCTGGCCGATGAACGTCTGGGACGTGGCGGCGTACGGCGTCTGGTCGAGCTCGTGGTAGTAGGTGAGCTTCTTGTCCTTGGGCGCCTCGGCGGCCAGCTTGTCCATGGTCGTCCTCATGCCGGTGACGACCTCGTCGGCCTTGGCCTTGTTGCCGGTGGCCGCGCCCAGCTCGGCGATCTCCTCGTACGCCTCGTCGAGGGTCTTGGCGGCCGGCTCCAGCAGCACGGGCACGCCGACCTTGCCCAGCTCGGCGACGACCTTGTCCAGGTCGTCGGAGACGATGACGAGGTCGGGCTTCTTGGCGACGATGGCCTCGACGTTCGGCTTGAAGCCGGACAGGTCGGTCTTGGGGGCCTCGGCGGGGTGGTTCGACTGGTTGTCCACGGCGACGACCTGGGGGCCGGCGCCGATGGCGAACAGCGTCTCGGTGTGGGTGGCCGAGAGGGAGACGATGCGCTCGGGTTTCTTGGCGATGGTGACCCGGCCGTTGCCCGCCTCGACGGTGACCGGGAAGCCCTCCCCTGAGGAGGAGGCGGCGGGGGCGGAGGTGGCGGGGGCGGACGTGGCGGGGGCGGACGTGGCGGGGGTGCCGCCGGTCTGGCCGCATCCGGCCAGCACCAGCGTTCCCAGCAGCGCGCCCGCGAAGGCCGTGCGTACGGGCCTCACGAGAGATCCTTTCACACTGTCGGAACCGAGAGACCCGCGTAGAAGCGACGGATCACCCTTTTCCACGAGGGTTGATGGCGTCAGCGCAGAGGCAGGCGACCTGGCTGTGACAGTTGCGGGACAGCGCCGGACTCGCACCGGACTTCGCTGCGCCCTGCGCATCGGACAAACGCTATCAATCCCCCGGACGACCTCCGCGTCAAGGGAGGGCACCGGCGCCCTCGGGACAGCCCGCCCTCACGCCGGAGGAGGCCGGCAGCGCCCTGACGCGCCGGGGGAAGAGGCCGGGGTCACTCCTTGAGCTGGGCCTCCGCGGTGGTGATGATCCGCTGGAGGCGCAGGCCGTGGGCGGCGTCGAGCGGGTGGCCGCCGTCGGCCCTGACCGTCCTGGCGAACTCCTCGGCGACGGCGTCCAGGGGGTCGTCGTCGAAGGGCAGCAGGACGGCGTTGCCGGTGCGGCCGTACACGGCGAACGTGGCGGGCGGCAGGTCGCCGACGGCCGCCATGCACAGCGACGCCTCCGAGACCGCGCCGCCCTCGTGCTCCAGCAGCAGCCCCACCCAGCCGAACGGATCGCCGTGCGCGCGCACCCCGCTCACCGGGCCGAGCGCCGCGTCCAGCAGGTCGATCACGTGCGGGCCGACGTCGAGCAGCGCGCCGCGCTCCAGCCGCCAGGGGGTGGCGAAGGGATGGTCGCCGAGCAGGGCGCCGGAGATGTTGGCGGCGTGGCCGCCGAACGGCTGGATCTCGCCGCACCTGGCCAGGAACGTCCTGGTCTGTACGGCATAGCGCAGGGTCAGCACCATCTGGCTGGCCACGCCCGCCTCGGCCACGGCGTCGGCCAGCCGGCGCGCGCCGTCGAGCGAGTCGGCCAGCGGCTTCTCCAGCAGCAGCGCCTTGCCCGCGCGGGCGGCCAGGACGCCCAGCTCGGCCTGGACGGCGGGCGGCACGCAGAACGCCACCGCCTCGCAGTGGTCGAACAGCTCCTCGACGCGCTCGTACACCGGGGCGCCCAGCTCGGCCGCCGCCTCGGGGCGCCGGGCCCAGACGCCCGCGAGGCGCGTGTGCGGGCCCTTGGCCAGCATGGGCGCGTGCGCCATCCGCGCCCACGGCCCCGCACCCACCAGCCCGACCGCCACCGGCTCCATGAAACCTCCCACATCCCTACTAAAGTCACCTCACTGCCCATACCTCCCACATCTGGACGCATGCACGCCTGCACGGGGGACGGATTTTCCGGACGAGGAGGGACGGGAGGGGAGGGACGGGAGGGGAGCCGGCGCGGCACACCCGCGCGGGTGCTCGCCCGTCACCACTCCACCCGCAGCGCCGTCAGCCCACGCCCCACCAGCGACCTGCGGTAGGCGATCGGCTCCCCCGGCACCAGCCGCAGCCGGGGCAGGCGCCGGCCGAGCACCTCCAGCGCGGTCCGCAGTTGCAGCCGGCCCAGCGCCGCGCCCACGCAGAAGTGGATGCCGTAGCCGAACACCAGGTGGTCGGCGGCGTTGGGCCGCCCGGCGCGGAAGCGCTCCGGTTCGGGGAAGACGCTCTCGTCGTGCCCGGCGGAGTCGGTGGACAGCAGGACCAGGGCGCCGCGCGGAATGGTGACGCCGTGCAGGGTGACGTCCTCGGCGGCGTACCGGAACGAGCCGAGCGAGGCGCCGTCGATGCGCATGCACTCCTCGGCGGCGGCGCCGGTCAGCGGCGGCGGCACCGGCCAGGCGCCCTCCCGCAGCAGCCGCAGCACGGCGTTGCCGAGCTGGTTGGGGACGGTGTCGTTGCCGCCGAGCAGGATCGTGGAGATCAGCTCGACGACCTCGCGGTGCGTCAGCTCGTCCCCGATGAGCGAGGTCATGAGGGAGGTGAAGTCGTCGCGCGGGGCCTTGGCGCGGGCGGCGACGAGCCGGTCCACGTAGTCGAGATAGGCGAGGAAGCCCTCGGCGAGTTCGAGCTGGCGGGCGGGCGGCTGCGGCGACAGGAAGAGCTGGAACCAGTCCTTGACGCGCGCCTGCACGAACGCCTCGTCGGCCTCCGGCACGCCGATGAAGCGGGCGGTCAGCCTGACGGACGGCTCGTGCCCGATCTCGGCCACGAAGTCGGCCGTGCCGCGCGGGGCGAGCCGGTCGAGGAGGTCCTCGTTGAGCCGCTGGAAGGTCTCCCGCAGGGCGGCGACCGCGCGCGGCGTGAACGCCCGCGACACCGACCGGCGCAGCCGGGTGTGGTCGGGCGGGTCCACGTTGGCGACGAAGCTGGACAGGAACGAGCCGTGCTCGCCCAGCTTCGCCCGGGTCTCGGCGGTCAGGCTGCGGGAGATCGTCAGCGAGCCCCGGGAGGAGAAGCGCCGGGGGTCGCCGTAGGCGGCCCGCACGTCGGCGTGGCGGGTCAGGACGTGGGCCCGCAGGTGCTCGCTCCAGAACACCGGCGCCTCGCGCCGCAGCCTGGCCAGGAACGGGTACGGGTCCGCGACGTGCCAGTCCGCGCCGACGTCGAAGTCAGAGGGGGTCATCGGAGGATCTCCCGCGGGTTGCCGACGAGCATCTGATGGATCTGGCCGTCCGTGACGCCCCGCTCGCGCAGCTCGGGCAGGACGTCGCGGGGGATGTGCAGCAGGTGGTAGTTCGGGTGGCGGCGGCGGACGACCTCGGCGTCGAAGCGGTCGTTGAAGCAGTACGAGTCGTGGCCCAGCACCATCCGGCCGGCGTGCCCGCGCGCGCACAGCTCCGCCACCACGGCCACCCGCTGCTCGAACGGCGCGATGGTGTCGATGCCGAAGCGGTCCATGCCCAGATAGGACCCGCCCGCGATCAGCTCCTCCAGGTACGCCAGGTCCGCCGAGTCGCCCGCGTGCCCGATCACCACCCGTCCCGGGTCCACGCCGAGCGAGACGAGCAGCCGCTGCTGCTCCAGCCCGCCCCGGGAGGCGCTGTGCGAGTGGGTGGTGATCGGCGCGCCGGTCTCCAGGTGCGCCTCGGCGACCGCCCGGAACACCCGCTCGCAGCCCTTGGTCATCCCGAGGTGGTCGGAGGCGCACTTGAGCATGGCGGCCTTGACGCCGGTCCTGCCGATGCCCTCGGTGAGGTCGCGGACGAAGAACTCGGCCAGCCGGTCCGGCCCGCCGAACAGCGAGCCCGGCCCCCGGTTGGCGAAGTACGGCGGCAGCGCGTCGTAGGTGTAGAGCCCGGTCGCGGCCACGATGGTGAGGCCGGTCAGCTCGGCCACCCGCTGCACCGAGGGGAGGTGGCGGCCGAGCCCCACCACGGTCAGGTCCACGATGGTGTCGATGCCCTCGGCCTTGAGCGCGTCGAGCTTGGCCGCCGCCTCCCGGGCCCGCGGCTCGGGGTCCCAGCCCTCGGGGATGTCCGGCCAGTTCCACAGGATCTCCGGGCTGAGCCCGAAGACGTGCTCGTGCATGAGGGTCGCCCCGAGGTCGGCGACCGGCCCCGTCACGGTCTCGGGCACGGGAACCTCTCGTGCTCGAAGGGCCGGTTGACCTCCAGTCCGAGCCCGTCGGTCTGCCGGTAGGGCAGCCCGGTGTAGAGGGCGTCGGCGTCGAAGTAGGTGACGGTGAACGACAGCCGCGGCCGGTCGTGCCGGTTGGCGGGCGCGCCGTGCACGGTCAGCGCGTGGTGCGCGGTCGCGTCGCCGGCCCTGAGGTCGAGCGGCGGCGACAGCTCCAGCTCCTTGAGCCACGGGTGCTGGCTGAGCTGGTCGTCGCCGGGCCGTACGAAGCTGCGCCCGAGCAGGCCGTAGCGGTGGGAGCCGTCGTAGAAGCGCAGGGAGCCCATGTCGGCGGGCACGTCGGCGAGCGCCAGCCAGACGGTGAGCATGGCTGAGCGGTCCATCGGCATCCAGGGGAAGTCCTGGTGGAACTGGGTGGCGCCGTGCTCGCCCGCCTCCTTGACCAGGAGGTTGGTGACCTGGACGCGTACCGCGCGCACGCCGTGCAGCAGCCGGGTGGCGTTGCGGCCCATCCGGGGGCTCAGGGCCAGCGCGGCGAAGTGCTCGTCCCCGGCCGCGACGTCCCTGGACTGGCCGAACGCCCGGTCCACCGGCGTCCGCCCGCTCCGCTCCCGGCCGGCCAGGTGGGCGAGGGCGCGCTCGCGCAGCCCGGCGGCGGCGCCGGGGTCGATGAGCCGGCCGAGCCGCACCCAGCCGTGCTCGTGGAAGAAGGCCGCCTCGTCGTCGGCGACCTCGCGCACGGGGATCTCCATGCGCCCCAGTCTGGCACCTGAACAAGCGCTTGGTAAGAAGTAATCGCGCGGCCCCCGCCCGGGCCGCGCTACAGTCTCTACACAAGCGCTTGCTCAAAACCGGGAGGGGCCGTGCGGCCGTTCAGGTTCGGGGCCGTGCTCCGCGAGGCGGAGTCCGGCAGGGCGTGGGCCGACAAGGCCCGCCGGCTGGAGGCGTCCGGGTTCGACGTGCTGCTGGTGCCCGACCACCTGACCGGGACGCGCCTCGCGCCCCTCGCCGCGCTCACCGCCGCCGCCTGCGCCACCGAGCGGCTGCGCGTCGGCACCCTGGTGCTCGCCAACGACTTCCGCCACCCCGCCGTCCTGGCCAAGGAGGCGGCCACCCTGGACCTGCTGTCCGGCGGGCGGCTGGAGGTCGGGCTCGGCACCGGCTGGATGGCGGCCGACTACGCGGGGGCCGGGCTGGCGCTGGAGCCGCCCGGGGTCCGCGTCGAGCGGCTGCGCGAGGCCGTCGCCGTGCTCAAGGGCCTGTGGGCGGGCGGGCCGTTCCGCTTCACCGGCCGGCACTACCGCCTCGGCGGGCTCGACCAGCGGCCCAGGCCCGTGCAGCGCCCGCACCCGCCGCTGCTGCTCGGCGGCGGCGGGCCGCGCGTGCTGCGCCTGGCGGCCGAGCAGGCCGACGTGGTGAACATCGGCACCCGGGTACGCCCCGACGGCGGCGGCCCCGACGCCCGCGACGGCGGCCTGGAGGCGTTCCTGGCCAAGCTGCGCCACGTGCGGGCGGCGGCCGGCGACCGCTACGACCGCCTGGAGCTGGGCACGAGCGTCATGCAGGTGGGCGAGCGCAAGGCGGAGGAGCCCTGGAGCGCGGCCGACAGCTCGGCGCTGGACGGGACGCCCCAGGTCCTCCTCGGCACCCCCCGCGACATCGCCGACAAGCTGCGCCACTGGCGCGACGAGCACGGCGTGTCCTACTTCGTCGTCCACCACGAGCGCGACCTGCCCGCCTTCACCGCCGCCGCCGAGGAGCTGGCTACGGCACCAGGATGACCTTGCCCACGGTGTCCCTGCCCTCCAGCGCCGCGTGCGCCGCGGCCGCCTCGGCCAGCGGGAACGCCTGCACCGCCGGCGTCAGCCGGCCCTCCGCCGCCGCCTCCAGCGCCAGGGCCCGCAGGTCGGCCATGCCCCTGTCGCGCCCCAGCAGGTGGCCGATGCCGTCGAGCACCCGGATCCCCCGGCCGGCGGCCTCCTCCGCGCCCGGGGCGAACCACTCCCCCGACGCGGAGCCGAACATCACGTACCGCCCGCCCCCGCCGAGCAGCCCGTACGCGGCCCGCCCCAGCTCCCCGCCCACCCCGTCGAAGACCACGCCGACCTCGCCGAACGCCTCCCGCACCAGCTTGTCCCAGCCGGGCTGCCGGTAGTCCACGGCCAGGTCGGCGCCCAGCCCGGCGACCCGCGCGGCCTTGGCCGGGCCGCCGGCCGCGCCCACCACCCGCGCGCCGGCGCGGCGGGCGTGCTGCACGAGCAGCGTGCCGACGCCGCCGGCCGCCGCCGTGGCCAGCACCACGTCGCCGGGGCCGACGGGGGCGAGCTCCAGCAGGCCGAGCGCGGTCGCGCCGGTGGTGATCATCGCGACGGCCGCGCCGAAGTCCAGGGAGCCGGGCAGCTCGGTCAGGGAGCCGGCCGGGGCCACGGCGAGCGAGGCGTAGCCGCCGGAGCCGGTCCCGGCCGTCACCACCCGCCGGCCCACCAGCTCCGCGGGCACGCCCTCGCCCGCCGACTCCACCACGCCGGCCACCTCCGAGCCGAGCACGGCGGGCAGGGCGGGCGCGGGGTGCGGCCCCACGCCCTTGCCCTGGCGGAGCAGGGTCTCGATGAAGTGCAGCCCGGCGGCGCGCACGGCGATGCGCACCTCTCCCGGTCCCGGCAGCGGGTCGGGAAGGGTTTCCAGGCGGAGGTTCGCGGCGGGCCCGTACGCGTGCAGTCTGATGGCGTCCATGCCGTCCACCCTGCTACCTCAAGCTTGGTTGAGGTCAACCGTCAGGAATGATGGAGGCATGAACGAGATGCTGCTGCTCCGGCACGGTGAGACCGAGTGGAGCAAGGCGGGCAAGCACACCGGACGCACGGACCTGCCTTTGACGGAGCACGGCGAGGAGCAGGCCAGGGCGCTGGCCCCGCTGGTCAAGAGGGCCGGCTTCGACCTGGTGCTGGTCTCCCCGGCCCGGCGCGCGCGCCGCACGGCGGAGCTGGCCGGCCTGGACGGCTACGAGGTGGACCCCGACCTGTGGGAGTGGGACTACGGCGGCTACGAGGGCATCACCACGCCGCGGATCCGCGAGACCCGTCCCGGCTGGTACCTGTGGCGCGACGGCGTGGTGCCCGGCGACGCCGACCACCCCGGCGAGAGCGCCGCCGAGGTGGGCGCGCGCGCCGACCGGGTGATCGAGCGGGCCCGGGCGGCGGAGGGGCGGGTGGCGCTGGTGGCGCACGGGCACTTCCTGCGCGTCCTGGCCGCGCGGTGGCTCGGGCTGGAGCCGGAGGGCGGCAGGCTGCTCAAGCTGGACACCGGCACCTACTCGCGGCTCGGCTACGAGCACGACGAGCCGGTGCTGCTGGCCTGGAACGCGCCGATCGTCCCGGCCTGCTGACGCCCTTCACGGCAGGCCGGGAGCCCTCATCCGCTGACCCGTACGCGCAGGGCCGACTCGTGCAGGGCCCTGCCGACCAGCCAGCCGCGCAGCGAGCCGAGGCGGGGGTCGTAGGCCAGGGGCTGCTCCCACAGGGAGACGAACACGTCCTGGGTGACCTCCTCGGCGTGCTCGCGGCTGCCGGTGACCGTCATCGCGACGCCGTACACGTGGGCGCCGTGCTCGTCGTAGGCCGAGGCCAGCGCGTCGAGGTCGCCCGCGGCCAGCCGGGCGCGCAGGTCGCCGTCCGCCATCAGTCACATCCCAACGTCGAGGCGGCCCGGACCAGGTCGCGGGCGAGCGCGGGGTCGCCCTCCGCCGCGTACGGGAAGGCGTCGGGCGGCCACCGCCCGGCCATCAGCCGGCAGAAGTCCACGGCGTCGGCCGAGACGAGCACGGCCACGTGGTCGGAGGCGGGCGACAGCGGGATCGTCCAGGTGCCGCCGCCGGGGCCGGTGAGCACCACGGTCACCGAGACCCCCCGGCGCGGGCCCTTGAACGCGCGTGGCAGCAGCGCCAGCCCGAACTCGGCGATCAGGCGCACGTGCCCGTCGCGCGGCGCGGCCCGGGAGCGGCCGGTGGCGGCCCTGATGTCGTCGGCGTGCGTCCAGGTCTCGAACGTGCGCTGGACGAGGGCCTGGCGCAGCGGCGCGCGGGACGGGCGGGCGCCGGCCAGCGCCACCTCGACGCCGAGCAGCACCTCGGTGCCGGCCGAGACGCGTTCGAGCAGGACGCCGGCCTGCTCGCGCCAGCGCCGCTGCGTGCCCGCTGCGCCCCCGGCGAGGACGGCGGGCGGGACGGCGGCGGACGGGGCGGCGGACAGGGTGACGGGCGGGGCGCCCATGAAGCGGGCGACGACGGCGTCGTTGGCCATCAGGTGCTCCACCAGGCCGGCGACCGTGCCGTGCCGGGGGACCGGGGCGTCCCACTGCTCGCCGCGCAGGCCGCCCAGCAGGTCGTCCATGAGCGCCACCTGCTCGGCGTAGGGCACCGCGACGGTGGCCACCCCCAGCAGGGCGGGGCTGCGCCGCCGGCGCGCCTTGGACAGCACCGCCTCGCGCAGCGTGGGCGGGGGCGCCGGCGCCGGCGCCGGCGCCGACTGGTCGAGCAGCGCGATCGCCGCCCTGCAGTGCGGGCACGCGGCGACGTGGTCGTCGGCGGTCCACCCGTCGAAGGGGTACGCGTCCGTCATGGCCACCTCCGCGACCGACGCTAGGCCAGCGGCTGGCCCTGCGGGCTCCCGGGTGCCAGCCGGCAGCCGGGGAACGGTGCCAGCAGCGTCTCACGCCAGGGGCCGTCGAGATAGTCGCGCGCCCGTTTTGCCCAGTCGAGCAGCCGGGAATCGGGCGCGACCTCGTCGTCGAGGCCCAGGGCGGCGTCGCGGGCCCGCTGGGTGGCCAGGTGGTCGTCGAGCGAGACGGCCCAGAGCGTGACCGCCTCGGTGTCGCAGAACAGCACCTCGTACAGGCCGGTCAGGGTGTGCCCGTGCTCGGCCAGCAGCGGGGCCCGCTCGGCGCGCACGGCGGCGAGGTAGTCGAGCGCGGCGCCGGGCCGGACGCGGGCGCTCTCGAACAGGAACAGCTCGGCGGCCGGCGCCCCGGCCAGCGGCGGGCAGCCGGGCGCGGCGCCGAGCGGCCGGGAGAAGGCGGAGAAGCGCACGTCGTCGATGTCGGACAGGAACAGCCGCTCGTCCACCCCGCGGTAGATCTCCATCATCTGCCGCCAGCCGCCGTCCCACCCGCCGTGGCAGTCCCAGAGCGTGACGGCCTTGAACTGCGGGTGGCCGGTGATGCCGACGGCGTAGAAGGCGCCGACGAGGTCGATCTCGCGCGACCTGATGGACGTGCCCGCGGTGAGCTCGGGCGCCTCGCGCGAGCGGTCCTCCCGCTTGTACGCCGTCAGCCAGGTCAGGTAGTCCAGCGGCCGCCGGGAGTTCATCGGCCGGAAGTCGACCTCTTCGAGCAGGTGGATCGCGCGCCGCACTCGCCGCCTCCTCTACCAAGCGGTTGCTTGGCATGACGATAGCCGTCAGGCGGGCGCCTGGGAAGGCTGCGGTCCCCGGCCGGTGAGCCACTCCAGCACCCGGCGGTGCCCGGAGGCGGCGTCCTCGAAGTGGCCCCAGTGCCAGTAGCGGGGCTGGTCGCGGATGCCGGTCACCCAGGTCCGGTAGGAGACCGCGGCGCCCGTGGCGGCGGGCGCGACCCCATATGTGCGGATCACGACCTTGCCGCCCGGCGCGAACAGCACGTCGTCGGCGATCGGATACAGCGTCATCTGATCGAGCATGAGCCGAATCCTGGCCGGTCGACGAGGCCGGGCGGTTACGCCGTCGGCGCGCCGCCGTTAAGCGGGCGCGCCGGATGCTAACAGCGTGTTAAATGAGGACGATTCCGGACGGGGAAGGGGTCAGACGAGCAGGCCGTCGAACTCGCCGTCCTTGACCCCGAGCACCAGGGCCCGGATCTCGTCACGGGTATAGATGAGCGCGGGGCCGTCGGGGAAGCGCGAGTTGCGCACCGCGATCCCGCCGTCGGGCAGCTCCGCGAGCTCGACGCAGTTGCCCTGCGAGTTGCTGTAGCGGCTCTTGCGCCACGCGACCTCGGTCAGGTCGGTCGCGGGCATGCCGTTGTAGGTCTGGTTCATCTACATCTTTCTGAGAAGACCGCCGATGAGCTCGACGGTGCCCCCTGGCGTGGTGCTCTCCACGCACAACTGCTCCATGGCCGTGAGGTACGGATCGATGTCCTCACGCTTGTCCAGGTACAGGGCACCCCAGAGCTGCTCGACGTAGACAACGTCCGACAAGTCGGACTCGGGAAACCGCAAGATGCTGAACGCACCCCCTTCGGCGGCGTGCTTGCCGTACCTGAAGGGCATCACCTGGATCGTGATGTTGGGCAGGGCGGCGACCTCCAGCAGATGCTGGAGCTGCTCGCGCATGACCTCCCGCCCGCCGATGGTCCGCATGAGCGCCGCCTCGTCGATGACCGCCCACAACTTCGGGCCGTCCTTCTGGGTGAAGCGCTCCTGGCGCTGCATGCGCATGTGCACGCGGCGCTCGATTCTGTCCGGGCCAGCGTCGGGGTTGCCCAGCTCGTAGACCGATCGCGCGTACGCGGCCGTCTGCAGCAGGCCGGGCACGAACTGCACCTCATAGGTACGGATCACGCTCGCGGCCTCCTCCAGGCCCACGTACGTCGTGAACCATGAGGGCAGCTCGGCGGAGTACTTGTGCCACCACCCGGGGGTGTTGGCCTCGCGAACCATCTCCAGCAGGGCTCGGCGTTCGGCATCGTCCACGACGCCGTACAAGGTGAGCAGGTCTTCCACGTCACGTGTCTTGAAACCGACGCGCCCGAGCTCCATGCGGCTGATCTTGGACTCGGAAGCCCGGATGTGGAATCCGGCCTGTGCACGGTCGAGCCCGCTGGCCTCACGCAGGCGCCTGAGACTCGCCCCCAGCATGATGCGCCGAACGGTCGAACCGGAACCGGGCGGATCAATGGACACGTGCTGCTCCTTGGTCGTTTCGTTACGACACAGTCTGTCACTTCACGGCCGAAAGATCATGACCGCGGACAAGATCCCCTTTCCCCCTCATTGAGCATTTGATGGCAACCGTAGCGTGTGCAAAGGGTGTCTGCACGTGCATTCGCTCTTGCACCTGCACGAGAGTTTGGCGCAGAATGATCTACGTGCAATCCACCACGGCGTCCAGCCAGTGGACCACGTTCGATTGGTGGCCCCCGGTCGGCTGGTGGCCGGAGGCGGCTCGCGACCTGCTGACCCCAGGCCCGTCCGCGAGCGCCACGTTCGTGCTCCCGCCCACCCCCGCCTCGGTCCACTCCGCCCGCAGCTTCACCACGGGCGTCCTGACCGGATGGGGGCTGTCCGAGCTCGCCGACAACATGGAGCTGGTGGTCTCGGAGCTGGCCACCAACGCGCTGCGGCACGGCCTGCGCCTGGACGAGCCCCGCCGCGGATGCCCCGTCCACATGTCCCTCGTCCGCCACGGCTCCCTGGTGACCAGCGCTTTCACCGATCCCGGGTCCTCGGTTCCGGTGCTGCGATACCCTGGCCCCCTCGACACCGGCGGCCTCGGACTCCACATCGTCGAATCGCTCAGCCTCCGCTGGGGCTGGTCCGCACTCGCGCCCCACGGAAAGATCGTCTGGGCAGTCCTCTCCTGACCGGGGGTGATCTGCATTACCGTGGATGGTCATGGCTCACGGTGAGTCCCGCGCGCGACCCCATGAGAGTGCTGACAGATGGAAGATCACCTGCTCGGCTGGCTGCGAACACTTGACGAAGACAGGCTTGCCCGCATCCTCGCGAACAGGCCCGACGCCATCGCGCCGCCGTGGCCGCGCCGGCTCGACACCCTCGCCCAGCGCCTGAGCGACGGCCTCGCCGTGACGCGGACCCTGCAACGGCTGCCGCTGCCCTGCCTCCAGCTCGCCGAGGCCGCCCTGGCCGTCGCCGACCCCACCGCCGACCGGTTGGCCGCCTTCGTCGGCGCCCCGCCCGGCGTGGTGGCCCCCTGGCTCGACCAGCTCTGCGACCACGCCCTGGCCTGGCCGGACGACAGCGGAGTGATCCACCTCGCCGACGGCGTGACCCACTACTGGACCGCCCCGCTCGGCCTCGGCGAGCCGCTCGACCACTACCTCAACTCCTGGACCATCAGCAACGACGCCCTGCGCGCCCTGGCCCGCAACCTCGGCCTGCCCGCCCAGGGCCACAAGCGCCGCATGATCGGCCGCGTGGCCGAGGTGCTCGGCGACGCCGACCGGCTCCGCGCCCTGCTGCGCGACGCCCCCGCCGGCACCGCCGAGCTGCTCGACCGCTTCGCCTGGGAGGGGCCCTCGCTGCCGGTGGACGGCGGCCGGTTCGTGGTGCGCGGCACCCCGGAGAAGTGGTGCGCCGACCACGGCCTGCTGTTCCGGCCGAGCTGGCACGTCGCCGAGATCGCCCGCGAGGTCGCCGTCTGCCTGCGCGGCCCCGGCTACCACCCGCCGTTCACGCCCGAGCCGCCCGAGGTCGCCACCCTGCCCGTCGACCCCGAGGAGGTCGACCACCTCATGACGCTGGCCGCGCCGCACGTCGTCGAGCGCTGCGCGGCCCTGCTCGACAACGCCTCCAAGACCCCGCTGCCGCTGCTCAAGCACGGCGGCGTCGGCGTGCGCGAGGTGCGCAGGCTGGCCAAGGAGACCGGCTGCGACGAGGACGAGACGCGCCTGCTGCTGGAGGTGTGCACCGTCGCCCGGCTGCTGGCCTGGGACGAGGCGTCCGGCGGCCTGGTGCCCACCGAGCGCTTCGACCGCTGGCGCCTGGACGAGGGCGCGGCCCGGCTGCGCGTGCTGCTGTCGGCCTGGTGGCGCATGGAGCGCTCGCCGCTGCGCAGGACCGACGGCCGCTACGGCACCGTGCTCGGCGACGACGCCACGCAGGCCGTCGCCCTGGTCCGCCGCGCGGTGCTGCCGGTGCTGGCCGGCCTGCCCGCCGGCACCGCGTTCGCCGACCGCGCCGGCCTGCTCGCCGCCGTCCACTGGCACGCCCCGCTGCTGGACCGGCGGCTCCTGCTCGACTGCGGGCCCGCCGTGCTCGACGAGGCCGGCCTGCTCGGCCTGCTGGCCAACGGCGCGCTCACCGACCTCGGCCGCGCCCTGGCCGGCCTGACCGCCCACCCGGGCGACGAGCGCGACGACGCCGTCCCGATGGTCGAGCACGACCCGGCGCTCGTCGAGGCCGCCACCCGGGCCCTGGCCAGCGTGCGGCGCAGCGCCCTGTTCGGCCCCGACCTGACCGCCGTGGTCACCGGGCCGCCCTCGGCCGAGCTGGCCGCCCTGCTCGACCGGGTCGCCGAGCGCGAGTCGCGCGGCGCCGCCTCGGTGTGGCGCTTCACCGCCGACAGCGTGCGCCGCGCCCTCGACCGCGGCCACGACCCCGACGACCTGCTCGACGAGCTGGCCGCCGTCGGCGCCGTCCCGCAGCCGCTGGAATACCTGGTCCGCGACACCGCCCGCCGGCACGGCGAGGTCACCGTCACCACCGTCGGCTGCGTCATCCAGGCCGGCGACCCGGTCCTGCTCGCCGAGATCGCCGGCCACCGCAGGCTGGCCCGGCTGGGCCTGCGCCTGCTCGCCCCCACCGTGCTGGTCAGCGCGGCCGGGGCCGAGCGCACGCTGGAGGCGCTGCGCGAGGCCGGCTACGCGCCGGTGCCCGTCTCCGACACCGGCGAGATCACCATCCGGCGCGTCCGCGCCGCCGAGCCGGCCGGCGTCGGCGAGCCCGGCGCGGGCAAGCTGATCCTGCTGCCCGGCGGCCAGGTGGCCGAGCTGTCCGGCGCCGATCTGGAGGCCCCGCCGCACCTGCTGGCCGAGCCGCCGCCCGACCCCCGCGAGCACGCCCGCCGCCTGCTGGCCGCCGGCCGCGCCGAGGCCGAGCGGAGCGGGCGCACGTGGGCCGTGATCGGCCGGATGGCCACCCGCCTGCCGACGGCGCAGCAGTCCCTGCTCGGTTTCGTCGTCGATCGGGGCGTGCGCGCCGGCATCACGCTCACCGGCGGCCTGACCGCCACGATCAGCCACGGCGAGCTCAGGGGCGGCGCGCTGGACGCCTGGTGCGAGGAGGCGGGCGACTACCTGGAGTTCCCCCTCGCCGAGATCATCGAGGTCAGGAACGTTTTCTGAGCGGCTAACCGAGCGGCTTGGCCTTCTTCAGGTTGGCCACCAGCTCCTCCAGGAAGGTGGCGTAGCCCTGGTAGCTGAAGGGCGCCTCGGCGGACCACGGGTAGAGCTGGCCGGCCTTGACGGCGGGGAGCTTGGCGAAGGTGGGCTTCTTCATCATCTCCTCGGGCTTCAGCGCCTGGGTACGGGTGTCGTAGAGGATGACGTCGGCCTCGTACTCGTCGGCGTTCTCCCAGCTCAGGGTCTGGAAGAAGCCGCCCTCGTCCACCTTCTCCGGGGTGACGACGTTGAGGCCGGCCGAGGTGAGGTGCACGATGTCGGGGTACTCGGGCGGGTTGACGATCCAGAAGGCGTCCGCGCCGCCGGAGACCATGAGGACCTTGAGGTCCTTGAACTGGGCCAGCTCCTTGGTGGCGGCCTCCATGCGGGCCTTGGCCTCGGGCACGCCGGCCATGTCGGCGCCGAGTGACCTGGCCAGCTCCTCGTAGCGGCCGATCACCTCGGTGGCGCTCTTGCCGGTGAGCATGATGCCGGCGGTCGGGGCGACCTGCTCGATGGTGTCCTTGGACTTCTCGGGTACGTACCAGAGGGTGCCCTTGACGTACATGCTGCTGACCAGGAGGTCGGGCTGGAGCGCGATGTACTGCTCGACGTTGAACTCGTCCCAGACGTTGCCGAGGCCCTGGACCTTGGTGATGTCGACGTTGCCGACCTGCGGGTCCTTGCTGCCGTCCTTGAGCTTGTGCGGGCCGAAGACCGCGACGGGGCGCACGCCGAAGTCCCACAGGGCGGCGGCGGCGCCGACCTGGGCGACGACCCTGGAGGGCGTCTTGGGCAGGTCGAGCTTCTTGCCGCGGTCGTCGGTGAACGTCCAGCGCTGGGCGGAGGGGGCGGCCGGGCCCGTGGAGGCGGCGGAGCCCCCGGGGGCCGCCGTGGTGCCGCCGCCGTCGCCGCACGCCGCCAGTGTCAGGGCCGCCGCGAGTCCTGCCGTGGCCGACAGGAATCCTCTGCGCGCCAGTACCGGTCCCGACATGTAGATCTCCTAAGGATAGGCTTGCCTCGTTACTAGGCCATTAGATTAGCCTTGCCTAAGTTTGAGTGCGACGGAAGGGGGTCGGGTGCGCCCGGCTGAGAGAACGGCGGTGCGCGCGGCGGATCCGGCGGACGCGCGGGAGCCGGTCGGGAAGCCGTCCTGGGCGCGGCCCCCCGTGCTCGTCGCGGGGCTCGTGGTCACCCTGGCCGCGCTGGTCCTCATGGTGCTGGCGAGCATCGCGCTCGGCGCGCGGTCGGTGCCGCTGCCCACGGTGATCGACGCCTTCCTCGCGCCGGACGGCTCCAACGACCACACCGTCATCCGGGAGCTGCGGGTGCCGCGCACCCTGCTCGGCCTCGGCGTGGGCGCCACGCTCGGCCTGGCCGGCGCGCTCATGCAGAGCCTGACCCGCAACCCCCTCGCCGACCCCGGCCTGCTCGGCGTCAACGAGGGCGCCGCGCTCGGCGTCACGCTGGCGCTCGGCCTGTTCGGCGTCACCGACCCCGCCGTCTACGTGTGGTTCGCCTTCGCCGGGGCCGCGCTGGCCGCGGTCATGGTCCACGCCCTGGCCTCCTCCGGGCGGGCCGGCTCGGGGCCGGTCCGGCTCACGCTGGCCGGCGTCGCGCTGGGCATGGTCGCCACGGCGCTGTCCTCGGCGATCCTGCGCATGGACCAGCAGTCCTTCGACCGGATGCGGTTCTGGCTGACCGGGTCGCTGGCCGGGCAGACCTCCGACGTGCTGGTACGGCTGGCGCCGTTCATGGTGGCCGGGCTGGCGCTCGGCCTGGCGCTGGCCCGGCCGCTCAACGCGCTCGCGCTCGGCGACGACGCGGGGCGCGCGCTCGGCGTCTCGATCGGCCGCACCCGCGCGCTGACCGGCGTGGCCGTCACGCTGCTGTGCGGGGCGGCGACCGCGGCCGCCGGGCCGCTGTGGTTCGTGGGGCTGATCGTGCCGCATGCGGTGCGCGCCCTGGTGGGGCCGGACCAGCGGTGGGTGCTGCCGTACTCGGCGCTGGCCGCGCCGGTGCTGCTGCTCGGCGCCGACGTGGTGGGCCGGCTCATCGCCCGGCCGGGAGAGGTGCAGGTGGGGATCGTGTGGGCGGTGATCGGCGCGCCGATCTTCATCCTGCTGGCCCGGCGCAGGCGGGTGGCGGCGCTGTGAACGTCCGCATCGGCCCCCTTTCGGTACGGCTCGCGCCGCGCGCCCTGCTCGTGAGCGTCTGCCTGGTCCTGATCGGCCTCGCGGTCACCGTGGCCGCGCTGGCGACGGGCGAGTTCACCGTGCCCGTGCCGGACATCGTCCAGGCGCTGTTCGGCCAGGGCCCGCCGGTCGCCGAGCTCATCGTGAGCAAGCTGCGCGCGCCGCGCGTGGTGACCGGGCTGCTGGTCGGCGCGGCGTTCGGGCTGAGCGGGGCGATCTTCCAGTCGCTCACCAGGAACCCGCTCGGCAGCCCCGACTTCATCGGCTTCACCGCAGGCGCCTCGACCGGCGGCATCCTCGCGGTCGTCGCGGGCGGCTCGGCCATGACGATCGCGGGCGGCGCGATGGCCGGCTGCGTGCTCACCGCCGCCCTGGTGTACGGGCTGGCCTTCCGCGGCGGCGTCCAGGGCTACCGGCTGGTCCTGGTCGGCATCGGGGCCAACGCGCTGCTGCTGGCGGTCAACTCGTACCTGCTGACCCGGGCCAACATCAACGACGCCGCCACCGCCGGGGCCTGGCTGACCGGCAGCCTCAGCGGGCGCGGCTGGGACCACGCGATCCCGGTGGCGCTGGCGCTGGCCGTGCTGGCGCCGGTGTGCGTGCTCCTGTCCCGCCCGATGCGCATGATCGAGATGGGCGACGACGCGGCCAGGGCGATGGGCGTCCGGGTCGAGCCGGTGCGGGCCCTCGCCATCGCGGCCGGCGTGCTGCTGTCCGGGGTGGCCACCGCCGCCGCCGGGCCGGTCATCTTCGTGGCGCTGGCCGCCCCGCAGCTCGCCCGGCGGCTCACCCGCTCCCCCGGCGTCACCATGGGCGCCTCGGCGCTGATGGGCGCCGTGCTGCTGACCGGCGCCGACCTGGCCGCCCAGCGGTTGCTGGCCCCGACCCAGCTTCCCGTCGGCGTGCTGACCGCCGCGATCGGCGGCACGTACCTCGCCCTGCTCCTGCGAAAGGACCGTCACTGATGCCCGATGCGCGTCTGTCCGGCACCGGCCTGACCCTCGCCTACGACCAGCGGGTCGTGGCCACGGACCTCAGCGTGGCGATCCCCGACGCGTCCTTCACCGTGATCATCGGCCCGAACGCGTGCGGCAAGTCCACCCTGCTGCGGGCCCTGGCCCGGATGCTCAAGCCCAAGGCGGGCGCGGTCCACCTGGACGGCAGCGTGATCACCTCGCTGCCGTCGAAGGAGGTCGCGCGCCGGCTCGGGCTGCTGCCGCAGAGCTCGATCGTCCCGGACGGCATCACCGTGGCCGACCTGGTGGCCCGCGGCCGCTACCCGCACCAGCGGCTGATGCGGCAGTGGTCGAAGGCGGACGAGGCGGCCGTGACCGAGGCCATGCGCGCCACCGACGTCACCGAGCTGGCCGAACGGATCGTGGACGAGCTGTCCGGCGGCCAGCGGCAGCGGGTGTGGCTGGCGATGGCGCTGGCGCAGGAGACGCCCATCCTGCTGCTGGACGAGCCCACCACGTTCCTGGACATCTCCCACCAGATCGAGGTGCTCGACCTCTGCGCCGACCTGCACGAGGCGGGCCGGACGATGGTGGCGGTGCTGCACGACCTGAACCAGGCGTGCCGGTACGCCACCCACCTGATCGTCATGCGCGGCGGCACGATCGTGGCCCAGGGCGATCCGGCCGAGATCGTCACCTCCGAGCTGGTCCGCCAGGTCTTCGACCTGCGCTGCGAGATCATCCCCGACCCGCAGTCCGGCACCCCGCTCATCGTCCCGGAGGCGCGCCGCCGCGTCACCCCGGCCTCCGCCTGACCGCCCTGACCGCCCTGACCGCCCTGACCGCCTGACCGCCCTGACCGCCGGCCCGCGCCGATCGCTGCCCCGCGCTGCTCAGCGGGCTCCGCAGCGGCGCACCGCGAGCAGCGCCAGGGCCCGCGTGACCGCGCGCAGCTCGCCGAGGTCCACCTGCTCCCTGGGCGCGTGCGCGTACCGGACGTCCCCGGGGCCGTAGTGCAGGGTGGGGATGCCGGCGCCGGCGTACAGGCGCAGGTCGCTGCCGTACGGGGCGGCCGACTCGGCCGGGCGCGCGCCGGTGGCGTCGGCGACCGCCGCGGCGACCTCGCCGAGCAGCCCGTGCCCGGCGGGCAGCCGGCCGCTGGCGAACTGGCCGCCCGGCCACGTCACCACGGGCGGGTTGTCGCGCAGCCACGGGTGCGCGACCCCCGCGACCGCCTCCTCGAACGCCGCCCGCGCCGCCGCCGGGTCCTCCTCCAGCCGCACGCCGAGCCGCCCCTCGGCGACCAGCAGGTCGGGCACCGTGCTGGCCCAGTCGCCGGCCCGCACGACGCCGATCTCGATCGGGTACGGGACCGGGTTGCCGGCGAACAGGGCGGGCACGTCCCGGTTGCGCTCGGCCTCCAGCCGCCTGATCGCCTCGAACACCGGCCAGAACACCTCGACCGCGTTCACGCCCTCGTACCGGGTGGCGCCGTGCGCGGCCCGCCCGGCGATCTCCAGCCGGAACGTCAGCGCGCCCGCGTTCGCCGTGATGACCGCGCCGCTGGTCGGCTCGGTGATGACCGCGGCCTCGGCGGTGTGCCCCCTGGCCAGGGTGGCGAACGCGCCCAGCCCGCCGTCCTCCTCGCTGATCACGCAGTGCACCGCGAGCGGCCTGGCCAGCCGCACCCCGGCGCGGTGGATCGCCCGGGCCACGGCCAGGTTGGCGACCAGGCCGGCCTTCATGTCGCAGGCACCCCTGCCGTAGAGCACGTCGCCCTCGACGCGGGCGGAGAACGGGTCGCTGCCCGCCCACTTGGCCAGGTCGCCGGTGGGGACGACGTCCACGTGGCCCTGGAGCGCGAGCGCGGGCGGGCCCTCGCCCCCGGTCACGGCGGCGACGCCGTAGCCCTCGGCGCGCGGCGCCTCGGTGCCGGGGAAGCCGGGGCTGGCGGTCAGGGCGGGCAGGTCGAGCTTCCAGACGTCCACGTCCATGCCGGCCTCGCCGAGCAGGCGGGCGAAGCGGTGCTGCAGCTCGGACTCGGCGTCGGTGCCGGTGACGCTGGGGACCCGCACGGTCTCGGCGAGCAGGCGGACGGTCTCGGCCTCGTCGATGGCGTCGAGGACCCTGGCTTCCACGTCGTGCATGGAGCACACCTTATGGGGCGTGAACGCTTCGGGGGACTGATGGTGATACGGGAGTGTGCGGACATGGATGAGCTGGACCGCGGTGACGCCCTTCGTCCTGTGGGCGGCGGTGCGGGTGAGCGGGTTCGAGCCGGGGTGGCCGTGGGTGCCGGTGGTGGCGTACACGCCGTACGCGGCGGGGGCGGCGGCGCTGGGCGGGGTGCTGGCGCTGGCGCTGCGGCGCGTCGCGGCGGGCGGGGCCGCGTTCTGGGCGGTGGTGGTGCTGGCGGCGGCGGTGCTGCCCAGGACGCTCGCCGACGGCGGCCCCCGCGCCGAGGGTCCCGCGCTGCGGGTGCTGGCCGTCAACCTGCTCATGGGGCGGGCCGACACGGCGGAGCTGATGGGCCTGGTCCGGCGGTGGCGTCCGGACGTGCTGACCCTCCAGGAGTTCACGCCCGGCGCGATGCGGCGGCTGGAGGCGGCGGGGGTGCGCGAGGAACTGCCGTACGCGGTGAGCCGGGCGCGCGAGGGCGTCGGCGGCTCGGCCGTCTACGCCCGGCACCCCCTCACCGCCGGCGCGACCATCCAGTACGGCGGGTTCCGCCAGGCGAGGGCCTGGCTGTGGCATCCCGGCGGCGCCCGGGTGGAGATCGTCTCGGTGCACCCGTGCGCGCCCAAGCGGCCGGCCCGCCAGACGTGCTGGCAGGCCGGCTTGGACGCGCTGCCGCGCGGCGGCGCCACGCCGCGGGTGCTGGCGGGCGACTTCAACGCCACGCTCGACCACCTGCCGGTGCGCGCGCTGCTGACCGCCGGCTACGTGGACGCGGCCGACGTCATGGGCCGGGGATTGGCCGCGACCTGGCCGCAGGAGGGCTCCACGCAGCGCTTCCCCGGCGTCGCGATCGACCACGTGCTGGCCGGCGGCGGGACGGCGGTGCGGGACTTCCGGGTGCTCTCGCTGCGCCACACCGACCACCGGCCGGTCTTCGCCGAGCTGCGACTGCCGTGACAGCGGAGGCGGTGGGAAAGCGGAGGCGGTGGTGAAAGTGGAGGCGGGCCGGGAAACGGAGGCGGGCCGGAAAACGGAGGTGGCCACTGCTCGTAGACTTGAGCCGTGGAACAGGCCAAGTTCGAGATTCAGATGCTGCACGACCGGGTCATGATCAAGCTGGAGCCGGAGGTCGAGGAGCGGCGCAGCGGCTCCGGCATCGTCATCCCCGCGACGGTCAAGATGGCCAACCGGCTGGCCTGGGGCGAGGTGTGCGGCGTGGGGACGAACGTGCGCGCGGTCAAGGTCGGCGACAAGGTGCTGTTCAACCCCGAGGACCAGTTCGAGGTGGAGGTGCAGGCCCAGGTCTACCTGGTGATGCGCGAGCGCGACCTGCACGCCGTGGCCACCCAGGAGACCGACCACGGCACCGGCCTCTACCTCTGAGCGACCCCCGGACGCCCGTTGCTGGACGGGCTGTTACTGGACGGGCTGTTACTGGACGAAGCCCCGGGCCAGCTCGACCACGTCGATGCCGACCGTGCGCAGCCCGAGGTAGACGATCGCGGCGGCTGCGGCCACGGTGACGACCAGCACGAGGATGCGGACGGTCCAGCCCTGCCGTTTGTACCACTGTGTCCAGGCGTGCAGCGTGCGCTTGCCGAACTCCAGCACCCTGTGCGCCCAGTGGAACTCCGTGGCCAGCACCGCGAGCCCCGCGAAGACCACGAGCCAGCCCGGGCCCGGGAAGGGCACCATGATGAGCCCGCCCACGACCATGACGGTCCCGATCACGCCGATCACGATCTTCAGGGTCAGCGCGCCCGTGCGGGTGGCTCTGATGCCGTCCAGCCGGCCTTGGAGGCCGCCGCGGCGGCCGGGCATGTCCGAACGGCCGGCGGCCTCTCGCTTGATCATGTCGGCTTCGCCGGTGTCGGAGCTCCGGATCGTCACATTTCCCTCCGGCAGTCGGTGTGCTTCCCAGGATACGGGCCCGGCTGCTGAATCACTTGCAATCGACTAGCAGACCACCAAACCACTCAAACCGTAAAATTTCCGGCCGGAATGGCTGAGAGACCGGCTCCTTCCAGCAAATATCGGTTAATGTCTGCTATGCCCGAGGTTCTGCTTCGTACCGTCACCGGTCCCGTACGCGCCGCCGCCGTCACCGGTGCCGTACTCCCCCACGAGCACCTGCGTACCGACATGCGCTGGGCGGTGGGCATCGACTCCGACCCCCACCGCTGGCTCGACGAGGAGCCGGCCGTCACCGCCGAGCTGCGCGAGCTGCGCCAGTCCGACGACCTCGGCCTCGTGGTGGACCTGACCTGCATGGGCATGGGCCGCGACGCCGCCGCCCTGGCCCGCGTCGCCGCGGGCAGCCGGGTGCCGGTGATCGCCTCGACCGGGCTGTTCGCCGAGCCGTTCGCGGACGTGCGCGACGAGGGCGTGGACGAGCTCACCCGGCGGCTGATGGACGAGATCTCCAGCGGCGTGGACGGCACCGGCGTCTTCCCCGGCGTCATCGGCGAGGTCGGCTCCTGGGGCCCCGAGCCGACGCCGCGCGAGGAGCGCTGCCTGATCGCCGCCGCCCGCGCCGCGCTGCAGTCCCGCCTGCCCGTCGCCACGCACGGCCGCGACGCCCTGGCGCTGCTGGAGATCCTGCTCGGCCACGACCTGCCGGCCGCGCGGGTGGCCGTCGGCTACGCGGGCACGGACCTGGGCGCCGCCCGCAAGATCGCCGAGGCGGGCGCGTACGTGAGCCTCGGCGCCCTCGGGCTCGGCGCCGACCAGGCCGCCAGGATCGCCCTCGCCCTCATCGAGGACGGCCACGCCGAGCGCCTGCTGGTCAGCACGGGCCTCAGCCGGGTCGCGCAGCTCCGCAGGTACGAGGGCCGCGGGTACGCCCACCTGTTCCACGCCCTGCTCCCCCGTCTGCGCGAGGCCGGCACCGGCGAGGACACGATCCGCCTCCTCACCCACGACAACCCGCTGCGGTGGCTGACCTCCGGCTCCGCCTGACCCGGCGGGAGCCGACCGTGCGGGAGGGCTGAAACTCGCTAGGATCGGGGCTACGCGAGCCTTGGCCGGTGGGGGATGGACACGCAGCACACGCACGGAGACGTGCACCAGCACGGCGACGTGCCCGAGCACGAGCGCCCTCGCGACCATGAGGGTGAGCGCGGGCACGACGGTGAGCGCGGGCATACCGGTGGTCGCGGGCGTCTTCGCGGGCACGACGGCGGTTCTCCGCCCGGAAGCGGTCGCGGGCGTGGGCATGGCCGGTCGCGTGGGCCGCTGACCGTTCTGTCGCGGCTGCGGCGGGTGGGTGACATCCCGGTCGTGGTCATGCTGGCGTGGGCGGGCTGGCTGGCCGTCCCGTGGTCGTTCTCCGGGCTCGCTCAGGCCCGTGCCGCCGCCGCGGCGGCCGCCGCCGACGCCGAGCCGCCCCAGCTCGAAATCCCCGCCGCGATCACCCCGCCACCGCCCGCGGTGCCGGCCCGCCCGGCGACGGCGGCCCGTCGCGGCACGGTGGCGGAGCCCGCCTGGGGCATCCCCGCCGCACCCGCCATTCACCTCCGCACCGTCCGCCCGCCAGTCCCCGCCCCCCTTCTCCCGCCCCGCCCACCGGCGCCCACGGACCGCACGACCCCTGACCGCACGACCCCTGACCGCACGACCCCTGGCTGCACGACCCCTGGCTGCACGACCACCGACCGGGCGACCACCGACCGGGCGACAGTCACCGGCCGGACGACAACCACCGACCAGGCGGCGACCGTCGAGCGGGCGGTCGCCGTCGAGAGGGCCAGGATCGCCGGGGAGGTGCACGACGCGGCCGGTCACGGGCTGGCGGCGATCGCCATGCAGGCCGGGCTCGCACTCGTGAGCCTGGACGACGACAACCCCGAGCAGGCCCGGGCGTCCCTGCTGGCGATCAGGGAGACGAGCACGGCGGCGCTGGCCCACCTCCGCGCGGCCCTCGACGGCATCGACCCGCCCGGCGGCGACCTGAGGGCCCTGATCGACGGCGTACGCGCCGCGGGCCTGCCGGTGGACGTGGAGCCCGCCGGGCTGCCCGTCCCGGCCCACCTCCGCGACACCGTCCACCGGGTGACCCGCGAGGCCCTCACCAACGTCCTGCGCCACGCCGGCCCGACCCGCGCCCTGGTCCGGGTGAGCGACGGCCCTGCCGCGTACGTGCTGGAAGTGGCCGACCGCGGCACCGGCGCCACGGGCGCCCCGGAGGGCCGTGGCCTGGCGGGCCTGCGCGCCCGCGTCACCGAGGCCGGTGGCCGCCTCACCGCCGGCCCCCGCGACGGCGGCGGCTTCCAGGTGATCGCCCGCTTCCCCCGCACCCCGTCATGACCACCCCCGGCGCGAGCACCGCCACCCCGGAGGAGGACCCGTCCCCCTCTGACGCGAACGCACCCGCCCCTGACGAGAGCCGCACCCCCTCCACCACAGCCGTGACCGCCTCAGGGAAACCGGCGGACGCGGACGTGACCGCCTCCGGGGAACCGGCGGACATGGCCGTCCCCCCGCAGCCGGGTGATGGTCGGCCGTCCCCGGAGCGGGTGATCCGGGTGGGGATCGCCGACGACCAGGCGGTCGTCCGGATGGGGTTGCGGGCGTTGCTGGAGCGGGAGCCCGGCATGGAGTGCGTGGGCGAGGCCGTGGACGGCGCGGCGGCGCTGATCCTGGTGCGCCGCACCCGTCCGGACGTGCTGCTGCTCGACATCCGCATGCCCGGAATGGACGGCCTGGCCGCCCTGCGGGCGATGGCGGCGGACCCGGAGCTGCGCGGCACCAGGATCGTGGTGGTGACCACGTTCGCCGTCGACGAGTACGTCTTCGCCGCCCTCCAGGCCGGCGCCAGCGGCTTCGTGCTCAAGGACAGCGCCCCCGACGAGCTGGTCAACGCGGTGCGGGTGGTCGCCGCCGGGGAGGCGCTGCTGTCCCCGGCGATCACCAGGAAGGTCATCGGCCTGTTCGGCCGGCACGGCGCGGAGCCGGTGGAGGGCATCGGCACGCTCACGCCGCGCGAGCGCGAGATGGCCGCGTGGGTGGCCACCGGCCGCTCGAACGAGGAGATCGCCAGGGAGCTGACGATCAGCCCCGACACCGTCCGCACGCACGTCAGCCGCGCCATGGTGAAGCTGCGGGCCCGCGACCGGGCGCAGCTCGTGGTGTTCGCGATGCGGGCGGGCCTGACCCTCCCCTCGTGACCGGGGCGGGCTACCGCAGGAAGCCTTCGTAGTTGCGCTGCTGGAGCTGGGCCTCGATCTGCTTGACGGTGTCCAGCCCCACCCCCACCATGATCAGCACGCTGGTCCCGCCGAACGGGAAGTTCTGCTGGGTGCCCGGGTCCCGCAGGATCGCGAAGGCCACCAGCGGCAGCAGCGCCAGCACCGCCAGGTAGGCGGCTCCGGGGGCGGTCAGCCGGGACAGCACGTACGCCAGGTGGGCGGCCGTGGGCCGTCCGGGACGCAGCCCCGGCACGAACCCGCCGTAGCGGCGGATGTTGTCGGCCAGCTCCGCCGGGTTGACGGTGATCGAGACGTAGAAGTAGGCGAAGGCGGCGATGAGCAGCACGTACGCGGTCATGTAGAGCGGGTGCGTCCCGGTGGCGAGGTTGCGCTGCACCCATGCCCCGGCCGGGCCGCCGAGCAGCGGCGCGACCAGCGTCGGCAGGTAGAGCAGCGACGAGGTGAAGATGACCGGCACGATGCCCGCCTGGTTGACCTTGAACGGGATGTAGGTGCCGCTCCCGCCGTACATCCGCCGCCCGACCAGCCGCTTGGCGTACTGCACCGGGATCCGCCGCTGCGCCTGCTCGACGAAGACCACGGCCGCCACCAGGAACAACCCGGACACGACCATCACCACGGCCCCGGCCGGCGTCAGCACGAAGATCTTCGACATGTACCCGGGGAAGACGGCCACGACCTGCGTGAACATCAGCAGCGACATCCCGTTACCGATCCCCCGGTCGGTGATCAGCTCGCCCAGCCACATCACCACGCAGGCCCCGGCCACCAGGGTCGCCACGATGACGATCACCGGCAGCGGCCCGTCGGCCAGCAGCAGCGGGCGGGGACAGCCGGGCAGCAGCTGCCCGGTGCGGGCGAGCGCGACGACGGTCCCGGCGTTCAGCAGGGCCAGGGCGACGGTCAGGTACCGCGTGTACTGGGTGATCCTGGCCTGCCCCTGCTGCCCCTCCTTCCTGAGCGCCTCCAGCCGGGGCACCACCACGACGAGCAGTTGCAGGACGATGCTGGCGGTGATGTACGGCATGACGCCGAGCGCGAACACCGACAGCTGCAACATGGCGCCCCCGCTCATCATCTGCGCCAGGTCGAAGAGCCCGCCGGAGGCCGATCCCGCGCAGGAGCGCACCGCCACCACGTCCACCCCGGGCGCGGGCAGGATCTGCCCCGTGCGGAACAGCGCGACGATCGCGAGCGTGAACAACAGTTTCCCGCGCAGCTCCGGAACCCGGAACGCCCTGGCGAAGACGGTCAGCATGGGCACCGAGTCTGTCCGGCGCGGCCCGGCGGGGTCGTCCGCGCGGGCGAGGCACCCGCGTACGCAGATCCGCGTACGCCGATTCACGTACACCGATTCACGTAATTCGCGGACGGATGCGCATGCCGTAGGTTGATCGGCGTGAGCACGGTGTGGGTGATCAGCGGGCCGCCGGGCGCGGGCAAGTCCACGCTGGCCGCCGAGCTGCTGGCCCGCCTGTCGCCCGTGCCCGCCCTGCTCGACAAGGACACCGTCTACGGCGCTTTCGTGTCGGAGGTCCTGCGCGCGTACGGCCGCCCCGACGGCGAGCGCGAGGGCCCCTGGTACGACGAGCACGTCAAGCGCCATGAGTACGAGGGCCTGACCCGGCTGGCCCGCCAGATCCGTGGCCACGGCTGCCCGGTGCTGCTCGACGGCCCGTTCACCACGCAGGTGCACGACGCGGCGCGGTGGGCGCGATGGGTGGCGGAGCTGGGCGGCGAGCCGGTGCGCCTGCTGTGGGTCCGCTCCGACGGCCCGACGCTGCACGCGCGGCTCACGGCCCGGGGCCACGGCAGGGACGCGGGCAAGCTGGCGGCCTTCGCCCGTTTCCTGCGCGACATCCGCGTGGACGAGCCGCCGGCCGTGCCGCACCTGGAGATCGACAACCGGCGCGGCGCCCGCCCGATCGGCGACCAGCTCACGGACGCGGGCCTCCCGCGCCCCTGAGGCGGATCACGTCCCGATCCGCGGGCCTCCCGCGACCCCGAGGCGGATCACGTCCCCGATCCGCGGGCCGCCAGGATCCGCCGCCGGACGACCACGATCACGAGGTCCACCACGACCAGCCCCACCAGGGCGGGCACGAGCAGCGCCAGGGCGCCCGTCACGCTGGAGTACCGGAACGACCAGCCGATCTTGAACAGCAGGGCCGCGTTGATCACGACCAGCGCCCACACGAAGGAGCGCCGCCACAGCGCCAGGGCCAGGGCGACGAACACCAGTGGCACGAGGAGCCCCATGAGCACCTTGGCGGCCGTCCACTCGCCGAGCAGGTAGTCGCGCTCGTCGTTCAGGAACTCCAGGACCGCCGGGTCCGGCCGTTCCGGCGCCGGGAACCAGGCCATGCTGGTGACCAGCGCGACGAGCGTGAGCACGATGCCCCAGATGGCGCGCCGGTAGGCGAAGTAGCAGAACGGCAGCAGGAACAGGGGCCTGACGTACCAGCTCAGGATGTTGTGGTGGCGGGCCCAGGCCCAGGCGGCGAGGGTGTCGACCCAGTCCCCCATGGCGGTGTCCTCTCAGTCGCGGGCCGCCGGTGACGGCGCCGGCCGGGCCCCCGCTCCCGGTCGCCGCGCGCGGGCCCTCAGGGGATGCGGTAGTCCTCGTCGCGGACGTCCAGGATCGCCATGTGCCCCGGCAGGTGCCCGATGGCGTACTCGACGCCGCTGGCCATGATCGCCGCCTGCGGCGTCACCCCGCACGCCCAGAACATCGGCACCTCCCCGGCGCGCACCTCCACCGCGTCGCCGAAGTCCGGCCGTGCCAGGTCGCCGATCCCGATCCCGGCGGGGTCGCCCACGTGCACCGGCGCGCCGTGCACCCGCGGGTAGCGCCCGCTCACCTCGACGGCGGTCCTCACCAGCTCCTCGGGCACCGGCCGCATCGACACCACCAGCGGCCCCGACAGGCTGCCGGAGGACTTGCAGGGCACGTCCGTGACGTACATCGGCACGTTCGTGCCCAGCTCCAGGTGGCGTACCGGCACCCCCGCCGCGAGCAGCGCCCGCTCGAAGGTGAAGCTGCAGCCGATGAGGAACGGGACCAGGTCCTCGCGCCACTCCTCCGTCACCCGGTCGAGGTCGGCGACCGGCTTGCCGTCCCGGTAGAGCCGGTAGCCCGGCAGGTCGGTACGCAGGTCGCCGGCGAACAGCGCGGTGGCGTACGCGCCCGGCTCCCCCACGTCGAGCACCGGGCAGGCCTGGGGATTGTGGTGGGCGAACAGCAGCAGGTCGTAGCGCAGCTCCGCGGGCACGGCAATGAGGTTGGCCTGCGTCCAGCCCCGGCACCAGCCCGCCGTGGGCACCCGCTCGCCGCTGCGGAAGCGCTCCCGCGCCTGCGCGGGGCTCAGATCGGCGACGTCCACCCCCTGACAGTAGGTCGCGTCACCGCCGGCGGTCCACCACGTGATCCCGCGCTTTTCCGGGGTAGCGGTGGGAGGTGCGGCTCGATGTGAACCTCCTCGACTATGCGCTCATCGCGATCTACTTCGCGACCGTGCTCGCCATCGGGATCGCCGCCCGCAACCGGATCAGCTCCAGCCTGGACTTCTTCCTGGCCGGACGTGGCCTGCCGGCGTGGATCACCGGCCTGGCCTTCGTCTCGGCCAACCTGGGCGCGATCGAGATCCTGGGAATGGCGGCGAACGGTGCCCAGTACGGCGCCATGACCGTGCACTACTACTGGATCGGCGCGGTCCCCGCCATGGTGTTCCTCGGCATCGTCATGATGCCCTTCTACTACCGCTCGAAGGTGCGCAGCGTCCCCGAATTCCTGCGCAAGCGGTTCAACGGGGCGACGCAGCTGCTCAACGCGCTCACCTTCGCGGTGGCGCAGATCCTCATCGCCGGCGTGAACCTCTACGCGCTGGCGCTGGTGATGGAGCTGCTGCTCGGCTGGCCGCTGCCGGTCTCGGTGGTGGTGTCGGCGCTGATCGTGCTGGCCTACATCACCCTGGGCGGGCTCTCCTCGGCCATCTACAACGAGGTGCTGCAGTTCTTCGTGATCCTGGCCGGGCTGATCCCGCTGACCGTCCTCGGCCTGATCAAGGTGGGCGGCGTCAGCGGCCTGGCCGACAAGATCCGCCAGAGCCCGCTCGGCGAGCCCGGCCTGCACACCTGGACGGACACCGCCGGCCAGAACCCCATGCAGGCCCACTGGATCGGCATCGTGTTCGGGCTCGGCTTCGTGCTGTCGTTCGGCTACTGGACGACGAACTTCGCCGAGATCCAGCGGGCCCTGTCGGCCAGGAACACCAACGCGGCCCGGCTGACGCCGATCGTGGCCGCGTTCCCGAAGATCTTCATCCCCCTGGTGACGGTGCTGCCCGGCATGATCGCGCTGGTGCTCTTCAGCGACCTGGGCAAGGGGCAGGCGTACAACTACTCGATCCCGCTGCTCATGGGCGACCTGCTGCCCAACGGCGTGCTCGGGGTCGCGGTGACCGGGCTGCTGGCCTCGTTCATGGCGGGCATGGCGGCCAACATCAGCGGCTTCAACACCGTCTTCGCCAACGACATCTGGGCCGCGCACATCCGGCCCGGCCAGGAGGACCGGCACTACCTGCGGGTGGGCCGGATCGCGACCGTGGCGGGCGTGGCGCTGGGCGTCGGCACGGCCTTCATCGCGGCCGGCTACTCCAACATCATGAACTACCTGCAGGCGCTGTTCTCGTTCTTCAACGCGCCGCTGTTCGCCACGTTCATCCTCGGCCTGTTCTGGCGGCGGATGACGCCGTGGGCCGGTTTCTGGGGGCTGCTGAGCGGGACGGCGGCGGCGTTCGCGTCGTACCTGCTCTACAAGGCCGGGGTGCTGAACTTCGGCACCGAGCTGAACGCCAGCTTCTGGGGCGCGGGCACGGCCTTCGCCGTGGACATCCTGGTGTCCGTGGTGGTCACGCTGGTCACCACGGAGAAGCCGGTGGAGGAGCTGCGCGGGCTCGTGTGGGGGCTCAGCGCGGTGGACCTGGAGGACGACGCGCTGGCCGGTGACCGCAAGTGGTACCGCTCGCCGGTGGTGCTGGGCGTGGGTGCGGTCGTACTGGCCGCCGCGATGTACGGGGTGATCCTGTGAGCGACATCCGGATGGTGATCGGCGGGCTGTTCCTGGTGTACGGCGTGATCCTGATCGTGGCCGGCGTGGTGGGCGAGGCGGTGAACCTGTGGACCGGCCTGGCCATGGCCGTCTTCGGCGGGCTCTTCGTGGTGTGGGCCC
Organism: Nonomuraea sp. NPDC050783; assembly: GCF_040802095.1. Taxonomy (NCBI): domain Bacteria; kingdom Bacillati; phylum Actinomycetota; class Actinomycetes; order Streptosporangiales; family Streptosporangiaceae; genus Nonomuraea; species Nonomuraea sp. NPDC050783. The sequence goes on from NZ_JBFAHK010000003.1 coordinate 694,671, forward strand.
GCGTCAAACGCATCTGATCCCCTGCCGCCCCTGCGGACGACACTGCGGGCGACATTGTGGGCGACACTGCGGGCGACACGCTTTCGCGCCGGCCGGGACACCGATCCCGACCGGCGCGAAAGCCGCCCGTCCACACCCGGCCCGAACCCGAACCCGACCCAGGCCCGAACCCGAACCCGACCCAGGCCCGAACCCGAACCCGACCCAGGTCCGGGCCCGGACCTCGCATCAGTACTCGATCTCGGACGCGCGCGTCAGTACTCGACCTCGAACGTGTGCGGCCCCAGCCCGTAGCCGTCATCGCCCCTGGGGACGACGTACCCGTGTTCGACCAGCCTCGCCAGGCTGGCCCGCAGCTCCTCCTCCGCCAGGTCGGACGCGCGCGCCAGCGCGTCCAGGCCGGTCGCGCCCGTTCCGACCGTCTGGGAGGCGACGGCCTCGTACACGTGGATGTCGACGTCGGACAACTCCTGTACGTCGTGGCCCTCGGTCATGAGCGCTGCCTCGCCCCCTCCCGCAGCCGTTCGGGGTCCACGTCCCGGTCCGGGTACCTGCGCAGGTACTCCGACTCCAGCTCCTGGGTGCGGGAGGTGTGCCGGGACAGGGCGTCGTCGGAGCCGTGGAAGAAGGTGTCGCTCCGGGTGGAGTGCAGCTGGCGCAGCTCGCGTACCAGGTCGTCGTCGCTGAGCTGGGCCGGATCGATTCCCATCGTCGTCATGGGTCTCCCTCTACCCCGGAGTTCCCCGACAATATCTGTCACAATCTCTGACATCTGGGGATTGTGTGTAAGATGCCGCCGCTTTACCTTCCCGTTATGGACCTCGAGCTCCGGCACCTCAGAATCGTCCGCGCGGTCGCGGACGCGGGAAGCGTGAGCAAGGCCGCGTCGACGCTCGGGCTGGCACAACCGGCCCTCACCGCCCAGCTCAAGCGCATCGAAAGGGTGCTCGGCGGCGCCCTGTTCGAGCGCGACCGCCACGGCGCCAGGCCCACAAGGCTCGGCGAACTGGTGCTCGCCCGCGCACGGGTGCTCCTCCCCGCGGCGAAGGAGCTGCAGGACGAAGCCGTACGGTTCGCCCACGCCCCCAGCCCGGGTTACCGCATCGGATCCACCAACGGGCCGATCCTCGGCGGCCTGGTGGACCGGCTGGCCGCCGAGCGGCCCGTCACCACGTACACGTCCTGGTCGACCCACGAGCTGGCCAGCATGGTCGAGCTCGGCCGCCTCGACTACCTGCTCACCGGCGCCTGCGGCGACTCCGGCACCCCCACCGGCACCCTCGTCTGGGACACCATCAGCCTCGACCCCGTCTTCTGCCTCGTCGCCGAGACCCACCCCGCCGCCAAGGAGAAGGAGGTCGAGCTGGCCGACCTGGCCGGCGAGCAATGGGCGGTGACACCCGGCGACGGCTGCTTCGCCGACTGCTTCGCGACGGCCTGCGCCCGGGCCGGCTTCACCCCCGGCACGATCTACGAGACCGACGTGCCGACCTGCACCCATCTCTCCCAGGTGGGCCGCGCCGTGGTGCTCTGCCAGGCCACCCACCAGCCCGCGCAGGGCCTGGTCATGGTCCCGCTCGCCGGCGCGCCGCTACGCTGGCGGCAACTGCTCGGCCGCCACCCCACCGCGGCCGACGCGGCGTGGGTGGTCCTGCAGGCGAAGGAGGCCCACCGGGACGCCGTCCGCCGCAGCCCGGTCTACCGCGACTGGCTGTCCCGCAACCCCTCCTACGGCACCGCCCCCTGACCCCGTTCCCCCCACCCATCCCCTTCTGTCCGGCCCACCTGGAACTCCCATCCGGGCCGCCACGCGAACGGCGCATCGACCAGTTCCTCCAACGCCACGCCCTCCACCAGATGCCGCAACGCCCACAGATTGGCGGAATGCGCCACCACCAGCACCGTCGCCCCGCCCCATTCCTCCCGCACCTCCCTCAGGAACTCCCGCGTCCCCTCCACCACATCCCGGTAGCTCTGCCCGCCGCCGGGCCACGGCTCATCGACGTACCGCCTCCGCACTGCCGCCAGCTCCACCGCGGGTCGCCCGTCGTACATCCCGTAACCGCACTCCCGGAGCCGCCGATCCACCCTGACCTCCTTCTCGACCCCCTCGAACGCGATCTCCACGGTCTGCAACGCCCTGCGCAGATCGGACACGTACACCACGTCCACCTCGTGCCGCCGCGCCCCGAGCTCGCCCGCCTCCACCCGCCCCCGCGCGGACAACTCCCCCGGCAGCCACCCGCTCGCGACCCCGGCCTCGTTGTGCACATTGGTGGCATGCGTCTCATAGACCACCCTCACACCCGTCCCCATGCCACGACCGTAACCCCCGCCCGCCCCCTGATGATCGCCACCGGCCCCATCACTCCGGCGAACATGGAATGATGTCCGCGGAGACCCCTCTCCCACCGGCCCAGGCGCCCACGATCGGACCCGATGCTCTAGCCTTAGCCATGCGCGGGCTCAGCAAGATCCGCTCAACCGTGCGCCCGAGCCACACAACTGAATCCAGGGGCGGTAGCTCAGCCGGTCAGAGCATCGGACTCATAATCCGTGGGTCGTGGGTTCAAGTCCCACCCGCCCTACCATCCTTTTACCAGGCTGAATGCCTTCCATAGCTTTCGGGCCTGATCTTGCGTGACAGGGGATTTGACAGGGGAGAGTGTTTTCGATCACCTCCCCCGCCCCGCGAACCGCTCGGGACTGTACGGTTTTCGGCTCTGTCGCAGATTACTGGACAGACCCACCTGACGCTGTCGGCCGGCGGCGACACAACAGCGATCAAACCACGGACGCCAAGACCACCTTCCACGTCGGCGCCTCCCGCAAGCTGCCCGAACCGATCCTCAAGGGCAACACCGCAACCTACCCGCGGCCTACGGCAACGGCGTTGACCTGGTCGTCACCGCCACCCCGACCGAGTTCCGGCAGCAGATCGTCATCCGGAACGCCCAGTCGGCCCGGCGACCTTCCGCACCCCCGTTGACCTGCCCAAGGGGATCTCGTCCGGCGAGGACGACGATAGCCAGCCGACGCTGAGGGGCAAGGACGGCAAGACCTTCCTCGACATCCGGCCGGCGCCACTGCTGGACGCGATCGCCACCGACCCCAGCGGCGACCTGGAGGAAGCCAAGGTCGGCAGAGCGGCCGTCGCCCTGGACGGCTCGGAGCTGGTGTACAGCCCGGACCGGCGTTCCTCACCGACCCGGCCACGACGTACCCGGTGATCATGGCCGCCGTCAACGACGACTGGCACGAGTGCGAAATTGACACCCCGTCCAGCACGTCCCTCCGCGTCTTGGCCGCTGTGCTCCACCTACGACTACGCCCCGACGTCAAGGCCTTCTCGGCCCTGATCGATACCAGCCGCGGCACGATCTACCGCGCCCTCGACGAGATCCGCCCCCTGCAGATCCAGCACCACACGCGCATCGGATCCATCGACACCGAATCAGTCTTGCTTACGGATCTCTTATCCCTCGCTCAGACCACAGCCGCACCAGATCAAAGCGCCTAGTAATTTTCCTACGGTTCCTTATGTAGCCGACTGGCCGGAATCTGCTGGGCATCTCAGGCCACGAGCACGACAAGTGGCCCAGAGACGTCATCGGCGACTCCGGAAGTAGACGACGAACAGTACCGCGCCGGCCGCGAACAGCGCCACCGCCACCGCCAGCAGCACCAGGCGCAGGAGCAACGTATCGGGGTCTCCGATGACGGTCAGGACGCTGGACAGCATGATGAGCAGGCTCGAGAACAGAGCCAGTAACGCCCCGAGCACCCTCATTCTCATAAGTGGCTCACGCCTCTCTCACCGGGACTTCGCGTACCCGAACGGCACGCCACTGTAGTACCTGCCCACCACGATTTTGAATCCCTTGCCATCTTGGTTGAGGTAGTCCACGACCGCCGAGACGATGGCCGCCCCGGCGCCGTACAGGGTGCAAGCCGCCGCGACGGTACCGGCGATCATGGCGCCTACCCCGGCGGTGGGGACCGCAGCGACGACGGCGATCGTGCCAGCGACCGCCGCACAGCCACCGAACCCGCCTGCAACCAGCGCAAGAATGTTCTTGATGAGTGTTGCGGTCGGCCCGTCGATGTAGAAGTTGCAGTATTCCTTGGTCTCCGTATGCCCGCACTTCTTACGGAAGCCGTCAGATTTCGGTGTGCAGGGTTTGAGGCCCTTGTCATCGACACATTGGGCCTGGGCCTCCCCATAGAGGTCACATGCGTCCTGTTCAGCCTTTGCGCTTCCCCTCGTAGCGTGGAGACCGAACCGGGAGAGGTTTGGTCGTGGCAGCAGTCACGCGGCGGCGCTTTGATCCGGAGTTTCGGACCGGGGCGGTGCGTATCGTGAAGGAGACCGGCAAGCCCGTCGCTCGGGTGGC